>JAJRUM010000059.1 GCA_024277815.1 Gammaproteobacteria bacterium
ATCACCAGCGCTTCAGAGCCAGCTTCCATCGTACCGCGCACAGTCTCTCCTGAAGGCGATACGGCCTTGTATTCGAACAACGGCATCAGGCTTCCTGCGTCACACGTAACACTTCCTCGATCGTGGTTACACCCTGAAGGCACTTCAGCAAGCCGTCCTGGTACATGGTACGCATGCCTTCCTTGACGGCCAGGTCATGAATTTCACCGGAGGTTGCCTGCTGCATGACCAATCGGCGTATAGGGTCTGTCATCTGCAGCAGTTCCAGAATACTGGTACGGCCGAAATAACCCGACGGGTTTTCTTCACTTGGAACCGGTCGATAGACCGTATAGGTATCCTGCTCAATACACTCCCTGAAGCCCATCTCTGCCGCGACTTCCGGTAGTAACTGCACAGCTTCGCGGGCGCCATCGCCAATGGTTCTTACCAGCCTTTGTGCCAGGATTGCGTTGATGGTAGAGGTCAGAAGATAGTCTTCCACACCCATATCCAGCATGCGCGTAATACCGCCTGCTGCATCATTGGTATGGATGGTAGACAACACCAGGTGACCGGTCAGAGCGGACTGGATTGCGATCCGGGCCGTTTCCAGATCACGCATCTCACCGATCATAATGACATCCGGATCCTGGCGCACGATAGCCCGCAGCGCATGGGCAAAATCCAGCCCGATGGACGACTGTGCCTGTATCTGGTTGATACCTTCAAGCTGATATTCCACCGGGTCTTCCACGGTGATGATCTTTCTTTCCGGCGTGTTGATCTGACTGAGGGCGGTGTAAAGCGTCGTCGTTTTACCCGACCCGGTCGGACCGGTCACCAGGATAATGCCATGTGGCATCTCGAGGTCTTTGACAAAACGTTGTTTCAAACTGTCGTCAAAGCCCAGTGAGCCGAAGTCCAGTACGATGCTTTCACGGTCGAGGATACGCATAACCACACTTTCGCCGTGCGAGGTCGGAATGGATGAGACACGCAAATCCAGCTCTTTACCCTGCACCCGGTGCATGATGCGGCCATCCTGTGGCAAGCGGCGCTCGGCAATATTCAGCTTGGCCATGATCTTCACACGGCTGATAACAGCAGCCGTCGATCGGGCTGGAGGCGCTTCTACTTCCTGCAGGACACCGTCAATCCGGTAACGGACTTTCAGCCGGTTTTCAAAAGGCTCAATGTGGATATCGGAGGCGCGGGCTTCAACTGCTCTTTGCAGGATCAGGTTCACCAGGCGGATAACAGGTGCTTCTGAAGCCAGGTCGCGAAGGTGCTCAACGTCCTCCATTTCATCATCACCTTCGCCGAGGGTGTCGATAATCTGGCCCATCGCGCTGCGGCCACCGCCGTAAAGTTTTTCGATGCCATTCTCTATCTCAGAAGCAACACCAACCTGTGGAACGATATTTTTACCACTGGCCATGGCCAGTGCCTTGAGCGCGAACTTGTCCCGGGGATTCGCCATCACCACCACCAGATCAGACTCGGTCACTGCCACCGGCAGCAGCAGGTTCTGTTTCAGGTAGCGCAAAGAAAGCTTGCCAATATCCGGCGCCTCTTCCGGCAAATCGGCCGTACTCATCAGTGGCAACTCCAGCAGGTTTGATTCTGCTTCAGCAACATCACGCTCTGAAACCAGCCCAAGCCGAACCAGCAAGGTGACCAGGTCGCCGCCATTTTGCTCACGAAATGTCTCGGCCCGCTTAAGGTCAGCCTTCTTCAGGTGCCCGCTTTCGATCAGGTAAGCACTGACCTCGCCCTCAACCGTACCGTCTTGTGTTGCTGCACTATTTTGTCGTTCTTCAGTCGCCTGCACGTATTGCCCCTGCCAAGATTGCCTGTTGATAGACACGTAATTCAGAAATTATAGCCCCAACCGGCGGATCATATGATTTACCGTACCGAACACAGAGACCGCAACTCTGCGTAAACAGTTCCAAAAACTGAAGCTTAGTGATTGGCGTTGTGATGCCAGCCCGTAAACTGTTCAATCAGAACCCAGTTGGCCAGCACCCACAATATAACCGGTACCAGTGGTGGAAAAATCAGTACCCCCAGCTGATAACACAAGGCGATCAATTCATCTGATATTCCAGCATTGGCAACAACCTGATGGGCATCGGCCCCAAAGTTGAAGGCCAGCATTTTTAACGTTTGCCAGACCACACCCCACACCTGTATCAACATGACACAGATATAGCCGCCGAGCAGTGTAACTAACTTTCTGCCAATAGATACGCCGGAGGCCATCACCAGGCCAAACAACAGCGGTAACCCGTATCCATAGATCAGCGGATTGACGATAAACCCCAGCGACTCCTGGCTGCCATCCGGAAACTGGAAAGGAATACGGGTCTGCACCTGCAACAGATAATGGCGATCCGGATTCGGTACGATATTCCAGAAATCATCACCCAGCAAGCGTGTAAGTATTTCTTCAGCCAGCAGGCGTACAGGCGTTCCGTGGAAGGCACTCAGGTAATACCAGAGCATGAAGCCAAATACCATCCACAAAGAAGCCAGGATCAGCAATTCGCTCAGCCGTAATTCTTCGTTCGCTGCCTGCTTTACCATTGGCCTGTCCTTTCCATCAACCCGGCCCCACTAACCCAACCACTGGCGCGCGTTCTGGAACATGCGCTGCCACGGTGATTTATCAGTCCAGTCATCCGGCGCCCACGAAAAATTAACTGTCCGCAAAGTTCTTTCCGGATGAGGCATCATGATTGTCACCCTGCCATCCAGATTGCATAACCCGGTTACGCCCTGCGGCGAGCCGTTCGGGTTCTGCGGGTATTTTATGGTACTGGCGCCATCAGCATCCACATATTGTAATGCAACTGGCGCCTGTGACAGTGACCCGGACTTAAACTCTGCACAGCCCTCACCATGAGCTGTGGCAACCGGCAACAAGCTGCCTGCCATACCTGCAAAAAATAATGAATTCGATTCAACCACTTTGACGAGACTCAGGCGGGCTTCAAACTGGCCAGAGCGGTTGCTGACAAATTCCGGCCAGTCGGCAGTGCCGGGGATGATCTCCGCCAGCGATGAAAGCATCTGGCAACCATTACAGACGCCAAGGGCAAATCGGTCGGTATGCGCAAAGAAGGCTTCAAACTGGTCCCGCAGCTGTGTCTGAAAGAGTATTGAAGCCGCCCAGCCGCGACCGGCGCCGAGTACATCACCGTAAGAAAACCCGCCGCAAGCCACCATGCCATGGAAAGAGGATAAGTCTGCCCGCCCCTCAGCCAGGTCCGACATATGCACATCAATCGCCCTGAACCCTGCCGCGTTAAATGCTGCAGCCATTTCAACCTGACCATTGACACCCTGTTCACGCAGGATTGCAACCCTGGGGCGGACACCGCCCGCAATGTAGGGTGCAGCCGGGTTCAGCTGCGGATCAAAAGCCAGGGCCGGTTGCAGTAAGGGCTGTTGCCATTCCAGCGCGCCGGCAAACTCTTCTTCAGCACAAGCCGGGTGATCGCGCAACTTCTGAATCTGAAAAGATGTTTCGCTCCAGGTCTGGTGGAGTCTGCGCAAATCACTTTGCAGGCAATCACGATGACCGGCTTTTATACTCAGGGTGTGTCCCCTGACCGGTTGGCCGATCACCTGCACCAGGTGCTGCAGGCCATGGCTGGCAAAACACGCCTCTACGGCCGCCATGCTTGACTCTGCAATCTGCACAATGGCACCCGGTTCTTCCGCAAAAAGCAATGCCCGTAACTTGCCATCACCTTGCTGGTCAGCAGCGAATGATAGCGACAGGCCGCAGCGCCCGGCAAAGGCCATCTCACACAACGCAGTGATCAAGCCACCGTCTGAACGATCATGATAGGCAAGCAAATGACCCGCAGCGATCAGCTCCTGTATGGCAGCAAAAAAAGCCGCCAGGTCATCGGCCTCGTCCAGATCAGGAACGCACTCACTAAACACACCATGAACCTGTTCCAGCACCGAACCCCCGAGGCGGTTTGCGCCCCGGCCGAGATCAATCAACAACAATTGGCTGGCAAGCTCAACATTTTTCAATTCCGGGGTCAGTGCCAGGCGTGCATCGGTGACCGGAGCAAACGCCGAAACCACCAGCGACACAGGCGCCAGCATATGCATTTTCCTGCCCTTATCATCCTCATCCGCAGCTGCGCTGGCACCATCAACATGAGTTTCACTCACCCAGTCAGTCTTCAGTGACAACGAATCCTTGCCCACCGGAATGGCAATACCCAGTGCAGGGCATAACTCCATACCCACGGCTTTGACGGCCTCGAATAAAGCCGCATCCTGGCCGTCCTCACCTGCTGCAGCCATCCAGTTGGCTGAAAGCCTGACATCCGCAAGGCGCGCAATCGGGGCGCTGGTAATATTTGTAATGGCTTCGGCGACCGCCATGCGGGCCGCAGCCGGGCTGTTGATGACTGCCAGCGGGGTACGCTCCCCGACCGCCATGGCCTCGCCTGCATAGCCATTAAAGCTGTGCAGGGTCACTGCTGAATCAGCCACTGGCACCTGCCAGGGACCCACCATCTGGTCACGCGCCACCAGGCCACCAACGGAGCGGTCACCAATGGTAATCAGGAAAGACTTGCTGCCGACTGACGGACAGCGCAGCACCGCAAACAGATCATCCTCAAGGCCGGATTTCAGCGCCTCACTGCCGTCAATCGCTGATTCCTTCAGCTGAATTGGCTTATTGACCGCCTGACGGTACATTTTTGGCGTATTGCCTAACAGAACATCCATCGGCATGTTAACCGGTGGTTCATTCAACAACGCATCATTCAACCGCAACAGACGCTCACCACTCACCGTGCCCAGTACCGCATAAGGACAGCGCTCGCGTGAACACAACTGCTCAAATTCCGCCAGGGACTCCTGCTCGACCGCCAGCACATAACGTTCCTGCGACTCGTTGCACCAGATCTCCATCGGAGACATGGCACCGTCGGCACTTGGGATTGCCCGCAACTCCAGCACGCCACCGCGACCGCTGTCATTGAGTAACTCCGGCAAGGCGTTCGACAAACCACCAGCACCGACATCGTGAATGGACAGAATAGGGTTGTTGTCGCCACGCGCACAGCAACGATCAATGACTTCCTGGCAGCGCCGCTGCATCTCCGGGTTACCGCGCTGAACTGAGGCAAAATCAAGGTCTTCATTGCCCTGCCCGCTGCCCACCGATGAAGCCGCGCCACCACCAAGGCCGATCAACATGGCCGGCCCTCCCAGCACGATGACGGCAGCGCCCACGGGCAGGGTTAGTTTGTCGACATGCCCACGGCGAATATTACCCATACCGCCAGCCAGCATAATGGGCTTGTGATAACCCCACAAGCGGCCACCAATGGTCTGTTCAAAGGTACGAAAATAGCCACATAACGCGGGACGCCCGAACTCGTTGTTAAAAGAAGCTGCACCGACTGGCCCTTCGATCATGATGTCCAGTGCGCTGGCTATGCGCCCCGGCTTACCTGAATTCTCTTCCCAGGCCAGTGGCCGGTCGGGCAACAACAGGTTGGAAACCGAAAACCCGCTCAAGCCGGCCTTGGGTCGTGCACCGCGGCCAGTAGCCGCTTCGTCACGAATTTCACCGCCGGAACCGGTTGCAGCGCCGGGAAACGGCGATATCGCCGTGGGGTGATTGTGGGTCTCTACTTTGATCTGTATGCCAACATCTTCATTGACGAACACGTATTCGCCGCTCTCGGGTGACGGAAAAAAGCGCGCGCTGCGACTGCCCTCGATGACTGCGGAATTATCGTGGTAGGCAGACAACACACCGGTCGGAGATACGGCATGGGTATTTCTGATCATGCCGAACAGCGACTGCTCATGCTGCACACCGTTCAAGGTCCAGTCAGCATTAAAAATCTTATGGCGGCAATGCTCCGAGTTGGCCTGGGCAAACATCATCAACTCTGCATCCGTCGGGTTACGGCCCAACTGCCTGTAGGCATCAATCAGGTAATCAATCTCAGCATTCGACAGCGCCAGTCCGAGTTGCCGGTTGGCGGCAGACAAAGCCTGTTCAGGGTTGACGGAGATATCTGTGAATGCCAACGGTCTTGCCGCCTGATGGTCAAACAAATCTCTCGCCTGCCTGACGCTGGTCAGAACCGCCTGCGTCATGCGGTCATGCAATAACGCACGTACTTTGTTCGTGTTTTCCCCCGCGCGCTGACCGCTGGCCAACGCAGGTGGTAAATCAATTAATGTACTACGCTCTATGCGGCCAACCTCGTCCAGTCCGCAGCGTTGTGCAATATCCGTAGCTTTACTTGACCACGGCGACTGCGTTCCCAGTCGTGGTACCACCAACAAAATGTTTTTCCTGCTAAACCCTTCGGCTTGCTCAGCCTGCAACAGGGCAGCAAGTTTCTGCATGTCCTGTACGGCAAGCGGGCGCTGACTTTCGACAAAGTATATGAAATTGGCAATGAGAGGAAAATCCAGCCCGGTACCGGCATACAGGCTTTGCTCAAGTTTTTGCCTGTGGAATTCAGAAAATGCAGATCGGCCAAGCAGGCAGCTAAACTCACTCAAAGCTTCACTCCGGTGCGGTGGTTGCCAATGCGACATTATAGCGGTTGATCACCGCGAGTTAAGCCACTTTTAATAAATTTCGGGGCAAAACAATACCCTGCCTGGCAGGGCAGGGCTCACTGTATTTTATGGCCTGAGAGCAGGCCGGAAGTCACTGCGCTGCTGCTTGCAACTCTTCGAGACGCTGGCGCAACTGTGCTGGCGGCATATAGCCCGGTATCAGCGTGCCATCAGATGTCACCAGTGCTGGCGTACCTGTTACTCCGAGCGCACGACCCAATTCATATTGATCGGCAATCGGGTTTGGACATTTTTTTGGCTCCGGGTCATCGCCATTCTTCGCCAGCGTCAGGGCTGCCTGCTGGTCATCAGCACACCATACTGAAACAAATTTATTGTACGACTCGGAGCCGATGCCGGCACGTGGAAATGCCAGGTAGTGAATTGCGATACCTTCATCATTGTAACCTTTAATCTGGCTATGAAGTTTTCGGCAATAGCCGCGATCAAGATCCGTAAACACCAGCAGGTCATATTTCGGATCTTCCGGGGCAAATGATATCTGCTCATCCGCTTTGAGCCCGGTCAACAAATCCTGGCGTATCCCGGACTTGGCCTGGTCGGTGAGGTTGACACGGGTGTCGATGTCCATAATCTGGCCCTGCAAAAGGTACTTGCCATCATCTGAAACATAGACAATGTCGTTGTTGATCTGAACTTGCAGGATGCCGTTGATCGGGGTCTCTGATACAGCGATGGTCTTGGCATTCGGAACCAATCCGCGAATTTTGCTCTCAACAGCGTCTACCCCAGGGTCCTGGGCCACGGCGACATTCATTATTGCGATTGCTGAAGGAACCAGCAGGGCCGCAAAAATTCGCGGGAAACGATTCATTGTATTCTCCGGTCTCAAATTAAAGTCTGTGCTTGCGTGCTTTTGACAGGCAGGCAGTAAAAAGTTCAACCCTGTATCACCCAATTTGCCACTGTGATACCAGCCATTCAGGTCAACCACGTGGATGGTGCTCTTCATGCATGCGCTTCAGACCCTCACGTGCGATATGCGTGTATATCTGCGTGGTAGACAGGTCACTGTGCCCAAGCAGTAGTTGTACGACCCGCAAATCTGCGCCATGGTTGAGCAAGTGTGTCGCAAATGAGTGGCGGAGCATATGCGGCGACAGTTTACCGGATATGTCACAGCGCATTGCATAGCGGCGCACCATATACCAAAACGCCTGCCGGGTCATTGCCGCTTTTCGTGTCGTGACAAATACACTTTTACACTGCATGCCCTTGAGTATCTCCGGCCTGCCCGTCGACAGGTAAAAACTCAAGCTGTCGTGCGCCACATCACCGATAGGAACAAGCCGTTCTTTCTGTCCTTTGCCAATGACCCGCACAACACCCTGGTTGAGGTTTAAATTGGCCAGCTCAAGGCTTACCAGTTCACTCACCCGCAAACCGGTCGCATACATCAACTCGAGCATCGCACGGTCACGCAACCCCAGCGGGGTGTCTGTGTCGGGCGAGGCCAGTAAAGCCTCAACCTGCTCTTCAGTCAGGGCCTTAGGCAGACCACGGCCAGTCTTCGGGCTTTCAATGAGAGCCACCGGATCCCGGTCAATAACGCCCTCTCGCAGCAACCAGCGGTAATACTGGCGATAAGATGACAGGTAACGTGAAACAGTACGCGGACTCTTGCCGGCCTGAACTTCACCCGCCAGCACATCCAGTAAATCCTCCCGGCATGCATCAGCCAATGTTCTGCCGCGCCGGGCAAGCTGGTCCCGCAACTGGCTCAGGTCATGCCGGTAGCTTTGCAGGCTATTGTCACTAAGGCCCCGCTCTGCCCAGGTGGCATCCAGAAAACGTTCGATTGCGGGGTCGTGCTTCATCAGTTACCCGTATTCCATGTCATGCCGTGATACAAAAAAGGTCCGGCGCTACCGGACCCGTTTTCACGCTACTGCAATACCGGTCCCCGGCAATAACCGACTCAGGACTGGGCCTTTTTCCGGGCCCGTTCTTCACGCATATGATTTTTCCATTGCTGGGCAGACTTGCGGGACTTGGCATACTTGCCGGCGCGGTCCCATGCGGTCTTGGCCTTGGAATAATTCTCCAGTTTGAACTCACTCATGCCCAACAGGACATAAGCCTCACCCATCTTGCGGTCATTAAAGCCACCTTTCTCCAGTGCTGCCTCCAGCGCTTCCACCGCTTTTTCCCAGCGCTCCATATCCACCAGGATGTAGCCGCGGCGCAAATCAATATCCCCGTCTTCGGAGGCCTTACCTGCCCGCTCATAAGCGTCCAGGGCTTTTTCCATCTCTTCCGCCGCATACCAGGTATCTGCCACCATGGTCCAGTGCTTCTTACTGGCCTCAACAATACCGTCTTCTATGCCCTTTTGGAGCACTTCTGCAGCCTTGTAGGGAACTTCACGGTTGGAGTAAAGATTGGACAGATACATGATGTCAGTCTGCTTATCCAGCATGCCGCGTCGATAGGCAAGCGCGATGACAGACAGCGCCGAGTCATCCCTTTTCAGCTTGTAGTATATTTGTGAAAGCTGAACCCAGTAATCCTTTTTTTCAGGCCAGTGCTGAATCATGACCTCAAGGGTATCGGCAGCCTTGGGAAACTGCCCCAGCTCAAAATGGGAAGCCAGTTTCAGCTGATACCATGATTCCTTGGGCGCATCAGACATGGAAATTGCTGTTTCAATCGCAGGAATCACGTTCTTCCAGTCTTTCTTCTGCGCGTATATTGACGCTTTTAACACATAGGACGCCGGCTTGATTTTCTCAGGCGGAACCTTACACATCCACAGCGCCAGTTTATCCAGTGCATCATCGTAACGCTCCTGCATATAGTACAACTGCGCAATCTGGTACATCAGGGCAAAATGGATGTGGTCAGGCAGCGCATCGAGCGCCACTGCTTTCTCGAAATTGCTCAGTGCGGAATCAAAATTTGAGCGCGCCCATTCTACCTGAGCCATCATCTGGAACAGCGTGGCCTTCAGGTATTTGCCCTTGGCCCGGCTAATCATGACCTTCAGCTTGTCATAAGCGATGTCATACAACTCGTTGCCGACATCCTCATAGATATCATTCAGTTTCCTGTAGGTTGGCTCCTGCAGGGTGCCACCGGTTTTGCCGCGCTCAACCCCACACTGTGACGCCTGCGCGAAGACCTGCCCCGACAGCGTTGTGAGAACCATCACCAGAATGAGGGAGGCAATTAATCTTTTATGCAAAATATACATGCACTAGTTTCCGGACTGGTCCAGGCTGAATTCAATAACCTGGGTAGCGGGGCGGTCAACGGCAACCCCATCAATGACACGGGGCTTGAACTTCCATTTCAGAATAGCCCGGACGGCTTCCCGGTTGAACACCCGTGGCGGTTTGGCATCAATGACCCGTGGATCCCTCACTGTACCAATTGCGGTAATCGTGAATGACACTTGCACCCAGCCTTCAAGGCCCTGCATAGCGGCATCACGGGGATACATGGGGCGAATAACAACAATTGGAATAATGTCACCCTCTTCCGTTTTGTCCACTGAGGCGAAATTACCGATAAACATGCCTTCACCACCCGACATTGGAACGTCAAGGTTGGGTAAATCCAGTTTTGGCATGTTCTGCACGGTCTGATCCATCTTAGACACCTGCATTTTCGGCGGTGGTGGTGGATTCTTTGGCGGCGGCGGTTTCTTGGGAATACGCCGGTTCTTGGTCATTACCTCATCCGGAATATCAACCGGGCCGAAATGTATGCCGGCGATGGCTTCCATCTCCTCATTGTTGCTGCCGCCGGAGGAGATCAATTTGAACATAAACAGGAACAAACCGAAGGTAACACCAACAGCGAGGATCGCAGCAATCAGGCTTCTGTATCTATTCATTGTTTCAGATCACCCGCCGGGATTTTCAGCAGAAATAGCAATACCCTGGACCCCGGCCTGCTTGACCTGGTCCATGACCTGCGTGACGGTGCCAATCCTTGAGTCCTTGTCTGCAACGATAACCACGCTGCCCTTCGGATTCTCAGCCTTGGCCTGCTCCACCATCGAACGTACTTCGCGCAATTCGATCAGTCGTTTGCTCATCCATATATCATCATTTGATTTGATACCGATCAGGATGGTGCCGTTGCGCAGCGCGATTGCCTGCTCAGCTTCCGGTTTGACAATGGTCGCACCGGTTTCCTTGGTAAAAGAGGTCGTAACGATAAAGAAGATCAACATAATGAAAACAATATCCAGCATCGGCGTGATATTGATTTCTGCATCTTCAGTATGCGCATGTCTTCTAGCCATGCAAAACGTCCTCGTGTCCTTTGATTAACCGGTACACCCGGGTGAGCGTTACCATCAGTGAGCCTGCAGCAAGTCGCCGAGCTCTTCAGTTTCGGTCGTCGCTTTATGATCGAGCCAGGTGCCAAAATACACCCCGGACAACGCGGCCACCATGCCTGCCATGGTCGGCACAGTCGCCATCGACACGCCCGCGGCCATAGCCCGGGCATTACTGGTGCCTGCGTAGGTCATCACATCAAACACGCTAACCATTCCGGTAACTGTTCCCATCAACCCCAACAAGGGGCAAATCGCAATCAGCGCCTTGATCAACCCAATATTTTGCTTCAGCGCCAGCGAAGTTTTGGAAATCATCTCCTCACGAATGCGTTTAGCGTACCAGGAGTGCGTATCAGCACGCGCTTCCCAGGCACCGACAATCGCCCTTTTCTCTGCGGGGTGGACGCGATAGAAATACCACAGACGCTCGAGAATAAATGTCCACATCAGGAACAGCACAAACATGATCCCGTAGAGGACATCACCCCCCAACTCCAGAAAACCCCGGATGGAGTTTATGGCGTCATAAAACCAGATCATCCATTGCGCTCCGCGAGCCTGGCGATAATTCCGGCTGCCTGTTCTTCAAGTATCTGGATCAGTGCCTTACTCTTACCCTGCAGGAAGGCATGCAATATTGTCAGCGGAATGGCAACAACAAGGCCCAGCACAGTGGTCACCAGGGCCGTTGAAATACCACCCGCCATCATGCGAGGATCACCCGTACCAAACAGCGTGATCATCTGGAAGGTTGCGATCATGCCGACCACCGTACCCAACAGGCCCAGCAAAGGTGCGACTACATAAAGCACCTTGATGAAGCTCAGGCCGGTTTCCAGCGGCGCTGACTCACGCAGAATGGCTTCATCCAGCTTCAGCTCCAGCGTCTCGATATCCGTTTCAGTGTTATCGGTGTAAATAGCCATGACACGGCCCAGCGGGTTGCCCTTGTCGGCATTTTGACTCTTCAGCTGCCGGCCCATCCTCGCACCAGTGGTGTAAAGCACGAGGGCTTTCCACAGACACAGCAACAAGCCGAGAATGCCGACACCGATGATCACGTAGCCAACAGGACCGCCATCTTCTTTAACCCGTTCGATAGGTGTTTTGCTCTGCACCACCGCGCGCAGAATCTGGCCGCGGGTGAAATCAACTGCCATCGCAACCGTTTGCCCCGGAGCCGCATTTTGCAGGTCGGAGGCCATGGAGGCGAAACGGGCGGCTGGCTGGCGGGCCAACTCAATCAGGTTCTTGGTGCTCTTGGATGAGTCCCAATCGAGGAAGCTGCCGTTTGTAACCGCGTTGAATACACCAACACGTACAACTTCCAGGTTTTCTTTGGCGCCATTGGCGCGCTCAACTTCGGCATGGAATTTGACCACCTTCCCGGATTCGGCAATTTCAGTCACCATTCTCGACCAGACGGTGCGCAACTCCTGCACATTCGGCAGTGCTTTACGTTGAGCCAGCTCGGATAAAAATACATCACGCCCCTGGTACTGAGCGGAAACCATGGAGTCATTCAAAGCAGCCTGGATATCACCCGAAGCCTGCCTGACAATACCGAACAGCTCTCCCAGATTGCCCATGCGCTCTTGCAGAACAGTCGTCAACTCGGCCAGTTCACGTTCCAGCCGGTCATAGGCTGACTTCAGGTCATCACTGCGTTTTTCTTCACGTTTAAGCTCAGCTTTGGCCTGTGCAAGCAGGTTACGCTGATTATTTCTGTCGCGCAGAAACTCAGCTTCCCGCTGCTGGTTGATCTTGCCTTCGCTATGGGCTGCCTGGCGGACTATTTCTGCCAGCTCATCGAGTGTTTGCGCATTGGCAAAGCCTGACGCCATCAACATAGCGACACTGATTATGATGCTCATCTTTTTCATTTTGCTACCTCCGCGCCGGGTACAGGGAGCATCACGAGGTTCGGAGCTTTCTCATTTTTGGCGATCGCCAGGCCTTCCTTGACTTCGGACCGGTAAATATCTGGCAAGTCCTCGTACTGCCGGGTCGCGGGATTAAACCAGCCAGTGGTCACCTGATCACTGGTTTGATAAATCAACAAAGTACGGCCAACACGAAGAAAATCGACCGTCTGGCCGGTTGAGGGTAGTGGCGCCGAATAGGCTTCGGTGGTACGCCCATACTCAAGTTCACCCTGATAGGCTTCCATAACCCGTCGGTATTTTTCCGAAGCAGTGACGTCGGCCTGGTCCATCATGTCGGCGAGGCGCAGAACCCGTGCGCGACGTTCTTCGAGTCGGAACGGCATATCGCTCTCGATCATCTTGCCCAGCGTATCAATCATCTCCAGCATCAGAGGAATAACACCCCGGTTGGTTGCCTCCAGGCCCGCCAACTGGTCATTAATGGAAACTACTTCCGCACGCTGATCCATCACAACCTTCTCAAGGTTGTCGTTATAAATCTTCAGACTTTCCGTCTCACGGACAACGGCACGGTACTCAGAAAGCAAGTCAGCAGTCTGCTGAGCAAGGCGTGTCACGCGTTTCTGGGAGCTTGATGCAGCCTGGTTAATGCCAGTTTCGGTTTTCACCGTAGAGCTGAGTACCTGGGCATGTGCGCCGGACAGCAACAGCAGCATGACCATGGCGCCAGTTAGCAGACCTGAGATATGTCGAAAAAATTTGTTGGGCATTTGCCTGTTTCCAGTTTGGTTGGTTCGAAGAGTATTCGAATTCAATAACACAAGTTCAATGGCACATTTAGTTCCATTCCCGAAATTCGGGCGGCTCAGGATAACCGAAGGCTGTACGTTGCGCCACAAAACCGCAACATTTTTTAGCAACAAACCTCTCAAGTTGTTCCTGGCATCAACGCAAACCCGATACTCTATTCACCCAGCAGGGTGGTGACGCCGATAGTATATGAATGATAATAGCAGAATATTTTTCACCCAAGGTCATGGCATAATAAATTCCCGACTGTGCCACAGGCTCTGGAGTGTTGGCTTCCGGACATGACAGGAATAACTGTGCAATCAATTCCAACAGATAAACCACAGTCAACAGTGGCGTATTGCTCCTTCATGCGCCGCCTGCTGGTGATACTGTATGACACTGTCATTCTGTTCGGCCTGCTAATGCTGGGCTCGGCACTTGCGCTACCTATTGGCGAACCCCAGAAGATCGCTTTCCAGGACCCCTGGTTTACGCTCTGGTTATGGCTGGTTTGCTTTGCCTACCTCGGTGGTTGCTGGCATTACGGCGGCATGACTGTCGGTATGCGGGCCTGGAAAGTCAGGCTGATCAGCGCTGAAGCCGGGAAAATTTCCTGGCCCCGGTGCCTGCTGCGATGCCTGGTTGGCACCCTGTCACTGGCCGCACTCGGACTGGGCATCGCCTGGTCACTATTTGATCGTAAGAACCGCAGTTGGCACGATCTTGCCGCCCACACCCTGTTGATCAAGACAGACTAGCAACCTGCCGACCCGGGCCTGGAATTTCAGACCGAGCGTCGCAGGAAGATGACTGCTACCACCGTAAGCAGGACAGACGGCAGTAAGGTACTGAGTGCAATAGGCAGTGCGTAGGCGGCCGCCAGATTTTGTGCAGCACCATTGATTAACATAAACAATCCACCCAGCGTCATGCCGATAAAAAGCCTCGACCCAAGATTGTGATGCCGCGAAGAACCAAACACAAACGGCATACCCGCCAGCACCAACGCGATAATAACAAACGGATAAAAGACTTTTTCCCAAAAAGCCGACCTGTAAACCTGATCATCCAGGCCATTGCTCTGCATGTACTCCAACTGGTCCCAGAGTACCCGCAAGGACATGTAAGACGGACGCGTAACAGCCGACTCCAGCAATTCCGGTTTGACACCCGAGTTCCACGGCGCTCTGTCAACGTAGGTTGGTGCAATGCCGGAGGGACTGATGTCCGCCTGGTAAACATTTTCCAGCGTCCACTGGTCACCGTCAAAAAAGGCACTTTCCGCGTGAGTGATTTTTTTTAGCCCCGCAAACCCATCAAAGTTGTAGATATCCACCTTCTGAAAGCTGATCGACTGGCCACCACGATCCGCAGTCAGTATCGGCCGCCTTATATTTACAATGTTATTTCCGTCCCGCATCCACATGCCCGTTGGCCCACCGATCACCACCTGCCCGACAAGCTGACTTAGGCGGTAGGCCCGTGCCTGTTGCTCTGCACCGGGTGCAACCCACTCACCCATCATCATCACCGGAATTGTCACCAGCAGTGCACCCGCCATACCCGCAGCTGCAAGCCTGAGGCGTGATACGCCAGCGGTCCGGAAAGCCACCAACTCATTGGCGCTGGCGAGACTGCCAATCCCTAACAAGGAACCCAACGTCGCCGATACCGGGAAAATCTGGTACGCCGCCCTTGGCCCGGTCTGCAGCACAAACCAGAAAACATCACTGGTGCCATAGTTGGCACTGGTATCACGCAGTTCACCCAACAGGCTGAACATCATCATCAGCAGGGTCAGGCTGACCCAGACCAGTAATATGCCAAGCACTGCTGCTTTGCCGATATACCTGTCAACCATCCTGATCATCGTTGGGCCTTCACGGGTATTCTTCCCTGCCGGCGAATCCAGACAAAGCCAATGATCAGAAAAGTGATGTGTACCCACCACATACCAATCGTCGGCGGCAGTGCACCTTCAGCCACCCAGGCGCGGCACAGGTAAAGCATGTTGCCGTAGAGCAAATAGATCAATATGCCCAGGATCACTCTGCTTCCCCTGCCCTCACGGGGCGCCGAATGGGACAATGGAATGGCCAGCAAACCAAGAACTATGAGTGTAATGGCAGGCGCCAGGCGCCATTGCAATTCTGCAACAGACTCAGCATCGCCATCGGCCAGCAGTTCCGATGTTGGCTTCATATCGATCTTGCTGCTTTTGCTTTTACGAAACTCAGGTTCCGGCAAGCGCAAGTCATTGCGGGCAAAGTTCAACACCCGCATATCAAGTCGGCCCGGGGCAAACTCCGTGACCTTACCCTCCTCGAGAATCAGGTAGCGATCACCGGTATCGCGATCCATCCAGTAAGCACCTCGTTTTGCAACCCATATCTGCTCTCTGACCTGCTGACGTTGCTTGATGAATATATTCCGCAGGCTTTCACCGTCGTCCTCAATCGCCTCAGCATAGATCACCAGGTCGCCATGCCGAAGAACATGAAACTTGCCGGGCTGCAAACCCCACACAGCGGCTGAGCGAAACGCCAGTTGCAGTTGCTCCTCAGCCATCCTTGCCGTGGTCGGGGTCACCGACAGGCCCAGCACAAGCAAAATGCCGGCCAGCGGCAGCACCAGGCTGAACAATGGCTTTATCAAGTGCTTCCAGCCAAAGCCACTGGATCGCATGACCGCCATTTCCTGATCCTGATACAAGCGGCCCAGACCCCACATGATGGCGATAAACCCTGCCAGTGGAAATATGTTCCCGAGGGTCTCCGGCATATGAAAAAGTAACTGCATAGTCATCAACCCCACTGGCATCCGACCGTCAGCGATGTCATTGAGCATGTCTCCAATGAACGCACCAAGTAACACGATGATAAGAACTGTGCTGACAGCCAGCGATGTCCAGAACCACTCTCGCAATATATATTTTTGCAATATGCTCAAATCAAACTCATCCAGAGATCGGTTAACAGGCCCGTGGCTTATTATTGTAGAATGCCTGACTCGCTGGCATTTTAGCAGCGAAAAGCTCGCTAACGACATTTTTAGGGTGAGGAATCCGGGAGGGACCCTGATCAATGAAATTCACAATAAATAATAATGCAATTACACAGATCAACACTGACTGCCTGGTTATAGGAGTATTTGAGGATACCTCACTGCAAACCTCCGCAGCGACTGTTAACCAGGCCTGTGAAGGTGCTCTACAAAAGCTGGTCGACAGCGGCGACATTGATACAGCCTGGAAACAGGCAACGCTTTTACACGGACTAGCCGGTATTACCGCGGCACGAATCCTGGTGATGGGTTGCGGCGAGCCTGAAAAATTCAGCCCGGTACGCTTTGACGCAGTATGCGCTGTTGCCGGTGCTTTCTTGCGCGACCACGCCGCTGGTAACGCACATATCTGCCTGCATGACATGCAGACCGATGAGCGGGATACCCAATGGCGCCTCCGCCAGGCCGCCGTCGCGCTCGATCGTGCCAATTACAGGTACACAGCGACCAAGGCTCCCAAAGCCCACGACTACGATCCACTTAGCCAGCTCACTTTTTCCAGCCTGACAGGTGATGATGAGTTTCCGGCAGCACTCATCGACGCGCAGGGCATCGCCAAAGGTTACCTGCGCTCCAGAGAGCTCGGCAATTTGCCAGCCAATATCTGCACACCTGCGTACCTGGCAAAAACGGCTCGTGGTTTTGAAGCAAGTTACGAAAATGTCAGCGTGGAGATTCTCAAACGCAAAGAAATGGCCAGGTTAAAGATGTTGGCCTTGCTGGCCGTTGGCCAGGGCAGTGCGAACGGGCCGAGGCTGATCGTACTCAATTACAAGGGCAGAAATGACGCTAGCCGTCCGATCGTCCTGGTGGGTAAGGGCGTCACTTTTGACACCGGCGGTATTTCTCTGAAGCCGGGCATGCATATGGAACAGATGAAATTTGATATGGGCGGAGCGGCCAGCGTGCTGGGAGCATTCGAAGCCTGTGCGCATTTGCAGTTACCCATCAATCTGGTCGCCATCATTGCTGCAGCTGAAAACATGCCCGACGGGAAAGCCTATCGACCGGGTGACGTTTTGACTTCAATGTCTGGCCAGACCATCGAAGTTCACAATACCGACGCCGAGGGGCGCCTGGTTTTATGTGATGCCATGACCTATGGAAAGCGGTTCAAACCCGCCGCCATGATTGACGTCGCCACGCTTACCGGCGCTTGCGTTGTGGCCCTTGGCCATCACGCCTCTGCCCTCATGAGCAAACATGATGACCTTGCCGAAGAATTACTGCAAGCCGGCCAGGATGCCATAGACAGGGGGTGGAGGTTACCGCTCTGGGATGACTATCAGTCACAGCTGAAATCGCCGTTCGCCGACATGAAGAATGTCGGTGGCATGCCGGGCGGCAGCATTACTGCTGCCTGCTTCCTGTCACGCTTCGCAAGAGACCAGCGCTGGGCACATATTGACTGCGCGGGATCCACCTGGAAATGGGGTGGTGACGAAGGGTCAACCGGCAGGCCGGTTGGCCTGCTGACACAATACCTGATAAACCAGGCTCGTTAGGAGCCTGGTCAAAGCCCAACCTTGCCCACCAATATTGCCAATTCCGAATCCTGCCAGGTTGATTTCTACCTGCTGACCAAAGCATCCCTGCAGGCTGGCCAGCTGGCTTGCCAGTTGGCCATGATGGTCTGGGAACAAAAACTGAGAAGCTACATTATTACAGCTTCCGATTCTGCAGCCAGGCAATTGAATGAGCAGATGTGGCGGGAACCGGATAAGCGGTTTTTACCCCACAACACCCCAACAGATGTAAATTCAGACAAAGCTCCGGTTATTATCGGCACCCTTAAAGACTTGAACCCGACAGACGTGGTGATTAACCTTTGCCCGGATGCGGTATCACAACCGGGAATCTACCAGCGAATTCTGGAAATTGTCCCTTATGCTGAAAGTGAGCGGCAGGCCTCCAGAATAAAATACAAGACCTATCGGGATCTGGGCCTCAAACCCCGGACCAACGAGATAAACAAATAATGGATAAAAGCTACCAACCTGCCGCCATTGAAAAACGCTGGTATCAACTGTGGGAATCTTCAGATTATTTCTCACCCACCAGTGAGGGGAAACCCTATTGCATCATGCTGCCGCCACCCAACGTGACCGGCAACCTGTACATGGGCCACGCATTTCAGGACACCATTATGGATGTGCTGACCCGGTTCCACCGCATGCAGGGGGATTCGGCACTGTGGCAAACCGGCATGGACCATGCTGGCATAGCCACGCAAATGGTAGTTGAACGGCGACTGGCAGAGGAAGGCATCTCGCGCCATGACCTTGGCCGGGAAAAATTCATCGAAGCTGTGTGGGACTGGAAAGACAGTTCCGGTGGCATGATTGCCCGCCAAATGCGGCGCCTGGGCGCATCTGTGGACTGGGACAATGACTGTTTCACCATGGATGAGGATCTGTCACAGGCGGTGATGAAGGTCTTTGTTGAGTTGTATCACGAAGGCTTGATATACCGGGGCAAACGACTGGTCAACTGGGATCCGGTATTACACACGGCTCTGTCTGACCTTGAGGTTATTTCCGAAGAGGAAAATGGTCACCTTTGGCACATCCGTTATCCACGGATCGACGGCCAGGGCTATGTTGTTGTCGCCACCACCCGTCCCGAAACCATGCTTGGGGATTCTGCCGTTGCGGTCAATCCAGATGACCCGCGCTACACAGATCTTGTTGGGCTGGAGTTGGAACTGCCTTTGACCGGCCGCAAAATCCCGGTTATTACCGACAGCTATGTGGATATCGATTTCGGTTCCGGCTGCGTGAAAATTACCCCGGCACATGACTTCAATGACTATGACATGGGCAAGCGACATGGATTGCAGGTCATCAATGTCCTCAATGACGATGCCAGCCTCAACGATGAAACACCTGAAGCCTACCGGGGCCTTGACCGTTTTGAGGCACGTAAGAAAATCATTGCAGATCTTGAGGCCGCCGGCCTGCTTGAGAAAACAGAAAACCACAAATTGATGATCCCGCGTGGCGACAGGTCCGGCGCTATTGTTGAGCCTTACCTGACCGACCAGTGGTATGTAAAAATTGAACCGTTGGCCAAACCTGCAATTGCCGCCGTGGAAAGCGGCCAGATCCGCTTCATCCCGGAAAACTGGAACAAAACCTATTTCGACTGGATGCACCGCATCGAAGATTGGTGCATATCCCGACAACTCTGGTGGGGCCACCGAATCCCGGCCTGGTATGACGACGCCGGCAACATTTTTGTCGGCTATGACGAAGCTGACGCGCGTCAGCGTGGAGGCCTCAGTGCAGATTGCGCACTGCGCCAGGATGAGGATGTTCTGGACACCTGGTTTTCATCCGCCCTCTGGCCTTTCAGTACGCTTGGCTGGCCTGAAAAGACCCCGCGACTGGAGACATACTACCCTGGCAACGTTCTGGTCACCGGCTTCGATATCATATTTTTCTGGGTCGCCCGGATGATTATGATGGGACTGAAATTCATGGGTGATGTGCCATTTCGCGAGGTCTATATCCACGGCCTGATACGCGATGGCCAGGGGCAGAAAATGTCCAAATCCAAGGGCAATGTACTGGACCCTATCGACCTGATTGACGGCATCGAACTGGAACCGCTGGTCAAAAAACGCACCACCGGCCTGATGCAGCCACATATGGCACCGGCGATCGAAAAATCGACGCGTAAGGAATTCCCTGAGGGATTGCAGGCTTTTGGCTGTGATGCACTGCGCTTTACCTTCGCAGCACTGGCAACCAACGGCCGGGATATACGCTTCGACCTCGGCCGCATCGAGGGCAACCGGAACTTTTGCAACAAACTCTGGAACGCTGCCCGTTACGTACTGATGAGTACATCAGACTTCGATATCCAGCCGGTAGCAGCATCCAGTGCTGCGGATCGCTGGATCATTTCCCGCTTGCACAGGATGACCGGCGATGTGCGCAGGCATATCAATGAATACCGGCTGGACCTTGCTGCCCAACGATTGTATGAGTTCATCTGGAATGAATATTGCGACTGGTACCTGGAGCTTTCAAAGCCGGTTTTGCAGGCAGGCGGCGAAGGTGAAAAGAATGCAACCCGCTATACCCTGTTGCATGTCCTTGAAAGCAGTCTGCGCGTATTGCATCCGATCATGCCGTTTATCACCGAAGAAATCTGGCAGCGGTTGCGCTCACCGCTCGCGCTGGAAGGTGGCAGCATCATGTTACAGGCATTTCCAATGGCTGGAGACAACGACCAGCAGGCCGAGGATGATATTGCATGGCTGCAACAGGTCCTGCAGGGAATACGCAACATCCGTGCTGAGCTAAACGTGGCGCCCGGCAAACCGCTGGACGTCGCATTCCAGGCAGGTACGCAGACAGACCGGGAAAGACAGCAAAGATTTGGCGCTTTGCTTGAAAGCCTCGGCAGAATAGGCAGCGCCCGGTGGCTGGCCGATGACGCCGATACGGCCGAATATTCCGTGGCACTGGTCGCTGGCCTGAAAGTGCTGGTTTCATTGCAGGGTCTGGTCGATGTTGAAGATGAGCTGGCGCGGCTTGGCAAGTTACTGGGGCGCGAACTGGCAGACCTGAAGCGCTCTGAAGGCAAGCTTAGCAACAAGCGCTTTGTTGATAATGCACCGCCAGCAGTGGTCGAACAGGAACATCAACGCCTGACCGCCCATAAGACCAGGGTTGCCGGCTTTGAAGCTCAGGTCAGAAAACTTGAACAGCTGAGGGATAGCCAACCCTGACAAGCAGCGCAACTGCCGGCGGGATTATTCCAGCCCGTGGCGCAGCTCAAGGCGCATGACGACGGCATCTTCGCGTGCCTCACCAGACTGGTAGTATGCCGGACGACGCCCAACAACCTTAAACCCCCGGTTTTTGTAGAGTTCTGTGGCACGCGGATTGCTTTTCCGCACCTCAAGAAATATCGCCTTGACCTCAAGCCTGGCCACATGATTGATCGTATATTCCAATAACAGGCTGCCATAGCCCCTGTGCTGCCAATCAGGGTGCAAACACAGGTTCAACAGGTGGGCCTCACCCGCAGCCCAGCTAAATATCGTATATCCCGCCAGGTCCTTGCCAAACTGCAAACCAAAACAGGCGTATCCAACACGCAGACAATCGACAAAAATTCCTCTGGACCAGGGAAATGGGTACGCAGCCTGCTCGATCTCGTAAATCCGGTCCACATCCCCCAGCGTCAGTCGCCGGATCAAAGGATGCTTTTTATCAGTCACCATGTTCAGTTTTTGGCCACCATGCCGGAACGGCATAGCTCGGCCCACAGTTCTTGTCGCGCGTCTGCGGAAGTCTCGAGATCTTGCATTGCAGGAAACACGACCAGGTTGGCCGCAGCCACATTTTGTGGCGGCGGGTTGCCAAATACCTGTTCGGTCAATGCCTCACCAAAAACTGCGACCGTGGTAAAAAGCTTCTCCTCAACAGCAGCGGCCGGTATTACCGCATCGGTGCCGTTATCCGGCCATGACCAGACGGGTACACTGGCCATCGCACGACAGATGTCATTGGCAAGCTTGCTGGCAGATTCAGTATCAATGGTACAGATCAATAATATGCCCCCGCTGCCCGGGCCAAGCTTCAGGAACGGTTCCGGCTTTGCAGCAACAGGCTCGGCCACGGATGCTTCCCGCGACGACCAGACGGGAATGCCCATGGCGCCGAGGTACGCCTGTTGAACATCATCCAGCTTCTTGCCTTCAATCATTTATCTGATCCCTGCCAGGCTCCCGGGCATTCGCTACGTGGTGCTCACCACGTTGATCTCCACCACCAATAACCGGCTCCTTTTTATTCAATTTACCCGGTCGCTGTTCGCGTTCTATTTTCCGGTTTCGCCGCCCGGCAACCGTGATAATCAAACCTGACAACACATAGGCACTACCAAATATCATACCCATAACCGGAGGATCCAGGGCCAATAAAACAATAATCAGCACGGCCAGAAGAACCCAGGTTGTTGGCACCTTGTCGCCATCAGGGCCAGCCTTGAAACTGAAGTATCGTACCTGCGAGAACATCAGTATCCCGAGCACAATTGTTTCGAGAAATATCAACCAACGCACGGCCTCTCCGGTGATGCCATTATCAATAAAAAACCAGATCGTAAAAACCAGAGTTCCTGCAGCAGCCGGGCTGGCCAGACCCTGAAAATATCGCTTATCAGCAATACCAACCTGGGTATTGAAGCGCGCCAGCCTCAACGCTGCACAGGCTGCAAAAAGGAACGATGCAAGCCAGCCCAGCTTACCCGCCAGCACGCTGATATCGCTGAGGCTTGCCAGCGACCAGTTGAAGGCCAGTAAGGCAGGCGCCAGCCCAAATGAAATCAAATCAGCAAGGCTGTCATATTGTTCACCAAAATTGCTTTGGGTATTGGTAAGACGTGCTACCCGCCCATCCAGCCCATCCAGCAACCCGGCCACAATAATCGCGATGGCTGCGGCTTCGTATTTGCCGTTGATGCCGGAAATTATTGAATAGAAACCGGCAAATAGCGCTGCAGATGTCAGCAGGTTCGGTAACAGATACACCCCGCGCCGCCGAATTGATTTGTCTGATTCCATTGGAGATTCCAAGCAATATGTTCATACCGATAATAGCATGCAAAAAGGCTCAACCTTTGGGGTAATAGCCACACTGTGATATAAGACACAGGGAAACCTTCGGAAAAGGAAACGAAGATGTGCTCTATAAAAGGTTTACTGACTATTTTGCTCGCCACTTTTGTACTGGTTGCGACGGATGCCGTGGCCAATAAAAGCATAATTTATCGCTGGGTTGATGAACAGGGTCTTGTGCACTACGGTGATCGTCCCGGTGATTCTTCAGATATTGAGATTGTCCAGATTCGATCAGGCAAAACATACAGCACCGCACCTGTTTTTGACTCAGATGAAGAGCCGATTTACCCCGCCCAGGCCGAGCAGGCGACACCACAAAGTAAAGGCAAAGCAAAACGCCAGTCAGCCGCAGAACGGAAGGCCGAAATGGCAGCCGCCTGCAAACAACGGCGCGAAGCTATCGCCCGCATTGAGCCCGTTACCAAGGTACTGGTCGAGGGTGAAGACGGTGAGGTTTATCGCATGGATGACAATGATCGGCTGAAGCTGCTGGCGGAGTCCAAAGCCTTTATTGCCGATAACTGCGACAAGTAGGCACACGCAACCAGCCAGAGTACTCAAATTGATGCGTGTACTGGCACGCATTGCAAGCTAAAATGTCGCCCTTTCAGGCAGCTCGCAGATTGACGGACTAACAATGAAAGCCAGTACATTCCATTTATTCACCACCCGGGAAACTCCGGCCGAAGCAGAAATTGCCAGCCACCAACTGATGCTGCGCAGCGGCATGATCCGTAAACTCACCTCAGGCATCTATACCTGGACACCCATGGGCTTACGCGTGCTGCGCAAGGTAGAAGCCATCGTCCGCGATGAACTGGACAAGGCTGGCTATCTGGAAATGCTGATGCCGGCCGTGCAACCCGCAGAACTTTGGGAAGAAACGGGGCGTTGGGAAAAATTTGGCGCGCAGCTATTGAAAATTCAGGACCGTGCTGGCCGCCACTATTGCTTCGGCCCAACGCACGAAGAGGTCATGACGGATTTTGTCCGCAATGAAATTCGCAGCTATAAGCAGTTGCCAATTACCTTTTACCAGATCCAGACCAAATTCCGCGATGAAATCCGCCCCCGCTTTGGTGTCATGCGGGCCCGTGAATTTCTGATGAAGGATGCCTATTCCTTTCATATTGACCACGCCAGCCTGGATGAAACCTACTGGGAAATGTACCAGGTATATTCCCGCATCTTTACCCGCACGGGTTTGAAGTTCCGCTCCGTTGAAGCAGACTCAGGCGCGATTGGCGGCAACCAGTCCCACGAGTTTCACGTGCTGGCAGATTCCGGTGAGGACTCGATCGCTTTTTCAGACCAGTCAGACTATGCCTCCAACGTGGAACTGGCTGCCATCGCAGCACCCACAGGTGAACTGGCGGCGGCCACTGAAGAGCTACGTACGGTTGACACCCCGGACGCTCACAGCATCGATGAACTGGTCAGTGGTTATGGAGTGGCTATTGATAAAACGGTCAAAACACTGATCGTGCACGCTGCAGAGGGAAGCGCAGCCGAATTTGTCGCCTTGCTGGTGCGCGGCGACCGTGTCCTCAATGAAATCAAAGCCGAACGCCTGGAGCAGGTCGCGACACCACTGACCTTCGCCAGCGACGAGGAAATCCACAATGCCGTTGGTGCAAGCCCCGGCTCACTTGGACCTGTTGGCCTGACCTTACCGGTCATCGCAGACCAGGAAGTGGCCTTGATGTCAGACTTTGCCACCGGAGCCAATAGCGATAACCAGCATTATTTTGGTGTTAACTGGTTACGCGATGTGGAACTGCCGGAAATTGCTGACATTCGTAACGCCGTTGAGGGTGACAACAGTCCGGATGGGAAGGGCAAATTACAGCTGGCACGCGGCATTGAAGTCGGACATATTTTCCAGCTGGGCACGGCTTATTCGGAGTCAATGAATGCTGTGGTACTGGGTGAGGATGGCAAATCCCATGTCATGCATATGGGTTGTTATGGCATTGGTGTCTCACGCATAGTTGCTGCGGCAATAGAACAAAACCATGATGACAGAGGTATATCCTGGCCCGAGCCCATAGCACCTTTCCAACTGGCCCTGTTGCCGATGAATGCTAAAAAATCCCACCGTGTGCGTGAAGCCGCCGACCAGCTTTATGCCGATCTGCTTGAGGCCGGGGTGGAAGTGCTCTACGACGACCGCAATCTGCGCCCGGGCGTGATGTTCAATGACATTGAGCTTATTGGCATCCCGCATCGCGTTGTCATTGGTGAGCGCGGCCTGGATAGCGGTGTACTCGAATACCGCCAGCGTAACAACACAGAAAATGGCGAACTGCCACTGGAAGGTGCCGTTGCCGCGATTCTGGAAAAGCTCTTATAGCAAGTAGCACGTTTGCCGGGCTTCAGTTTTCCTTGCCTGTCGGCTCTGCAGGCATACTGCGCACGTGGATATCTGTTTGTGGGAATGGAATCTCGATGCCTTTTTCAAGGAATGCGTAGTAGATACCCTTCAGAAGATCATGCCGTATCCGGCCTCTCAGCACCGGCCGGTCTATCCATGCCAGCAATTCAAAATCAAGTGAACTGTTACCGAAGGCCCGCATCCTGACCCTTGGCTCCGGGTGTTTGACGATCTCTGAATGGCCAAGCGCAACCGCCTCCAGCACCTGGCAAACCTCATCGACATCGCTGCCGTAGGCCACGCCTACCGGAACGCGGATACGTTCTTTCTCCCATGGCCCCCCGCTTTCATTGACAATTTTCGCACTGGCGATAACCGCATTGGGAATCGTTACCTCCACGTCATCCCGGGTCAGCAAACGGGTTGAACGCATCCCCAGGTGAGTCACCTCTCCACGCTCACCGGAATCGAGCACGATGTAATCACCAATCTTGTACGGCGAATCCGCAACGATAAAAATCCCGGAAAACAGGTTGGCCAGAGAATCACGGGCGGCGAAGCCCACGGCAATACCTATCACACCCGCTGAAGCCAGCCAGGCGGTGGGATCAATCCCCCAAATCAACAGGAAAACATACGCGCCGAGCCCGACCAGCAGCAGCTTGAGACTCATATCGAACAGCGGAATGGTCTTTTCTTGAATTATTTCAAAACGATGGTGGTTGCTGCCCACCAGTTCCAGAATAATGCGTGCAGTTCGCAAACCTGCGCGCATCCAGGAGAACAGCAGGATGGTTGCGAGCAGCGACAGGCTTGCATCGTGCAGACCACGGGGCCACTGGAAAGCGGAAACTGCCAGCATCAACGCCAGGGTAACGGTGGTCAGTACAATCGGCTGGGTCAGATACTCAAGCAAGTGGTCATCTGTTTTGGTACTGGTCTTACCCACGACTTTTATGAAGGAGCGGGTGATTACCAGTTTTAACAGGCGGCCAAAAGCCCAGGCTAACAGCAGCAGAATTATCGTCAGCAAGCCGGGGTATGGCGAGAGCATATCCCAGGTAGGCTGAAACCAGTCAGGCAGGTACTGCACAACATCCAGGTCGGATTTAAAGGCGGAACCTGCCGTTGCTGTAGAAACTGCTTCAGTTGCTTGCATAACTCATACCCGATAATTGACCCGCTTTCATCTTAGCGGCGATTGACGCGCCCTGCCAGCGCGACCCGCCTCAACCCAGGGGTCTGATGCCTACCGCTTGCCGTAGTTGTTGCATCAATGGAGCGGCGACTTCCCGGGCACGCACTGCCCCCTTCTGCAGGCACAATTCAACTTTCGATGGCTCTGCTATTAACGCTTCATAAGCTTGTCTTGCGGAAGATATTTCTGCATTTATCAATTCAAAGCACTGCTGCTTGGCCGCACCCCAGGCAATTCCATCTGCAAAAGCCTGTTTCATTTCCTGGCGTTGCTCAGCATTCGCAAACGCTGAGTATATAGCGAACAGTGCAGACCCCTCTGTCTGCTTGGGTTCGCCAGGTTCGAGCGAATTGGTCACAATCTTCATGATCGACTTGCGCAGTTGTTTCTCCGGCAACCACAAGGGAATCGTGTTGTTGTAACTCTTGGACATCTTGCGCCCATCACGACCCGGTAGCAACGAGACATCAGCATCTACCACCGCCTCTGGCAGGACAAAATGCTCGCCAAAAATATGATTGAACCGCTGGGCAATATCGCGGGCCATTTCCAGGTGCTGGATCTGGTCACGACCCACCGGCACATCGTGCGAGTTGAACATCAGGATGTCAGCCGCCATCAGAATCGGATAGCTGAACAGGCCCATGGCAATACCAAAATCGGCATCCTCGCCGGCATCTATATTTTCCTGCACCGCAGCTTTGTAAGCGTGGGCACGATTCATCAGGCCCTTGGCGGTGACGCAGGTCAGCAGCCAGGTCAGTTCGCTAATCTCCGGAATATCGGATTGGCGATAAAATATTGCTTCATCGGTATCAAGGCCGAGGGCCATCCAGGTCGCTGCGATTTCCAGCGTTGACTGATTGACAACCTGCGGGTCACGGCATTTGATCAGGGCGTGGTAATCAGCCAGAAAATAAAAAGACTGAACATCATCTTTGTGACTGGCCTCAATAGCCGGCTTGATCGCACCTACATAATTGCCCAGGTGAGGTCTGCCGGTGGTTGTGATACCGGTCAGCACGTTGCGCTTACTCATGGTCGGATCAATTACCTGTGTGGTTTACGAAGCCGTCATTTTAAGCGAATGAACAGGCAAATAGTGCCTTTATTTCACTCTTGCGGTAAAAGTGCGCGCGGAACCTTCCCGGCACAGCGACTGAGGTCAGCTAAGACCCGCGCATTGTCACCGGAAGCCTTTGCCAAGCCACGAATACAGGCCAGCATGTCGGGCAGGTCTTTTCGCAGGCTGCGGCGCACCAACCACCTCGGTGCAGGAATCCTTGGTTGGATTCTGACCTCATGAGTAACAACAACATAGCTGTCGTCTGCCGCTGGAACCAGCTTCCACTGAGCTTGCAAGACTTTCAGGTCACCTTCGACGAGCCGGGCATCACCAACGTTGCCTGGACGCCTGTAGGCCTCAAAGACGAATTCCAGCGCCGGTGTATACCAGCTATTGCGCAAACGGTGGCGCATCAGCATTTTTCTCAGGCCTGGCTCCAGCACCTCGCACAGACTCAGCCCCCGAATATAAATAAACTCATATTCGCAGTAGCCAATGATGTTCCACACCGCCTCGGCCGAGGAGTGAAACAGGGCGGTTACCCGGGCTGCGCCGCCCGGTTTGTCGCTGTGGAGGGTTTGCAATAGAATTGCACCATCCTGCAGCCTCTGCAGGTCAAGGTTTTGCTGTTGCGCTGCGGCAGGTTCGGAAACCCCCGGGATGACCAATAGCGCAATGAAGCACAGCGCCCCCCGCAGAGCTGCCTTGTGTAGTCGCTGTTGCATTGCTGTTTGAGCTCCCATCCAGATCAGATTACAGGTTTTCACCAATAAGTCGACCGACCGGCCGGCTACTTACGTTCATTATTTTCACGTATCGATTAGCACAAATGTATAGCCAGGACCTATAATTACTGTATGAACTTTCGCGCCCTTCAGTATTTCGTCAAACTTGCTGAGCTCAGGCACTTCAGCAGAGCGGCGGAGGCCTGCTTTGTCAGCCAACCCACCCTGAGCACACAGATACGTAAACTGGAAGAGGAGTTGGGTGTCTCCCTGGTTGAACGCGCTCCCCGGAAAGTCATGCTGACGCCCATCGGCAAAGACATCGCCCATCGGGCACGGCATATATTGCGTGATATCGAGCACCTGAAAACTGCTGCGAGACGAAGCAAGGACCCGGCGACAGGCACGATCAGGCTGGGGATATTTCCCACCCTTGCACCTTACCTGTTACCGCATGTCATCCCGGTCATCCGCGAGCAGTACCCCCAACTTGGCATGCGACTGGTCGAAGAGAAAACTGAAGAGATATTGAAAATGCTTGACCAGGGCCGTCTGGACGCAGGCGTGCTGGCATTGCCGGTCGAAGACAGCGGTATGGAACTCGAAGTACTGTTTGAAGAACCCTTTGTCACTGCGATGCCAGCCGGCCATCCGCTGAGTGACAAAAAATCTATCGCCTTAACGGACCTCGAAGGTGAAGAACTCTTGCTGCTTGAGGACGGCCATTGCCTGCGGCAGCACGCACTGGCCGTTTGCGAACTGGCTGGCGCGCACGAACGATTGGATTTTCACGCCACCAGCATGGAAACGCTGCGTCAGATGGTGGCAGCCAATGCAGGGATGACGTTGATGCCTGTGTTGTCCATCAAGCCACCGATACCCACGACTGCCAACATCGCTTTGCGGCCATTCACCGCACCCGCTCCCAGTCGCACGATTGCGCTGGTCTGGCGTGGCAGTTCACCACTGGGGCCTTTCCTTCGCCAGCTGGCTGAGAGCCTGAAAGTTCAGCCGCTTTCATTGCTTGAGTTTTAAGTTGCTCGCAGCAGCAGGCAGAAAACCCTGGCTACAGGCCAGCGAGTAAATCATCATCGCCACCTTCCGGCACACCTTCAAACAAAGGTGTTGAAAGATAACGTTCACCCGTATCCGGCAGCATGGACAGGATAGCGGTACCCGGCTCAGCATCCTGCGCTATCTGCAGCGCGGCAGCAAAGGTGCCACCCGATGAAATCCCACAAAATATACCCTCTTGCGCAGCCAGTGCCCTGGCCGTACTTATCGCTTCATCATCAGTGACCGTCAGTACTTCATCTATCACGTCTCTCGCCAGCACGCCGGGGATAAAATCAGGCGTCCAGCCCTGAATTTTATGCGGGGCCCATGCTTTGCCACCCAGCAATGCAGCACCTTCCGGTTCCGTTGCAATCACTTTACAATCCGGCCTCGCGAGCTTGATGATTTCACCAGCACCGCTAATGGTGCCACCGGTGCCATAGCCGGACACGTAGTAGTCCAGCCGCCGGCCAACGAAGTCCCTGATGATTTCGGGCCCGGTCGTATTACGGTGGTACTCGGGATTGGCAGGATTATCAAACTGGCGGGTCAGAAACCAGCCATGTTTTTCCGCCAGTTGCTCAGCAACTCGAACCATGCCAGTGGCCTTCTCTGCCGCCGGCGTAAGTACCACGCGCGCACCCAATGCACGCATCAGCTTACGGCGCTCAATGGAAAAGGATTCAGCCATCACCGACACGAAGGGGTAGCCCTTAACCGAGCAAACCATCGCCAGTGCAATACCGGTGTTTCCTGAGGTCGCCTCAACAACGGTCTGACCGGGCTTAAGCAGGCCCTTGCGCTCAGCGTCTTCGATGATACCAACCGCCAGCCTGTCCTTGACTGAACTCATGGGATTGAAGGCCTCGACCTTGACGTACATTTGAATACCATCCGGCGCAAGCTTGTTAATACGAATGACGGGGGTACTGCCGATGGTGTCCAGAATAGTGTTATAAATCACGGTTAAGTCCTTCTGATGATGAGTGGATAGATTCTAATATAGACCATGCACGCCTGTTGTGCCGACTACCGGGGTCGCCAGCAAAAAAATTTCAGGCATGCATCAGTTCTTGCAGTGTTTGCCCACTGGCCAGTTTGGGCGCATTTTTGCCGGTACCCGCCGCCTGTTGTAAAAACCGGTCTTTGACCGTCCAGCTACGCTTGACCAGGGCCAGGCCGATACGCCTGAAAGGTAACAGGCCATCGCCGTTAAACAGGCCGTGCAAGGCGTGCATGCCAAAAGCCATGGCCTCTGATTCTGCCCTCCGCCAGCGATCATAGTGCTGCAAGACCCGGGCAGAGCCAATATCTTCCCCTGCCCGGCGCGCGCCAATCAGCGACTCGGTCAATGCCGCGGCATCCGCGAAACCAAGGTTAACGCCCTGGCCTGCCAATGGATGAATAACATGTGCTGCATCACCCATCAGGACTGTCCGCCGGGCCACATAACTGTCGCTCAAACGCATACTGAGGGGAAAAGCAGCACGTGGCCCGCAGTCTTCCACCCGCCCCAACCAACCGCTGCTGGCAGAATCCAGCCCGGTCAGGAAGGCAGGCTTGTCAAGTGCCAGCAAACGTTCTGCTTCGATCGAGGGCCGGGTCCAGACAATTGAAGAGCGGCCATCGGCCAATGGTAAAAAAGCCAGCGGGCCACCCGGCGAAAACCTTTGCCAGGCGACACCCGGATTCGGCTTCTGCTTGGTAACCACAGCCACCAGGCCATGCTGGTTATAGGCTGTATAATCCTGCCGTATACCGGCTATCTTGCGTACCCGGGATGCAGCACCGTCAGCACCAACCACCAGGCTGGCCGATATCGACTTACCGCTTTTCAGGCTGACGCGATTGTGGTCCGCGGCAGGTTCAACTTCATCCAGTGTGTCCGGGCAATAAATGTCCACCAACCCACCGGAACTGACCCCCTGCCACAATGACCACTGCACCAACGCGTTCTCAATGATCGTACCGAGTCTCTCAAGATTAAAAACCGGCGCATCAAAAATCAGTGGTTCAAGCTCGACACCATCTTCGACCTGCATGCGCCGATAGGGCCGGCACCGCTGCGCGCTGATTGACTCCCAGGCACCTGCCTGTTGCAGCACGGCCGCCGAACCCGGCGAGACTGCCGAAACCCGCAGGCCTACATCTGCTTCGGTATCAAACGGTTGTGGTTCCTGTGCCTCGACCAGTGCGACTGAAAAGCCGCTACGCGACAGCAGGCTGGCGAGCGCGCCGCCAACCATGCCGGCACCAATGATGGCAATGTCATACCGTGAACTGCTCATTGGAATCTCAGTGGTTCCCCCAGCGCAAGACGCGGCACCCGCCCCCGGTAGCCCATCGCCTTATTGGCAATCTGGCGCCTCAAACCAGGTAGCAGTGCATAGGCCATAAACCCAGCCGTACGCAAACCGGCCGCCAGCACCGATGGGTGTGCAAACAGCCGGGTCATACCATCTGACCAACTGATTGTGCCGTGCTGATCTATCTTGCGCCAACGACTGTATTGCTGGAGTAGCCTGTCTTCACCGGGGTCGTCCTGGCCATCGTCAGCAAGTATCTCAGCCAGTACGGCAACATCCCGCAAAGCAAGGTTGAAACCCTGCGCCCCAACCGGATGAATCGCATGGGCGGCATTGCCGAGAATCACCAACCGGCTACAGATATCCTGCCGGGCACGCACCAGCTTCAATGGGTAGGCTGAACGCCGGCCAATTTTCTTAAAAGCGCCCAGGGCGGTCCCAAATCTCTGCCCGGCGCGAGCCAGAAATGTCTCATCATCCAGCTCCATCAACACCGCTGCGTCCTGCGTTGATGCTGACCACACCAGGCCGCAGCGCATACCCGTATGGGGCAGCACGGCGAAGGGGCCACTGGTAGTCAGGCATTCGAATGACTGCCCTTGATGCGGCAATTCAGGCGTGACGTTGCAAATGACTGCCGTCTGACCGTAATCACGGCTTTGTACGGGGATTTTCAGGTGATTGCGAATGCTGGAGTTGGCCCCATCGGCGGCGACCACCAACCGGGCTGCCAGGGTCATGCTTTCACCATCCTTATTGGCTGCCAGATGTAATACGTTGCTGGCTTCACCGATCTCAATCGCGGTGACACTGGCAGGACAAAGCACTTCAACATTCTCTGTTTGCTGCAGTTGTTTCTGCACCGCAGCACCAAACCGGCGCGCTTCAACAACATGGCCAAATTCCGTTAGACCCAGTTCAGCCGGGTCCAGCACAACCTGGCCTGGCCGATCCATTTGGGTCACAAATATTTTGCGCACGGCAGTCGCATCAGGTGCTAACTTTTCCCAGAGCCCCATGCCGGACAGAATGCGACACGAACTGTGGCTGAGCACCAGGGTTCGGTCGTCATAGCTGGGCTGGTGGGCCGATTTGAATGCTACTGCTTCGATAAGCGTGACCTTGAACCCAAGTGGTGCCAACGCGATCGCCAGGCTGGCACCCGCGAGTCCGCCGCCAACAATGGCAATGTCACAAACTTTGCTCATTGTGCCATCAGTGCCTCTATATCATCAATCGTCTTGCAAATATCAACGGACAGAATATCCGCTTCGGCCTTCGTTACTGCTACATTGTCCTCTACCCGAATCCCCATGCCCCGCCAGGCCTCATCCACTCTTACCGCCCCCGGTGGGATATAAATTCCAGGCTCAACTGTCAGCACCATACCGGGCTCCAGCACCCTCGAATGGCCGTCAATTTCGTACTCACCCACATCGTGCACATCCAGGCCCAGCCAATGGCCGGTGTTATGTACGTAATAGTCCTTGAAGCTCTCCTCTTCGAGTACCTGCTCCAGGCTACCGGTTAATATGCCCAACTCCAGCATCCCCTCGGCCGCAACACTGACAGCAGTTTCATGCACATGCTCCCAGGGGTTACCTGCACGAACTTCATCTATTGCCGCCAACTGGGCTTTCAGCACCACCTCATACAAGTCCTTCTGGCGCCCGCTGAACTTGCCGTTGACCGGGAACGTGCGGGTAATATCAGAGGCGTAGCCGTCATATTCAGCACCTGCGTCGATCAGCAACAGGTCACCATCATTCAACGGGTCGCGGTTACTGATGTAGTGCAAAACGCAGGCGTTGGCACCGCCACCAACGATGGGTATGTAGGATGGCTCACACTGCTTGCTGATAAAGGCATGCAGCAATTCCGCATGGATTTCCGCTTCATTCATGCCGGGTTTGCAGACCTGCATGGCGCGCTGATGGGCTGTCGCTGCGACACGTGCAGACTTTCGCATCGCAGAAATTTCTGTGCGACTCTTGAACAGGCGCATCTCGTGCAGGCTATGGTCCAGTGCGGCTATTTCATCCGGTGCCAGGAATTTCTTGCGGGTCTTACTGCGGAAATCATTTAACCAACCGATCAGCAGCTGGTCAAAGTCGGTATCCCTGCCAAGATCATAAAAAATGCGCTAGCGTCCATGTAGTAACCCGGGCAAGCGTTTTTCCATATCATCTATCGGGTAGGCGCGATCAAATCCGTACTGCCCGGTAGCTCCCCGGGTACCGGCCATCACGCCATCCCACATTTCACGGTCAGGGTCCCGCTCCCGACAGAACATGATTGATTGGCCGCCCTTTTCTTCGGGCAGTAAAACCATCATCGCTCCGGGCTCTGAAAAGCCGCTTAAATATAAAAAATCACTATTTTGGCGATACGGGTAGTGCGCATCATTGTTGCGGATTTTTGGGGTTGCCGCACGCACGATCACGACCGAGTCCTGCCCGCATATTTCCATCAGGTGGCGGCGGCGTTGTGCAAATTCTTTTTGTTTGATCATGACTCAACCTGTGAGTGTCCCGGTAAAAATCTCAATGGATAAATTCCTCTCCGTCCGGACCCCGGAGGTCCTCCCTGATCATCAGCACGATAACCCGGATATATTCAACAATCTCGGTATAAGCAACCTCATCTTCTTCGCTTTCTGTTGTATCCGTGACTTCCGCCCTGGCAATTTGTTCCACATCTGCAAGCGCTTCACTGGCATCATCGGACATGGTCTCAAGACTGTCGCCACCACCGCTGCCAACCCCCGCAAGAAAACCGTTGCACCACTGTGAAAGTGCCATGGTCCGCTCTTCCATGATCTCATTGTCATCCGGTAGCCACAGAACCAGGCCCATCTCTTCATCAGCCAACTGGGTCCGGGTCGAGTTAAGCACTTCTTCCAGGGACATTTTCAGACCCGTTCCAGGGGCACTGACCACCTCAAGCATGTCCAGCAAACCGATATAGGCATCAAGACTGCTCTCCGGAAGGCGGCACAACAACCCACAGGCTACACCGTGACACTCAGCCAGGTCCGCAGCCTCAAGGTTGCCCTGAGCAATCGCCAGTGTGTGTTCAAAATCGGGCAAATGGGCCGCAGTCATATACCTTTCTCGCCAGCAGGTGGATAGTGACCGCGATGTTATCAGTTGGGCCACTGACTTCACAGTTCAGTGATACGTGCCTGCCGGATTTATAGATTTATCACATTGCTGATTGACCCTTAATACCTGCCAAATTATAGTGTTGTCATGGATTCCTTAGAACAAACAGATAAAGATCTTCAACGGCTTGAAAATCAGCTGCATTCCCTGCTCGATCAGATTCACAAACTGCGCGAAGAGAACCACTCGCTGCATGTCCGCCAGGAAACGCTGGTGGTAGAGCGCGCTTCGTTGGTGGCCAAGAACGATGAAGCACGCACAAAAGTCGAGGCGATGATCAATCGCCTTAAAGGTCTGGAGCAAACCTGAACCCATATGGAAACTGTATCTGAGCCTATCTCGGTTGCCATTCTTGACCAGGAATACAAGTTCGCCTGCCAACCCGAAGAACGCAAGGCGCTGCAGGAAGCTGCAGCTTTCCTGAATGAGCGTATGCTCGAGATCAAAGGCGAAGGCCGGTTAATGGCGATTGAGCGTATTGCAGTCATGACGGCGCTGAACCTTTCTGACGAATTGCTCAAGATGCAAAAGCTTGAGGAGCACCGCAAGCAGAATGTGGACAGCCGCATTCGAATCCTTGCAAATGAACTGGAAGATGCGCTCAAAGACCAATTGGGCTAGAATAACCATGCCCTCTGTGGTGTTAGCCAGCTGGCCCGATAAATGCCTTGTCCCTAATTTGTAATCTCGGGATGGCAGATCTCCAAGCCGGTGTGCATGTTCGCCGAAGTGCGAAAAGCCTGAAGCTCGGAGCGACGTCCCACCTGAACCTTTGGTTCAAGGTAATCGGTTCCGCAGCGGCATTCACGGAGGGTTTTTCAGTATCTGGTAGTCTGTATTCCCCTTCCGGTCTTCTTTTTGTTTACCAGGGTACAGACTGTACGCCAGCGTGATATCACGATTCCAACATGACTGAACTTATCCATCTGACCCCTGCCCAGGCACTTAGACAAAACCTGCGCTGTACGCGGCGTGAAATTCCTGGCACACGACGAAAACTCTTCGATCAGGCAATCCGTCAACACCTGTTGAAGTTGATCGATTCCAGCGATGTTTCTTCAGTGGCTGCTTTCTGGCCCTTTGACGGAGAACCTGACGTGATCCCCCTTTGCGGGCAATTATCCGGACTGGGTATCGAGGTCGCCCTGCCAAAAATATCAGCCTCCGGAAACCGTATGGAATTCCATAGCTGGCAACCCCGCCAGCCACTTGAACCCAACAGGTTCGGCATACCGGAACCCAGCGGCGGAGAAAAGAAAACCGCAACCGACTTCTCCATGCTGCTGGTGCCACTGGTTGGATATGATCGTGACGGCAACCGCCTTGGCATGGGTTCGGGATACTACGATCGTTATCTGCAGCCACTGAAAAACTCCCTCACTGCGAAGATAATTGGCGTTGCCTACAGCTTGCAGGAGGCCGATTCAATCGACCCCAACGACTGGGATATCCCGCTACACGCTGTGGTCAATGAAAATGGATGGTTTACCTTTAACCACCAGTCGGTATAAATTACAGGCTCAGTCTTATCGCAGCATTTTTACAGAACCATGGAGAACCCAATGCAACACTGGCTGGTTAAAAGCGAACCCAATGTTTTCAGCATCGACGATCTGGCGCAATGCCCGGACCAGACACGCTGGTGGAAGCATGTGCGCAACTACCAGGCACGCAATTTCATGCGTGACGACATGCGACCTGGCGACCGGGTGTTCTTTTATCACTCCAACACAGTTGTTCCGGCCATCGTCGGGCTTGCCGAAATTGTATCGGCAGCCTACCCCGATCCGGATGCATTTAACCCGGAGTCAAAATATTTCGACCCGAAAAGTGACCCACAGAACCCGCGCTGGTTTCTGGTCGATATCCGTCTGACCAGTAAGCTGGAGCAACCTATTTCGCTAAGAACCATCAAGGAGCACGCCGAAACACTGGGAGATTTACCGCTGATCAGGCGTGGCAATCGCTTGTCAGTGATGCCGGTTGCAACCGACCAGTGGGACTACATTATGTCGTTGAAAGCAGCATGAACCAGGATGACCTGAAGCGCCAGGTGGGCGCGGCCGCACTGGAATATGTCCAGCCTGACAGTATCATCGGCGTGGGCACCGGGAGCACGGTCAATTGCTTTATCGAAGCCCTGGCTGCAAGTGCTATCCGCGTTGAAGCAGCCGTATCCAGCTCAGAGGCGACAAGCTGGCTACTGGAAAATGCCGGCATCCAGGTCGTGGACCTGAATCAGACTGGTGGCCTGGATATCTATATCGACGGAGCCGATGAATTCGACCCACACCGCCGCCTGATCAAGGGTGGAGGCGGCGCCCTGACACGTGAAAAAATAGTCGCCGCCGCCAGTCGAAAATTTGTTTGTATTACCGATGCCAGCAAGCAGGTCAGCGTGCTCGGTGCGTTCCCTTTGCCTGTTGAGGTGATTCCACTGGCCCGTAGCCTCGTTGCCCGCAAGATGGTTGCGCTGGGCGGGCAGCCAGAGTGGCGCGAGGGCTTTACCACCGACAACGGTAACTGGATTCTTGATGTACATAACATGGACCTGGTTGATCCCGTCAGCATGGAGAAAACCATCAACAACCTGGCGGGTGTTGTGACCTGTGGATTGTTCGCCTTACGGCCAGCTGACCTGGTATTGATTGCAACTGAAGCAGGCGTCAGGCAACTCTGAAGTAGCTGCACTAAACATTTCGAACCTATCGTAATTGCCTGAAAAACAGGTCCGACAAGGTGCGGGCTGGTTTTTAACTGCCATTTTGGGTATACTAACTGACCTGACATACATTCAGAAAGGAAGACTGGATGTGGTCAGCAGCATTTACAAAGGGGTAAGTGCTAGTTTATTAACTAGTGATACAAGGATGTTGCAAAATGAAATCTATCGCTCTTTTGGCGACTGCGCTGTTTCTGGCAAGCGCACCTTCGCCCGACTCCGATGCCATATCTGAACTTTCAGCCGGTTTCTTGCTGGCAGACAACGTTCAGCCATTGCTGGCCGCTCAACCAGAGCCAACGATTCAGCAGGTAACGAACGCCACTGACACATCAGTTGAGCCTGCTGTCGACACAGAGAACAGGAAATCTCTGCGCCAAGCCATTAAAAGCAAGTTACTGGTTAACTGAAAGGCTGGTTTAATACCGGTTTGACCCGGTATGCTTTGGATATCCCGGGCGTCATTTTGTTGCCGGGGACAGAGGCAGTCTGCAGATCGAAAAACAGCAAGTGCCATCAGCCTGGCACGGCTACGCAGTGTCTTTTATGCGCATATTTACCAACCGCTATTACACTGCCTGTGTTATCCCGATTAATCACAATCATTACCAACCGCACCAGAAATCCGTTAGAATTCATGCCCTCATTGCAAATGAGTAACACTTGATTACCCCTATGGAGAACTTTTTAATGAAATCATCCCTGTTTGTTTTATTGACAGCACTGATGTTTGCTTCATCTTCAGCCGTGGCTGGCGATGCTGCTGCTGGCAAAGCTAAATCTGTTGTTTGTGCTGCCTGCCATGGTGCAGCCGGCGTAAGCGTGAACCCGCTTTGGCCGAACCTGGCCGGACAGCACGAGCAGTACCTGGCCAAGCAAATCAAGGCCTTTCGCGAAGGAGATCGCAAAGACCCCATGATGTCGCCAATGGCAGCAGCCCTGAGTGATACTGATATCGCCAACCTGGCTGCATATTTCGCATCCCAGTAGGCCATACTGATCCGTTTCAAAGAGCCGGAATTTAATTCCGGCTTTTTTTCTGCATAAATTCCGCAAACCTTCCGGTTTAATCCATCCGGATATCAGCCGACACGCGTATAATGAACAGCACAAGTTTGGGGGGGCTCAATCTTGGACGGAAAGAAATATCATGCGCCTCACTCGATTTACAGACTACTCTCTGCGTGTCCTGATCTACCTCGGACAAAACAACGAAAGCAGGGTAACTATCCACCAGATATCAGAAGCCTACGACATCTCGAAAAACCACTTGATGAAGGTCGTCAGTAACCTTACGCGCCTGCAGGTGGTGGCAGCACAACGCGGCCCCGGCGGCGGTATCCAGCTAAATCGCTCGCCTGAAGAAATCAGCCTGAACGAAATCATCAGCAATACTGAGAAAGACCTGCAGGGACTGGAGTGCGCCCCCGACAGGGAGCAAGTCACTGCCGACAGCCGCCTGAGTGATGTACTGAGCCATGCATTGCAAGCCTACCTGGACGATTTGGGCCGCTACACGCTGGCTGACGTTCTTGAACCGGCAGCTGATAATAACCAGCTACTTAAAGTGAATGGGCAGGCCGCCTGAGCAGGCACTCAAGCCTGACTATCTTTTAAAGCCAGCTCCATACAGTGTATGCTTGCCCGCTAGGAAACCCACCCTGCGGAGCATGCACTCATGGACTTACCCGGACCCTCTTCTGATTCACCAACCAGGCAGGCCATTGAGATTGCTATTCGCCTGGGTGTTATATTTTTGATCCTGATATGGTGCCTGCAAATATTATCGCCCTTTATCTCCCTGATTGCCTGGGGGGCGATTATTGCAGTTGCCATCTACAAGCCATTCCTGACACTGGTTGACAAGCTGGGTGGCCGAAAGAAGCTGGCGATCAGCCTGATCGCCGTTATCAGTATCACGGCAATTCTGCTACCGGTGATCTCACTCTCTTCGTCGTTGATGGAAAGTGTCACCACGATCAATGCAGATATCCATGCGGGCAAGGTCAACATTCCGCCACCAACTGAAGCAGTGCGTGAATGGCCATTGATTGGAGAAAAAGCGTATGCATTCTGGCAGCAGGCTTCAGTCAGCCTGAGTGGCTTGCTTGAAAAGTACCCCAACCAGCTATCCGGTACTGGCAAAAAACTCCTGTCAATCGCATCGGGACTCGGTGGTGGCATATTCCAGTTTATCATTTCCATGTTGATCGCCGTCGCCTTTTTGTCGAGCGCTGACGCTGCCGCCGCGGCCATGAACAGGCTTTCCCGACGACTGGCCGGTGAACGTGGCTGCGCACTGCTAACACTATCAACAACAACGGTTCGCAGTGTTGCAGTGGGTGTTATCGGCATCGCTTTCATCCAGGCCGTGCTTGGCGGCCTGGGTATGATGTTCGCCGGTGTGCCGGCAGCCGGGTTACTGGCCATTGTCATACTGGTATTCGCGATCGCCCAGTTGCCGCCAATCCTGATCCTTGCGCCGGTTATCTTTTATGTCTTTTCTGTTGAAAGCACCAATGTTGCCGTCGTTTTTATGGTCTGGAGTATCCTGGTAAGCATGAGCGATGCCGTGTTAAAACCCCTCTTGCTGGGCCGCGGCGTGGACGCGCCCATGCTTGTTATTCTGCTCGGCGCCATTGGCGGCATGATTAATTCGGGAATCGTTGGGCTCTTCATCGGGGCCGTCATTCTGGCTCTGGGGTACAAGCTTTTGCTGGCCTGGATTGCCTGGGGAGACCCGGTTGATGCCGCAACCCCGGCAACTGAAACCACCGGTGAAAGTGAGCCCGCAGGGCAGGAAAACTGAGCCTGAAACAACCGGCATGAGGAAATCAATATGCTAATACCACTGCTGCTGGGTGGTGCCACAGTACTGATCTCCATGGCAATTCAGGTCACTGTGGTCGTATTGATGCTTCGCTACCTGATCAATATTCTGAACCACAAAGACTACAATACAGATGGCTTTGGCTCTGATACCTATATCATCAGCATGGTTCTGTTGATCCTGTTTGCCGGCCACCTGGTGCAGATTGCCATCTGGGCAGTACTGTTCATGTTTCTCGGTGAGTTCAATGATTTTCAGACAGCCTTTTACCACTCCACCGTCAATTTCACCTCGCTGGGCTATGGCGATATTGTCATGAGTGAGCGGTGGCGACTGCTTGGAGCGCTTGAAGCCAGTAACGGTGTGTTGTTGTTCGGGCTATCTGCAGGCACCATGCTTTCAGTCATGACAAACCTGCTGTCACGCCACAAGCTCAGCGATCAGGTCTCGCGAAAACTGGACCTTTAGGGCGGTTGCAATGATTAAACCATGACGTTACGCAGAACCGCATTGTACCTGTTGCTGCTCGGGCAGTTGATTTCATGCGCACCCGTGGGGCCGGAGTTTGTAAAACCCGGGGTTGATCTGCCTCCTGACTGGTCAGAGGCCAACAACAACGGCCTGGAGCCAGTGGCTGTAACCCAGCCGGAATGGTGGCGTGTATTTGCTGACCCGGTGCTGGACAAACTGGTCGAAACAGCCTGGGAACAAAATAACTCGCTCGAGATCGCCGGCTTGCGCGTACTGGAAGCCCGGGCACAGCTGGGTATCGCCCAGGGCAATCAATACCCCCAGTCACAACTGGCAGCCGGTAGCAGCACCTATGTTTCTCCGGCCGGAAATTTCGGTGGCAGCTCCAATTTTTGGCAACACGGTATCGGTGCAAGCACGTCCTGGGAGCTGGATTTTTGGGGCCGCTTCCAGCGCGGGATCGAGTCGGCAGACGCCGCTTACCTCGCTTCACTGGCTGACCGCGACCAGGCCTTGATATTACTCACCGCACAGGTGGTCAGCACGTATACGGCCATTCGCATCAATGAGGAACAACTACGCATCGCTCAAGAGAACGTGATATTGCAGCAACGCAGCTACGATATCGCCAGTGTGCTGTTTCGCAACGGCTCTGACTCCGAACTGGATATGCAACAGGCGCAAACCCTGCTCCTCAGTACGCAGGCGTCTATCCCGTCATATGAGATCGCACTTAAACAGGCGATCAACGCCATGAATACGCTGCTGGGCGATCCTCCGGGCGGCCTTGAGGATTTGTTGGCTGGCAGCTCAGGTATTCCGGTTTTGCCAAAGACAATTGAGGTTGGCATGCCTGCAGACCTTTTGCGACGACGCCCCGATGTCCGCCAGGCAGAGCTGGCTGCACTGGCGCAAAATGCCCGTGTAGGACTGGCTGAAACAGATTTATATCCAAGCTTCAGCCTGACCGGCAGCATTGGCCTGGTCGCCGGTGGTGCAGGTGGTAGCGATTTCGGCAACCTGTTCAGCAGCGATGCACTGACGTTTTCGATTGGCCCTTCTTTCATCTGGCCGTTCCTGAACTATGGCCGCATCCGCAACAGCATACGGGTGCAGGATGCACGCTTACAACAGGCGCTGGTCAACTACCGCGAGACCGTCATACAGGCGGCCAGAGAAGCAGAAGATTCAATGGCGGCTTTCAACGGCACTCAGAAACAGTCCACAATACTGGTTGATACAGTGGTTTCTGCCCGCCGCTCAAATGAACTTTCCACCTTGCGCTACCGGGAAGGGTTCTCAGACTACCAGCGCGTACTGGACGCGCAGCAGTCGCTGTTTACCCAGCAACAGCGACTGGTAAGTAGTCAGGGGAATACGATACTCAGCCTGGTTGGGTTGTACAGAGCGCTGGGGGGTGGCTGGGAACGGGCAGGCAGCAAGCCATTGATCAGCGCGCAAAGCCGTGAGCAGATGCAGCAACGCGCCAACTGGGGAAACCTGTTGGAAGAGGCTGCAACGATCGACCAACAGCAAGCTGTCGAAGCCGAAAGCCGGTAAGCTACCCATCAAACAGGATCCAGAATGCCACCACAAGCAACACCAACTGAACAAACCAAACCCGAAGCCGGGACGAAACCGGTAAAACCGTCCATGGATCCAGTTCGTAAATGGACATTTATTACCCTGGCGCTGATCGTCCTGCTGCTGGCCTGGTATCTGGTTTCTGACCGTTTCACGCCCTTTACATCGCAGGCACGCGTACACGCACTGGTGGTGCCAATCGCACCTGAAGTCTCAGGGACCGTGATCTCGGTCGCTGTTGGCAACAACCAAAAGGTCAAAGCCGGACAGGAACTGTTCCGCATCGAGCCTGACCGCTACGAACTGGCGGTGCAAACAGCTGAGGCCAGCCTGCAATCTGCACGCCAATCGATGGGTGCTTCAAGTGCCAATGTCGAGGCTGCAAAAGCATCGGTTCTGGCCGCACAAGCCAGCCTGGTACGAGCAGACAAAGACACCAACCGGCTGACACGCATTATGCAGGAAGACCCGGGAGCCGTTTCCATGCGGCGCCTGGAAATGTCCGAGGCCTCGCTGGCGACTGCACACGCACAGCTTGGCGCTGCCAAAGCCAACCTGGAAAAGGCACTCCAGGACCTGGGCTTAACCGGTGAAAAGAATGCGCTGGTCCTGCAGGCGCAAACGGCGCTTAACCAGGCCACCCTCAACCTTGAAAGAACAATTATCAACGCGGCAGAAGATGGACTGGTCACCGATATGCGCGTCAATAAGGGCAGCTTTGCCGCTGCTGGCGCACCACTAATGACCTTTCTCGCCATCGATAATGTCTGGCTGCAGGCAGATTTTACCGAAAACAACCTGGGACACATTCGCCCGGGCAACGCAGTGCAAATCGTATTTGACGTATTCCCGGGTGAGATATTCGCCGGCAAAGTACGTGAAAGTGGCTTCGGCGTGGCGGTAGACACAGCACCACTCGGAAGCCTGCCAACGATTGACAATAACCGTGATTGGTTGCGCGCCGCCCAGCGCTACCCGGTACTGATCGATTTCGACTCGCCCGGCCAGCTGAATGCGGCACATGTCCGGGTAGGTTCGCAAGCCACGGTTGTGGTCTACACCGGCGACAATGCGCTGGTTAACACGTTGGCCCATCTGCAGATATGGCTCGACAGTATCTTGACATACGCCTACTAGCAGGCATGGCTGCGGCAAAACGAAACATAGCTGCCACCGGACACATCGCCAGCCGGCGGGTTTTGCGGATGGCTTTGGGAACGGCGCTGGCAATGGGCATTTCCCAAATCATAAACTGGCCCATATCTTTTGTTGCCGCCGTGTTTGCCATGTTTATACTGGCAACACCACTGCCAGCACCTACACTGAAGAGTGGCATCAAATTTGTACTGGCGCTGGCCATTCCAGCCTACGCGGGAATGTTACTGCTGCCCTTTCTTGAGTATGCGCGCTGGGCCGGCATTTTGATGGTAGTGCTGGCTTTGTACGGCAGTTTTTATTACTCGGCCCGCGGCGGTTCTCCGGTCATGGGCCTGTTCATGACCATGGGTATCACCCTGGCCGTCACCATAGGTTCTGTCAGTACAGACGCCATGATCTGGGTGGTCAATGGCATCGCCGTGGGGGCTGCAGCCGGAATAGCTTTCGTTATTGTTGCCCATGCCCTGCTTCCCGACTTGCCACCACCCAAGGCTGCTGTGACTACCAGCAACCCTCCCCCGGACTCCCAAACAACTTCGTCACCGCCACCCTGGTATGCTCGCAAAAAAGCATTCCGCTCCCTGGTGGTGGTTTTACCGCTGGTGATTTTTTTCCTGTTCAGCAGCTCCAGCGCATCGTATGTTGCCGTCATGATCAAAGTATCCAGCATGGGCCAGCAAGCTAACTCAAGTACCAGTCGCAACATGGGCAGAGATCAAATCGAGTCTACGCTGTGGGGTGGACTGGGTGCTGTCATTGCCTGGCAGATTATGAGTATCTGGCCGTCCCTGCTGATGTTCGGTCTGCTGATCGGACTCGCCGGGCTGGTCTATGGCAGGAAGATTTTTCAGGGGGCCGGTATGAATCCCAAAGGCGCTATGTGGTCTTACGCTCTGCTGACCATGATAATTATCATTACACCCGCTGTGATGGATTCCCAAATGGGTAGCAATGCAGGAGCCGCTTTTTATTCCCGTTTGATGCTGTTTATCGTAATTGCAGTTTATGGCACGACTTCGGTTGCCATCTTCGATGCCTTCTGGCCGGAAAAATCACCGCCAACGGTTACCGCCCACAATTGATCTGGCCAATAGCTCAACTGCTATAATTCCCTGCAACCTTTCCAGAAAAAATAATGATGGCTGAATTCAACTTACTTCCAAGTATCAATTTATTTGTGTCTCGCTATACCTTGCCGGCGGCGCTTGCCTGCCTGCTGTTTGCTTCCGGCACTGCCGCCCAGCAGGAACCACCGGCAGAAATCGAAGCCGTTGCGCAGGATGTGGGTGAGGACGTTGCATTTACTGACAATCTGGGCCGGGATACGCCGCGCAGCAGTTTTATGGGGTTCTTGCGGGCGACGGAAGATTTTGACTACGAGAAAGCCGTTCAATTCATGGACTTGCGGAACCTGCCAAGGTCAGTCAGGAAACACAGCAGCAAGGAACTGGCCAGGCAACTGGATTTCGTGATCAAGCGGGGCATGAAAATAGATGTCGACCTGTTGAGCAGCAAAGTTAACGGTCAGGTCGTGGACGGACTACCGGACTATCGCGATGAGCTTGGTCGGCTGGAAACCGAGAAGGGAGAACAAATTCTTTACATGCAGCACGTGCCGGGGCCAGACGATAACTACATCTGGAAAATCTCTAACGCCACTATCGCTGAGATTCCCGGACTGTATGACTATTTCAGCTACCCCGAATGGGTCGAAGAAATCCGCCAGAAGCTACCCGAAAATGCCGGGTTTCTGGGGGTAGAGCTATTCAAATGGGTTATCGTGTTGGGTGCGGGCTTGCTTGCAGCACCTGTCTTCTGGCTCATCGGCTTTATCATTAGCAGGCTCATCAGTAAACCCGGTGCACCACTGTACCAGCCAATACACCGATTGCTCACCCGGCCACTAATGGTATTCGCCCTCATGCTGATGACCAGCCAGCTGCTAAAGGAGCTTGGCCTCGGAGCAACTGCACAAAAGATTATAGAAGCAAGAACCCTGATGACACTGGTGGTGGTATGGCTGACATTCTCAGTCATCGACCTGATACGCGCCAGAAGAAGAGAGATATTTCTGGCCCGCGGGCGTTTAGATGCCCACATTCTCGGACGGCCGATGGCCAATGCGCTGAAGCTGTTTGCACTGTTGATTGCCGTACTCGTGTGGCTGAACAATTCCGGTGTCAATATCACCACCCTGCTGGCTGGCCTGGGCGTTGGTGGCGTGGCGCTGGCGCTGGCACTGCAAAAGCCAATAGAGGACCTGCTGGGTGCCATCTCAATATACTCCCAGCAGCCCATCGTTACCGGAGACCTTTGCAAGTATGGCAACACCCTGGGCCGCGTCGAGGAAATTGGTTTGCGAACCACCCGTATTCGCACACTCAATAATACCCTGGTATCGATACCCAACTGCCTGATAGCGCATGGCGCCATTGAAAACTACTCCGCCAGGGAGACCATGCTGTACCACCCTGAGCTGCCACTGCGTTACGACACCACCCAGGAGCAGATGCAGACCATAATCGAAAATCTCAACAGCATGGCACGCAGCCATGACTCGGTAGTAGCGGACTCCGTCAGAACCCAGTTCACCGAGTTTTCAGAAAATGCCATGATCGTCAAGGCACGAATCTACGTGGATACATCGGATTTCAGCACCTATCTGCAGGTTGTCACAGAGCTCAACATGAAAATCATGAACATTGTTCAGGAGTCTGGCACGCATTTTTCTCAAGGGGCGCGAACCATCATGTTGGAAAACAACAGCGGAATTGGACCGACTGCCTGAGCGGGTGGGAGTGGCGAAACTGCCCCGCCTACCTGTCAGCGTCAATCAGGTTCTCAAGTCTGGCCTCGATATACCCATAGAAGGGATTGCTGCGCAGCCGCTGCAGCAGCGCCGGTGGCAGGATCAATGTCCTGGCCTCACCCAGCATCTGGACTCTGCCCAGGTGGGGATAACGGGAATCCTGCTGTGCAGACTCCAGACCATAGATCTCATCATCCAGTGGAAACGGCAATGCCACGTGCGATAACGAGAACACCTCATCGGGCCAGCGATACGGCAGGCTGCGCTGCACAAAACCGGGAATGCCGGCAGCCTGCCTCAACTCAAGCACTGCGGGGTCATTTTCACCCCGGTTGGTGATCACCGAAACGGTGTACTTTCCAGACCCCTCATACATTGTCCGCTGTAAAAACAAGGGATGTTCAGGCCGGATATACTCATCCAGTTCGCCCATGTGATTGACGTCAAACAACACCAGTTCACTGCCGTTATCCGGTAACTTCTCATACAGTTTGTCCACCACTGCTGAAGCAAGCACTGTGCTGTCGACCAGCGACTGGAAGGTCAGCACCGGTGGCATTTGCTGCCACTGACCTGCGGCTTGCATGCGGCGCATCTGTTCCTGCACGGTGTTGGTTAACTTGTAACTCTGCAGGCCTGCATTCATCGGAAAGGAGTTGTATTTATGCGGGTCGTACTCTGGGTATATATCCACCCAGCGGGACTTTTGAAGGTACTCCAGGTGACCCAACCAGTAAAACAGACGTGACACCGAAGCCAGCGCATCCACCGCTATCATCGGTGAAAGCAGGACCAGATGATCCGGTGTCCTTAATTCAGTACCATCTATCGAATCCATGCTGTATTTCAACGCCAGGCTGGCGCCGTTGGAGTAACCGACTATGTAAAACGGCTGCTCCGACCCAAGTTGGCCTGCAACATCTCTGGCACCCAGCTGCACCGCCGCCAGCCAGTCCTGCCACTGCACCCTGTCCAGCTCGGCTGGCAAAGTGCCATGCCCCGGCATACGCAGGTTCAAGACATAAAACCCCTTGGCATAAAACATCGCCGCCAGGCTGCGCAGAGTGTAGGGGGAGTCCGTCATGCCATGCAAAAGCAATACACCGCCGACGGTTTCGGCCGGGCGCAAAACGCTGCTGCGATTCAGGTTTTCGCCGGATTTGTCCGGGTAAGAATCATTGCCTTTCCGGTAGCGGTTTAACCGCTGTTTTGCCTGGCGGGGTGCGTGGTTATCCACCAGGGTTTCCAGCTCCTGAAAGACGACTCGTTCTCTGGTCAGATATTGCTCAAGCGTTGTTACCTCGAACTGATCTGACTGATGAAACTCAGCGCTAATTTCTTCATTGTGCCACCACTGAAGATCAGGACCATCGCGAAGGCTGACAGCGTAGGCAACTATCAGGGTTGCTGCCACCAGCAGAAAGGAAGAAATTATGAAGCCGGCCAGCCGGACAACTTTACCTGCCGTCTTATTGATCATGCTCTCCAAAAGAAAAAACAGGCAGAGAGCGCGCTGCGCACTCCCTGCCTGTCGACGTAACTCATAAGGTCAGGCTTCAAACCCCGGTCGTTATACTACCCACAACCCGGACGCCTGCCCCTGACTCAGTACTTAATTACTGTCTCCGTGACAGGCGCATTACACCGCCCAGCCCCAGGAACAAGGCACCGAACAACGCCAACCACGGCAAAGGACCGGCCGTTGTCGGCAGGACAACTGGCTCAGGCTCAGGCTCTGGCTCAGCTGCTGGTGGCGGAGGTGGTGGTGCAGCTGCTTCGGCTACTTCTACCGGAGGCGGTGACCAAAAGGTATCAGGCACATAGATGTTCACATCCTGACGAACCGACAGGTCCTTGATAGAAACATCCTTGCCTTCGATCTTGGTCTGGAAACCAGGGTTATTGGACTTATGGCTGGGACCCAGGGTACCGTCCGCATGCTGGTAACGTAAATGGGTGCCACTGGCAGTCTGGGCAACCACCTGTGCGGTCAGCTTGGCGTAAGTGGTGCCATCACGGTCAACCATTCCGAGACAAGCCTTATCAACAAACTCATAGGCCGCATAGGCTTCCGGGCTAAAGGTAATATCGCTGCAGGTTAGGTCACCTGCACTTACGTTAGCGGAAAGGCCCAGGCCTGCAAGGGCGATCAACCCGTACTTCAGGTTTACTCTACTCATATAGCTTTCTCCTCTAAGATTTGACTCGATTGGGGCGTAATTCCCCTTTTACTATATAGCGTTTGGGTGCATGCCCAACGAAATAAAACGGATAGCATGTCACCAGCGTGATCGAAGAACTGTCGGTCGGTGCAAGCACGCTGACATCCGTGGGCTCAACGATGGTAATCGATGAAACCACAAACTCTGTTTTGCCCTGGTGGGTCAGCATCTCAATGCTGTCGCCCAACTCGATATCTTTCAGTACCCGGAAAAAACCATCCCGATGACCGGCAATCCCCAGGTTGCCCGGCGAATCGATCCAGCCGGTGCCCTTGATACGGCCTGCCCCACGGTTCAGGTTGATCTCATCGGTACCGTTATAAACCGGGACTTTCAAATCCAGCTTGTCGATACTGAGAATGGCCAGCGGGGCTTCGTCGCGTACGGCGTTGCCCTGGTGATAATCGGCAATGCGTTTTTCTGACCAGAGTGAGTAATCGGGTTCCGGGGAGTACGGTGTGCCGCCAGTAGCAGCCTGGGTATTGGTTGCCGGCTCTGCGGCGACCGCCTGCTCAAAGGCCCGGATGTCCATCCAGCCCTGGTAATCCCCCAAACCACGCAGCAAGAAAAAACTGACCAGCAGAATTGCGCCGATGGCCAGGAAACTTGATTCCAGCACTCGTAGCGGGGATTTGTGGTTCTTTTTGTTCAAGGATTTAGTCACCTGTGGAATGTATTTAGCAAGAAATCACCTTGATGGGCGTTTTGCAGTATGAGCCATCATGTACACTTTTTATGCTTTTGGCAACACAGCATGGCTCCTGTACCCAGGAGATGAAGTTAAAGTAGCCTGCTTCTGAGAGTATTGTGGCTCCTCGTGCCCCGAAAAAGAGACACTGCGTATCATCCATCCGGGTTCCAGTACACAGTTGTTGTTGCAGCGATCTCGGTCAACATGAGCACTGCTAAATAGGCAAGCGTTAACACCACCTGCCACTTGCGGGTTTGAGATACAACCACCAATCCTGCTATCACTACCAGCGCCAGGTTCAACAGGTTCACCGGATCGAGCATCGAAACATCAAAAAGCAGATTATTGATCAGCACCGCGATCAGGTTGAAAAGCGCAATTGCCCCAACCCCCCAGGAACCGTCCGTGGTGAAGTACTCGGCAAGATCCTCCGGGTACTGCTCTTCACCGCTGGGCAGAACCAGCGCACCGGCCAGAAACAACAAACCAGCGAGCACCAACAGCAGGCTGAATACACCTACTGAAATGGAATGCATGTTATTCACTTCGTACAGCGCGCACCAGAACTGAAACTGGTGCACGAGGACGCTCCCCGCCCAAACGAACGGCAGCCAGTGCAAGCGGCAAGCTCGCCGCGACCTGAAGGCCCCAACCAGTGACTCAAGCAGATACGTCACCGCCAGACCAAGGATGAATGAGACCGCGACCGTGACAAAACCAAAGACACTCATGTCTCGTGCTCCTGTTGTTTCGGCAATAAGCCAGCACGGAGAATGACCAGAATGGAGGAACAATTCAAGTCTGGGTGAGCATGGCTAAAAGTGAAGGGGGTGTCGGAAACTGCTGGCGTGCGTGACCAACCACAAGTGCCACGCCCCTTAAGAGGCGCCTGGACCACTCATCGGTGCTCCACAGTCAAGACAGTGGAAAATAGAAATCAGCCTAAAAAAAGTCCATAATTTCGGGAAGGTCTATTACTCTGGGAACACTTACTATCCGGCCATCCACATTGATATCTATCCAGAGGCATGGTCAACTTACTAATCAGGAAAATCAACAACAGGGGCTTCAGTGCCATGAATACCATTCTCAAAACCACCGCCATCGGTCTGCTGCTGGCCGCAACAGTGGCACCGATAGCAGCGACTGGCAACGATATTATTACCTGCGAAAGCCGCCACCAGCGCTACGTTACCTGCCCCATCCAGACACATGGATATGTCGTGTTGAGGCGACAAATTTCCAGGGCAGCCTGCATCCAGGGCGTTACCTGGGACTATGACAAACGCAACATCTGGGTCGATGGAAATTGTAAAGGTGAGTTTGAGGTCGAAAACCGGAAGCATTCAAAAAAGAGCAACACCAAGAATGCTGTTGCCGCCGCAGCTGCCATTGCCATCATTGCAGCGATGGCATCCAACAATAAAAAGGACAAGCATGACAAGTACAACGATGAGGATTACAAGGGCAGCCGCCATACTTCATTTATTCCCGGCTGGATGATTGGTGATTTCGAAGGCTATAACATGGACCACGATGCTGACGTTTTCATGAGCATCGACGAAGACGGTCGGGTCGAAGCCCGTGTTAACGGGACGAAACTGCATGGTTATGTGAATGATGAACGTTTGTATATTGGTGATTCAGAATTTTACCTGGACCGGGCAGGCAAAGGATTTAACACGACCCAGGTTGGGAACACTTCCAATCAGGTACATTATGTTCGGCGTTGAGTGCGTAACGAGGGGTGGGGTAAGGGATTACTCGGGCTATCCATGCCCTCGCCCTTCGGGTTCGCTGCGCTTTGCGCAGTCTCATGAAGATTCGCTCATTGTGCAGGGATGCACCGGTGCCGAGAAGCACACGGATGTGCGGGAGCGGCCCCGACGAATCTTTCAAACCCCCGCCGAGCTTCGCTCGACGGAGTTCCGCTGCTGCCTCACCCCCAGCCAATCATAAAAAAGCCACCCTAGCGGTGGCTTTTTTATGATTGGCTGGGGGTGAGGGATTCGAACCCCCGCTGGCGGAGTCAGAGTCCGCAGTCCTACCACTAGACGAACCCCCAAATATTCACAACCCGCAACAGCGGGTTGCGAAAGATAAGGCTGCCGGAACTAGCGCTTGGAGTACTGGGTCGCGTTGAGTGCTTTGTGCAGGCCGACTTTCTTGCGCTCCACTTCGCGTGCGTCACGGGTTACGAAGCCCGCCTTGCGCAGTGCCGGACGCAGTTCACCGTCGTATTCCATCAATGCGCGGGTCAGGCCGAGGCGGATAGCGCCTGCCTGGCCGGAGATGCCGCCGCCGACAACCGTGGCGCGGATATCAAACTGCTCGGTCATTTCCAGCTTTTCCAGCGGCTGGCGTACGATCATGCAGGCAGTCTCCCGACCGAAGAATTCATCAATCGGGCGGTTGTTGACGGTGATTTCGCCCTTGCCTTTGCTCAGGTAAACCCGTGCTTTTGAAGACTTGCGCCGGCCGGTGCCGTAATACTGTTCAGTAGCCATTTATCTCTAATCCGTTGGTAATCTGCGACTACAGCTCAAGCTGTGTCGGTTGCTGGGCTGTATGTGGATGATCGGGACCTGCATAGACGTGCAGTTTGCAATACATCGCACGACCCAGCGGGTTCTTGGGCAGCATGCCCTTCACCGCATACTCAATAGCGCGCTCAGGGTGCGTATCGAGTAATTTGCCCAGGTTGATTGATTTCAGGTTGCCGATGTAACCGGTGTGACGGTAATACATTTTGTCGTCCAGCTTTTTGCCGGTTACCTTGATCTTCTCAGCATTGACCACGATCATGTGGTCGCCGGTGTCCATGTTCGGTGTGAACGTAGGCTTATGCTTGCCACGCAGCCGATGAGCCAGCTCGGAGGCCAGTCTGCCCAGGGTTTTGTCTGTCGCATCGACAACGTACCACTCGCGTTTAATCGTTGCCGGTGTTGCTGTAAAAGTCTTCATTATTACCTTTCTCTGTCAATAACCCGTGTCACCGAGTGAAGGGCGGGAATTTTACTGGCTAAACGCTTCAGTTTCAACCTTCCGGGCGCTTATTTTTCAGGTTTCCCGCCGCTGAATTATAAGTCGCTCAACCGGTTTGCCATTTATGATGTGGCTATCGATGATTTCATCCACATCTTCTTCATCGATATAGGTGTACCAAATGCCCTCAGGATAGACTACACAGACCGGTCCCTGCTCGCAGCGGTCAAGGCATCCGGTAGTATTGACACGCACCTTGCCCGCTCCCGCGAGGCCCAGTTCCCTGACTCTGGTTTTTGCATATTCACGCAAAGCTGCAGACCCACACTGATTGCAGGACGGTCGATCAGCACCCTCACCACGATCGTTGGTGCAAAAGAACAGGTGTTGTCGGTAATACTGGGCCATCAAAGCCTCATTAGAACCTGCAATGCAGATTGTTCAGAAGTTATACACCAGGTTCATGGTGGTAACGGTATCGGTTTTCTCGGAATCACCCGGCGGCACCTTGGAGTTGTTGCGAACTTCAAAACCGATCTTCAGTGCAAAACTCTCTGTCATGGATACGGCCAACCCGGTGTTGAACTGCGTGAATGAGTTGTCCGCACCGGTTTCAACCAACAGCCGGTTGGTCCAGTTGGTGGATTTGAATACCTGCCAGGAATCATCCAGCAACAGTCTGACAATCGCTTCTCTGCTTGCAATGCCCGAAATCCTCTCTTCCAGGTTGCGGTAACCAATACCAATTTCACCTTTGAGTGAGTGCTTTTCGCTTTTCATCAGTTGGCGACCATAACCAACCGTGGCAGTCTGTTGCGGGTCGTAGGCACCGAACTTATCTGCATCCCAACGAACCACGGCAAACAGAAAGCTGACTTCACTCAGTTTACGGTCACTTTGTAGTTCTGCCGTGTAGCGCTCGTTGTCCTTAACGCTGTTTTCAGACGTCATCAATGCAGTACTGGCAAAACGGTGACGCCATTTTTCTGTGGTTCTGACAAAATTCAACTTGAGATTCAGCGCTGTTGAGTTGGTGTTACCGGTGGTGTTGACAAGACCAAACTCGCCGTTGCCTTCCCAGCCCGTGTCAACGGCCTCTTCCTCATCCTGGGCACACACATTGGTACTGAGCAAAAACACCCCTCCAACCAACAGTATTGTTACCAAATTCCGCATCCAACTATCTCCGCAGGTATTAAAAAGTTTGCGAATTATATAGCTTGGCAAGAAAAATGCTAGCTTTTCCGAGGTACAATAAGCAATTGATTAACCCAACAAAACAGGTTGCACACGGTGGCACGCAATTACACACGCCTTGATCGATTGATCGTCAGTTTTGATGACGCCTTGCGAATGGCCACTGGCCAGCAGCATAAAGCCCAACGGGAAAACCCGGCGACCGACGTTCCCGAAGTTGTCATGGACGAAGAGAACCGCCGGCATGTCGCTGGCCTGATGCGCATCAACCATGCCGGTGAAGTCTGTGCCCAGGCTTTGTATGCTGGCCAGGCAGCGACTGCCCGTAATCCGGAAGTACAGGCTGAAATGCAAAAAGCCGCCAATGAAGAAATTGACCACCTGAGCTGGTGTAAAGACCGGCTGGATGAACTGGACAGCCAACCGAGCCGGCTGGATCCACTCTGGTACGCGGGCTCATTTGCGATAGGCGCGATCGCCGGGCTGGCCGGTGATGGCTGGAGCCTCGGGTTTTTGAAAGAAACTGAAAACCAGGTCGAGGCTCATCTTGAAGGGCACATTGAAAAACTTCCGCCGGAAGACGCGCGCAGCCGCGCTATTCTCGCGCAGATGAAGATTGATGAAGCCAAACACGCACAAATGGCCGATGATTCCGGCGCTTTTGAGCTACCGGAAACGGTACGCGGATTGATGAAAATAACTGCCAGCGCGATGAAAGCCATCGCCTACCGGGTTTAGGGCTCACCCACTTCCTCACGTAACGCTTTCAGCGTCAGGCCTTCAGGTGCCAGGCTGGATTCGTCTTCACCGGCAGCGAAGCGCTGGATTTTCCAACCAGCCAGCGGGGTGGATTCCGGGTAGGGGAAACCCTGTTTGCGGAAATCGAGGCTGCCGGAGAAAGTAATGGAACCGGTTGCTTCGGGGTTATCGGGTAACGGATTGGAAAACTCAAAGGTCAGCTCAAAACGACGCCGGCCGGATTCGGTATGCCAGCCAGAGCCCTCAACCCGCCAGGGTGCTGCGAACGTACCTGTTGCGAAACCGGTATTGAGGCTGAAGTCCTTGCTCTTTTCCTCCACATCCCAGCGCTGTTTGCCACTGACAGCACTGGGGCCCTTGGGTTGGCTGCGGTTCAAAAGGGCATCGGCCAGTTGCAGCATCAATACGGGTGCCTGCATCAAAGGCGTAATATCCGCTCCTTGCCCCTCGAACTTCCGGGACAACAATACCTGCCCGTCAACCATCAGCAGTTCACCGGTAAGCACGCCATCAGGCGCTATCTGTTCCACCTGCACCAGCAGGTCTCCGCAATGGCAACGATCATACTCCCAGCGGGCATGAAAACCCGTGCCGGCAAAATCTACATCCAGAACGGTCACCACAGCATCGCGCCACATGGTGTTCTTATCCACCTGGGCACTGGCATCCTGAAAACCTGTTCCCAGCAGCATAACCGCTGCAAGCAGATTGAATAACAACCCTCTGACTTGTCTTCTCATATCAAAAAAACATCCGTTGCAATGCTGTTCCGGGCTCCGCCTCCCGCATAAATGCTTCACCCACCAGAAATGTATTGATACCACAAGATTGCATGCGCTTCACGTCATCCACGGTTTTGATACCACTCTCGGTCACCAGCACTTGTCCCGCTGAGGCCATTTTCTGCAGGCGTTCACTGGTCTCCAGCGAGGTTAAAAATGTATTCAGATTGCGGTTATTGACCCCAACCAGGTCATGATTAAGCGGCAGCGCGCGTTCCATTTCAGCTTCATCATGCACTTCTACCAGGACATCCATACCAGACTCTTTGGCCAGGCCAAGCAGGTCCTGCAACTGCGACTGGCCGAGCGCAGCCATAATCAGCAGGATGCAATCGGCACCCAGCACACGGGATTCCAGTATTTGCCATGGATCGATGATGAAATCTTTACGCAGTACCGGCAAAGCACAGGCATTACGCGCCTGCACCAGGTACTGGTTGTCACCCTGGAAGTAATCCTTGTCTGTCAGTACCGACAGGCACGCTGCTCCGCCATCGGCATAGGACCGGGCGATTGATGCGGGGTCAAAATCCTCCCGGATCACGCCTGCGCTGGGTGATGCTTTCTTGATTTCGGCGATCACCGCCGGGCCGTGTTGCAAGGCCTGTCTGAGCCCGCGCTCAAACCCGCGCGCGGCTGCGCAGTCTTTGGCCCGGGCTGTCAGTTCTGCCATTGGAGCAGCTGATTTTCCGGCCGCAACTTCCTCTGTCTTACGCTCAAGTATTCGCTGCAGAATTGATGGGACAGCCATCAAAAGCTCCGCGTCATCCGAGCCAGTTCCTGCAACAGATTCAGCGCCACACCACTTCTCAGTTTGGCATTGGCCAGCATTACACCCTCTTCAATAGAAGTACTGATACCGGCGACATGCAGGGCGGCACCAGCGTTGAGTGCGATCAGTTTTGCCGCGCGCTGCGAGCGTGGGTCTTTTTCACCGGCCAATGCCTGGCTCAACAGCAGCAACGATGCCTCAACACCATCAACCACCAGATCCTGCAGTGATTCACGTGCAAAACCAAACTGTTCCGGGCGCAGAGAGTACTCACTTATCTGCCTATCCTTCAGTTCGGCAACATGGGTATCCGCGGCCAGGCTGATTTCATCAAGACCGTCATCAGAATGCACCACCATGACGTGCTCAGAGCCTAAACGCTGCAGCACCTCGGCAACCGGCCGACACAGGGTACGGTCATAGACACCGATCAGCTGCCGTGTCAGTCCGGCGGGATTGGCCATCGGCCCCAGCACATTGAAAAACGTGCGCAAACCCAGTTCATTGCGCGCCACGGTAACGTGCCGCATGGCGCTATGGTGCATCAGCGCGAACATGAACCCGATGCCGAGCTTGTTGACACACTGCGCAACCTGCTGCGGCGAGATATCCAGCCGTAACCCGGCGGCCTCAAGCACATCGGCACTGCCGGAACTGGAAGATACCGAACGATTGCCATGCTTCGCCACGCGCCCGCCGGCGGCAGCCACTACGAAACAGGCCGCCGTAGAAACATTGAACAGATTGGCGCCATCCCCACCGGTACCAACAATATCCACCAAATGTGGCCCGCTGACCTGTACGCCGCTGGCAAATTCGCGCAGCACCTGCACGCCACCGGTAATCTCATCAATGGTTTCGCCCTTGACCCGCATGCCGAGCAAGAAGGCGCCAATCTGTACGTCCGTTGAGCCGGCCGACATGATCTGGCGCATCACACCAACCATCTCCTCTGTGGACAGGTTCTGATTATCGGCAATTCGCCCCAGTGCGGTTTGTATATCCATGCTCACAATACTTTCTCACCTAGTCCGGTCGGATCGTAGCAATAAAGTTCTGCAACAGGTCGTGGCCGCAGGCAGTAAGAATCGACTCGGGGTGAAACTGGACACCTTCGATGGGCAGGCTGTTGTGTTTGAGACCCATGATTTCTTCCAGTTCACCACCATCCGTTTCTGTCCAGGCGGTCACCTCGAGACATTCCGGAATGGTATCTTTCTGCAATACCAGTGAATGGTAACGGGTGGCTTCAAAGGGTTGCGGTAAACCGCCAAAAACACCCCCGCCCCGATGGTGCATCATGGAAGTCTTGCCATGCATGACCCGGTCTGAACGCACCACTTCACCACCAAACACCTGGCCAATGCACTGGTGGCCCAGGCAAACACCCAGAATGGGATACGAATCGCCAAGCTCAGCAACAACCGCGAGAGAGATACCTGCATCGTCCGGCGTACACGGACCCGGAGAGATCACGATACCCTGCGGGTTCAGCTCACGAATTTCTGCGATGGTAATGGCGTCATTTCGCACAGTCTCAACTTCCGCACCCAGTTCCCCAAGGTACTGCACCAGGTTATAGGTGAAGGAGTCATAGTTGTCGATCATCAGGATCATGTTAAATTGCTGGCCTGCCAGTGATGGTAATCTTCAAGTTAGGTATTTTGCCTGAAACCATTCATAATGTTCAGCTAGTTTTTCTGATTCATTCCACTGCGGAGAATATACATGAATAAGGTTTTTACTTTCATTGCGGCGCTATTGCTTGTTTCCACTGGCTGGGCTGGTGATGCAATCACAGACAAGCCATCGATGTCGACCACCCAGACCGCCATTGTTACGGCAACCGTTGAAGCCATCGATTATGCAACGCGGGAAGTAACCCTGCGTGGACCTGAAGGCAGAGAGGTTACTTTTACCGCCAGCGATGAAGCGAAGAACCTTAAGCAGGTAAAAGTTGGCGACAGCGTCGTGGTCGAATACATGCAGAAACTCTCTATCAAAGTCTTCGCCGGTGATGGCAGCGAGCCTGGCGCCGGTGAGATGACAATCACCTCCCGTGCGGCAGAAGGTGAAGACCCTGCTTTGACTGCAATTGATGCGCTGGTGGTAACGGCAACAGTTGAAGAAATCAATATTGAAGCCAATACATTCAAATTACGGGGCCCGGAGGGCGCTGTGAAAGAGTACGTCGCACGCGATCCCGAAAACCTCAAGAAAGCAGAGGTCGGTGACCTTGTTGTGATCACTTACACCCAGGGTATTGCGCTCAGCCTCGCGAAAACGACCACTGAGTAGGTCAACCGGCCGAGAGGTGGCCTGGGCTATGACGGGGTAACGGGGCCGCTATAAACCTCTGGAGGCCCGGTCGACTGCAGTAATCAATGCCCGGCCCTTGTCGCGGGTTTCCTGCCATTCTTTTGCTGCATCCGAGTCGGCAACGATGCCGGCACCGGCCTGGACATGCAGTTTTCCCTGGTGGATGACAGCAGTGCGAATGGCAATGGCCAGATCCGTATCATCGTGCCAACTGATATAGCCCACAGCCCCCGCATAGATATTGCGCTTGACCGGTTCGAGTTCATTGATAATTTCCATGGCCCTGATCTTTGGTGCGCCGGACAAGGTGCCAGCAGGAAAAGCGGCGCGTATGGCATCCATCGCACACAGGCCTTCGGCCAGGTCAGCCTGCACTTCTGAAACAATATGCATGACATGGGAGTAGCGCTCGATCACCATCTGGTCGGTCATCTCTACGCTACCGGTCGCCGCAACACGGCCGGCGTCATTGCGCCCCAGATCAATCAGCATCAGGTGCTCAGCGCATTCTTTCGGATCCGCCAGTAACTCAGCGGCCAGCGCCTGATCTTCTGATGGCGTTGCACCCCGGTGCCGGGTTCCGGCGATTGGCCGCAAAGTAACCCGGCGATTTTGCACGCGCACCAGCACCTCGGGCGAGGAGCCAACGATCTGTGTTTCGCCCAGATCAATAAAATACATATACGGCGACGGGTTCAGGGCCCGCAAGGCGCGGTAAACATCCAGCGGTCTGGCGGCAAAAGGCACGCTCATACGCTGCGACAGCACAACCTGAAAAATATCACCGGCCAGGATATATTCTTTACTCTTGTTAACCGCCGCCACAAAATCCTCGCGGTTGAACCCGTACGAGAAATCCTGCTCCTCAACCGCCTCACCGGAAACCCTCAAGCCATAGCCGGTACCTGCTGAGCGTAATTTCTGCTCCAGTTCATCAAGGCGTTGCAAGGCCTGTTCATACGCGCCGGACTGGCTGGGATCGGCATGGACGATCAGCCACAAGCGGCCTTCGAGATTGTCCAGCACAGCGACTTCTTCCGACAACAGCAATTCGATATCGGCCGTACCCAATTCATCCCTTTTTGCTCCGCCCGCGAGCCTCGGCTCAATCAACTGCACGGTTTCATAGCCAAAGTAGCCCACCAATCCGCCGCTGAACAAGGGCAGCTCATCCAGTTTTGGTACCTTGAACTCTCTCTGCAGTTCAGCAATCCGTGCCAACGGATCAGCAACGGTTTCCTCACCAACCTGTTGGGCGTTATCAGCAATTGTCAGCGTGTTTCCACGAACCGTGTAACGGCGACGGCACGGCAGGCCAATAATCGAATAGCGGCCCCAGGTTTCACCACCTTCCACCGATTCCAGCAAATAGGAATCCCGGCCTTCGGCCAGCTTCAGGTATACCGACAAGGGGGTATCGAGATCCGCCAGCACCGACCGGTAAACCGGGATGCGGTTGTAGCCTTCAGCATGTAGCTGTTCAAACTGTTCCTTATTCACACATGATCCCGCTTGCAAGGTGACTGTAGAAAAGCCGATTCTAACAAGAATCAGCCAGTAGAAGCAGAGCAGCCCGGCAAGTGCATCATGAATTCAACGCCAGCCTCTTCCGGCAGGTTGCGTGCACTCACTTTACCGCCATGTGCCTCGGCAACCAGGCGCACGATATACAGGCCCAACCCGAGGTGCTTACTGCTGCTGCCGGATTTCCGATGGGATACCAACGAGTCGAACAGCTGTTCATGCAATACGTCCGGCAGCCGGCTGCCGCTGTTTTGAACGGCGATAAGGCAATTGCCATTTTTGGATCGCAAAGAAATCACAATGGAACAGTCCTGCGCACTCATTGAGACAGCGTTGTCGACCAATTTGTCCAGCGCCTGTGCAAGCATGTCCGGCGCGCAGTACAACTCACAATGCCCGGCAACCAGCTCCAGTTTGATACTGCGTGACGGATGCACGGCACGGTAACCCTCAACGCAATGTCGCAGCATCAGACCCAGGTCTATACGTTCCCAGTCGGCGGTTTTGACCGAACCTTCCAGTCGCTGGGCTTCACTCATTGCACTCACAATGGCAGCCTGGCGATCCAGTCCTTCCCGCGCCCGCTCAAGGTACGCCATGGCCTGCACATCCCCACTCGCCAGGCTCTCCGCCAGGTTTTCTAGTGATGAGCGAGTGATCGCGATCGGGGTTTTCAGCTCATGGGACAAACGGCCTGCCAGCTTTTGCAGGTAACCGGTGTACTCGGCAACTGACCGGAGCAGTTTTTCAGTGTTGCGTGCCAACTCACCCAGTTCGTCAGCCGAACCGGTGAGGGGTAACGCCGGTGCCCGGCTGGTATCATCCATCGCCAGGTTAACCGCACCACTCAGTTTCTGTACCCGCAGTGACAACCGCGAGGCGAACAACCACAGGCCGGCCCCAAGCACGACCACCACCAGCAGAGTGATGAAAAGCAAGCGGCCCAGTGCCCTGTTGGTCATCAACAGCAGCCCATCAGACCTTGCTTCTATGACGACTGCACCGGTAACCTTGTCGCCATCATGCACCGGCACTGCTATCAGGTTGTAGACCACTGCGCTGTCAAGATCACGGCTCCACTGTTTGCCCGGGGTGCCTGCCAGAGCCTGGCTCACAGTACCTGTCAAAAACCGCACCGGCCATTCAGGCGGCTCTTCGCGCAACGGCATCTCAGCGGGCGCGACGGCCTGGTAAATAATTCGCTGGGCCCAGGTTAATTCACTTTTGCCAGCAGAATGCAGTGGACCGGAGTCCGCGATGACCCAGCCATCTGCCTGCACCAGCCAGGCGCGTGACCGCGGCGGGGCCACATCGGACATCCAGCGCGCCACAGCGTCATCACGACTGGAAAGCTCAAGCCAGTCACCTTGTTTTCTGCCATTTAAAGTGCCGGCAAACCGCTCGGCAGACACACCGTCCATCGTAAATGCAGGCGCAACCGCAGCCACACTGATACGTTCGGTATCTGCGGGCAAGCTCACCTCCACCTGATAACCCGAAGCTATATCCATCCACGCCGCTTCTATTCTCCTGCCAGCGTCCCCCTGGCTGAAAACAGTCAGTGACCCTGGTGCCTCAGTTGCAATCATGAACCCATGCTGGCCGCGGTTACTCTGGGTATACAACATGACCCCCGCACTTTGTGCAGGGCTGGCCTGACCGGTATTGAACGTTGTCGCCTGAATATCACCCGGATCAGTAACCTTCAACGCCAGAAAGACGCGCGAATGATAGCGACCCGCAAGGACATTGAGTTTGAGCACGCCACCTGGTGCTTTAAACGCCAGGCTCTTATCAACCTCCGGCCAATCGGTTATATAACCATCAAGAATGGGTTCCGTTGAGAATTTCCGCAATGGCAATATGCGGCCGCGTGCCAGTTGCAGGTCAGCATGAAAATCGTCCGGGAGGGTTTGTGCAATCGCCTTTGCCGAGACCAACAGCGCACTTTCCTCGCTTTGCCGGAGAAAGTTTTCAAGCTCCTGCAGCAACTGCCACCCGGCCCAGGGCAGTAATAAAGTCAGCAGTGAGAGCGCCAGTAGCTGGGTGCGAAGTCGCATCTATTAAGTGTTAACTATTCGCCGGCGTTATTCCAGCGATAACCGGCCCCGTAGACAGTGTCCAGTTTGTCAAAAGCATCATCAACCGCCTTGAATTTACGCCTGATACGTTTGATGTGGCTGGTTATGGTCTGGTCATCGACCAGTATATTGGCATCATCCATCAATTGCGTACGGGATCGCACGTGCCCCGGGCGGCGGACCAATGAATGCACAAGCCACAACTCCGTAACTGTCAACGGTACAGTCTGCCCGCCCCATTGCACTTCCATGCGCTCTGCCGACAGGCGCAATTCACCCCGCTCCAGCCATGTGCCGACGCTCTGTTCACCCCTCAGCATCTCAACGCGACGAAACAGGGCCACAATTCTCGCCATCAGGTGTGGCAAGCTGATGTCCTTGGTCAGATAGTCATCTGCGCCCAGCCTGAGGCCGGAAATCACATCAAGATCGGAATCCCGCGCGGTAAGGAACATGATTGGCAACACCCGTGACATGGATCTGAGCTCCCGGCACAATTCAAAGCCACCCTCAACATCATCCCCCAGGCCGACATCGATAATAACCAGGTCTGGCAGCTTGCCGCGAAATGCTTCCAGCGCGCTGCTTCTTTCACTGTAGCCGCGCACCAGGTAGTTCTGACGCCTCAGGGCATCCATATAGTTGTGACGAATCGCAGCCTCATCCTCAACAATCGCAATAGTTCGCGGCATACCAACTCCTCCATCTCCTGCCGGTAGTTTACTGCCTCCCGGCCCTGCCATGCTTCTACCCGGGACAATTGTCACAGGATTGCCACAATTTGGTTAGCCAGACGCATATTTCAGGCAGGCTGTGCGCACACCTCTGCGTTCAAATAGGCAGCATCTTCCCATGCAGCGACGACAGCGGAGCCTGAGATGCCCAACCCAACTGATACACAAGCCAGCCAGCAGCCACTCTTGCAAGCCGGTTTTCGACCCCCCTCTTTTCAATCGTTGTCCATCCGTGACGAACTGGAGAAACTGGCATGGATGCAAAACCCCCGCCTTTCCGGCCGGCTAGCAGGCCGGATGGCCAACCGGGCCCGCAGAAACCACGACCACCCACGCAAAACAAGCCGTAACATGCGCTGGCAGGACAGGGTTCTGATATCCCTGGCTGCAGTTTTACTGGCTGTGTTTTTCCTGCGCACGGAATCTGCTGCCGCGGCGACGCCGCAATGGGGGCTGGAACTCAAAACTGCTAACGACAAACACACGCAGCTAGCCATCAACACGGACATCCAGGTCAGCATCACCGGCCTGAACGCCCGCGTTGAAGTGAGCCAGCTATTCAGCAACCATGACGCTGACTGGGCAGAAGGCATCTATCGTTTTCCGTTGCCACAAGGGGCAGCAGTTGACCGCCTGTATATCAAAGTAGGTGAGCGCATCCTGGAAGGTGAAATTCAGGAAAAAGAAACTGCCAGACGGATTTACCAGCAAGCCCGTGATAACGGCCAGACCGCCACCCTGGTCGAGCAGCAACGCCGCAACCAGTTTGAGACCCGCCTGGCCAATATCGGGCCGGGCGAAACCGTGCAGATAACCATCGGCTACCTGCAAAACATCAGCTATAGCGATCTCAGCTACCACCTGCGCATACCCTTGACTTTCACACCGCGCTGGAACACACCTCACAGTGGCGGGCAAACTGCCACGGTACTCCGGCAAATACCTGCGCTGGCAAAATCGCTGACACCGGCCAGCCGACCGCCCGAGCCCATTCTTACAGCAGGCTCCCTCACTGATAGCCACGCATTCAGCCTGCGGGTGAATCTGGTCACTGCAGTGGAGTTTGCGGCCATCGAAAGCCGCTATCACGACGTGGATATACGCCAGATCACCGACGGCTACCGGATTGAGCTGCTTGATCCTGAAGCACTCGCAGATCGTGATTTTGAGTTGAGCTGGACTCCCACGCTGCAAGCCGCACCCAGCGCCTCTTTGACAACATTCAACGATGGTGAATCCGTCTATGCCCAGCTCATGCTCGCCCCGCCCCTGACCAGTGAAATCACCTCACAAGCACGCGAAATCATCCTGATCATAGATACCTCAGGTTCCATGCAAGGGGGTTCGCTGGAACAGGCACAAGCTGCCTTGCTGCAGGCACTGGATTCCCTTGGGCCGGATGATTATTTCAACCTGCTGCAGTTCAACTCTTCCACCGAACAACTTTTCGACCAATCGGTGCCCTTCACCCCGGCCAACCGCTACCAGGCTCAGGACTTCATCACCGGCCTGGAGGCCAATGGCGGAACTGACATGGCGCCAGCATTGTCTTCCGCACTTGCCCTGCCTGAAGTCGAAGGCCTGATGCGCCAGGTTGTATTCATCACGGATGGCGCAGTCGGAAATGAATCCGAGTTGCTGCAACAGGTTGCCAATGAGCTTGGCAGCAGCCGTATGTTTACCATCGGCATAGGTCACGCACCCAACAGCTGGTTCATGCGCAAAGCTGCTGAAATCGGCCGCGGCAGCCACATTAAAATTGCTAACCTGGATGAGGTTGAGCAACAGATGTCCGCACTCTGGAACCGCATCCGTATACCTGCATTGACGGACATTTGTGTCAACTGGGGCGACACTGCGGAGTTCTATCCCGAGATCGTGCCGGACATGTATGCCGGCGAGCCTCTGTGGCTTATAGCCCGCATGCCGGCAGAGCCCACGATAGTCAGCCTGTGTGGTGAATTCAATGGCCAGCAATGGGATCTGAACGTCAACGGCTGGGACGCCGCCAGCCCGCAATCCGGCACAGACAGCCTGGCCATACTATGGGCCCGTAAAAAAATTGAAGCGCTGGAAGACCGCTTGATGTTTGGTGCTGATCGTGAACTGACGCAACTGGAAATTACCGATGTTGCCCTGGAATTCGGGCTGCTCACCCGCCACACCAGCCTGGTTGCCGTTGACAAAACACCACGCCGTGGCGCACTCGAAACACTCGCCCAAACCGATGTGCCCGGACTGCTTCCGGCCGGCTCTTCGTCACAGTTGGCCGGGTTTCCCGCAACGGCAACCGGCTGGCTTGCACAACTCCTGCTCTCCGCGTTCGTGCTGCTGCTGTCCTCCTCTCTGCTTTGGTTTAGCGGCAGCCACCTGCCAATGGTTAAAGCCTCATAGTTCATGAACACCCCCGGTTCACATGAGCGCCATTGGACATTTGCGGCGGCGGGCCTCACCGCCGCCGCACTTTTCGTCAACGCGCTATGGATACCGGTCAAGGCTGAAGTGGCCCAACTGCTGCTGGCGCGCTCATGGCAACAAACACTGGCGGGGCACCCGGATGCAAAGCCCTGGCCCTGGGCGGATACCCGCACGGTCGGCATTCTGGAGGTGCCACGCCTTAACGTGAAAACATTCATCCTGGAAGGCAGTTCAGGCCGCAACCTCGCCTTCGGTCCAACCGCACTGAATGCCACCCCACTGGACCGGACCCGTGACCGCATTCTGAGCGGACACCGGGATACACATTTTGCTTTCCTGAAAGACCTGAAAAAAGGTGACTTGCTACGCCTGACAACAGCTGCAAAAACCTGGCTTTACCGTGTTGCCTGGCTGGATGAAATAGATGCCACCAGGCAGCAACTGGTCATTGAGAGCGACATGGAAAGGCTGACACTGCTGACCTGCTACCCCTTTGATGCGCTAACAGCAGGCGGGCCGATGCGATGGGTGGTGACTGCGGTGCCGGTGGAGTCATAGGCCACAGAACAACCGCGGCCTGGCAGACCATAGTAGTCATTCAGCCTGCTTTGGCAGAGAGCACCAGAGACTAAAGTTCAGCGTTCCTTTTCATGGCAGCGATCGTCTCAGCGTAATCATCACTGCCGAAGATTGCAGAGCCGGCCACGTAGGTGTCCGCACCCGCTGCGGCGATGTCGCCGATATTATTGACCTTGACACCACCATCAACCTGCAAACGGATATCACGCCCGCTGGCATCAATCATGGCTCTGACCGCAGCAACTTTCTCAAGAATATAGGAGATAAAACCCTGCCCGCCAAAACCGGGATTAACCGACATCAGCAGTACCATATCCAGCTGATCCAGGGCCCAATCCAGGATGCTGAGAGGTGTGGTCGGGTTTAATACCAGGCCCGCCTGGCAGCCACCTTCCTTGATCAGATTGATGGTACGGTCAACATGAATACTGGCTTCGGGATGGAAAGTGATCAGGCTCGCGCCTGCTGCTGCGAACTGTTCAACCAGGTCGTCAACCGGCTGCACCATCAGGTGAACATCAATCGGTGCCGTAATACCGTAATTGCGCAGTGCTTTGCAAACCATCGGCCCAATCGTCAGGTTGGGTACAAAGTGATTGTCCATGACATCGAAATGCACCCAGTCGGCACCGGCATCCAGCACGGCCTGTGTATCATCTCCCAGGCGGGCGAAATCTGCTGACAGAATTGAGGGTGCAATAACGGTACTTTGTTTCATGACTGACTCCGGATTGGTTCAATAACAGCTGGTTCAAATCCCATATTACCTGATTACCCTGGCAGACTTTATCTCATCATAGGCCGCATTGATTTCACGCACCCTTTTCTTGGCGATATCCATCATTTCATCGGGCAGGCCACGCGAGACCAGTTTGTCAGGGTGATACTGGCCCACCAGTTTTCGGTAGGCGCGTTTTATTTCCTGGTTACTTGCATCTGCTTTCAAGCCGAGCGCGGCATAGGATTGATTGATCGATTGGGCTGCGCCAGGCCCCGGCCCGCGTCGCCGGCCTCCGGAATAAGCGCCTCCCTGGCGGGCGCGCAACATGGCTGAGTAGATATTCGCCGGTATGTGCAGCACCGTACAAACCCGGGTCAGGATAGCTTGCTCAGCAACATTTATCTGGCCATCGGCCATTGCTGCCTCAAGTAGCAATTCGATAAACATGATGCGCAGTTCATGCCGCAACATCGATTGGCGGCCAAACTCCCGCAGCATGCCATCAAGGTCGAAACCAGCCTCCTTGCCCTGCTGAAAAAAGCGTATGGCGCGCTGTCTTTCTGCCTCGGTCAGTTGCAAGCGGCGCATCAACTGCTCAGCAGCAACGATTTCGGACTTGGTGATGCGCCCATCGGCCTTGCTAATATGGCCGAGGGTAGAGAAAACTGCCGCAAAAAAAGCATCCCGCGTGCGGTTGGCGCCACTCAAACCGCCCAGAAACCTGTCCAGCATGTGGCCGACAAACAGGCCCAGAATGGCACCGGTCAGGCCACCGCGCATCAGGCCAATGATGCCGCCCAGCAGCTTACCCCACCAATGTCCTGGAATCTTAAAACCTTGCGTGCTCATAAGGGCCTTATAAATGGGAACCGCGCAAGTATATAATTGCCACTCGGCAAGGCACAGCAAAAAAGGAAAAATGTTGGACCCCAGTAACGATATACCCTATTCCACGGACATGGTTTCGTTCCTGCCCCTGATTCATCAGGGCAAAGTGCGTGATAGCTTTATGGTGGATGAAAACCACATGCTGATCGTGGCTTCTGATCGCTTATCAGCATTCGATGTGGTGCTGCCTGACCCGGTACCCGGCAAAGGCGCACTGTTAACCCAAATTTCGAACTTCTGGTTCGAACAAACCAGCGACATCATTGACAACCACCTGACCGACGTCACTGTGGAGGATTTTATTGCCGACCCGCAACTGGTGGCCATGCTGCGAGACCGCGCCGTGCTGGTGAAACGCCTGACACCCCTGCCGGTGGAGGCCATCGTACGCGGCTACCTGATTGGATCCGGCTGGAATGATTACCAGCAAAGTGGAAGGCTTTGTGGCATTGACCTGCCTGCCGGCCTGCAACAAGCGGACAAACTGCCGCAAGTGCTGTTCACACCCTCTACCAAGGCGGCGGCCGGCAATCATGATGAGAATGTCGATTTTGCCAGCATTGTGGACCTGATCGGAGAGGAACTGGCCACCAAGGTCAAAGATACCAGTATCAAAATTTATGAGTTTGCCAGTGCTTATGCGCTTGAGCGCGGCATCATCATTGCCGATACCAAGTTTGAGTTTGGCCTTGATGAAGATGGCAAGCTATACCTGATGGACGAAGTACTGACACCGGATTCATCACGCTTCTGGCCACAGGAAAGCTGGCAACCCGGCATCAGCCCACCCAGTTACGACAAGCAGTTCGTGCGTGACTACCTGGAAACACTGGACTGGAACAAGCGGGTACCGGGGCCCAAACTGCCAGCCGATATCATTGCGGCAACCCGGAAAAAGTATGCGGATGTGTGTCGTATTTTAACCGCGAACAGGCCAGCTCCCGACTGAGTGCGCACCATTACCCGATGGCTTGATGGGTACGGCGACAGTCACCGCAGCCCGTTCAATGAAATGGGTACAATGGAATGTGTACCCATAAAAAACTTACTCTTCCAGTGAGGTCTCGTAGGCTTCAGCATTCTTGAGGCCTTCCAGTTCTTCTTTGTCACTGAGCTCAAGCTGGAACAACCAGCCTTCCTCGTAGGGGTCGGTGTTGATGATTGCCGGGTCCTCATCAAGAGCCTCGTTAATCGCTATCACCTTGCCCGACACCGGTGCATAGATATCTGACGCCGCTTTGACCGACTCAACCACCGCGCAGGGGTCGCCCTGGCCGATCTCATCGCCCACCGCAGGCAGTTCAACAAAGACGAGGTCACCGAGCTCTTGCTGGGCATGGTCGCTGATACCGATACGGGCACTGCCATCATCTTCGGCACTGACCCACTCGTGGGACTCGGTGTAGTACAAATGAGAAGGTATGTTGCTCATGTTTTTCTCTACTGGTTTTTGGCTGGGGCTATGGTTGATTTTAGCCGCTAAATGACACCCTCGCAAACCCCGCCGTTACGGGCAAAAGGCGGCCGGACAATCTTGCAGTCCAGCAGTTTCCCGCGGATGTCCACCTGGCAAATCCCGCCGGCAGATTTCGGAATGCGGGCAAAGGCGATGGCCTTCTGTAGGGTGGGTGAAAAACTGCCGCTGGTGGTAACACCTTCACCATCGTCTGTGGTGATGGCCTGGCCTGGCCGCAGCACGCCACGGCCCTGTAAAACCAGGCCCGTTAACTTGTGTTCAACGCCACTGGCCCGTTGTTCCAACAGGGCATCTTTGCCAACGAAAGCCCGCTCATCCTGCAACGCCACTGTCCAGCCCAGGCCCGACTCCAGCGGCGTTACGCTTTCATCCATATCCTGCCCGTAGAGATTCATGCCAGCTTCAAGCCGCAAGGTATCACGCGCACCGAGGCCACACGGCGCAACCCCTGTTGCCAACAGCCGATCCCAAAATATGGTTGCCGACCCGGCAGGTAAAGATATTTCAAATCCATCCTCACCGGTATAGCCGGTGCGGGCAATAAATTTGTCACCAAACTGGCCGGCATTAAAAGGTTTCATCCGGGCTGCAGTCCCAGCCTCTGTATCCGGCAGCAGTGCGAGCACGGCCTGCCGGGCTGTTGGGCCCTGTACAGCAATCATTGCCAGTTCAGGCCGTTCGCTGATTTCCACATCAAATGCGCGCGCCTGTGACGAGATCCATGCCATATCCTTGTCATGCGTCGCAGCGTTAACGACCACCCTGAAAAAAGATTCGTCCAGAAAATAAGTGATCAGGTCATCGAGAATACCGCCCTGCTCATTCAGCATGCAGCTATAAAGTGCACGGCCAGGGGTTTTGAGTTTTGCAACATCATTGGCCAACAGGTAACTCAGGAAGATTCTCGCTTGTGAGCCACGCACATCGACGACGGTCATATGTGAGACATCAAACATACCCGCCGCCTGACGCACGGCATGGTGCTCTTCAATCTGGGAGCCGTAATTGATGGGCATCTCCCAACCACCAAAATCTACCATGCGGGCATGGCTTGCAATATGCGCCTCAAATAGCGGGGTGCGTTGTGGCATAGCTTATGGCTCCCTTATTAGACTCTTGCTGACTGGATGACCAATATAGCGTCCGTCACCAAAAAAGCAATGTGCGGCGCCCCTGACAGCACAAGTTGTTATCAGCCTGCCTACAGCAGTTGGCTGGCTTCATTGTTAACCCACACACAGCTTTGTTGCCTGCAGGTTCTGCTTGCCACTTGTAATATTTTCCCGCATAACCAGTTCCAGATGATTGAGCTTTAGGTTTTAAGCACGCAAGAGCATGAATAACATTAGGTCCGCAAAGCAAACAAAATACCGGAGGGCAGCCGTTATCCTGATTCTGCTGGGACTGCAAGCCTGCAGCCTGGCTGTCAAGCCGGACCTGGAACGCCTGTACCGGCAAAACCGGAAGGTCAGGCAGCCACCCGTCATACTGATACACGGGTTAATGGGTTCAAGACTACAAGACACCACCAGTGGCAAAGAAATCTGGGTCGGCAACCCGACCAGGCTGCTGTTTGCCAACTATGCGGAAACTGCACTTGAAATTGACCCGCAGACCCTGCAGCCAAAACCATCCCCATTGCGGCCATCAGGTTTGCTTAACCGCGTGGTCGGCAGAAAATTCTACGCCGGCATAACCGACACACTGGATAAAGCCGGTCGCTACCAGCTTGCCGAGCCGGGCACACCCCAATCAGCAAACTCTCGAAATTACTATGTCTTCGTCTACGACTGGCGCCAGGACAATACTGAGACTGCCGCCAACCTGTCCCGTTTTATCGAACAGATCCGGCTGGACTACGCTGACCCGGCGTTAAAGGTTGATCTTGTTGCGCACTCCATGGGCGGGCTGATTGCCCGCTACTACCTCAGGTATGGCGCGTACGACACGCTGAATGATAATGAATTCGAGGTCAACCTGTGGGGGGCGCAAAGGGTGCGCAGGGTCATACTGCTGGGCACCCCGAACCTGGGCTCTGTCAGCGTGCTGCATTCCTTCATCAAGGGTTACAAAATTGGTGCCAGGCACGTACTGCCTGAAACCCTGGCGACCATGCCAAGTATGTACCAGTTGTTCCCCCATGCGTTGAACGACTGGATCATCACTGCCGCAGGGCGACCCCTGGATCGTGATCTGTTTGAAGTAGAAATGTGGCGCCGCTTCCAGTGGTCAATTTTTGATCCCCGGGTGCGAGAACGAATCATGGCAACCTTTGACAACGAGACCGATGGGACCGCCTACCTGCAATTGCTTGAGCAATACTTTGAAAAATATCTGGAAAGGGCAAGACGGTTCACCTGGTCATTGACCGTGCCACTACCCTCCCAACCTTACAAACTGATTGTGCTCGGCGGCGACTGTAAACTGACCCCCGCTCGCATCATTGTAGAAGAGGTCAACGGTATTTCCGAAATACGGCTTTGGCCGCGGGAAATCAAAAACCCGACGGCCGGCGTTGATTATGATCAACTGATGCTTGAGCCGGGTGACGGCACCGTGACCAAGGCCTCTTTGCTGGCACGTGAATCGCTGGACCCCTCCGTGCCACGCAACAAATGGGTTTCCTTTCCGCTCGCCTACCCGGGTTTCCTGTGTGCTTCACACAATACGCTGACCAACAATGTCACCTTTCAGGACAACCTGTTGCACACCTTGCTAAGCCTGGATCAGGGTGGCGAGTGAATCCCGCTCCTTATTCAGCCCTTGCTACCCATTATCCGGTCAACAGAGAAACGGCCGGCGCCATCCATCATCAGCGCAAAAGCTGCAGCGGCCATCAGCAAGGCCCATTGATACCCGCCGTTGGCGGTAAAGCCACTCGACCAGTGCACCAGGAAAATTGCCACAATCATCGCGATCACCTGAGTGGCAGCCGCAACACGGGTCATGAAACCAACCACCAGCATCGCACCGCCCACTGTTTCTGACAGTGCAACCAGCACTGCACCGAGCATTGGCAGAGGCACACCCATGCCGCCCAGCCAGGCCGCTGTGCCTTCAAGCCCACCACCGCCGCCAATACCGAATTTGGGTAGTCCATGAGCAATAAAGATCACACCGGTGACCAGCCGCAATCCTAGCAAGCCCCAGCTGTTATTGGTCGACATCAGTTTCTTCAGGTTCATTCGTTACCCTCCCGGGGTATGTGGATTTTCCAGAGTTGTTGGTCGCGAAGTAGTCACTAGCCCGACCTGCTGTCATGATATATTGCTTGTTTCTCGGGCAAAATGGAAACGCACCACAGATATGGGTAACAGGCTTTCAAAAATTTACACCCGCACCGGGGACCAGGGACAGACCGGCCTCGGCGATGGCTCACGGGTAGATAAAGATGACCTGCGAGTGGAGGTTTTCGGCACAGTTGATGAGCTGAACAGCTTGCTTGGCCTGCTGCTGGCAGCTGAGATGGCCCCAACCGTGCGCACCTGTCTGACCCGGGCACAGCATGAACTTTTTGACCTAGGCGGAGAACTTTGCATGCCGGGCTACACCCTGATACCGGGCGAATATGTTGACCGCCTGGAGCAGGACCTGGACCGCTTCAACGAAGACCTGCCGCCATTGAAAGACTTCGTGCTGCCCGGCGGTTCGGAATCCGCTGCACGCTGCCATCTTGCGCGTACAGTTTGCCGGCGCGCCGAGCGTTTACTCGTATCGCTGGCAAAAACCGAAGACATTAACGAGGCAAGCCTGCGCTACCTGAATCGCTTGTCGGACCTGTTATTTGTACTGACCAGAGTTTTGGCCAGAGCAAATGGCGGGGCTGAGATTACATGGGTACATGGTGACCAGCGGGGGAAAGAAAGTTGAGTCCCGGCCGGTCATCTGCCTGAGCGTCAAACACCCGAAGAAAGGAATAAGAATGGAAAATGCAACACTGATTGTTCTACTGGCCCTTTTGCAATACACCTGGTTCTCAACCCGCGTTGGCATGGCGCGCGGCAAGTACCACGTTGATGCCCCGGCCTGCGAAGGTGACGAAACCTGGAGCCGCCTGTTCAGAATCCACCAAAACACCCTGGAGCAACTGGTCGTGATGATTCCGGCCGTCTACGCATTTGCATACTATGTCAGCAGCATGTGGGTGCTGGCAATTGGTGGTGTTTTCCTTATCGGCCGGTTTTTGTACTCCGCTGAATACCTGAAAGACCCCAAGACACGGGTACCGGGGATGGTGCTGACCATGCTGGCCAATATGACACTGGTGCTGGGTACGCTGGGTGTGCTGCTGGCAAAATCGTTCTAGCACGCCGGCTATGGCCCCGGGGGGAATATGTCTTTATCAATTGACAGTCCTTACAAAGTAGATGCATCAGAAGCCTTCACGGTTTCATCCTGTCCAACAGGGCCAGATGGGGGCGTGGATGAGGAGTTGCTGACCCGGCAATTGAAAAAAGCCAGAAAACTGATAGCAAAATTGCAGCACCGGATGTTCGCTGAAAACCAGCGGTCACTGCTGCTGGTTTTTCAGGCAATGGATGCTGCCGGCAAGGACAGTACCATCAGGGCAGTCACCAAAGGGGTTAACCCTGCCGGTTGCCGTGTCTGGTCATTTAAAAAACCATCTTCTGAAGAGCTGGATCATGATTTTCTGTGGCGAACCACGAAATCCATGCCCGAGCGTGGCTGCATCGGGATATTCAATCGCAGCTATTATGAAGAAACGCTGGTGGTGCGGGTTCACCCAACCATATTACAGAATCAGCAAATCTCTGACTTGCCTGATGACCTGGAGACATTCTGGGCGGATCGTTTCGAGTCAATCAACGCCCTGGAAAAACACATGGTCCGGAATGGCACGGTCGTATTAAAATTCTGGCTGAATGTTTCAAAAAAAGAACAGCGGCAAAGGTTTTTATCCAGGCTGGATGAACCTGAAAAACACTGGAAGTTCTCTGTTGGCGACGTCAGGGAGAGAAGTTACTGGGATGACTATATGCAAGCTTATGAGGCGATGATGCACGCCACTTCTACATCGTACGCACCCTGGTTTGCAATTCCTGCTGACAACAAACCCTATATGCGCCTGACGGTGGCAGAAATCGTCCTGCAGGCATTGCAAAAAATGAACCCGCAATTTCCCAAAGTCCTGGAATCAGAGAAGACCAGGCTTGATGAGATGCGGCAAATCCTGGAAAGCTAGCGCAGCCAGCTACAAGCCTGCGGCCCAATTTCCATTGTTGCGTATTTGAGGCGGCTATCCCAGCTGCGGAAAATGAAAATCAGCACCTTTACGGATACCGGTGTGCCAGCGTTGGGTGACCGCCTTTACCCGTGTATAGAAGCGTATGCCCTCCGGGCCGTAAATATGGTGATCACCGAACAATGACTGCTTCCAACCGCCAAAACTGTGGAACGCCATTGGTACCGGGATCGGAATATTGACACCCACCATGCCCACTTGGATCTGCTGTACAAAATTACGTGCTGCATCGCCATCACGGGTGAAAATGGACACGCCATTGCCGTAAACATGCGCGTTGATCAACGCCACACCCTCATCATAAGAACTTACTCTCACAACGCACAGAACCGGACCAAAAATTTCTTCCTGGTAAATGCGCATATCCGGGCTCACGCGATCAAACAGGCAACCGCCAATGAAGAAGCCATCGGGCTGCCCAGCATGACTGAACGCCCGGCCATCTACGACCAACTCAGCACCCTCCGTCACTCCCAGATCAACGTAACCGGACACCCTGGCATGATGCTCGGCGGTGATTAGCGGGCCCATTTCAGCACCCTCGACATTTCCGGGCTCGATCGACAATGCGCGCGTACGTGGTTCAAGTTCGGCAACCAGTGCATCAGCAGTCTCGTCACCAACCACCACGGCCACGGAAATCGCCATGCAACGCTCACCGGCAGAACCGAATGCCGATCCCATCAGCGCATCAGCCGTGGCCTCAAGTGGTGCATCAGGCATCACCAGCATGTGATTTTTGGCACCACCCAATGCTTGTACCCGCTTGCCATTGGCAGAACCCACTTCAAATATCTTTTTGGCAATCGGGGTTGAACCAACAAAACTGATAGCCTTGATATCCTCGTGTGCCAGAATGGCATCAACTGCTTCACGGTCTCCATGGACAACATTGAATACGCCATCGGGAACACCAGCACGCTGGATCAGCTCAGCCAACAACATGGATGCCCCCGGGTCACGCTCCGAAGGTTTCAGTACAAATGTGTTGCCACACACCAATGCCATCGGAATCATCCACAACGGCACCATGGCCGGGAAATTAAAAGGCGTAATGCCGGCAACAACGCCAAGTGGTTGCCTGAACGAATAGGCATCCACACCGGAACCTACATTGTCGCTGAACTCACCTTTGAGCAACTGCGGTGCACCACATGCAAACTCGACCACTTCGAGACCACGAGTAACTTCGCCCAGCGCATCATCGCGAACCTTGCCGTGTTCGGAGGTCAGCAAGCCAGCTATTTCATCCCTGTGCTCTTCAATCAGATTTTTTAGACGAAACATACAGCGCGCCCGGCGCAATGCGGGCATGGCCGACCAGTCGGGAAAGGCTGCAGCAGCCACTTTGACAGCCAATCCAACTTCCCCGGCAGTGGCCAGAGGAACCTGCTTCTGAACCTGACCGGTCGCCGGGTCGAAAACATCGCCAAAGCGGCCACTGGCACCTTTAATTTTCTTGCCGCCGACAAAATGTGTGAGTTTTTGCATGATTTACAGTGTCTTCAGTAGTGTTCTGATTGTTTCTACGGCTTGTTGCATATGGCTTTCTTCCATAATCAACGGCGGGCTGAAAGCGATCGTATCACCGGTAACCCTGATCATCAGGCCGGCATCAAATGTCTTTTGCACCAGCTCCATTCCTCGCGCACCCGGCTGGCCTTCGAGCGCTGCCAGCTCAACCGCGCCCATCAGTCCGTAGTTACGAACGTCGATGACATGTGGTTCACCCTTGAGTGAATGCAGGCCATCTTCAAACACCGGTGCCATGGTCGCTGCACGCTGGAACAGGCCCTCGTCGGCATACACATGCTGGGTTGCCGTACAGGCAGCAACAGCCAGTGGATGTGCAGAGTAGGTATAGCCGTGGAACAGTTCTATTGCACCACCCGGTTTAGACATGAATTCGTCATAAATTTGCCCACTGACGAACACCGCACCCATGGGAACCGTACCGCTGGTCAGACCCTTGGCTGTGGTAATGATATCGGGTGTGACATCAAAGGCCTGGGACGCAAAATTGGCTCCCAGACGGCCAAAGCCGGTAATGACTTCATCAAAAATCAGCAGGATGTCGTGCCGGTCACAAATTTCGCGCAAACGTTTCAGATAGCCTTGTGGCGGCATCAGGACGCCAGCCGAGCCTGCAATTGGCTCGACAATGACTGCAGCGACGTTAGATGGGTGGTGTAACTCGAGAATCCGCTCCAGTTCATCGGCATACTCAACACCATGCTCTGGCAATCCCCGTGAAAAAGCATTACCGGGTATCGAGTGCGTATGCGGCAAGTGGTCCACACCGGGGATCATCGTATTTGAGAACTGCAAGCGGTTGTTGGCGATGCCACCAACAGATATTCCGCCGAAGCCGACACCGTGGTAGCCACGCTCACGGCCAATCAGGCGCGTGCGCGAAGCCTGGCCGCGCTCTTTCTGGTAGGCCAGCGCAATCTTCAGCGCTGTATCGACCGACTCCGATCCGGAATTGGTGAAAAACACGTGATCTATGCCGTCCGGCGTCAACTCGGTCAGCACGTCAGCCACTTCAAAGGCCGCCGGGTGTGCGAAATTGAAATGCGGTGCATAGTCCATTTCAGCGGCCTGATCCTGAATAGCCCTGACAATCTGTGGATGGCCGTGGCCTGCGTTGCAGCACCACAAACCCGCGACCATATCAAGGATCTGGCGATCATCCGGGGTGTAGTAATACATGCCTTGCGCGCGTTCTACCAGGCGGGGCTGTTTCTTGAATGCCCGGTTGCTCGTAAATGGTATCCAAAATGAATCCATTGAAAGGTTATGTGCTTTCATTTTGTTTACTCCTCAAAAACTCCGGGCACCCGCTGGCTGTCATGCTGTCGCCAGCGCTTTCCCAGCCTCTACATAATCATAGCCGAGGTCACGCGCAACATCTTCATAGGTAACCATACCACGGTGCACATTCAGGCCTTCCAGTAAGTGTGGGTCATCCAGCAAGGCCTGTTTTGCACCTTTGTTGGCCAACGCCAATACAAACGGCAGCGTGACATTGTTCAATGCAAAGGTGGATGTGCGCGGCACCGCACCCGGCATATTGGCGACACAGTAATGCACTATGCCATCCACAATGTAGGTCGGCTCCTCATGCGTGGTTGCGTGCGAGGTCTCAAAACAACCACCCTGATCAATGGCCACATCAACCAGCACTGAGCCCGGGCGCATATCGCCGAAGTGTTCGCGGGTAACCAGCTTGGGTGCCGCAGCGCCTGGAATCAGTACCCCGCCAATGACCAGGTCTGCATGGTGCAGATGACGTTCGATGGCCGCGGCACTCGAATACACCGTTTGAACGCGACCGTGAAAAATTGCATCAAAATGCTGCAGCACTTCCATGCTGCGATCAAGAACCACGACCCGGGCGCCCATGCCTACCGCCATCTGGGTTGCATTAAAGCCCACTGTGCCACCACCGATAATCACCACCTTGGCAGGCTCGACACCGGGTACACCACCCAATAAAACACCGGAGCCGCCATGCGCCTTTTCGAGGCACCAGGCCCCTGCCTGGATAGAAAGGCGACCGGCCACTTCCGACATCGGTGCCAGCAATGGCAAATGGCCATGCTGGTCAGTGACGGTTTCATAAGCAATACAGGTTGCACCGCTGGCCACCAGGTCTTCGGTCTGCGCCGCATCCGGCGCAAGGTGAAGATAGGTAAACAAGGTCTGGTCAGCACGCAACATGGCACGCTCAACCGCCTGCGGTTCCTTGACCTTGACGATCATCTCCGCTTGCTCAAACACTGCCTGTGGCGTGTCGAGAACCTGTGCACCGGCGGCGGAATAATCATAATCCGACATGCCAATACCCAGGCCGGCATTGGTTTCCACACCAACTTCATGGCCCTGCCTGACCAGTTCATGAACCGATGCGGGCACCAGGCCGACACGATATTCATTATTCTTTATTTCCTTCGGGACGCCGATTCTCATGTTGCACCTTCAATAATGCATGAATAAACTATTTTATATAGTTTAAAGTAGTTTTTTATGCTATTTATATTATTCAGATGACTATTAACTCTTAATTAAGACATTTTTCCAGTGGATTAGATGAGTAAGCAGCGGAAGAGCCCCAGAATACTGGACCGGACCGACAAGCGCATACTTGAATGCCTGCAACTCGATGGCCGGATTTCCAATGTGCAATTGGCTCGCAAGGTTAATTTGACACCCACCCCATGCATGGAGCGGGTCAAGCGCCTTGAGCGACGCGGTTATATTCGTGGCTATACGGCCATTCTGAATCCGGAACTGGTCAACGCCAGCCTGCTGGTATTTGTTGAAATAGATCTCTCACACAACTCACCAGACGCCTTCCGAAAATTTCGCGATGAAGCACGCCGCTTACCGGAAATCATGGATTGTCACCTGGTGTCAGGAAACTTTGACTATCTGATCAAAGCCCGCGTCAGCGATATGAAAGCCTATCGTGAGTTGCTGGGCGACAAGATACTCTCTCTTCCCGGGGTTAATGGCTCACGCAGCTATGTGGTCATGGAAGAAGTCAAAGAAACCCTGAACCTGCCATTATTCTAAGGCCAGGCATATGACCACCATCATCATCCAGCATGACGAATGTTTGCGCCATAACCCCGGGCCAAGGCACCCGGAATCAGCGCAGCGGGTAAGTGCCGTACTCGGCGGCATCGAAGACATTAAAGGCCTGCAAAAACTTCCTGCGCCCCTCGCCAGCGATACACAGATTGAGCGTGCCCACCCAGCAGAGTTCTGGGCTGCAATGAAGGCAAATGAACCTGCAAATGGACAGTTCTGCATTGATCCCGATACCGCAATGAGCAACGGCTCCATCAGCGCTGTGCGAAGAGCCAGCGGCGCTATCTGTTTTGCCATTGACCAGATCCTGGCGGGCAAAGCACTCAGGGCTTTTTGTGCCGTCCGCCCACCAGGACATCACTGCGAGCCCGACAATGCTATGGGTTTCTGCCTGATCAACCACATCGCCATAGGGGCGCTACAGGCACTGGCCCACAGCGACATCAAGCGGGTCGCCATCATCGACTTTGATGTACACCACGGCAATGGCACGCAGGCGATATTTGAACAAAACCCGGATGTCATGTACGTATCCAGCCACCAACTGCCGCTGTATCCCGGCACTGGCCATATTGAGGAAACCGGCTGTGGAAACATTCTCAACCTGCCACTGGCCGCAGGGGATGGTAGCGGGGCTTTTCGTAGCAGTTGGAGCAGGCTGGGACTGCCTGCAATTCACAGTTTTGAACCCGACCTGATCCTGGTTTCAGCAGGCTTTGACGCCCACCAGCGCGACCCGTTGGCGCAACTGGAACTGGAGGATGCAGATTATCGCTGGATTACGGAAGAAATCTGCGACCTGTCGACAGAAAACGCCCAGGGGCGCGTCATCTCAATACTGGAAGGCGGGTATGACCTCAAAGCGCTCGCCAGCGCCAGTCGCGCACATGTGCTGGGTTTAATATGAAGACATATCTTGGCAAGACGCTGACAGGAAAAGTCGCCTCGTTGCATATGGGCAACAATGAAGACTTGAGCAAGCAGTCACGCGCATCATTGACTGCAGAAATCGGGGGGTTCACCGGCGACAAACACCAAGGCCACAGGCGCGAAACCTGGCAAGGTGAATGGCAACCCGCAGGCACGATACGGCGCAACGAACGTATGTGGTCCGGTGTATCAGTTGAAGAACTGACGCTCATTACCGAGCGTCTTGAACTGACTGAACCGCTATCTCCGGCCACCCTGGGAGCCAACCTGTGTATAGAAGGCATTCCTGAATTCTCACTACTGCCCAAGGGCACAACGCTGTGGTTTCCCTCCGGCGCAGTGTTGGTGGTGGAGGAATACAACCCACCCTGTGCCGACATGGGCGCACAGATCGCCTCAAAATACTCCACCCGCTCAAACCAGCCACTCACCGATAAATCATGGCTACGCCCGGCAGCAGGCCGGCGTGGTGTGGTCGGCGTTGTTGATGTCCCTGGTGAGATTGGTGTTGGCGATGAAGTGGAGGTACGCATCTATGAGGAGCCCGTCATCCACCTGCGATAAGCGGTTTAAAATACAGGCTACTTGCGTATAGGCAAGGTTGTCTGGAAAAAGCCTGGTATCTAAATTACCCCAACAAAATAACGAACCATGGGTGTTTTAGATTTGAACCGGGTCAACTCGATAGTTATTGGCGCAGGACACAACGGCTTGGTATGTGCTGCCTACCTGGCAAAGAAAGGTCACAGCGTACTGGTGCTCGAGTCTTCAGATACGCTCGGCGGACTGGCCGCCGGCCGTGAGTTTCATCCTGGCTTCAAGACATCAGTCGCACACTCCATCAATCATTTTCCGCAGAAAATCATCAAGGATCTGGCGCTTGAATCATTTGGTTTCGGTGCGCCGGCAGAGCCGTTGCCAACCACTGGTCTCAGTCTGGATGGTAGTCACGTCGTGTTGCAAAAAGATACGCTGACTGGTGTCGGTGAGAGTGATATTACTGCTTACCGGCATATTTCCCGGTTGCTGCAACGCTTTGCTGACAGGCTGGAGCCATTTTGGCTCAAAACCATACCGCGGGTGGGCATCAAAAACCTAACAGACCTGCTGACATTCGGGCAGATGGGCTTGCGCGTGCGAATGCTGGGTAAAGCAGACATGCGTGAGTTCATGCGCATCACGACGCTACCGGTCCGCGACCTGATGGACGAGAACTTTGAGCATGACATCCTGAAAGCCATGCTGAGCTGGGATGGGCTTGTCGGCTCAAAACTGGCCCCGCGTTCACCGAATCATGCCGTACTCGCAATGCTCTATCGCAGAGTTGGTGGACAGCATGGCAGTGTCGCAAGCCTGATTAAGGCGCTCGTTTCTGCTGCTAGCGCTGCCGGTGCCGATATCCGTACCTCGACAGCCGTCGAAAAAGTACTGGTCAAGGCGGATGACAAGGGGCTCATCGCACATGGTGTAAGACTGGCCAATGGGGAGATAATTGAGGCAGACCGCATTATCTCAGCGACAGACCCCCAAACAACCTTCCTGAAGCTGGTTGGCGTGGCAAACCTGGAAATCGAATTCACCAACCGCATCCGGCGTTTGCGCTGTGAGGGCTACGTTGCAAAACTACATCTTGCATTGAGTGATTTACCAAAATTCCCTGGCTTACGGAAACCCGGGGGGCGAATGATCATTGCCCCGAATATGGATGCCATTGAGTTTGCATTCGATGACGCCAAATATGGTGAATGTTCACAGCAACCGGTCATGGAAATCATTATTCCCAGCATCTATGACGACTCGCTGGCACCGCTTGGGAAACATGTACTCTCGGCCCATGTCATGTATGCACCCTACCAGCACAAAGGTGGTTGGGACGACGCAAAACGCGAGGCATTTACTGCACGGGCCATCGACACGATTGCACGCTATGCGCCCGGGATCAAAGAACAAATCATTCAGAGTGAATTGCTGACACCGCTGGACCTGGAACACGAATTCAATGTCACCGGTGGTCACTGGCACCATACTGAATTTGCACTGGACCAGTCCTTGATGATGCGCCCAACCTACGAGGCAGCACAATACAGCACACCCATACCCGGCCTGTACCTTTGCGGTGCCGGCAGTCATCCGGGCGGTGACCTGACCGGTGGGCCGGGCCACAACGCGGCGCAGGAGATCCTGCGATGAATACTTTCGACGCAATCATCATCGGCGCAGGCCACAATGGTCTGACCAACGCCGCCTACCTGGCAAAGGCCGGGCTGAATGTCGTCGTGCTCGAGAAGAATGACTACATTGGCGGTGCATCCGTCACCCGGGAAATGCACGAAGGATGGCACTACTCCAGCGCATCTTATGTTTGCAGTTTGCTACGCCAGGCGCTGCACCGTGATCTTGACCTTACCCGGCATGGCTTGTTACTGGTGCCTTATCTCGGCACGGTGAATTTCGCCGATGACGGCCGCACCCTGACTGCATTTACCAACCCGGAAGCGGACTACCTCGAACTGAAGCGGCATTCGCCACACGATGCGGATTCCATGTTCCGCTTCCAGAGCGACATGGGCAGGTATGCCCATTTCATCCGCAAAACCCTGTTGCGCACACCACCCGACCCAACCTCGTTCAAACCGCGGGATATACGCGAACTGCTGTGGATGGGTAAGCAGATGTGGGCGCTGGGTGAAAAAGAAATTTACGAATACATCCGGTTTTTCACCATGAGTGCCGCAGAATTTCTTGAAGACTATTTTGAGAACGACCTGATCAAGGCTGCAATGGCCACGCCTGGCATCATCGGCACGGCGCTTGGCGTGTACTCGCCGGGATCGGCCTATGTCCTGCTCCATCACGTGATGGGTGACGTTGATGGCAACGTCGGTGCCTGGGGCCTGGCGCGCGGTGGCATGGGCGCTATTTCAAATGCAATCGCTGGCGCCCTGCAACAATATGGTGGCGAAATCCGCACCAATGCGGGCGTACAGAACTTGCTGGTAAAAAACGGTAAAGCCTCCGGTGTCGTTCTGGAAAACGGTGACGAGTTACACGCAGGTATTGTAGTTTCAAACCTGGATGCCAAAAGAACATTTACTAAAATTGTGGATCGCAAGGATCTGCCGCCGGGCATCTATGAAAAAGCCAAGAATTTCAAAATCCGCGGTTCCTCCGGCAAGGTCAATATAGCACTGTCCGGTATGCCAAAGTTTACCGGCGTACCGGATAATCGTTACATCAATTGCGGCGGACAAAATTTTACCGGTTCTCTTGAGACAATGGAACGGGCGTACGACTGCTGGAAACATGGCCGCTGGTCCGATGACCCATTTGTCGAAGGGGTAATACCGTCGGCCTGGGATCCGACCGTCGCACCACCCGGAAAACACTGGATGTCGAATTTTGTTCAGTACTGCCCTCCAAAACTGGCTGATGGCCCCTGGACGCCTGAGAAACGTGACCTGTTTGGGCAGGCGGTGGTTGACAAGATTGAACGTTACAGTCCGGGGTTCAAAGACCTGATCGTTCACATGGAGGTGCGTACGCCTCACGAACTTGAGAGCGAGATCGGACTAACGGAAGGCAATATATTCCAGGGCGAACTGACCATTGACCAATTGTTGTTCAACCGGCCTTTCCCGGGTTATGCCCAGTACCGGATGCCGGTCAAGAATCTTTACATGTGTGGCGCCTCAACCCATCCAGGCGGAGGTGTATCAGCCGCCTGCGGCGCCAATGCTGCACGTGAGATATTGATAGACCTGAAACGCCCCAACACGGTCCCCGAAGATGATTTTTACGACGAATAACTTATGACTACTGTAGATCCATACGCAGGCGAGCGGCTGAAAAAAACCCATTTCTACCCAAGGGCAGCGCCGTTGAATATCCGTGATGCATGGGTTGCCTGGAACGGGTACAAATTCGCCGAGTGCTATTACGACGCGGAATACGAATATTTCTGCGTACGTAACAGCTGTGCCACCTATGATATTTGCCCGATGCAGAAGTATTACGTGGAAGGCAGCGACGCCGAAGCGATGTTGAACCGTATGGTAACGCGGGACGTCAAAAAGCTCGGACTTAACCGGGTGATGTATACCGTCTGGTGTACCGATGAAGGGCGCGTGGTTGATGACGGCACCATCTTCAGGTTGGCCGATGACAAGTTCATGCTGACCTGCGGCAGCCCCTGCAATGCCTGGTTAAAAATGAGCGCGTTTGGGTTCAGTGACGTTACGATTACAGACATGTCCGATGAGATCGCTGCCTTGTCTTTCCAGGGACCGACAAGCTGTGCAGTTTTGAAAAAGATGGGTCTGCAGGGAATCGAAACAGCAAAGCCCTTCGATATCCGGCACTTTCCTTTCCATGGCGACACGCTGATGGTGTCACGCACCGGCTTTACCGGCGATCTCGGTTATGAACTCTGGGTGACGCCAGAACTGGCGCTGGATCTATGGGATGAATTGTATGCGGTGGGCGCCGATTACGGTATTCAGCCATTCGGGGAAGAAGCCACCAACATGACGCGCCTGGAAGCCGGGTTCATCATGCCGGACCTGGAACTCCACGAAGCGCTTAAGACCATTCATCTTGAGCATGACCAGTCGCCTTTAGAGTTAAATCTTGGCTGGTTGGTTGATTTTAAGAAGCCACACTTCAACGGTCGCATAGCACTGTTGAAAGAAAAGGAACGTGGAACGAAATACACCCTCACAAAGCTGGATATCCCGGGGAACAAGCCCGCAGTGGAAGCCATTCTGTACAAAAATGAACGTTGTTCGCAGGACATCGGTTATGTCACTTCCGCCATGTGGTCACCGGCGGTCAAGGCCAATATTGCATTGGCGATGATCAGAACGGAATTCCTCAAGGGTGATATCTGGGTTGAAGTTTACTTCCAGAAGGAACTGCGCCAATACCGCAAGGTTGTAAAGGCCACCATCGTGAAGAAGCAGTTCTGGACACCGCCAAGAGCACGCGCCACACCGCCTCTGGATTTCTGATCCGGTATTCACCGTGAACCAACAGCAACCTCATACCGGTTCATATTACGCAGCTACTGTTAACGAGATCACCGATTACGCACCGCTACGTGGTACGCAGCGTGCTGATGTCTGCGTCATCGGCGCAGGTTTCACTGGAACCTCAACCGCACTGTATCTTGCTGAGCGTGGTTACAACGTGCATGTGCTTGAAGCCAACAGGGTCGGCTGGGGTGCATCCGGGCGCAACGGTGGTCAGATCATCGGTGGTATCTCCGGTGAAGAGAAAATCGCCAGCCACTTAGGTGCCGAAGGTGAGTCGATTGTTTGGGAAATGCGCTGGGCGGGTCATGCCATCATTCGCGAGCGGATAGAGACTTACAATATCAGCTGTGACCTCAAGTGGGGTTATCTCGATGTGGCCATCAAGCCACGCCATATTCGGGACCAACAAGCCGAATTAGAAGCGCTGCAAAAACACAACTTCCCCTATGAATACAGGCTTCTGTCCCGGCACGAAACGGCAACCATAATTGGGACCAATGCCTATATCGGCGCGCTGATGAACATGGGTAACGGTCATCTGCACCCCCTGAACCTGTGTATCGGCGAGGCACGGGCGGCAGTATCCCTGGGTACCACAATATATGAACAATCCCCGGTGTTGCGAATTGAGCATGGTGACAACCCCCGGGTCATCACCGCCGACGGTTCGGTGACTGCCGACATGGTCATGATCGCTGGCAATGCGTATCATTTTACTGAGAAAAAACTACGTGGCAGCATGTTTCCAGTGAACAGTTTTATCATTGCAACCGAACCACTGACGGCTACGCAGGCTAACGCCATCAACCCCCAGGATCTCGCCGTATGCGATCCCAACTTCGTGCTGGAATATTTTCGCCTCAGTGCTGACAGACGACTGCTGTTTGGGGGGCGTTGCAATTATTTTGGCAACGACCCTGAGGCCATCAAGGGAAAACTGGTTCCGAAAATGCTGAGAATTTTTCCCCAACTGGGCAGGTCGAGTCCGCCGGTCAGCTTGTAATTGAAAGGTGGTGTTGCCGTTGTTGCGTCGTCCAGCCCAGCCATGTATTCACGCCAGAAATTCTTGCGATACGCTTTCGGCAGGTCAAATACCCACAGTCCTGCAACATGTGACAGGTTGGTAGGAGACTCCGCCTGCAAAAACGCCCAATCAACGGTGCTAAGCCTGTGTTTCATATCACAAAGACTATCTCAATTCCCGCCTGAGGATTTTCCCGACTGAAGATTTCGGCAGTTCATCCATGAACACGACCTGCTTTGGCACTTTGTACCCCGCCAGTCGCTCCCGGCAGAAATTGCGTACGTCATCGATGGTGATGGAATCGTCGGATTTCGTCACGAATAGCCTCACCGCCTCACCCGAGGTCTCGTCCGGCACGCCAACACAAGCCGACTCAAGCACACCGGGCATGCCCGCTACCTCTTCCTCTATTTCATTGGGAAAGACGTTAAATCCTGAAACCAGGATCATGTCCTTTTTGCGGTCGACGATCCGAAAATAGCCTTCCTTATCCATTATCGCGATATCACCGGTCTTGAAGTAACCGTCTTCGGTCATCGCCTCTGCGGTGGCCTCCGGCTGCTGCCAATAGCCCTTCATCACTTGTGGACCCGCGGCGCATAATTCACCCGGCTCGCCCAGCGGCACTTTCTGGCCGTCATCGTCACGCAGGGAAATATCGGTTGACGGCACCGGCACGCCAATACCGCTGCGGTATCCGGTTTCGTTTAAAAGGTTGAGTGTCAGAATGGGTGATGTCTCCGACAAACCATATCCTTCCTTGATATAGTGACCGGTAAGCGCCTGCCATTTTTCTGATACAGCCTGTTGCACCGGAGCGCCCCCGCCCATGGTGATTTTCAACGGTGAAAAATCAATTTCATCAAACCCCGGGGTATGCAGCAAACCGTTGAACAGGGTATTGACCCCGCAAAAAGCGGTGGGACTGGACTCGGCCCAGGTTTTCACAAACGCTTCCATGTCCCGCGGGTTCGTGATCAGCACGTTAACCGCACCCCACCTGAAGAAGCTGAGTGTGTTCACCATCAGCGCCAGGATGTGATACATCGGGATTGCGGTGAGGATCACCTCCTTGCCGTTTTCGATAATGCCTGCGCTGACTGCTTCAAATTGCAAGATGTTGGACAGCAGGTTTCCGTGCGTCAGCATGGCACCCTTCGACAACCCGGTGGTGCCACCGGTGTACTGCAGGAACAACAGATCATCCTGGGTCAGTTCGGGTTCCTCCAAGTCAAGTTCAGCTCCTCTTATCAATGCTGCGGTAAAAGGAATCGTAGAAGAAAGGCGTTCATCCACCGGTGGCGTGGGCAGGCCTTTGTCAACCAGGTCATCCAGCCCGGCAACGATAATATTCTTTACCGGGGTGTTATCGATTACCTGGGCGAGTGTTGCGGTAGAGCCTGAGAAAACAATGATGGTATCGACATCCGCATCCCTGAGTTGATGCTCCAATTCCCGCGGTGAATACAGGGGATTGACATTGACCTGCACCGCGCCCGCCCGGATGACGCCAGCCATTCCAACCGGGAAAGCGAAGATATTCGGGGCCATCATGGCAACCCGATCGCCCTTTCGCACGCCCAGTTCATTCTGCAGGTAAGCGGCGAAATTTCTGGACAGGCGGTCGACATCGTTATAGCTCAGTTCAGAACCAAAACTTCGATAAGCCACCCTGTCGCCATAAGCCCTAATCGCATCCCGGTACAATTCAACGATGGAGTGATAAGAAGAATTGTCAACTTCAAACGGGACTTCCACCGGATAACTTTTTTGCCAGATACGATCAACCATCAATAACAACCTCCATCAGAAAATATTTACTTGGATATTGACTACACAAAATATCAGTTGCCAACGCCTTCTTCAAGGTTGGCTCCGGTCAAAGGCGGGTGTTTAAAGGTCATTCTGAAGCTGTGTTCCAAATGTTATACGGCCATTTTGCACTGCTTCTTCCCCGGATACTTCCGTCAGCACGTTTGGACCGCAACAGCCTGCCGAGCCGGGCATTTGCCATGCATTACTCTGCCAAGTAGAATCAAAGTACACCTGTATCGCAGAGGATTTACATTTGGAAGAATCTCCAAACATGAAATTCGGACTCCCACTGGTTGAAATCCTTGCCATTCAAAGCATGGATGAGAAGTTATATGCGCCTTTTGAAGTTAACCTGCTGGTGAAAGTGGCAGCGGGCCAGGGTGTGGCCGTATCGGATATTCTCGCCGGCAGCAATATCCTTGAAGGCCAACTCGAAGATATGGCAACCAGAATTTCCATGCGGCAGAGACTGTCAGTTTACCAAAATATACTTGATACCTGTGATGATCTATCCATTTTTCTTCAGGCCGGAAGCCAGGCCACCATATGTAGTTTTGGCGTATATGGGTATCTACTATTGAGCAGTAATACTTTTCTGGATGCCATTTACATGGCCTTTAAATACCTTAAGCTCACTGGACCCCTGCTCGGAAAATCATTTGACATCGAAAAAGACCACGCATATTTTGAGGCAACAGATTCCCTGCTGCTGGGACCTTTGCTACAACCAGTGGTCGATTTCTGGTTTGCCTTTACTTACAAGACCAGCCTGGAAATAAGCAAAGGTACTTTTAAACTCGAACAAATATGCCTGGCTTTTCCTGAACCAGATCACAAGAGCAGCTACAAGGAGCTCTTTAAATGCCCGGTTTCCTTCAATGCCGATAAGAACCGGATGTACTTTCTCCGACACAACCTGGAACTGAAACTGCCCCGTGCCAATCCGCTTTCATTCCAGATTTGCACTGAACTTTGCACAGATATGATGCAGGACATGGAAAGCATTAGCGGTTTGGCCAAAAAGGTTCGCGACCTGATTGTGTTAACACCCAATTATCATCCAATGTTCAAGGATATTGCCAGTCAACTGTATATGACCCCACGTACGCTGCGCAGAAAACTCGTCGAACAGGGAACGTCGTATCAGCAGATTCTGAATGATGTCAGGAAACACCTGGCGATCAAATTTCTGCGGGAAACCAGCCTGAGCATGGATCAGATTGCAGAGCGGGTTGGCTTCAGCGATGCGCGTAACTTCAGACAGGCGTTCAAGAAATGGACCGATTCAACGCCGAGCAGCCACCGGACCAGGCACGTTGTCCACTAAGGTCGCAGGTCTGAGCCAACGCACCGGCGGAAAGTTTACCGCCGGCACCTGTGAACGGGCATGCTTATCAGTCTGTTATCGGTTGCTTACCTAACTGCAAGTTCATGCGGTCCTGATCCATCTTACCTTTGCTGTATTTATCGATCGGAATCAGGAAGTGCACCAGTGCCGGCAGCAGGATCAACGCACCAAACATATTCATCACGAACATGAAGGTCAGCATCAGGCCCATGTCGCCCTGGAACTTAATCGGCGACCACAACCAGGTGGCGACACCAATGGCCAGGGTCAGGCCGGTGAATGAAACTGCCTTGCCCGTGGTTTTCAGCATTTGAAAATAGGCATCATGCAGGTTGTAACCCCTGACGAAATAGCTCTCGAGCCGGCTGTAGATATAGATACCGTAGTCGACACCGATACCGACACCCAAAGCGATCACTGGCAGTGTTGCCACTTTCACACCGATATCAAGGAATGTCATCAGGGCCTGGCCGAGTACAGACGTCAGGGCCAGTGGCAGGATGATGCAAAGCACGGCACGGAAGGAACGGAAGGCCAGCAGCACGAGGAAACTGACCACGCCGTATACCCAGGCCAGCATCTTGTACTGTGCCTGCTTGACAACATCGTTAGTCGCTGCCTCTACACCGGAATTACCGGCCGCCATCACGAACTCAATGTCTCCGGTATCGTAGTCTTCGTTAAACTGCTCTACCGCCGCGGTAATCGTCAGAAGCGTATCGGCCTTATGATCCTCGAGGAAAATCAGCACCGGCATCAGGTTAACATCGGCGTTCATCAATCCAGGTGGCATAGCCTTGCCACTGACTGAACCGTTCAGTACCCACTGATTGCGGGTGACCGTCGCCCATTTGGGATTGCCTTCATTATTGCCCGCAATAAATCGCTTGGATGCGTTGACCAGGGAAAAGGTTGCCTGTACGCCCGGCACATCGGCCATGACCCATTCGAACAGGTCGACGGAGGAATAAGCATCATATGAAACGCATTTCATGTCGGGTGTCTTAACCATGACGACAAAAACATCGGTGCTGGCGGTGTAGTTGTCGACAATAAATTTATTATCCAGGTTGTAGCGCGAATCCGCGCGTAGCTCGGGCGCGCCTGCATCGAGATCACCTATTTTCAGATCCTGGCCGTACCAGATGCCAAAAACAAGGGCTACACCCGCCAAAACAATCAATACCCTGGCGACCACCGGCCGTGTGTAAATGGTCGAAAACTCACACAGCTTGTGATAAAGACCACTGTTTTCGAACTTCTTCATCCTGCTGATTGCTTTTTTACCGATCCCAATGTACGACATCAGAATAGGCAACAGAACGAGATTGGTCAGGATGACCACCATCACACCCACACTGGCAGAAATCGCCAGGTCATGGATCACCTGGATCTGGATGACCATCAGCGTCGCGAAACCAATGCCATCGGAGACCAGTGCGGTCAGGCCGGGCACGTACAGTGTGCGGAAAGCAAAACGGGCGGCACCTTCGTTGCTTCTGCCTTCAGACTTGCCGTGCATGATCGCATTGATCATCTGCACACCGTGACTCACGCCAATTGCAAATACCAGGAACGGGATCAGCATCGAATACGGGTCAAGACCATAACCAAGCACTTTAACCAGGCCGATTTGCCACAGTACCGCAATCACAGAGCAGACAACGACAATGACCGAAGCCCGCAGACTGCGTGAATAGATGTAAAAAAGAACCAGCGTAATGATGATGGCAATCAGGAAGAATATAACCACTTGAGTGGCACCATCAATCAGGTCGCCCATGACCTTGGCGAAGCCGGTCATATGAATTTTAATTTTGTCATTCTGATACTTGTCGCGCACCAGTTCTTCCAGTTTTCTGGAGATGGATCCGAAGTTGAGCGGTTCACCGGTATCAGGATGGGTTTCCATCAACGGGGCCAGGACGATTGTCGAACGGAAATCATTGGCGACCAGGTTACCGACCTGGCCGGACTTCATAATATTGGCACGTACCTGTGCCAGGCTTTCGGCCGAGCCGTTATAATCGTCGGGTATAATCGTGCCGCCGGTAAAGCCTTCTTCGGTCACCTCACCCCAGCGGATGTTTGGCGTCCACAGTGATTTAACACCGGACCGGTTAACACCGGGAATGAAGAATATCTCGTCGCTGATTTGACGCAGTGTCTCCATATACTCCTCGGTGAAGATATCCCCCTCGGTAGTTTCGACAGCTATGCGCACGGCGTTGCCGAGACCGGTCAGTTCGTCCTTGCGCTCCAGATAAGCCGCGATATAAGGATGATTCACAGGTACCATTTTCTCGAAGCTGGCATCCGGCCTGACCTTGATGGCAGTTGACGCCAGGTATACCGTAACCAACAGGAAGGCCAGCAACATCCAGAGCCGTTTCCCGAAAATGACCCGCTCTATGGCAGTTTCGGCGTTCAGGATGACATTTTCCACTTCATCAACGGCGCCTTTCAAGCTATCTTTTACATGATGTTCGTTCATCGTGGTCGCCTTATTGATCTTCAGTATGGTTGATTATTGGTGCACCCGTTGGGTCGGCTTTGTGAACACCTCCCAAGCCGACGAGCAGGACATTGCCTCCCGCCAATTGTTGCACACTTAAAATTGGCCTTCTGTCAGGATTCTTTGCCCGGCTGAAAGACTGCTGCCCGGGTGCACGCGTGAGGATGGTTCCACCCTGGCCAACCAGGAAAACCGTTCCGTCACGAAGTGTTATGCCGTTCATCAAGGTAACACGGGTTCCGGAATCCAGTTGCTCCCAGCTGTCTCCTTTATCGGTGGAGCGGAACAGGTTTCCGCGCATGCCGTAAGCAAGCAATTCGTAATCAGAGGCACCATCGGGAACTATCGTGATGCCGTAAAATGAGCCGTGGTATCCGGGCTCCAGGCTATCCCAGCTATCGCCACCGTCCGTTGAGCGGAAGACAAAGCCAGCCTCGCCCGCTATATAGAGATTTCCATCCGGTGCCGGAACGATCTGGTTGAGGTGAAAAGCCTCCGGGTTGTCCATGCGGTCGGATACCAGCTTCCAGTCCTGGCCTCCATTAGCGGTGTGGAGCAGCATGCCGTAGGAACCGACTACAAAGCCCTCACGCTCATTGCGAAACCATACATCCAGCAGAGGCCGGACCGGACCGGCTGCAACATCATCCGTTGCGCCTTCCAGCATGAATTCCGCTTCTTCCAGCATGAATTCTGCATCCTCAATCGCATCTTCGTCCGCCGTTTCATCAGCCTGCAAGGCTTCAAGCTCACCTCTGACCTGTTCCACGGTGATTTCGGCCACGGCGATAATCTGCTTGTTAAGCTGATGTCCATCCAGTTGCTTCTGCCAGGTCTGGCCAGCATCGGCTGAATGCAGAATCAAACCGTCGTGCCCAACCGCCCAGCCCAGGTCGGGCGTAGGAAAAGAGACACCGGTCAACATCACCGATGCCGGAACACTCGCCTGAGTCCAGTTCGTGCCGTCATCGTCGGACCTGATAATCACCCCGTATTGGCCCACTGCAACAAAGGCCTTGTCACTACGGGGACCAACGTCCAGCAAGAGTGCCTTACTCGCGATGCCACACTGAACGGCGGGCAACTCAAGCAAATCAATGGCGGATACCGGGGATGCGAAACCCAGCATCGCAACCGCAACGAGCGAGTGAAGATGTTTGCAATTGAAATTTATCATTATAGGCAGGCTCCGATGCAATGGTTGCTGGAGAAAGTGTACAGCAAATCTGTAAATCGAAGCCAGGGGCTGGAAAGGTGCCGGCCCCTGGCGTGGTTCTAACAGGTCTTAACGTTTACCAAGACGTCTGAGCGCACCTGTGTCGTAATCACGGCGCTTCATTTTCAGTCCGAATTTGAAGGGGCCGCTTTCTTCATTGGTCAGACCCAGCGTGAGGTAGCGTCCGTCGTCAAGGTCGATGACCGTTTCGGTTGTGAGCCAGGGAACATTTTCAGCATAATACTGGATAGCGTGTGCCTCGCCGATGCGCCAGAGCTGGCCCTGTCCGTCGTATTGGTCTTTAACCGCAATCTGCCAACTGTCTTCATCAAGGAAGAAAACACGTTTGGCATAAATATGCCGGCTACCCTCTTTCAGCGTGGCCTCGATCTCCCAGACACGGTGAAGCTCGTATCTTGGATATTCCGGGTTCATATGGCCCTTGAGATGAATCTGCTTGTATTTCAGATCAGGGGATGCGAGCTTGTAGCTGTTGTACGGAATGTAAAGTTCCTTCTTACCTACGAGCTTCCAGTCATAGCGGTCCGGCGCACCATTGAACATATCGAAATCATCGGCAGTCCGCATTCCGTCTGAACCCGAACCGGGGCCATCATAGGCAACCTGCGGCGCCCTGCGTACACGTCTCTGTCCAGCATTGTACAACCACGCCCGCCTGCTATCCTTGACCTGATCCAGGGTTTCATGCACGAGCAGCACTGTACCCGTTAATTGTGGCGGTGAACTGATAGCGTAAGTGAAATAAAGCAGTACATTACGGTCTTTTACCGGGTCCCTACCGCCCTCCAGAAAATCCGGCCAGGTCATGGTGTCTGTGATTCTGACCGGAACA
>JAJRUM010000060.1 GCA_024277815.1 Gammaproteobacteria bacterium
ATCGTGGCCGGCCAAAGCATTCTGATTGTTGGTGATTTTGATGCGGACGGTGCTACTGGCACGGCTGTTGCTGTCAGGGCCCTGCGCCTGATGGGTGCGTCCCGGGTAGATTTTCGAGTCCCCAACCGTTTTGAATTCGGTTACGGGCTCAGTGTAGCGCTGGTCGAAACCCTGACTGATACCCCCCCGGATGTGCTGGTGACAGTAGACTCGGGCATATCTTCCAATGATGGCGTTGCCAGGGCCCGGCAACTGGGGTGCAAGGTGGTGGTTACTGACCATCACTTGCCCGGTGACGTGTTGCCATCCGCTGACGCCATCGTCAACCCGAACTGCGCCGGTGATGCATTTTCCAGTAAAGCACTGGCAGGCGTCGGGGTTGTTTTCTACCTGATGAGTGTGGTCCGTACTGCGTTACGCAGCCGTGACTGGTTCACCCTGCCACGCAAAGAGCCCAACCTGGCTCGCTTGCTGGACCTGGTAGCCCTGGGAACCGTTGCCGACCTGGTGGCATTGGACGCCAACAACCGGATACTGGTCCGTCAGGGCCTGGACCGCATCCGCGCAGGCGCCTGCAGCCAGGGTCTGTTGGCGTTATTGCGGGTGGGGAAGCGGGATTACCGCAACCTGGTTGCCTCTGACCTGGCCTTTGCTGTCGCGCCCCGACTTAATGCTGCGGGCCGCATGCAGGACATGAGTGTCGGTATCCGCTGCCTGCTGACCGATGACCGTGACGAAGCCATGCGGCTGGCGGCTGAGCTGGATGAAATCAACCATCAAAGGCGTGCCCGCCAGCAGCAGATGCAACAGCAGGCACAGCAGCAATTGGAAAGCCTGTTGCAGGAACTCAAAGGTGCCGAGCTACCGGTTGTCCTGTGCCTGTTTGATGATGCCTGGCACCAGGGTATCGTTGGACTGGTGGCATCGCGTATCAAGGATGCCGTGCATCGACCCGTATTTGCATTTGCACCGGAAGCGGAAGGTTCTGCGGTACTGAAAGGCTCGGCGCGCTCTGTCAATGGCCTGCATATCCGGGATTGCCTGGCACGGGTGGATGCCTTGCACCCCGGCATGATTACAGCCTTTGGCGGCCATGCCATGGCAGCCGGGCTGACGCTGCCGGCAGAGCGTCTGGATGCCTTCAGGGCTGCCCTTGATGAGGCTGTTAACCATTTTCTGGATGGCAGGGTGCTGAGCAACGAAATACTGACGGATGGCGAACTGGAGCCAGCAGACATCAACCTCGAATTCGCCCAGGCGTTGCGCGACCTCGGGCCCTGGGGTCAGCAATTTCCCGAACCGGTATTTACCGGCAGGTTTGTCGTGGAGGAGCAGCGCGTGGTGGGCGGAGCGCACCTGAAAATGTTGTTGAGGCCGGTTGGCGGCAGTGCAACGATTGACGCCATTGCCTTCGGTAAACTGCCGGAAAATCTGCCGGCAACCACTTCAGTCAACTTGGTATACAGGCTGGACGTCAATCATTTTCGCGGCAACAAGACCTGCCAACTGATAGTTGAGAGGATACTCGGGGAATAGGACAGAGTGTCTGCAGGTACATTGGCCCGTACAGGTGTAAGCTGAAGAATAAGCAACAACCGGTGAGTATCGCCAGATCTCCGGTGAACTTCGGGTGCTGCTGTGGTGGTTGAAGCGCAACAGACTGTGTAAAATGCAGCGCTTCGCCAGAGGCGATTTTTTTACAGGATATCAGTGTGGAAACCAACCAAATCAGTAATCAGCTTGAAGATTTGCAACAGCGCTCTACTGCCCTCAGGGGGTATCTTTGACTATGCTGGCAACAAAGACCGGCTGGAAGAAGTCAGTCGCGAATTAGAAAATCCGGAAGTCTGGAATGACCCACTCAGAGCTCAGGCCCTCGGCCGTGAGCGTGCCTTGCTCGATGGCATAGTGGGCACTCTGGATAAGGTTTCAGGAGCACTGGAAGAAAACGCCGAAATGCTCGAAATGGCCATAGATGAGGAGGATGAGGAAATCCTGGAATCTGTGGTCAGTGAACTGATCGCAATAGAGGATAATGTCGGCAAATTGGAATTCCAACGCATGTTTAGGGGCGAGATGGACGCCAACCCCTGTTTTCTTGAAATCCAGGCAGGCTCCGGAGGCACCGAGGCGCAGGACTGGGCTGAAATGCTGCTGCGCATGTATTTGCGCTGGGTGGAGCGGCGCGGCTGGAAAGGGGAGTTGATCGAGGTATCAGCAGGTGATGTGGCCGGTATTAAAAGTGCCACCATTCATGTTGTGGGCGACTATGCCTATGGCTGGTGTAAAACCGAGATCGGCGTGCACCGGTTGGTGCGCAAATCACCGTTTGACTCGGGCAACCGCCGCCACACGTCATTTGCCGCTGTTTTTGTCTCCCCGGAAGTCGATGACGATATCGAGATTGAAATTAACCCGGCTGATTTACGCATCGATGTGTACCGCGCCTCCGGCGCGGGTGGCCAGCACGTTAACCGCACTGAATCGGCCGTACGTATTACCCATCTGCCCACCAATACCGTGGTGCAGTGCCAGAACGACCGTTCCCAGCACAAGAATAAAGACCACGCGATGAAACAATTGCGCGCTAAACTGTACGAACTGGAGTTGATGAAACGCAACGCTGAGAACCAGCAGTTGGAAGATTCCAAATCGGACATTGGCTGGGGCAGCCAGATTCGCTCCTATGTACTGGACCAGTCACGGATCAAGGATTTGCGTACCAATGTCGAAACCGGCAATACCCAGGCTGTGCTTGACGGCGACCTGGACTTATTCGTAGAAGCATCCCTGAAGCAGGGTTTATCAGCAGGAAATGAAGCGTGAACAAGCAGAAAAACAACAACGGCACTGAAACCAACCCGGATGAGAACCGCCTGATTGCAGAACGGCGGGAAAAACTGAATGCCTTAAGAGCGCAAACCATTGCCTATCCCAATGATTTTCGTCCCAATACCAGTGCTGCGATACTGCAGCAGCGCTTTGCCGACGACGATGTTGAGACCCTCGCAAAAGTGGGTGAGACCTTCGCCCTGGCCGGACGGATGATGGCTAAACGCGTGATGGGTAAAATCGCCTTCGTCAAAGTCCAGGATGGCACCGGCAGCATGCAGTTCGTGGTGCAGCGGGATAATCTGCCGGAAGGCCACTACGCGCTATTCAAGCAATGGGATATCGGTGACATTATCGGTGGTACGGGCGCGATTTTCCGTACCCAGAAAGGTGAGTTGTCGGTCAAGCCGACCGAACTGCGTTTGCTGGCCAAGTCCCTGCGCCCGTTGCCGGAGAAATTTCATGGCCTGACGGATACCGAAACCCGTTATCGCCAACGCTACGTTGACCTGATCATGAACGCGGATTCACGCAAAGTTTTTCACACCCGCTCTAAGATCATCCGCTATATCCGCGACTTTATGGAAGCACCGGGGCGTGAGTTCCTGGAAGTGGAGACACCCATGATGCACCCGATACCGGGTGGTGCTGCTGCCAGGCCGTTTGTTACCCACCATAATGCACTGGATTTGCAGATGTATCTGCGTATCGCGCCGGAACTGTATTTGAAGCGGTTGATTGTTGGCGGTCTCGACCGTGTCTATGAAATTAACCGCAGTTTTCGCAACGAGGGTATTTCAACCCGCCACAACCCCGAGTTCACCATGCTGGAGTTCTACTGGGCCTATGCCAATTACAACGACCTGATGGACCTGACTGAAACCCTGTTGCGTGAATTGGCGGTCGCGGTGACAGGCGATACGACAGTCACGCATGAAGAACAGACGCTGGATTTCGGCAAGCCCTTCCAGCGCATTACCGTGGAAGAATCCATCCGCAAATACAATCCTGAACTAAAAGCTGCGGACCTGTGGGACATGGCAAGCCTGAAACAAGCCTGTGCTGAACGCGATATTCATGTTGACGAAAACTGGGGCGAGGGCAAGCTTCAGATTGAGTTGTTTGATGCCACCGTTGAAGCACAACTGGTTGACCCGACTTTCATCACCGCCTATCCAACCGAGGTGTCACCACTGTCACGCCGCAATGATGAAAACCCGGAAATTACTGATCGTTTTGAACTGTTCATAGCCGGTCGCGAGATTGCCAATGGCTTTTCAGAGCTCAATGACCCCGAAGACCAGGCGGCCCGTTTCATGGCACAGGTAGCACAAAAAGATGCCGGTGATATCGAGGCCATGCACTACGATGCCGACTATATCCGCGCGCTCGAATACGGCATGCCGCCGACAGCAGGCGAGGGCATCGGCATTGACCGGCTGGTTATGTTGTTTACCGACTCGGCATCCATTCGTGACGTGCTGTTGTTTCCGTATATGCGCCCGGAGGCGTAAATCTCGCGGCAATTTGGTACACTTCAGGACAGGGGTGGAAAATACGTTTACCTGGAGGGCAGCATGAGAAAACAGTGGTTGTTCAGCCTGGTAGCCTGCTCGTTTCTGATACTGGCCGCGTGTAGCGAAAGTACAGATACCGAAAACGCAGCAGCTACAAACGCAGCGACCGGAACGGTGGCATCAGAGCCAGTGGCATCGGCGACTGAATGTAATCTCAGAATGGGTTGGGACCCATGGGAACCCTATCAATACCTGACGCCTGAGGGCGAAGTGCGCGGCCTCGAGGTCGATCTGCTTAGTGCACTGGCCGCTGAAGCCGGCTGTGACGTCACATTCGTGCAGGACAACTGGGTCAATCTGCTGGCCGGCATACGTGATGGCAGTATCGACATGCTTGGCGGCGCCACCCGAACACCTTCAAGGGAAGAATTCGCCTATTTCTCAGACAACTACCGTTGTGAGACCTTTTCGCTCTACATACGCGCTGGCGAGTCCGAGTTGTACGCCGGTAAAAGCCTGCAGGAGCTTCTTGAGGGCGGTTTCCGACTGGGCGTCACCGAAGAGTACCTCTACGGTGATGAGGTCAATGCCCTGCAGGACGATGAGAAACTGGGTGCCAGCTTTGTCCACGTGCCGATCACCGAGGTCAATTACTACAATTTGACCCAGGGCAATATCGACGGCTTCCTGGAAGACCCGTTCGTGGCCGCATTTACCATTCGGCGTAAAGGCTTACAGGGCCAGATTGAAGCCCTGCCACTCGAGGTTCACAGCACGGATGTCTCCATCATTTTCAGCAAGCAGAGCGTGGATGAAAATGATGTCCAGGCCTTTAACAAGGCGCTCGTGAAGCTTAAAGAAGCGGGTGAGTACGACGAGATACTGGCAAAGTACCGGCGCGTAAAATAGCGCTTATCCCCCCACCCAGCTATAGCGGTAATGGCTGCGGCCACGGCTTTTATCGACGTACACCAGCGGTGACTTGGTAATGGCCTTGTCGGTATTGGGTTTGCTGTAGCCCAGCCCGAGCAGGTGCTCCTTCAATTCCGGGTAGCCTGTGTAGTTGCGTTTCCTGAGCCAGGCAACCGTGTCCTGCTCGATCGGGTTCAGCTCGGCCAGCTCACCGTTAAAACGGATAAACCGGCCGTCAAACTCGGTGTGCATGCTGGTCTTAAGAAATTCTTCAATCAGTTCAGGCGATGGCCGGCGCTGCTTGCGGGTGCGGTTGGACAGGCCATTGTGGATACAGTGCGCCAGGCGGGCCGGTTTGCACTGCTCCAGCACCGCAAAAATCTTGCCCAGATCATTGATGACCCGGTTGGTGCGGCCCTCGATGGCGAACCAGGTCTCGCCAGCCTCCTGAACAGACCAGAAGTCACTCATGTTTTCCAGCATCAGCCAAGCGAGGTTTTGCTGCGTGTCATCCAGTTCGTGGGTGACGAAAAAATCATCCAGGCAAGCCAGCCCGATCAGCCCCGGTAACGTGTACAGGTCGTGTAACATCTGGCGGTGCTTGTGCAGCCACTGCTTGTCGATCAGCCAGATGGGCGGATCATCACTCGCCATCGATTTGCGCAACGGCACCATGTCTTTGACGTACACACCGAAATCCTGGCACAGACCCAGTTCGCGCAGGTAAATCAGCAAGCCGCGGGCCTGCACTGGTTGGTCCAGCAGGCCGTGCCCGGCCAGCACCCGAGTGAAGTCTTGCATGGTGATCGCCCCGGCGATCTCCAGCAGGCTGGCGGCCTGGCGGGCCAGCGGCAGATCACCGGCATCGGCAAAATCCCGGAAAGCCATCTGCATGATCTGGCGGCTGCGTTCACGCGAGTTAAATTTGTACTTGTCCGCCAGTGTCTGCAGGTCTTCCCAGGGCGAGACCGAAAAGCCGAAGTAATCGCACACCAGGTCCATGTTGCGGGTCTTGCTGCCATTTTTGCGGTCCAGCAAATGGGTATCGAGGTACATGCGCAGTTCCAGCCACAGGCCGGCCGCGGACAGATTGGTCGGCTGCTCGGGTGCCTTGACGCTGACAGCGGCCAGCGGCAGGGGCGGGAAGAACAGTGCCGGGCTGACGCGGAAATACTGGCTCAGGCGCGTGATGTGGTCACGGGTCAGGCGGCGTTGGCCACTGAAGATCAGCGACAGCAGGGTTTTGGAGCCGATCAGTTCACGCAAATCCACCGCCTTGAGCTGGTGCTGTTGCATCAGTACCTGCAGAAATGCCAGCGCATGATCGGCCGGTTCCTGGGCAGCTGCGCCCTCAGCAGGGCTTTCGGGTGCAGCCTGCCAGCGCTCCAGGGCCTGGCTGATTAACTGCCTGAGCGTACCCAGCACGACCGCCTGCTCTGCATTATGGGGGGTCGGCAGCTCCGCCAGTGCGGCCCTGGCTGTGCGCGCCGCGTCGTCGCTGTCGATCGACAACAGCGGTGCGAGTGGTTCTAGGGCAGCAATTTGCTCGTCTTGCCAGGTGAAGTCAGTCATTGTGGTTTGCCATGCGTGTCGCGCGTTAATGGGGTGTAATTTACATATTGTAAACTATTTTATCGTAAAAGTACCGCAAGACAGCTGGCGTGGGTTGCAGTTTTACGCCAGCGAAACCTCACTTAAAAAATCCCTGGCGGACTCGATGCGTTCACCTGTGGGGAAGGACTTGCTCTGCGTGAGTTCAGCAACGACCTGCACCCGGCTGAGTGGTTCATGGGCGAGGAATTTACCGAAATTTGGACTCAGACTTGCGTCTTTCCATTTCACCTCAATGAGTTTGCGCGGGCATTTCTCCCGGGTGACGAGGAAATCAATTTCCCGACCGTCTTTATCGCGGATGTAATGCAGGTCGAAGTCTTCGCCTGCGACATCCTGGCGCCAGTGAATTTCCTTTAGCAGGGCACAGGCTACCAGGTTCTCCAGCTTGATGCCGTCGCCGCCCTGCACCAATGCGTTGTCGTAGAAGTAATACTTCGGTTCTTTCAACAGCGCGCGGGCGATGTTCTTGTGAAAGGGCGCGATCCTGAAGACCACATACAGGTCTTCCAGAAGCTGAAGCCAGTGTTGGATGGTGTTGGGGCTTTTTTGCAGATCACGGGCGAGGGAATTGGCCGAAACAGGGCTGCCCACCCTTGCGCGTAACAGCTCAATCAATGTTTCAACCGACTGAATGTCACGCACCAGCGAAAGCGTCAACAGGTCTTCTCTCAGGATCAGGTTGATATGTGAGCGTTTCCAGCGATTATAGAAGCGCGTCGTGCCCTTCAAAAAGGGCTCGGGAAATCCACCTACAGTCATCAGGCGGTTAAAACATTCATCCCTGTCCAGGTCGGTAAACGTCAGTGCCTCTTTCAGATCCAGCGGGTGCAGGCGAAACTGAAAATGCCTGCCCGCCAGTGAATCACCCACTTTACGAAAGGCGGTGAGCCTGGCGCTGCCGGTGACCAGCAGGGCAGGTGGCAGACCCTCAACATCATAAATGCCTTTCAGCCAGGCTTTCCAGCGGTCCATTTTGTGCAGCTCATCGAAGATCACCAGCGCCTTTTGTCGGTCCCAGCTCTTTTCCTGCAGCAGTAAGCGGTGCTCTGCAAGGTCGTAGTTAATGTACTGATAGTCCGCTATCAGCATTTTGGATAAGGTTGTTTTGCCACACTGCCTGGGGCCGGTCAAGAGAAGAATTTTCTCATCCAAATCCTCTTTAAGTGCTGCAGTCAGGTATCTTTCCATCATAAAAACTCAGTTTGTGTACTACGACTATTTTTCACTAAACTGAAAAAAAGTCAAGACTAATTGTCAGTTCAGTAAAAATTGTCTGATACAGTTATGCGCATGGGATTCTTCAAAGCAGCGCTTTCATGCTTTGTTCTGCAGGTTACTATTCACGCTTGTTTCATATTTATAGGTTTACATATAGTAAACATAAAAACAATACCAAACGGTGAAAAACGAGCGTATAAGCAGGGGTATTTGATCTGTTTTCCACTGTATAAAATTTACAATATGTAAACACATAAATACCCATTCCTGAAACCTGGCACCCAGACTGGAAGGCCTGTGGTGTATCCAGTAATTTACAATATGTAAACTATATGAATCAAGCAGCAGTTGATAGAAAGCCGTTACAGTAACTGGCAAGGCATACCCGCTAATTTACAATATGTAAACCAACCCGAACAATAACAGCAGCTTCGAAACACGTCACAACCATCCTGTAAGGCGGCTTCCTGTCGCTGCATAAGTTTACAATATGTAAATAGTATTCAGCCATTCCAGGCAGGGCAGGTTACGCCCTGTACATTTACATAATGTAAACTTTAATTGAGGATACCTAATTCGACTCAGGACAGATACTGCGCCCGGTTTTATGCCCCTTGACGAAGCGCCGCCCGACCGATTCTGCAAACGCCCGCAGCATGCTGACCGGGCCCAGCGCGCCCAGGGAATGGGCCCCGGTTTTGCCCAGGTAGGCCAGCACCGGCGCCGACTGCATGCCCAGCCGGGTGAGGATGGGTGGTGCGTGCGCCGCTATGTAACCCCGCTTGCCCTGGCGGATCTGGCGCCCGGCCCAGTCCACCAGTTCGAGGTAGTCGGGCAGGCTCATAGGAATGCCTGCGCTGTCGTCCTTGTCGCCCACCAGCGGGCGCAGTGACTGCCGCTGCGGATGGCGGATGCGCTCCTGTATAGAGGTGTAGTCAGAGTCCTCCGGGGTGGCGGCCATTTTGGCGCGAATGGGGTTCAGGTCCACGTACGCCATGCAGGCCAGCAGGGCGCGCTGATCCAGCAGTGCCTGGGACTTGAAACGGCCCTCCCAGAAGCAACCGGTGCAGTGATCCTCACGATTCGCCATGCGGGCTATGGGTTCGTTCAGGCAGCGCATCAGCCAGGACAGGTTGGCGAGGCGTGCACGCCACTTCCTGATCAGGCTCACCGCCTCGCTCTGCTCCCCTGGGCTTAACGGGAAACCCGCCAGTAACACACTGATAACACGTGGCTTTGTAAAGATCTCAGTCCAGCGTTTAGCCACCTCAATATCCGACCATTGCTGCGCCTGGGCGGCGTCGATGCGGACCACGATATGGTAATGGTTACTCATCACGGCGTAGGCGCACAGGTCCACTGCAAACACCGTTGTGAGACGTTTGATGCGGTCTGTGATCCACTGGCGGCGGTGTTCAAAGTTAAAGCCTGTGAGCGGATCCCTGCCGCACAAAAAGGCACGGCGCACGCAGCGCGAGATGCAGTGGTAGTAGGGTGTGTCATCGAGGGACACGAGGCGGTGTCTGGCTTGAGGCATGGGGTTATTTTAGGGCTTGGAGGGGGAGATCAATAGTGGGGTATGGCGGTGGTTATTGTAGGCTATATCTTAAAGATGGCTGTCTCTGCTTTTGTTTTGCTTTTTTTAAAGATGGCTGTCTCGGCTTTTGTTAAGGCTTTTGTTAAGGGAGTATAATAAAGAATTTTGTTTAAAAAGATTGCTTTACAGTAGCTTATAGTCTATCGTGAACCATGCACTTACGCCTTGTGTTCCGCTTGCCTGTATGCTTATACTATAGGTTTTTTTTGTGTCTCCGCAGCTTGGGTCGAGCGTAATAAGCCCGGTATTTCCATTTATGCCCATCCAGCTTGGGTTGCTTCCTATAATCCATGTGTAACTCCCGGTAGGATCGATGATAGGTTGGTCGGACTCGGCCACAGGGTTTGCGCAGCCGATATTTCTTGTTGCGTCGAGAACATTATTTCCATCTGCATCGAATAAGTCTATAGTACCATCTGCTAACATGTCAAGGCCAGTGATTTTCGGTTGTGTTCCTAGTGTGTAGCTTTGTGTTGTTTGGGGTATGTTTATTCCTTCGAGGTGTCGTTCGGCGGTTATTGTGTAGGTGCTGTTGTCGCAGTTTACTGTTTTGTCGAGGTTGTCTGTTACGGTTTTTACTTCTGTGCCGTTCTTGTAGAGGGTGATTGTTCCTTCGAGGGTGCTGTCGCGTGTGAAGTTTGATCGTATTCTTGAGGTGGTGGTGCAGGTTGTTGCTGAGCTGTTTTGTTTTGTTCTTCCTTCTAGTATGGTTACGGTCCGGTCGTGGTATCCTTTTACTCTCATGCTGAGTGCGCCTACGCGTTCGGTGGCGTTTATTCTGTTGTCGAGGCCGAGTATTCTTCCGTTGTTGTATATGTTTGTGTCTCCGTCGTAGACGGCGGTTACTCCGCCTGGTACGCTCGCTTCTGCGTTGTCGCCGGTTACTATGAAGTAGTTTGAGTGTACTATCCCGTCTTGGGGGTTGTTCATAAGGTTCATGCGTTCGAGTTCTGGTCCGAATTGTAGTGGTATTGTTTCTTGGTAGATGTTTTCTGCGACGACTCGGGGGATGTCTTCTGTGGGGGTGTTTGTTGCTATGGAGATGTTATTGAGTATTTGGTCTGCTCCTGTTAGGTTGAATTCTATGCCTACTTGGTCAGCGGCTCCTTCGTTCGTTACGGTGGTCGCAACGCGTCCTTCGCTCGTATTCTTTACTTTGAAGGGCACTGTTTGGAAGCCGACGTTCTTGGTTGTGGTGCCGTAGATAGCGAAGAGCAATCCGTTGTCTTGGCCGTCTGGCGCACAGAAGGTAGTGGTGAGTTGTCCTGTAGTAAAATTTGATGGAAGGAGTTCTGCTGCGGCTATGTTGGGCGTTGTTACTTTTGTTTCTCCGTTGTAGAGATCGACATTTTCTTGTGTTTCTGTTAGGTAGTTTATCGTGATGTTTTCTGCACTAGTGACTCTTTCTGCAGGGTCTGTCGGGAGCCATTGGAGAATTACTTGGTTGAGGTCGGCCGTGGCTGCTCCGGGCAGGTTCATGCGTGGCGGGAGGTTTTGTACGGTAGGGTTGACTCCCGCGTAGAGGGTGACGGGGCTTCTTCCCGCAGCACACGCCACCGCCGCCACCACATCCCGCACCGCAAAGGTCGCAACCCCCGCGCTCAGCGCCGCCAGCAGCGTCAGCAATCCCCAGACGGTCCGTTGCATTGTTTGCTTGTTAACGTATGTCATGACATTTCCTCGGTTTTTCAGTTTGCTTTTTCCAACACCATTCCACGCCATTGTGAACCTGTGGCCTGCCGGTTTTCAAGTGAAAGTGGAGACACCCCGGGAAACAAACCTGGAATGGGTTTATCTAAT
>JAJRUM010000005.1 GCA_024277815.1 Gammaproteobacteria bacterium
ACCTTGAGCAGTTCGTTGACCCAAAGTATTTTCCATCCGTAGGCGTCACTATCGACGATGTGGATATGAATGGCCTGGCCGCAGCGGCAATCATGATGGATATTCAGCAGGTTGAAGTTCTGCGTGGCCCGCAGGGTACGCAATACGGCACCAATGCGCTGGCCGGCGTGGTCAACATCCGTTCAGTCGACCCATCCGAATCATTCAGCGGCTACGCCCAGGCAGGGCTTGGGAACTATGGCGGCTGGAACGTTGCTGCTGCGCTCGGCGGACCGCTGGGAGGAAACTTCCTGGGGCGGGTTGCGGTACGCCAGAATACCGGGGACGGGTACATTCGCAACCGGTTCCTCGAACGTGACGATACCAACAACCGGGACGAATTCAGCCTGCGGGGTAAACTGCGCTGGCTGGGGGAAGGCGATACCTATGCCGACCTGACCATCTTCCATGTAAATATCGACAATGGCTATGACGCCTTTTCGCTGGATAATGACCGCCAGACATTGACGGATGCGCCCGGCCATGACCGCCAGCAGTCTCTGGCTATTGCAGGCAAGAGTTTCTGGCAGATCAATACTGACCTTGCGCTGGAAACCATCCTCAGCTGGGCGGATACAGACACCCAGTATGGCTATGATGAGGACTGGTCCAATCCGGATATTTGTACCGGAACAGAGTTTTGCTACCCCTATGCCAATACCGATGAGCAGGAACGCAGTCGCGACAACATCAGTCTGGACAGTCGTTTGCTTTCCACCGACTCCGGCCGCTTTGGCTGGGTTGTCGGCGTGTACGCCCAACACCGCACTGAAGATTTCAGCCGCCAGTACTACGGTAGTTTTACAAGCAACTATCAGACGCAGCGTTATGCCGTTTATGGGCAGGTGAATTACGCACTGGCCACCGACTGGCAGTTACTTGGAGGCTTGCGGTTGGAAAGCTTCAGTGATGAATACGACGACAGCAACGGCCTGCGCAGCAAAACCGATGATCAGTATTTCACCGGCGAAATTACCTTACAACATGATATGGGCAATGGCAGCATGCTCTACGGCACCCTTTCACAGGGTGTTAAACCGGGCGGGGTCAACACTGAAGCCAGTTCAGTGTTTGCCTTCATGGATCCAAAATTCCGCGAATTCATGCAACAACGGCTACAGTTTGGCCGCGAAAGCCTGCTGAATAAAGAGATTGGCATCAAGGGCCGCTACCTGCAAGACACGCTTACAATTCGTGCTGCCCTGTTCCACATGAACAGGAGTGATGCCCAGCTGGAATCCTGGATTTGGGATGACAGCAATTTCCTGTGGGTCGGCTATCTGGACAGCGTCCGCAGCGGCAGCAACTATGGCATGGAACTGGAGTTCGACTACCAGCTTTCCGCCAGCAGCGAAATTTTTGCCGGCATCGGCTGGCTTGAGACCAGGGTGGACCGTATTACTGTGGTTGATCTCGGCCAACCCGGGGAGTGGACCCAGTCCGTCATCACCGAGGTACGGGATCGCGGCCAGACCAAGGCGCCACAATGGCAGTACAACTTCGGCACCAATCTATACTTTGGCGACCGATTCAGCGCACGGATTGAAATTGAAGGCCGCAGTGACAGCCTCTTTGGCTACTACCATCAGCAAAAACTGGCTGGTTACACGCTGCTCAACGCCAGCGTCGGGTACCAATTTGGCGCCATCGCGCTACGGGTCTGGGGCCGCAACCTCACTGGGGAAGATTACGCCGTACACGGCCTGTATTTTGCCAACGACCCCCGCAAGGGCTATGTCAACGAAACCTATCGCCAGTTCGGTGAACCACGTGTATTCGGGGTTGACGTGAAGTATGCGTTCCACTAGCTATGGGTAGCTGGTCAGAAACAATTGCAGATGCAGCTTCGCTCATGTCGCCGTGGGAACTGGCGGCAGTGGTTTTCGCTGTCGCTTACCTGTTGCTGGCCATTCGGGAGAACCCCTGGTGTTGGTTATTTGCCTTTCTCAGCACAGCGATTTACACCGTTCTGTTTCACGACGTAAGCCTGCTGATGGACTCAGCGCTGAACGTGTACTACATGGCAATGGCAGTTTTTGGCTGGTACCAATGGACTCACGGTGGCGCCAGAGATACAGACAGCGGGGCGTCCCATGTGCTTTCAATTCAGTCACTTTCGAAACGACAACACGGCTTGATCCTCACCTCCATAATTCTCGCCAGCGCATTCTCCGGTTTCATGCTCAGCGAGTACAGCAGCGCGGTCTGGCCCTATGTTGACTCGTTCACAACCTGGGCAAGCGTGATCACCACTTACCTGGTGACACAAAAGTACCTGCAAAACTGGCTGTACTGGATTGTGATTGACGCTGTATCAGTCCCGCTTTACCTCGAGCGCAGCCTGAATCTGACCGCCTTGCTATTTGTCTTTTACATCATTATCGCCGTTGCCGGCTACCTAAACTGGCGCCGGCACTACCTTGAAGAAGGGCAATGCCTTGCAAGCTGAAGTTGCAATAAGCGGTTGGCAACAATGGAATGCCGGCTTGCTGCAAAAACCGGAAATCATTCGCCCACTGGATGGAGGCCGCAGTAATCGCAGCTACCTGCTACGCTCTGGCGACCAGCATCTGGTGATGCGACTTAACGCCAGTAGCCGGCTGTTGCCCGACAGCAACCGCAGCAATGAAATCCGTGTCTGGCAAGCTGCCAGCGCCGCCGGACTCGCGCCGCCGCTGCTGTACAGCAATGAACGGGAAAGCATCCAGATCAGTGCTTACGTCCCCGACAGCTTACCAGCACGGCCAGAAGCTGACACAGCCATCGCAGACCATGCCCTGAACTTGCTGGGTCGCTGCCATCAACTGGACGTTGCTGCCCCCAACCTGGATTATGCCCGGCATATCCGGCGTTACTGGCAATTGATCGAAGCCGGTGGCCACTCCATCGATCCGTCTCTATCCGGTCAACGCGAGCACATGCAAGGACTTGTTGATTCATTGTCCACCGGCGGTGCTGTGACGGCGTTGTGCCATCACGACCCGGTCAGGGCCAATTTTGTCGGCAGCACCGACCGGTTATACCTGATTGATTGGGAATACGCCGCGCGTGGGTGGGTCGTCATGGATTATGCAGCACTGCTGATTGAGTGGAATATGGATGATCAATCCGTGCTGGCACGACCCGGCGTAGAACCGGATCAGCTGGCAATGGCCAAGCAGTTATACAGATATACGTGTGCGCTGTGGACGGTACTTAATAACCCTGGCGCTGCGCCAGGGTAACCAAATCCAGCCGACTGCCTGGGGTTATTACTCCAGGTCGAGGAAACTCCGCAACTGTTCCGAACGGGTCGGGTGACGCAGCTTGCGCAGCGCCTTGGCTTCAATTTGCCGGATACGCTCGCGCGTCACATCAAACTGTTTACCCACTTCTTCCAGCGTGTGGTCGGTATTCATATCAATACCGAAACGCATACGCAAGACCTTGGCTTCGCGCGGCGTGAGTCCGGATAGAACACCTTGTACGGTACCGGTAAGGCCGGTGCCGGTAGCAGACTCCACCGGCGAGGCAATATTGGCATCCTCAATAAAGTCACCCAGGTGGGAGTCTTCATCGTCGCCGATCGGTGTTTCCATGGAGATCGGTTCCTTGGCAATTTTCAGCACCTTGCGAACCTTATCCTCTGGCATCTCCATACGCTCGGAGAGTTCTTCCGGTGTAGGCTCCCGACCCATCTCCTGCAGCATCTGGCGGGAAATACGATTGAGCTTGTGGATGGTCTCGATCATATGCACCGGAATACGAATCGTGCGTGCCTGATCGGCAATAGAACGGGTAATAGCCTGGCGTATCCACCAGGTGGCATAGGTTGAGAACTTGTAACCACGGCGGTATTCAAACTTATCCACTGCTTTCATCAGGCCGATATTGCCTTCCTGAATCAGGTCAAGGAATTGCAAGCCACGATTGGTGTACTTCTTGGCAATGGAGATCACCAGCCTGAGGTTGGCTTCGACCATTTCCTTCTTGGCCCGGCGCGCCTTGGCTTCACCGATAGACATGGCACGGTTGATTTCCTTGAGCTCACAAATCGTCACGCGGTTGGCAAGTTGCAAGCGTCCCAGTTTAACCTGCAGATCATGAATGTCGTCGCTATATTCGCCGAGTGCCGAGACCCACTTTTGCTTACCCTTAAGCACTGATCCGAGCCATTCCTTATTGGCTTCGTTCTCGGTAAAGCTCTTGACGAAAGTTGTTTTGGGCATTTTCGCCTGACGCACTGCCATCTGCATGATGGCACGCTCATGTTCCCGCGTACGCGACACAGCAAAACGCAAACGATCAACAAGGTGGTCGACCATTTTGGCTGGCAGCTTCAGATACATGAACATTTCTGCCATCGCATCAAGCTGCTCCTGGGCCTTGGCATTTCCGGGCCCATGCTTATCATTCAGTTTAATGAACTTTGCGTGGTGCTTGCCGAGCGTGGTGAAGTGCTGCGCAACCTCTTCGAGGTCCGGACCGGTTGGTCCCTGTTCCTCTTCCTCTTCATCCTCTTCTTCCGCCTCAGCCTGGCTGTTCTTTTCACCGGCTTTGGCATTTTCCTGCTTAATTACATCTGCCGGCTTTTTCGCCACCGGAATGGGTTCCTCGGGGGCATTGGGGTCGATAAAATCAATCATGACCTCGGTCAGGCGCTGCTTTCCTTCCTGATGGAGGATATATGCATCGAGTAATACGGCATGGGTTTCCGGGAAACGGGCCAGGGCCCTGTGAACCTGCTTCAAGCCAGCTTCAATGCGCTTGGCTATAACAATTTCACCTTCACGGGTCAGCAATTCAACTGTGCCCATCTCACGCATATACATGCGTACCGGGTCGGTCGTGCGACCGATCTCTGTTTCAACAGCTGCCAGCGCGGCTGCTGCTTCTTCTGCTGCCGTGTCGTCATCTGTGGCGGTCGCCGCGTCATCATTAAGGATCAGCGAGTCAGCATCCGGTGCTTTTTCGTGCACCGATATCCCCATATCGTTGATCATGTTAATAATGTCTTCGATCTGTTCAGGATCAACGATATCATCAGGCAGGTGGTCATTGACCTGAGCGTATGTCAGGAATCCCTGTTCCTTGCCCTTGGTAATCAAATCTTTCAATTGCGATTGCTGGTTTTGGTTCATAAATTTTGCTTCGCGATAATTAACTATAGCCCAAGAAAACCGCTCCGGCACTCTGGTGGCCAGAGTTTTCCTGCTCTTTTAAGATTGATGGCTGTCAAGCCGCTTTTTCAGGTCCTGCTGACGTTGCTGCAAGGCCCTGTACTCTTGACGCTGCTCAATAATATTCGTCACCCTGGATAACAAAACCTCTACCCAGCCCAGACGAATCCGATTCACCGCGTCAATGAACTCCCGCGCCTGCAATTCGTCCTCTCCCGGAAGATGCCAGATCGCCAGTTTCTGCAAATGCGGCAATGCCGGATGCCCATGCCAAAGTTCTATCAACTGAGCCGTTGTGATATTAGGGCGTTGAGCGCAGAAATCAACAAGTTCTGTGAAGATTTCTATACCTTGAATATCATCATTCGTCAGCCCGTCCAATTCATCGAGCCCTTCAAGCTGTTCGACCAGTGCAGGATTTTGTACAAGGTGCGCCATCGCTGTGCGCATGGGTGTACGTTTCTGTACCGGCTTGCCACCCAAACCGGGTGCAACTGTACCCGTGGGGCCAGCCTGAAATTGAGACTGTAACCTGTGTTGGGCAAGCGCTTCAAGCCGGGCAGTCATCATGTCCCTGAACACGCCTTCTGGAATGGTTTCGATAAAAGGCTGCGCCTGCTCGACCAGTCGGGCCCGTCCATCAATGCTGCCCAGATCAATATCATTGGTGAAGTGCTGGAAAAAAAATTCAGACAACGGACGGGCATTATCAACCTGTTGTGCGAACTCATCAGCGCCGTGCTTTCGAACCATGCTGTCCGGGTCTTCCCCATCCGGCAGGAACATGAACTTTGCCTGCAAACCTTCCCGTAACTTTGGCATAGCTGCTTGCAGCGCTCTCCAGGCAGCTTTGCGGCCGGCCTTATCACCATCGAAACAGAACACCACCGTATCGGCAGCACGAAACAGGATTTCCACCTGGATGGCCGTTGTAGCCGTACCGGACGTCGCCACCACATTCCGGAAGCCAAACTGGGCCAAAGCGACAACATCCATGTAGCCCTCAACGACCAGGATACTGTCCAGCCGCCCTGCCCGTTGCCGTGCCAGGTACAAGCCGTAAAGCTCCCTGCTTTTGTGGTACAGCGAAGTCTCCGGTGAATTGAGGTACTTGGGACCGTCATCCGTCAGTGCCCGACCACCGAATGCGATGACCCGGCCACGGCGGTCATGAATCGGAAACATGATGCGGTCACGAAACTTGTCATAACTACCGCTTTTGCCTTCGCTGAGCATGCCGGCCTGTTTCAGTTGCTCGAGGCGGGTCGCGTCCGTGCCGAGTTTCTTGATCACACCATCCCAGCCGGCGGGCGCGTAGCCAATGCCAAAGTCGCGGGTAATTTCACCGGACAGGCCGCGGCCACGCAAATATTCAATGGCCGCCGGATGGCTTTTTAGCTCCTCGCTATAAAACCGGGCACAGGCTGCAAGTATGTCATACAGGCCGGTGTCCGGACGCGGTTGCTGGCTACCACTGCTGGGAACCTCAAGGCCCGCTGAGCGTGCCATTTCCTCGATTGCATCAAGGAACTCAAGGCCTTCATACTGCATCAGGAAGCCAATCGCAGAGCCATGCGCCCCGCAGCCAAAGCAATGGTAAAACTGCTTCTTGGGGCTGACGGTAAAAGAAGGGGTTTTTTCATCGTGGAACGGGCAGCAGGCCTGGAATTCACTGCCGGCACGCTTTAAGGGAACGCGCCGTTCAATCATTTCAACGATATCGCTGCGTGCCAGCAACTCTTCGATAAAAGCGTCCGGGATACGACCACTCATTGGATTTGGACCAGCAGCCTGTCGGCTTTGACCCGGAGCATCGTCAGCTACTGAGCTGTGCTTTAACAGCGCCGCTGACGGCTTTCATATCGGCTCGGCCCTGCACTTTGCCCCGCAGTGCGCTCATCACAGCACCCATATCACGAATGGAACTGGCGCCGGTTTCCGCAATGGTTTGCTGGATAAGGTCGGCAACCTCTTCATCACTCAGTGGTTCAGGAAGGTAGGGGGCCAGCAAGTCCAGTTCATACTGTTCCTGTGCTGCAAGGTCCTCGCGGCCGGCAGTTTGATACTGTTCAAGTGATTCGCGGCGTTGTTTGACCATCTTGTCGAGCACAGCAAGCACTACCTGGTCATCCGGTTCAATGCGCTTATCGACTTCGATCTGCTTGATGGCAGCAGTTATCAGGCGCAATGCGGTCAGGCGCTTTTGATCGCGCGCCCGCATTGCGGTTTTAACATCTTCCTGGATTTGCCACTTCAATGTCATTTGGTCAGTGCCATAATGCTTACTTCACGATGAAGTAATGAAGCTTCAGTACATGCGGGTACGGCGAATGTTTTCCCGTGCCAGACGACGCAGGTTACGTTTTACTGCGGCAGCAGCTTTACGTTTGCGTTCCTGAGTAGGTTTTTCATAGTACTCACGGCGGCGGGTTTCCGCCAGTACTCCGGCCTTTTCGCACGACCGCTTGAAGCGACGCAGTGCATATTCAAAAGGCTCGTTTTCGCGAACTTTTACGCTAGGCATTATTACTCCGGTTTATCAATTATGCCCTCAATGGGCGTAGCCGCGTATTTTAACCTCTTATCCTTCATTCTTGCAAAGAAAAATCAGCCTGATTGTGCAATTGCTACAGCACCGCCCCTGCGAGGGTCACCGATTGCCAGAAACTCCCCGTTCGCGAGACGCTCAACCGCATGTACCCCGCCAAAGAACAGGTTGGCTTCAGGCCACCGGATTGTACCCGGCCATACCGTCTCCAGCGCAGCCAGCGCAGCAACAGAAAAACCGGACTCAATACTCAGCTGGCTGCCCTCAAGGTGTAAGCGCGGCGCGCTCACGGCAGCCTCCAGCCCCATATCGAATTCCAGCATGTTGGTCAGTACCTGCAGTATGGCACTGCGTATCCTGTTAGAGCCACCCGACCCCAGCGCCACCTGTCCACCATCGGCCAGGCTGACAATGGTGGGCGTCATCATCGAAGCCAGCCGCACCCCGGCGGGTAAACAGTGAAAGCCAGCGGGGTTGAGATCTTCCTCTCCCAGCATATTGTTCAACATGATGCCGCTGCCCGGCAAAACATAAGAAGAACCTTCACCATTGGAAAGTGTCAGGCTGGCCAGGTTGCCTTCAGCGTCCGCAACGCTTAAGTGAGTCGTGCCGCGCGAAGCCATGCCACCCGAACGCAAAGTCTGCTGCCATTGCTGTAGATTGTCCGGCTGCAGTATTGCTGCTGCTGCTGCTTCATCCATACCCGTCGCCAGGCCGTGCTGCTCCCGTACAATACCGGAAGCCTGGATAACCCGCGCCAGTTGCATGGCATGCTCCACACCACCCCACTCACAGCTGCCGGGCTGAAGCTTGTCCAGCAGTGACAGGGCAAATACTGTCAGACACCCACCCGGTGATGGCGGGCTATTGACGCAAATGCTGGCGCCGTGGGACTGCGCTATCACCGGCCTGCGCTGAACGACCTCATAATTCTGCAGGTCAGCCAGCGTTATCAGCCCCCCTCCGGCAGCGCAGTCAGCCACCAGTTGCTGTCCCGGTTCACCTTCGTAGAACCAGTCCGGCCCATGGCTGACCAATGACTCAAAGGTGTCGGCCAGTGCAGGATTGGCGATAAAGTCACCAATCTCAGCCACCTTGCCAGGAGCAAACATGGGGCTGGCCAGTTCCCGGGCAGCAGGCGAAGCATCAATAATGGGTGAGAGTATGTCACTGACATATTTCTGCAGGGCATTGAGGCGCACACCTTCACGCGCCAGCACAACTGCCGGCTCGACAATCCTCTCCAGTGGCATGCGGCACAATGCCTTGTGAGCAGCGAACAAGCCCGCAACAACACCTGGCACAGCAATTGAGCCAAGCCCAATATGAAACTCCTGAGTTGCGGTGCCAAAATCCACCTGAACAGGGTAAAAGTCCAGCTCTCTTTCCATTGCAGAAGGCGTTTGCACAAAAAAGTCAAATACCCGGGGCTCGCTGCCAGCGGTTTGCGCCAGCAGAAACCCGCCGCCACCCAGGCTGGCGAGCATTGGCTCACACACACAGGCAGCACACATAGACCCCAGCGCGGCATCAAATGCGTTGCCACCTTCTTCAAGCAGAATTTTAGCAGCCCGTGAGGTCTCTTTATGGCCTGAGGCTGAAATTCCCAGAGGTTTGACCAAAACGTTTCCCGTGTTACCCGAGCAAGACGACATATTACCTCAAGGGGCCAGCATGATTTACAATGGCCACCCCGGCAGCCATTCAAATCTCATGATCGTACTTGGTATAGAAACTTCCTGTGATGAAACCGGTGTCGCGCTGTATGACAGCGATACCGGATTGCGTGCGCACACCTTATTCAGCCAGGTAGAAATCCATGCAGAATTTGGCGGTGTTGTACCTGAAATCGCCTCGCGCGACCATGTTCGCAAACTGTTGCCATTAATCAACCAGTGCCTCGCCGAAGCTGGCCTGGAACGTGCGGACATTGACGGCGTTGCCTATACGGCAGGCCCCGGCCTGATCGGTGCCTTGCTGGTGGGCACTGCCACCGGCCGCAGCATTGCCCTGGCGCTGGGCTGCCCGGCCATTGCAGTCAACCATATGGAAGGCCATTTGCTGGCACCGATGCTCGAGGGCAACCCACCTGAGTACCCGTTCGTTGCTTTGCTGGTTTCCGGCGGCCATACCATGCTGGTGGAGGTCCGCTCACTTGGCACTTACCGCATCCTCGGCGAAACCCTGGATGACGCGGCCGGAGAGGCTTTCGATAAAACTGCCAAGCTGCTCGGGCTTGGCTACCCCGGCGGCCCGGCACTGGCAAAGCTGGCCGTTAAAGGCAATGCAGACAGGTTTCGGTTCCCGCGCCCGATGACCGATCGGCCCGGGCTCGATTTCAGTTTCAGTGGGCTGAAAACCCACACCCGCAACCTGTGGCTGAACGGTGATCAGCAAAACACCACCCGAGCCGACATTGCGGCGGGTTTTCAGCAGGCCGTGGTCGACACGCTGGCCATCAAGTGCCGGCGAGCCATGCAGCAAACACGAGCAAATCACCTGATCGTTGCCGGTGGTGTAGGTGCGAACCTTGCCTTACGGGAAGGTCTGCAGCAAAGCGGTAAGAAGCATGGCTGGCAAGTTTCTTACCCACGCCTCGAGTTCTGCACAGACAATGGTGCCATGATTGCCTTTGCCGGCTGCCAGCGACTGCTGGCCGGCCAATCTACCGATACCAACCTGCAGGCCTTCGCCCGCTGGCCAATCGACCAACTACCCACATTAGGAGCGTGACAATGGATCTGGTATTTATTGAGGACCTACGCATCCAGACCGTCATCGGCGTGTTTGACTGGGAACGTGAGATCACCCAGACGGTCAGCCTGGATTTACAGATGGCATTTGCCATTGGCGCCGCTGCCGCCAGCGATGATATTGCCGACACGCTGGATTACAAGGCGGTTTCGAAACGCCTCATCCAGTTTGTAGAAGGCAGCGAGTTTCAGCTCGTCGAGGCTCTGGCTGAGCACTGCGCAACGATTGTGCTGGATGAGTTTCCGGTAAGCTGGGTACATCTGAAGCTGAGCAAACCGGGTGCAGTCCGTGGCTCCAGCGCTGTTGGCGTCATCATAGAGCGCGGCACCAGACAAGCAGGGTCGCCGCAGCAATGAGTACTGCCTGGTTGGGGCTCGGATCCAACGTCAATGCAGAACACAATATCAAGGTAGCGATTGGCGAGCTGGAGGAACGGTTTGCAAAAATCAGCTTATCTCCTGCTTACACCAGTACCGCTGTAGGCTTTGACGGCAATGATTTTATCAACCTGGTGGCACGGGTTGATACCGATATGAGCCCCCTGGAGTTACGCCAGTATTTGCGTGATCTGGAGGACCGTTATGGCCGCCAGCGAAACGTGCCGAAATTCTCTGACCGCTCACTGGATATCGATATCCTGCTTTATGATGATCTGGTGTTGTTGTCGCCGGTGCTGGAAATACCGCGCGCCGAGATCGTCCGGTTTGCACATGTCCTTAAACCATTGACTGATCTTGATCCGGAGCTTATCCACCCGCTAGAGCGACGCAGCATGGTCCAGATATGGCAGGCCTCCGGATTAAGCGATGAAAACCTGAAGCGGCTCTGAAAGTCGCTCAAACATTCAGGTTACGCCCACCGTCGACAGCCAGTACCTGGCCCGTCACATAGCCAGCATCGAGGCCAAGATAAGCGACTGCCATAGCGATATCCCGGGGTTCACCCGCACGGCCCAGGACTGTTTTGCTCAATATTTTCTGCCGGACCTCCTGCTGTGCTTCACTGCAGGCCTCATGCTCAGGCCACAGAATGGCACCAGGCGCTACTCCGTTGACGCGTACCCCGGGGCCAAGATCTTTGGCCAGCGCCAATGTCATCATCTGTAAACCCGCCTTGGCCATGCAGTAGACCGCATGCCCGTGCATTGGCCGTGTCGCATGGATATCCAGCAGGTTAACCACGCTGCCGGCAGCACGGGTCAGCTCAGGCAACAGTGCCTGGGTCAGAAAATATGGCCCGCGCAAATTACTGTCCATCAGGTCGCCCCATTGCTGCCCGGTGGTTGTGCCCACCTCGGTTGGGAAAAAACGTGACGCATTATTGACCAGCAGATCCAGCGTCGCCGTGCGCTCTCTGAGATGGGCTGTAAGATGCTGGATTTCACTGTCGACGCCAAGATTAGCCTGAACAATGCTCGCACTATTGGCCCGTACCCCGTTCAATTTTTCAGCCAACGCCTCAACAGCAGCACTGCTGTTGTGGTAATGCAGGATTACATCGCAGCCACGTTGCTGCAGTGTCTCGGCAATGCACGCACCAATCCGGCGCGCGGCACCCGTCACCAATGCATACCTAACTCTGGACTTTGCTGTATCACTCACTGAAACTACCCGCCTATGGTCACTGAGACTTCCAACGTCATCCTGCCCGAACCGCCCGCAGAGCTCAAGCGCATCAGTGAAAATCTGGTGGCTGCTATACGTACAAAAATTGCTGCCAGCGGGCCCATTCCATTTTCAGAGTACATGGAGATGGCGCTGTACGAGCCCGGACTCGGTTATTACAGCGCCGGGTTGCAGAAGTTTGGCCCGGCGGGTGACTTTGTCACTGCACCCATGCTGGGTGATGTGTTTGCCCGTTGCCTGGCAAAGCAGATTGAACAGATCGCCAATGAACTCGGTCGCTATGAGATCGTTGAGGTTGGCGCTGGTAACGGCAATCTGGCAGCGGACCTGCTCAAGGCCCTGGCCGAATATCATGCCCCCCTGAATTACCGGATACTGGAGCGCAGCGCCCACCTGCGGCAGGTGCAGCGCGAGACTCTCGAGCGTGAAGTTCCACAGTGGCTGGATAAGGTCAGCTGGATTGATGAGCCACCCGCAACAAGCTGGCAGGGGGTGTTCATTGCCAATGAAGTACTCGATGCCTTAACCGTGGAACGCTTCTGTTGCACCAGCGAAGGTATCAGGCAACTATGCGTAGCAGACGGGCCTGACGGCTTCACCTGGCAGCAAGCTGCCTGCCCGGAAAGCCTGCATCAAAAAATTGAGGCCACACTGTCCGGTCTGGATGGGACGCTGGCGGAGGGCTACCGATCTGAAGTGAACACCAGCCTGCCAGCGTGGCTACAGGCGGTTACAGGAAGTCTGCAAAAAGGGCTCGCATTGTTTATCGACTATGGCTACCCACGCCACGAATATTACTTGCCGCAGCGCCGCAACGGCACCCTGATCTGCCACTACCGCCACCGTGCACATGATGATCCGTTTATGTACCCGGGGTTAACTGACATTTCCACGTCTGTGGATTTTACTGCCCTTGCGGAGGCTGCCGACAGTTGTGGTCTTGAAGTTAACGGCTACACCAGCCAGACCATGTTTCTGCTGGGCTGCGGCCTTGAGGAGGTGATTAATGGTTTTCAGCTGTTACCTGAAAAAGACCGGATATCGAAAAATATCGAAGTACGAAAATTGACCTTGCCCGGCGAGATGGGTGAGCGTTTCCAGGTGATGGCTCTGGGCCGGGGCTTGCCAGAACACCTGAGTGAACAATTTCGGGGATTCACCCTCACGGACTTGCGTTACAGACTTTAGCCGGGAACTATTCGCGCTAAGTGATTACGGCCAGCTTACTGATCGCCTGGATGCGTGCCTCCCGCAAGCGTTCACCGACTTCGGGTCCACTGATCCCCACAAGGTCGAGATTTCTTGCCTGTATCGCAGCCGCTACCCCAAAAGCATGAGTCAGATACCTGCGCTGTGGATACGGGCGGTCCTGCAACCCTTCGCGGCCCCTGTAATCGGCCTCGCAGGCCAGCAGAAACTCCGCCAGCAAGTCCGGGTTGCGAAACACATCCAGCCTTTCCAGCAAGCGCATGACAGTTATGGGCCGGGCTTCAAGTATCCGGTGGCAATCAAGGTGCCGGGCACAGACTTTGCGGGCCAGATCATGTACCGCGCCCGGAACTCTGAAGCGCTTGCAAACCGCATCAACCAACGGCACACCTGCCGCCTCATGGCCCACATGCGAAGGTAGCTTGCTGTGATCTGTGATGCCCTTGCCAAGATCATGCAGCAGCACGGCAAATACTACATCCGCCGAGCAGTTGCTCAACAGGGCAGCCTGATCCAGCGCCATCAGCAAGTGTATGCCGGTATCAATTTCCGGGTGGTATTTTTCCGGCTGGGGAACACCGAACAGAGCGTCAACTTCAGGCAACAATACCTGTAACGCACCACAGTCCCGCAACACGCTGATAAATACGGCAGGGCTTTTGGCCAGCATCGCCCGTTCAATTTCCCGCCATATGCGTTCAGCAGCCAGATGTTGTAGTTCTCCGGAGCGGGTGATCTCACGCATTAAATCCAGTGTTGATTCGTGTACCTGAAACCCCAGGTGGGCAAACCGCGCCGCAAATCGCGCCACCCGCAATACACGCAGCGGGTCCTCTACGAAGGCGTTTGAAACATGCCGCAAAACCTTTTTCTGTAAGTCGCGTTGCCCACCATAGGGGTCGACCAGTTCACCTTGCGAATCGCGGGCGATTGCGTTGATGGTCAGGTCACGGCGTTCAAGGTCCTGCTCCAGCGTAACGCCTGGATGGAAGTCCACATTGAACCCGTGATAGCCATGGCCCTGCTTTTTTTCAGTGCGGGCCAGCGCGTATTCTTCCCCGTCCCGGGGATGCAGAAAAACCGGAAACGAGGCGCCGACCTGCTTAAAACCAGACTTCAGCATAGCTTGTGGTGTGCTGCCGACAACCACCCAGTCATGCTCCGTGACTTTCAGCCCCAGCAACTCATCGCGGACGGCACCGCCAACCAGGTAGGCCCTCGCATCGATTGGCAAAATGTCTGTAAATTCAGCCATTACGCCGGGGCTTGCTTCTGAGGGCCTGTAGTCGCCGCTGGTGGACTGAGCCCACAAGATAATCCGGAACCACCGTTTCAATACTGCGTGGAGCAATACCAAAATAGGCGAACCCATTTGTCTCTGTGGTGCTTGCGATTTGCAATGAACGGTAGTTATCCATCGAGAAAGGTTTGCCTGGCACCAGCCCCATTAACACGGCCATGGCCGCCGATACCGGCGCGGGCAGGCCAAGTACATAGCGATTCAACCCCATACAGTTTGCTGTCCACTGCACCAGTTCTTTCAATGTGTAGCTCTGTGGCCCGGCCAGGGCAAAGCGCTTGCCCCAGGTCATTGGGTCATCCAGTGACGCGGCCATCGCCGTAGCCACATCGGCTGCATAGACGGGTTGTAAGCGGGCCTTCGGGCAGGTGAGTGGCATCACCCACAACAGTTGAAGCAACATCGCGAAACGATTAAAGAAGCCGTCACCCCGGCCAAAAATTACCGATGGCTGAAACACGGTAACGTTCAGTGTCCCGGCTTTTCTCAATAACTGTTCAGCCTCGCCCTTGGTCTTCAGATATTGGCTGCGGCCTTCACCCGCACGTAAAGCACTGACATGCAAAACACGTGCTACCCGCGCGGCTTTGCAGGCGTCAATCATGGTTTCCACCAGCCTCACGTGAACCTTGTGAAAACCCTGCCCAGCACCTGTCTCATTCAGGATACCGACCATGCTTACCACGGCGTCAGCCCCGGCGAAGCATTTCGTCAACACGCCCGCATCATGCACATCAGACTGCACAACTTCAGTGCCGGGCAGCAGGCCAATATCACCATGGCGAACAGCGGCGCGGGTCAGAACCACGCAGTGGTGTCCGTCAGCGACCAGTGCACTCAACAGATAGCGGCCTAAAAACCCACCGGCACCCAACAGTACTATTCGCATATCTGTTCCTCGGTTTCCTGGTCAGCCTTCCTTTATGGCCCGGTTCGAACACACCACTCCGGCGCTGCCTTTGAACGCTATATTACCGGAATCAATGTGTGGCATGCGGGAAGAAATCCGTTTTACGCTACCACCCATGCGCCAGTCATAAATCGTGGTAAATGCCAGCACCCTTGGAATGTAGTCACGGGTTTCAAAATAAGGCAATGTCTCTATCCAGATCGCCGCCTCTGACGCGGGCCGGTCTTTCAACCAGCGCTTAACCACGTTGGGCCCGGCATTGTATGCACCTGAGACCAGTACCGGATTGTGCCGGTACTCTTGCAATAAATCTCCCAGGTAAGCCATGCCAACAGGCAGATTCCCTTCCACGGTTTGCAAACTGCCACTGCCGGTCCAAGCAATGCCGTGTTTTTTCGCCACACGTTTACCGGTAGCCGGAGTGACCTGCATCAAGCCCAGTGCATTGGCTGGCGAACGGGCATTCACGGCCATGGCGCTTTCAGTGCGGATGGTGCCGTAAACCCAGGCCGGATCCAGGTTATGTGCGCTGGCACCAAGCCGAATTTCGTCCTGCCACAACAATGGAAAGCGCCAGGCGTAAAACTGACGGTCACCGCTGTTACCCAGCGCAAAGATTGCCCGGTCATACCAGCCTTTACTCTGCGCCAGGGCTGCAGCAACTTTCAAATCCGGTGGCGGCAGGTCAGCGATCGCCAGCGACCATTCCTGTGAAGCCCAGCTATCCAGCCCGGCCTTCCTGAGTTCAAGCGCACGCCTGAAACCGCTTAAGCTGCCAATACGGGCCACTTCCTGACTGTCAACCGCCGGTTCCAGCGGGCAAATATTGTACGGCTCACCCAACTCATCAGCTGCCAGGAAACCATAGTAACTGGCCTGCCCGGCGAGGTTCTGCAGTGCCTCAGATGCTGCTGTTGAGGTTAAGCCGGCGGCAGGCCCTGCCCGCAACTCTGCCTGTGCCAGCCAATAACGCCAACGATCTTTATTGCGGGTTTCATCCGGCATTTGCCCGATCACAGACACCAGGCCGGGCCAGTCGCCGACGCTCAGCAGGAAGCGTGACCACCATTCCAGCAGCTGTGAATCACGGTAGGCAACCGGCACACGCTGCATGTTTGCCACGGTATCCTTGTCCAGTGCAACCGCAGAACGCAGCGCAATATCCCTTAACAGTACCGACCTGTCCAGCCCGGTCCAGCCGAAATGGCTATCGAGCAGTTGAAATTTTTTCGGCGCCGCGGCTGCATCCCTGAGCGCCAGGCGGCGCAACGAGGTGGCTGCGATCATGCGGGTGGTTTCATTGTCCGGCAGGCGACGCATATGCTCGAGTGCCGCATACCCGCTGCGACTCTGTCGCTGCCACTCCTCCAGCCAGCGACGCTCATGGGCAGGCAAATACCTTGCCAGGTAAATGCTCAAGCGAGGATTGCCGGCCTCAAAAGCCAGCCTGATTCTTTCCCAGGCGAGGCGCACAGTGACACCATTTTTCTTGACCAGCCAGGCGAAAACCGGATCACATTCCTTCGGCTGCGATTGGCCCACTGTCCACAGATTTTGTGCTTCAGAAAGCAAACCACTATCACGCTGCAGGATAATCTGCGCCTGAGCGCGCTGGCAACGCAAGACCGTTCCGGTAACGCCTTCTGAATATTTAAGCAACTCCGCCCAACGGCCCCTTTTTGCCACCGATTTCAACCACGCACGCCGTAACCCGGTTGTGAATGCCCAGCCTTCATGGTCATCAAGAAATGTCGCTATTTCATCTGCCGCCACAGAACTGCGTCGATGCCGAAAGTCTTCATATTGCAGATAAGGATAGAGTTCATAGGCTCTGAGGCTTTGCCTGATCCGGTTGAATGTATTGTGGTCACCGTGACGGGCGGCATCCCAAGCCAGCTTGAATCGTTCGATCTCTGGAGCGACAACACTATTTGCTGCAGCTGGGCGGGTGCAAACTGAGCAGCATAAGACAAGCAAAATGATAAGCTGCCTGCCGGGAAAGGTGATTTTTTCAGAGGCATGCTTCATGGGTAGAACCAATCTATGCAAATGTGAACAGCTCGGCAAGCCGCTTGGGCAATTAATTTTATGATCTGGCTGGAATTTGCGCTGACTGGAGTTTTTGCCGGCTTCCTGGCTGGCTATCTCGGGATTGGCGGCGGCCTGGTTCTGGTGCCCGCTTTAAGTTGGATCTTCAGCAGGGACCCGGCCACCGCACCCGTGGCAGTACAAATGGCCGTGGCGACCTCGCTGGCAACGATGTTGTTTTCCTCACTCAGTTCAGTGCTTGCGCACCAACGCCGGGGTGCCATCGAATGGCCACTGGTCAGGTTGCTGCTGCCAGGGCTGCTGGTGGGTGCACTGATTGGCACCGTTATCGCGGATCGTATCAGCAGTGCCACACTTGGCACCGTCTTCGGCGTCTTTGCTTTACTCATCGGCCTGCAGTTGCTGCGTGGTTCAACCCGGACCGGAAACCGGCCCCTGCCTGGCAGGTTTTCGTCGGGCATTGTCGGACTGGCCATCGGTTCGATATCCAGCCTGCTGGGTATCGGCGGCGGAAGCATGACCGTGCCATGGTTCTTATGGCACGGACAGCAAACCCGGATCGCGATCGCAACGGCGGCAGCCTGCGGTTACCCGATTGCCGTGGCGGGCACGCTGGGGTTTATGTTACTCGGGGATAGAATTTCCGGGTCAGCCATGCTCGGCTATGTAAACTTGCAGGCATTGGCGGGCGTTGCCTTATTCAGTGTGCTCGGGGCGCCGCTGGGTGTCGCTGCCGTCCACCACAGCAAGCCGCTGCTGGCGAAGCGTGTTTTCGCTGTGTTTCTGCTGCTGGTTGCATTGAAAATGCTCTGGCGCTAATCAGCCCAGCGGCAACCTGATGGTGGTGCAGGCCCCGCCGGTGACAGAGTTGGAAATTGAGATATGACCATCATGGTCATTGATGATTTTTCGGCAGATGGCCAGACCGAGCCCACTGCCGCCAACCTTGAACGTGACATAGGGCTCGAAAGGCTTCTCAAGCACCGCTCCCGGATAGCCCGGACCGGCATCGCTCACTTCTATTTGCAGCCAGTACTGGCCGGCAGTGTTCACGGCTCGCGAGCGTATCCGAACCTTGGCTTTTTGACCCGGTTCCACGGCTTCACTGGAGTTTACGATCAGGTTATGCAGCAGTTGTCGTATTTGCCCGGCATCTGCCTCCAGCCCGGGTGGGCCGGCAACCAGATCAAGATCAAACTGCACCCGCAGGTCTTTGTGTTGATAAAGGGCGACCACGTCCCTGACCAGGTCATCAAGGTCAAGCGATACGCGTTCCAATTTTGGGTCACGGGCATAATCTCCAAACGCATCAACCAGTGAGCGCAAGGCCTCAACCTGCGAAACGATGGTGCCAGTGGCCCGGTCCAGCATATTGCCGTCATCGACCCCCAGCTTGTCCATCAGCTTCATGCGTAAACGCTCAGCCGCCAAACGGATTGGCGTAAGGGGGTTTTTTACCTCATGTGCCAGCCGTCGTGCAACCTCTGCCCAGGCAGCTTCGCGCTGGGCCAGGTTGAGCATGGTGACATCGTCAAAAACGACCACTGTGCCACCCTGTGTTGAGGCTTTCTCACCCAGCCGCGAACCACGCACCAACAAAACCAGTGCATGTCCTCCTCCGCTCTCACCTCTTTGCAATCGAATCTCGCGCTGCCACTCGGCCGGCCCTCGTCCTATCTGAGTGCCAATCAATTTCGCAAGCTGCAACAGGAACGGTACCTGCCTGGCCCGGCTCGCCAGGCTGTGACCGATGAAGAACCCCCGCGGCAGCCCCAGTATTTCCTCTGCGGCCTTATTCGCGGTGACGACACGCTGTGCATCATCCAACGTCAACACACCGGCTGTCAGACTTCCCAGCACCGTTTCCAGGTACTCACTCTGCACTTGCAGCGCTGCACGGCTGCGCTCTGCCTCTTCACTGGCTGCCGTCAGGGCCTCGGTCATTTCGTTGAAAGACTCCACCAGAAAACCCAGCTCGTCACGGTCTCCGGCCTGTACCTCCTGCGTTAAGTCCCCGGCCGCTACCTCGCGGGTCGCAAGCGCCAGTTTCGAGATCGGGGTTACCATCCTGCGGGCCACATTCAATGCAGCGAGAATAGCCAGCAAAATGGTCAGCAGTAACACCAGCGACAGGATCAGAATAAAGCTCTGTTTCAGTGCACCACGCAAAAAGCTAATGTTTTGGTAGCGGCGGTACTCCCTTTGAATTTTGTCAGTCAGCGTTGTAATGGATTCAGGCAGTGGATAAATTGCCTGCAACAAATAATTCTGGGCTCCAGGCAGTCCGGAAGGCAGGCGCTGAATCACCCGGATACGCAAAACACCATCTGCTGCGGGCTCTGCAGCCGCATATTCACCCTGGTCCAGGGCCTGCGACAACGCATAGTCTCCGGGTCGCTCTGGCAGATCGGCAAGAATGTTGATGTTGGCGCTTGCCATCAGCCTGCCATTGGTTGCCAGTACTGAAAGCTCGAGCGGGCCGGCCGTGCTGACATAGCGCAACAGGGTCCGGCGCACCCGCTCAGTATCATCATCCGGGTTGTCTATTTCCCGGCTAATCCGGCGTACCTGATTGCGCACCTCCAGCGTGCGGTTCTCAAGGAACTGCTGGCCGAGCGTCAATGAATCGGCGAGGGCGGATTCGACACCCACGTCAAACCAGTTGTCTACAGTGCGCGTCAGAAAGTATGCGGAAAAGAAATACACGATCAGCGCAGGGGGCAGGGACAAAACCAGGAAATTCCTGACCCAGCGTGCCGATAGCAAAGCACCCGGTGCCTGGGCACGGATGTTCCGGGTCAACGAAACCACGCGGTGCAAAATTGCTGCTGCCACCACCACCAGGGCAAATACGGTCAGCACCAGCACCCAAACGTACGGTTGGCCGGACCCGCCACTACCATCGCCACCACCATCCTGCTGGACGCCACTGACAAGGATAAGCGATGCAAGCAACACCGTCAGGGCCACCGCTACCGGCAACACCTTGAGAATCAGACGCCTCAGACGCTTATTTCGAAAGGCCATACCGACCACTCCGAGTCATGCTGCCATTGAGAAGAGAATAGCGCGGGTAGCTGCATCGGCCCGGGCAACATATTTTCATCAAGACGGATCCGGGTACGCAGTTCATAACTTCCCGGCGGCAACGGGCCGGTCGCTATCTGCACATTCAAATCACCGATGGCTGCGAGTACATGCCGCAAGCGGGTAAAGGACTGTAACTTGTCTGTTTCTACTTCGTTCAACTGGTAGTACTCACTCAGGGGCAGATAACGAATCAAGTAGCGCCTTCCCTCCCGTCTGACCACGATCATGTTGTTGTCGTTACGCAGCTCCATGTCCAGCCGGATGGTTAGCGTAACACCATGTTGCAGTGCGTCCCGGGCCTGATCACTCAGCTCCAGTTCCTGCCGCAAATGAATATTAAGGGACTGATATCCCCGGCTGACAGACACGTCCCCGATAACAAAACCATAACCCACTGGCTGCTGCAGGCAGCCGGCTGCCAGGACCGTCGCCGCGATCAACAAGATGGTGCTAAGCGGCTTTGCGTAATACCGCATAAAAAAACCCATCCATTTGCGCTTCGCCGGGCATGATCTGACGCCCACCAGCGAGTGCAGTACCCCAGTCGACGGTCGTCTTTACCAGCTCAGCATCTGCATGCTGCTCAATAAACCCCTGCACCTGAAACTCATTTTCACGTTTCAATATAGAGCAGGTTGCGTACACAAGCACTCCCCCAGGCTGCAGCAATGGCCACAAAGCCGCCAGCAGTTCTGCCTGGGTTTGAACCACAGCATCTACCTGTTTACCGCTGCGCAACCACTTGATTTCCGGGTGCCTGCGGATAACGCCGGTGGCGCTACAGGGCGCATCCAGCAGGATCTTGCTGAACGCCTTTCCGTTCCACCAGTCCTTTGGTGAGGTAGCATCAGCAGCCCTGGTCTCAGCAATCCCTCCGTTGACCGGCAAACCCAGCCGCTCAAGGTTCTGATCAATCTGCGCGACACGACCGGCCTTTCTGTCCAGCACCACAAGGTCAATATCCGGACAGCTTTCCAACAGGTGTGCAGTTTTCCCACCGGGCGCAGCACAAGCGTCAAGAATTCGCTCAGAGCTTTGTGGATTGATCAGATCCCGCGCCAATTGCGCAGCCGGATCCTGCACGGACAGCCAGCCTTTTTCAAAACCCGGAATTCGCATCACCGCTGCCGCCGGTGTCAGGCATATGGCGTCTTTCGCAAACGGATGGCCAACGGTCTCAAAGCCAGCGTCGCGCAGTTGCTCGTGCAGGATCGCCTCATCGGCCCGCCGGCGGTTGATTCGCATCCACAACGGGGCCTGACGATTGTTGGCGTCAAGTATCTGCTGCCAGCTGTCCGGCCAGTCCTGCTTAATCTCATTCAGCAGCCAGCGCGGATGGGCAAATCGCTCATCGCGCTGTTCCAGTCGCTCCAGCAAAGCGTGCTGCTCCCGCTGAAAACGCCGGAGTACGGCGTTGACCAGGCCCACAGCCCACGGTTTGCCTAACAGGCGTGCACATTCGGCTGTTTCATTGATTGCGGCATGGCTCGCGGTGTGGTCGTGCCAAAGCTGTTGCAAACCCAACAACACCAACCGCCGTATGTCGCGGTCGCGACTTTTCAATGGTTTGGAAAACAGCTGTGCAGCAAGCCACTCCAGTGCGGTCAGCCAGCGCAGCACGCCATAGGTCAGGTGGCGCGCGAGAGCGCCATCACGGCTGGCACGCAAAGCGGCCAAAGACAGGCAGTCAGCGAGGCTTTTATGTTCATCAAGCACCTCGGCGAGCGCCAGCAGTGCTGCAATACGCGGGTTCTGTCTGGCTTTTTGCTTTATTTTCATTGCCCGTCATACACCTTTTATCTGTTGTGCTTGCAAGAACTCTTTAACGGCCATTCGCTTGCCGCCAGCACGCTGAATCTCCACCACTCTGAGCACCTTCTCAGCTGTGCCAATGAGCATCTCTGAACCATCAACCCATAACTGGCCAGGCTGTAGCCCCGGGCGGTTTTCGGCCACCTCTGCCTGCCAGATACGCAACCGCTGACCCGCAAGTTCACACCATGCAACCGGCCAGGGATTAAAGGCCCGAACCTGTCGCTGCAACACCTCTGCTGGTTGTTTCCAGTCCAGTTCAGCCTCTGCTTTGCTCAGTTTTCGTGCATAAACCGCCGCACCGTCATCCTGTACAACCGGCGATGGCAAGCTGCCCTTAACGACCATATCGAGACAATCGCGCAAAGCCTGTGCGCCGAGCCCTGCCAGGCGATCATGCAACATTCCTGCCGTATCCGCAGGTTCAATCGCAGTGGACAGGCAATGATAGACGGGGCCGGTGTCCAGTGTCGCCTCCATTTTCATGATGCACACGCCGGTGCGCTCATCACCCGCTTCAATTGCACGGTGAATGGGTGCCGCACCGCGCCAGCGGGGCAGCAGGGATGCGTGTATATTCCAACAGCCCAGATATGGCATGTTCAGCAATTCAGCGGGAATCATCAGGCCGTAAGCAACCACGATCATCAAATCAGCTTGCAGTCTCGCGAGTTCTGCGTGCCAATCTGCTGAACGTAAGGTTTCAGGCTGCAATACATTGAGCTGGTTGCTCAACGCAAGTTTTTTGACCGGGCTCGCCTGAAGCTTCTTGCCCCGGCCTGCCGGCCGTTCTGGCTGGGTGAGGACAGCCACAATCTCGTGCCCACCTTCCAGTAATCCTTGCAATGGCGGTAAGGAGAACTCGGGCGTACCGGCAAACAGAATGCGCAAAGGTGCTTTAATATTGCTCAAAATATCCGGCCCTGTCTAAATTACGAGGTGCTCAGCAGCTTCCTGCGCAGCGGTTTTTCGTTGTTTTTCGAGCTTCTTTTTAACCATATTCCGTCTCAAAGGCGACAGATAATCAACGAAAAGCCGGCCAATCAGGTGGTCCATTTCATGCTGAACACACACAGCATGAAGCCCTTCAAGCCGTTCTTCAAAGAAATTTCCGTCTGCATCCTGCGCCTTGACCGTGACGTTTTCTGCACGTTTTACGTTTGCATATATCCCCGGAACGGACAGGCAACCCTCCTCACTGATTTGCTCCCCGGACCGGTCCAGAATTTGAGGGTTAATATACACACATGGCTGGTCATGATTTTCGCTGACATCCAACACCAGCAAGCGTTTGTGGACATTAACCTGGGTTGCCGCAAGACCAATCCCGTTCGCTGAATACATGGTTTCTGTCATGTCTGCCACCAGCTTTTTAAGCGCTGCATCAAAGCTTTCCACGGTCTTTGCCATGACCTTTAAACGCGGGTCCGGGAATTCCAAAATGTTCAGTTCTGCCATATGTTTGGTCGCCTGATAAATAATTTACGTGAACTTTTGCGTTACAGGATTTATGATAGCCAATGACGAACTCTGTTCGCCAGTAAAGAATAATGACCGCATCGGTCAAGATGGCTGGATGCCTACTATTATGGGGAAAGGAACGTGATTAAGAAAATTTTTCACCTGATCCTGGTGACGATGTTGGCAAGTGCCGCGATGGCGCAAGACGTATCTGTGCGCGCCGATCACCCAGATGAATATGTTGTTGTCGAGGGAGATACCCTGTGGGACATCTCCGGAAAGTTTCTGGAGAAGCCCTGGCAATGGCCGTCTATCTGGCAGGCCAATCCACAAATAGAGAACCCTCACCTGATCTATCCAGGCGATCGGTTATCGCTGGTTTACGTAGACGGAAAACCGCAGCTGGTGATTAACGGTGGCAAGCGCACCGTCAAAATGTCACCGGGCGTACGGGTGCTGCCCCACGAGGCCATCCCGGCAATCGAGTGGGATGCGATCAAGAATTTCATCATTAACGCACGTATCCTGATGGGGTCGGAATTTGAAGGTCTGCCATACGTTGTTGGCAACGAAAGCGGTCGCCACCTGGCCTCAGAGACCGATCTTACATATGTCCGGGGCATTGACGGACGACTTGGCGAGGAATATGCCATCGTTCGCTTACGCCACATCTACTACGATGATAACGGTGAAATGAAAAGATCTAAACAAGCCCGGTATCCAGAGGCCTTGAGAAAAGGGCTGCAATACCCTGACACTATCTGGAACGCCACCATGCAGTGGCGCAAGAAGAACCCGGAAGTCCTGGGTAATGAACTTTGGGATGTCGCCACGGCAAGACTGGTCAAGCTCGGCGATCCAGCCACGCTGAAGCTGGAAAGCGGCCGCGCTGAAGTCAGAACAGGTGACTTTGTCCTGCCGATTGATAATTACGAGTACCCGGATAAGATCTGGCCGCATGCTATGAACATCGTGCCAGACGGCATGAAGGTTGTTGCCTTAACCCAGACCACTTATGGCTCCGGACACTACCAGATAGTTGCCATCAACGCAGGGGCTAATCAGGGTGTTGAAGCCGGACATGTATTTTCAGCTTTCCGACCGGGTAAAACGGTTCGTGACGAAGTTAAATACCCCCAGGGCAGTTGGGAAGATGCCAAGGTTTGGGGTGACGATAAAGTAACCTTGCCTGACCAGTACAGTGCTCATATTTTGGTATTCAGGGTGTTTGGCGAAATCAGTTACGCGATGATAATGGACGGCGACCGTCCGGTTCGTGAGCATGATGTGTTGAAACACCCGGATGAAACAATTTAACAACTATTTAGAAATATCCGGAAACTATGGGGGGAGCTGCAACTCAGCAGCGTGATTGGTTAACCATTGTGAATGCGCCCTCAATCGGGGGCGCGTCTCTGATCGAACTTATCGAGTCCGTAGGCAGTGTGGCGGCAGTCGCTGCCGCAAGCGTCCACGACCTGGTTCACCACGGGCTGTCAAAAACCACAGCTCAAGCGATCGCCCAACCCGACCAGGCAGCCATTGAAACAGGCCTGCAATGGCTTGAGCAGCCCGGCCACCACCTGCTGTGCTGGGACAGCGATGACTATCCTGCCCTTTTACGTCGCATCAACGGCCCGCCTGCCGCACTTTTTGTTGACGGCGACCCTGGTTGTCTCTGGCAACCCCAGGTCGCAGTGATCGGCAGTCGCAACCCGACTGCCGGCGGGCTTGACCACGCACGTGATTTCACCACCACGCTGGCCCGCCAGGGCATGACCATTACCAGTGGTCTCGCCAGCGGCATTGATGCTGCCGCCCACACTGCAGCGCTGGATGCGGGTGCCAGCACCGTCGCGGTAAATGGCACCGGCCTGGACATTGTGTACCCGGCCAGTAGTCGTCAGGTTGCTGAGCGCATCCGGTCACAGGGGGCGATGGTTTCCGAGCTGCCTTTGGGCTCACCACCCCTACGCCAGCACTTTCCTTCACGAAACCGGATAATCTCAGGCCTGAGCCTGGCCGTGCTGGTCATCGAAGCCGGCCTCAATAGTGGCACCTTGATTACCGCAAGAAAGGCCGCTGAGCAGGGACGAGACGTATTTGCCCTGCCAGGTTCACTGCATAACCCCCTGGCCAGGGGTTGCCATCGATTGATTCGCGAAGGCGCCACACTGGCAGAAACAACCGCAGACATTATTCAGGGCCTCGGTCCAATAGCAGCCGAATTGCAAATGGAAATCCGCCAGCGACTTAAGCAGCCCGGGAACCGCAGTACTTCCGGGGGCCAATCTGCAAAACCCGGACACGACCTGCTGGCCGACACCGACTACTGCACAGTATGGGAGTTGCTTGGGTTCGACCCGAAACCAATGGATACAATTATCCAGCAATCCGGTCTCAGCGCACGCGAGGTCTCATCAATGCTGTTGATGATGGAGCTCAGGGGCATGGTGAAAAAACACGCCAATGGATGTTTTGTACGCGCATGACTCACTTGAACATCAACAACATAGCCCCAATTTGCTGCAGTTATGGCGCGCCCCTGACTGTTTTTGCAGGACTTGACGAGGGTCATTTGGACTGCTTTGTGCGCAAAAGTACATTGACGCTTCGGCTGCTCTCAGCCATGCTGTGGGTACAAGAGCGGAGAGGAATCAGGCTGGAATTTTCTGCAGAAAGCTCCAGCCGATAGTGACTGAGGTTTGATGAATGAAAGAAAACGTACTTGACGTGCTGATGTTTCTTTTTGAAAATTATTTTTACGATGAACCTGAGGAAACCCCTGACAGGGATTCTCTGGAGGAGAACCTCCACCAGGCCGGGTTCACAAACGGCGAGATTGACAAAGCGTTTCATTGGCTGGACGGCTTGGCAGAGCAACGCCATCAACCGGACCTGTTCCAGAATACGCACCGGCCTATTCGCGTTTACGTGGATAGCGAACTGGCCCGCCTGGATACAGAGTGCCGCGATTTTCTGATGTACCTGGAAAATATTGGTATCGTAGACGGGCAACGCCGCGAACTGGTTCTGGATCGACTGCTGGCGTTGGAAACTGACGAAATCACCCTTGAGGATATGAAATGGGTGGTCCTGATGGTGCTCTTCAATCAACCGGGCCAGGAGGCCAATTTTGCCTGGATGGAAGATTTGATGTTTGACACCGAGCAGGAGTATCGGCACTAATAATAAGGAAGCAACCGAATTGACCTGGTTGTTAAACAGCTTCATTACCGGAGGGATTAACCATTTAATCACCGCGCTGCCCGTCTGGCAGTTGGTGCTTGCTTGAACCTGAATATGGCAAAAAACCTGCTCATCGTAGAATCGCCGGCGAAGGCGAAAACTATCAACAAATATCTCGGCAAGGATTTCGAGGTACTGGCCTCTTATGGCCATATACGCGACCTTCCATCACGCGATGGCGCAGTTGATACCGACAACAATTTTGCCATGCACTATGAACTCAGTGAAGGCAGCAAGAAGCATGTTGATAAAATAATCAAAGCGACCCGTAACGCTGAGGCGGTTTACCTCGCAACAGATTTGGATCGCGAAGGGGAAGCCATTTCGTGGCATATCTATGAAACCCTGAAAGAAAAGAAGCTCACCGACAAAATTCCTTTTTATCGCGTGGAATTCTCCGAAATAACCAAACGCGCCATTCAGGATGCAGTCGCCAACCCGAGAGAACTCTCCATGAACCTGGTCAACGCGCAGCAAGCACGGCGCGCACTGGACCACCTGGTTGGGTTTAACCTGTCACCGTTACTCTGGAAGAAAATCAAACCGGGCCTGTCAGCAGGGAGGGTTCAAAGCCCTGCCTTACGCATGATTGTCGAGCGTGAACGCGAAATTGAACGCTTCGATGCACAGGAATACTGGACTATAGAAGCTGACCTGCAGAAAGATGAGCATGCATTTTCTGCCAACCTGGTGCGGCTTGACGGAGACAAGTACCGCCAGTTCGATATTCAGGACGAGAAGCGGGCTTTTGCCGTTCGCGATGATTTGCTGGCCCGTGCCAACGGCCAGTTGAAGGCCGATCGAATTACCCGTAAAGAGAGAAAGCGCCGACCGGCCCCGCCCTTTATTACCTCGACCCTGCAACAGGATGCCTCTCGAAAACTCAGGTTTTCCGCGCAGAAAACTATGCGCACAGCACAAATGCTTTACGAGGGAATCGAGATAGATGGTCATACCCAGGGCCTGATTACTTACATGCGTACTGATTCCGTCATGCTGTCAAATGATGCCCTGGCAGATATACGCCAGCAGATCACCACGCAATTTGGCCCGGACTACTTACCGGAGCAGGCGAACTTTTATAAAACCAAATCAAAAAATGCCCAGGAGGCGCATGAAGCCATACGCCCAACCTCTGCAGCGCTGGTTCCCAACAAGATCAAAGCCAACCTGAGCGACGACCAGTTCCGCCTGTACGAACTGATCTGGAAACGCACTCTGGCCTGCCAGATGACTGCAGCAAAAATGGATACTGTTGCAGTTGAGTTTGACTGCGGGCCCGATGCCAGTTTCCGTGCCAATGGTTCAGTTGTTACATTCCCCGGGTTTTTGGCGGCCTACGAGATTTCACAGCCTGAGAATGAAAAGAAACAGGAACGCCGCTTACCCGAAATGAGCGAGGGCGACGTGATCAAGCTCGAAACCATTCGCTCGGAGCAGCATTTCACTGAACCACCACCACGTTATTCCGAGGCCAGCCTGGTTAAAACCATGGAAGAGTACGGCATCGGCAGGCCATCCACTTACGCCAGCATCATGTCTACACTGGTGCGGCGCTACTACGTGGAGCTCGATAAACGCCGTTTCAAACCCACCGATACCGGCCGCGTAGTTGAACGGTTTCTTGAGAAGCATTTCAATGAATATGTTGATTACGAGTTCACCGCACGCATGGAAGACGCGCTGGATGATATCTCCCGCGGTGAAAAAGAATGGATTCCGTTACTTGATGCATTTTGGCAGCCGTTCAATGAGCGGGTGATTGAAAAACTGGACAGTGTCGACCCGGGCGAAGCCAAGGGAACCCGTGTTCTGGGTACCGACCCAAAGACGGGCAAACCCCTTTCCGTACGCGTTGGCCGTTTTGGCCCACACGCTCAGATCGGCACGAGGGATGATGAGGACAAACCAACCTTTGCAGGCCTCAGGCCCGGCCAAAGCCTTGAAACCATCACCCTGGAAGAGGCTCTGGAATTATTCAAGCTACCAAGAGAGCTCGGCGAAACTCCTGAAGGTGAAGAGGTGGTTGCTGCGATTGGCCGCTTTGGGCCGTTTATCCGCTATGGCAACAAATTTGTGTCGCTCAAGGATGTGGACCCGCATGATGTAACGCTTGAACACGCATTGAAATTAATTGCTGAGAAGAAAGAGTTTGACGCCAACCGCATCATCAAAAGCTTCGATGGCACGGACATCCAGGTTCTGCGTGGCCGCTATGGCCCCTACATTACCGATGGCAATAAGAACGCCCGCATGCCAAAGGACCGCGAACCGGAGTCGCTGACACAAGAGGAATGTGAGGCGCTGATAGCAGCGGCGCCCGAACGCAAACGCGGCCGCAAGAAGAAAACCTCCAGGAAAAAGGCCACGCGCAAAAAGACCAGTAGCAAAAAGAGCAACAGCAAGAAAAAAACTTCCAAAAAGAAGAAGTCCAGAAAGAAAGCTGCTAAAACCTAGGCTATGACAACCCGGATATTGCTGGACACCGCAGGCGCCGTTGAGCAACTGCGCCTGGGCCATATCATTGCTTACCCGACCGAGGGTGTTTTCGGGCTTGGTTGTGATCCCGGCAATGAATCCGCGGTGCGCGAAATCCTGGCCCTGAAGGACCGTCCCGAGGCAGCTGGTTTTGTACTGATCGCCAGTGATTTCTCACAGCTTCAACCATGGATCGCAGATACCGGGGCTCAACGGGCAGGCGAGGCAATGGCCACCTGGCCAGGGCCGGTAACGTGGTTGTTTCCCCGCGCCGGCCACGTGCCGGACTATGTCGCCGGTGCGCACCCCACCGTGGCGGTACGCATTACAGCGCACCAGCCCAGCCGGGCACTTTGTAAAGCATTTGGCTCAGCGCTGATATCTACCAGCGCCAACCCCACTACCGCGCCGCCTGCCCGCAGCGCCGCCGAGGTGGATGAATATTTTGGTGCGCGCCTGGGAGGCATTTTAGCCGGCCCGCTTGGAGGCCTTGAGCGCCCCACTGAAATCCGGCATCTTGGCAGCGGTAAAATTATCAGGCCAGGCGAATAGCCGCCCGGCCCCAAGCCGGTACCGCAAGAATCAACAGGAACCATCAATGACGACAGTGGAGAGAGTCAAAACATATTTGCTCCAGCTTCAGGATCAGATTTGCGCAAGCCTTGAAAAAGAAGATGGGGGACAGCTTTTCCGTGAGGAAACCTGGCAGCGGGAAGCCGGTGGAGGTGGTCGCACGAGGGTGCAGGAACAAGGCGCGGTCTTTGAGCAGGCCGGGGTCAACTTTTCCCATGTATTCGGTGACCGACTGCCGCCTTCAGCAACTGCGGCCCGCCCCGAACTGGCCGGCTGCCAATTCCAGGCACTGGGGCTTTCACTGGTTATTCACCCGCGCAATCCTTATGTCCCCACCAGTCACGCGAATGTACGTTTCTTTATCGCCAGCAAAGAGGATGCGTCTGCAGATAGTGAATCAGCCATATGGTGGTTTGGAGGAGGTTATGACCTGACGCCTTATTACCCGTTTATGGAGGATGTCATTCACTGGCACAAGGCTGCCAGAACCGCCTGTAAACCCTTTGGGGACAAGGTATATGCACGCTACAAGAAGTGCTGCGATGAATACTTTTACCTGCGACACCGCAACGAGACCCGCGGCGTCGGGGGCTTGTTCTTTGATGACCTCAACGAATGGGGCTTCGAGCGCAGCTTTGATTTTATGCAGGCCATCGGTAACAGCTACCTGCCAGCCTACTTACCCATCGTGCAGCATCGCAAGTTAACAGAATATACCGATCGTGAGCGCAACTTTCAGTTATACCGGCGCGGACGCTATGTTGAGTTCAACCTCGTTTACGACCGTGGCACATTATTCGGGCTGCAATCCGGTGGGCGCACAGAATCCATACTCATGTCTTTGCCGCCCGTCGTTAACTGGCGCTACAACTGGCAACCTGAAGCCGGATCGGCAGAGGCTGAGTTGACCAGGTATCTGATGCCCAGGGAATGGCTGCAGGAAAACAAGATGCGATAAACTTCGGCCGGTTTTGTGAAGATTTTCACCCTTACCCCTTGAATTACCGACAATAATCATGTAAGATACTGATTCTACAATGATATTCACAAACTCCGCTTTGCGAACAAATTCAAGGAAATAGCTATCAATATTCATCCAGGCGATACCATTCACCATCCGCTTCATGGCATAGGACAAGTTGAGTCAATCCGCGAAAGAAGTTTCTCCCGCGAGAAGGACGATACTTTTGCAAAAATTAATTTTGGCCGCGATGGCCTGACCCTGATGCTGCGCGAACAGGACCTCGAGCAGGTTGTACGTACACCGATCAGCAAACAAGAGGCCGGCAAATTGCTCGAGCACCTCGACAACTGGAACGGCAAAGTCGGCAGCTCATGGAAAGTCCGGGCCACAGCCAATCAGTCAGTGCTTGAGAGCGGTGATCCGTTTGGCTATGTTGATGTTTACAAGGGGCTATGCAAACTGGAAAACGAAGGTACCCTGCGTGCCTCGGATCGCCAGCACCTGAATCAATCTCTTGAACTGCTGGTTGAAGAACTGGCCTACGCGACGGGTGGCACACCCGAGCAGGCCCGTAAGCAAATTACCCGCTGATAAAAAAGCCCTGCCGGTTCACCCGGCAGGGCTCAATAAGGGTCTCGGTAAGGGGGAATCAACCGATCCCCGGACCCACGTTTGGGAGGTGGGCCAACCGTAAAGAACGGTCATTATCTGTGACCGCTCAAGGGCGAATTGGTTCAACCAATATCCTTCAGTGCGCGGCATCCCAATCCTGACCGGAATCGGCGTCCACCACCAACGGCACATTCAGGTCTGCCGCTGATGCCATATGCTCAATGACCGCAGCACGAACCATATCGAGTTGCTCCTCCTCTACTTCCAGTACGAGTTCATCATGCACCTGCATGATAAGCCGCGCGCCGGGTCTTTCTGTCTGCAGCCAGTGATCGACCCTGATCATCGCTATCTTGATGATGTCAGCAGCCGTACCCTGCATCGGCGCATTGATGGCAGCACGCTCGGCACCCTGGCGGCGCATCATGTTGCTGGCATTGATTTCCGGCAGGTACAGCCGGCGTCCGAACAAGGTTTCAACATAGCCCTGCTCACGTGCCTGTTCACGGGTGCGCTGCATATACGCTTGCACACCCGGATAGCGGGCAAAATACCTGTCCATATACGCCTGCGCTTCCGGGCGACTGATATCCAGCTGGCGGGCAAGCCCAAACGCGGACATGCCGTACATCAAGCCAAAATTGATCGCCTTGGCTGATCGTCTCTGGTCACCGCTTACGCTGTCATAGTCTTCGCCAAAGACCTCACCAGCGGTAGCCCGGTGCACATCAACACCATCATGGAAGGCTTTCAGCAGACCTTCATCTGCGGACAGGTGCGCCATAATGCGCAACTCGATCTGGGAATAGTCCGCCGCCAGTATCAGCTGTCCCGGTGGTGCCACAAATGCCTTACGAATCCTGCGGCACAGGGGTGTGCGAATCGGGATATTCTGCAGGTTGGGGTTGGAGGAGGACAATCGACCAGTCGCCGCGACGGCCTGGTGATAGGACGTGTGCACACGCCCGGTATGTGGATTGATCTGTTGCGGTAATTTGTCGGTATAGGTGGATTTAAGCTTGGAGATTGAACGGTGCTCCAGAACCAACCGGGGCAGTTCGTATTTATCCGCCAGTTCTTTCAACACATCCTCGGCCGTAGACGGCTGGCCTTTTGGGGTCTTGCGCACGACCGGCAACTCAAGTTTCTCAAACAGTATCTGCTGCAATTGCTTTGGGGAACCAAGGTTAAAAGGCTGCCCGGCTGCAGCATGGGCCTGGCCTTCCAGCTCCAGCATGCGTCTGGCCAGCTCACTGCTTTGTTGTAGCAGCAGCTTCCCATCAATCAGCACGCCCGCCTGCTCCATCCTTGCCAGCACCGGTATCAAAGGTATTTCCAGTTCCTGCAGCACCCTGGCCAGGGCCGCTTCAGATTCCAGCCTTGGCCACAGGTGCTGATGCAATCGCAAGGTGATATCCGCGTCCTCGGCTGCATAATGGCCGGCATCTTCTATCGACACCTGGCTGAACGGAATCTGCTTTGCACCCTTGCCGGCAATTTCTTCATAGTGAGTGGTCTGGTGGCCCAGGTATTTAAGCGCCAGCGAATCCATGTCGTGGCGACTGCCTGTGCTGTTGAATACATAGGATTCCAGCATGGTGTCGAAGGCCACGCCCTGCACCGCCAGGCCGTAGCGTGAAAGGACGTTCATGTCGTATTTGATGTGCTGGCCCACCTTGGCGGGTGTTTTGCCCTCTAAAAGTGGTTTTAAGGCTTTCAGAACCATTTCACGGTCAAGTTGCACGGGTGCTCCCGCATATACATGACCCACGGGTATGTATATCGCCTCACCGGCCTTAACTGCGAAACTAAGGCCCACCAGCTCAGCCCGCATTGGGTCCAGACTGGTGGTTTCAGTATCGAAAGCAACCAGCTCTGCTTGCTGCAATTTCTCCAGCCACGCTTTAAACGTATCCATATCCAGTATTGTCGTGTAATGCAGCTCCACCTGGCTGGCCTGCGGAGAGTGATCAACACCCAGCTCCTGTAGCCAACTGTTAAACTCGTTGTGTTGCAGAAATTCCCGTAGTTCAGCTTCATCCGCAGGCTGACGCTGCAGCTCCCCGGGTTCATATTGCAGATCCAGGTCACGTCGAATAGTGGCCAGCTGTTGCGACAGGGGAAGAATGTCAAGTGCAGCACGCAGATATTCGCCAATCTTGCCTTTCATTGACCCCGCATTCGCCATCACCCCCTCGAGGTCCTGCCACTGGTTCAACCACTTGGCTGCAGTTTTTGGACCGCACTTCTCCACCCCGGGAATATTGTCTGCCTTGTCGCCGGTCAGTGCCAGAAAATCAACGATTTGCTCAGGTGCAACACCGAATTTATGCTTAACCCCGGCTGCATCCATACGGGTGTCCGTCATCGTATTAATCAGCGAAACATAGTCATTGACCAATTGCGCCATATCTTTGTCGCCAGTGGAAATGACGCAGTTCATTTTCTCCGCGGTCGCCCGGTCTGCCAATGTTCCTATAACATCATCGGCCTCAACACCCGGAACCTGGATGAGCGGCAGGCCCAGCAGCCTGACCATGGTGTGAATTGCCTCTACCTGCTGTCTGAGTTCCTCGGGCATCGGTGGCCGGTTGGCCTTGTACTGGTCATACATCTCATGCCGGAATGTCGGCCCTTTGGCATCAAAGATGACCGCAATCCTTTGTCCCTCTGCATCCTTCAGCAGACGCCGCAACATATTGGCAACACCGAGCAATGCACCGGTAGGCTCGCCGTTTGAGTTGGTCAAATTTGGAAGCGCGTGGTAAGCGCGGTAGAGGTAGGAAGAACCATCAACCAGGTACAGGGTTTTGTCAGAGCTCATAAAAAATATTAATCCAGCCGTCGTGTAATCCAGATTCCGTTTTTCGGGTCTGCTATGCTGAGAGTATAGAAAAACAACATTGGCTGCGAGGTAGTAAAGCAAATGAAAAGCACAAGGATCGTTCTTGGATTATTGTTGGCCGCCGCTGGCATGCTGTCTGTCAACCCGGCAGTGGCTGTAGAGGGCACAGCAGACCCGGCGGCACCACCGCCGATTCCACCCAAAGTTCCCAATGAAGAAATGACACCCAGCGTGGTGATCACAGAGAAAGAGGGCGAGCGCATCGAAGAATACAGCCGTGATGGCCGCGTCTACATGGTCAAAATCACGCCCATCAAAGGGCCCGCCTACTGGTATCTTGATGAAGATGGCGACGGCCAGCTCGAACTGCGCGACCCCAACAATGGCCAGGGCCGCGTACGGCCCGTCTACTGGAAACTGAAAGAGTGGTAAAAACTGCGGCATGAGTTCACACGGTCAGGCCGAAGGAAGTTTTCAGGCTGTACAGCGTTTTGTAGCACTATGCGGAAAAACTGTTGCCTGGCTGACTTTGCTGATGGTGCTGCTGACCTTCACCATCGTCATTCTCCGCTATGGCTTCAGCCTTGGCTGGATCTGGCTACAGGAAACACTCACCTACCTGCATGTCACCGTATTTACCGTCGCCGCTGCCTGGACGCTGCAGCTTGACGGGCATGTTCGGGTAGATATTTTCTACGCCAGCATGACGGTCAGAAAACGTGCCCTGGTGGATCTGGCCGGCACGCTGATATTTCTGGTTCCTTTCTGTATCTTTTTACTGGTTATTGCCTGGCCATATACTGCCAGCTCATGGCGCTTGCTGGAAAGCTCGCGAGAGGCCGGCGGTCTGCCACTGGTTTTCCTGCTCAAATCCCTGGTCCTGGTACTGCCGGCACTACTGCTGGCTCAGGCCAGCATCAATGCGGTAAATGCCTGGCAAGTACTCCGTAGCGATGACACCTGACCGTTGTACCCGGCTTGATGCTGTGTTGGCCTTGCGTCAACCGGATCTGACCATTTTCGCTGAAAACCTGCACAAACCAAGAAACTTCTCCGCCATGGTGCGCAACTGCGATGCCGTGGGGATCAACCAGATGCACGTGCTCGCAGACGTCGATACCGTTCGCACCCATTGGAACACCTCTCAGGGTGCAGAAAAATGGATGCATATCAAGACACACAACAACACCATGGAGGCCTGTACGCACCTCAAGTCCAACGGCTTCCGGCTATTGGCTGCCCACCTGGGATCAACGACTGTCGACTACCGCGATGTTGACTACACCCAACCCACCGCATTGGTTCTGGGCACGGAATTGTTTGGTGTCAGTGACGTTGCACTGTCTTACGTCGACCAGCAAATCAGCATTCCGATGCGGGGCGTCAGCCAGTCACTGAATGTATCAGTGGCTTGTGCGATTGTGCTGTATGAAGCACAGCATCAGCGCCAGGCCGCCGGCATGTACCGGCATTGCCGGCTCGACAAAGCCACCCTGCGCCGGCAAAGGTTTGAATGGCTGCACCCGGTACTGGCAGACTACTGCCAGCGCCATCAGCTGGATTACCCGGCACTGGATGAAAGTGGCGAACTGCGCGAACCGATGCCGAGAGCCTGACACACAGCCGCCTCGCAACCTGGCTTACGCGAAACCGGTATCAGCCAGGCTGCGCCCGGCAACTTGTCACCACCGCTTCGGTATCGGGCCGCTTGCCAGTCCACAGGTAAAAACTTTTCGCGGCCTGCTCAACCAACATACCCAGGCCATCGATATAAGGCCTGGCCAGTTCTCCACAAAGTTTTTTCAGGGGCTGGCTGGCCAGGTAGTAATTCAGGTCGTAGCAGAGTGCTGCAGGCGCAAACAGGGATGGCATAAGCTCGGGTGCCTCGCCCTGGTGTCCCAGTGAGGTCGCGTTAATGATCAAGTCAAAACCACCCTGGCTGGAAATATCCTGCCACGAGGTGAACGTGACGTTGCCGTGAGAGCCAAATCGCTGTGCCAGTTTTTCGGCACGTTCCAGGTTGCGATTCACCAACATGATCTCCTGCGGTGCAGCAGCCAGCAAACTCCCCAGAATCCCCGCTACCGCACCACCTGCACCCAGAATCAATAGCCGATGACCACTCAGCTCAATCCTGTGGCTAACCGTCAGATCTGCAACCAGGCCCACACCATCGGTGTTGTGAGCGAACCAGCCAACACCCTGCTGATACACCAGAGTATTGGCCGCCTGGGCAAGCCTGACCCCGGTGGTTGAATCACCGGCCAGTCGCCAGGCGTCTTGCTTGAGCGGCAAGGTAACATTACAGCCAACACCACCCGCAAGCCGGAACGCTTCCAGTTCGCTGGAAAAGTCCTCTGCGGTTGTTTCAATACGCTGGAACTCGATTTCAAGCCCGAACTGCGCCGCAAACGCCCGGTGAATGCGAGGCGAAAGCGAAGCTTTAATCGGCGACCCGAACAGGGCCAGTCTGATCAGCTCCGGCTTCAACCCCTGTCCCTGATCCAGGCCGCAGCCTGCAGTGCGAAATAGGTCAGTATCCCGTCCGCTCCTGCGCGCTTGATGCCCGTCAGTGCCTCCATGACCACAGCCTGCTCATCCAGCCAGCCATTGATTGAAGCTGCTTTCAGCATCGCATACTCGCCGGACACCTGGTAAACAAAAGTCGGCGCGCCAAAGGTGTCTTTCACGCGACGCACCACATCCAGGTAGGGCATGCCGGGCTTGACCATGACCATATCCGCACCCTCATCCAGATCCAAAGCCACTTCCGACATCGCTTCATCGGTATTGGCAGGGTCCATCTGATAGGTGTACTTGTTACCACTGCCCAGGGCTCCTGCTGAACCCACTGCATCCCTGAACGGGCCATAGAAGGCCGAAGCGTACTTGGCGGAATAGGCAAGAATTCTGGTATTGGTACGGCCGTCCGCCTCAAGCGCCTCCCGAATGGCGCCAATACGCCCATCCATCATGTCCGATGGCGCGACAATATCCGCCCCGGCACGCGCGTGTGACACTGCCTGTTTTACCAGTGCTTCCACTGTTCTGTCATTGGTCACATAACCGGCTTCATCCAGCAACCCATCCTGTCCATGGCTGGTAAATGGATCAAGCGCCACGTCCGTGACCACACCCAGTTCCGGATATGCCTGTTTTAATGCACGCACAGTGCGCTGGGCCAGGCCATCCGGATTCCAGGCTTCGCAGGCATCATCAGTCTTGGCCTCAGGTGCGGTCACAGGAAACAGCGCGATAGCCGGCACGCCCAGCCTGACACACTCGCCAGCCTTGACCAGCAAACGGTCAATGGTCAGCCGCTCCACGCCTGGCATCGACGCTATTGCTTCACTTTTGTCCTCGCCCTCTATGACGAACACCGGCCAGATAAAGTCATCCGGCGTCAAAACTGTTTCCCGCATCATACGGCGGGAAAAATCATCTGCGCGCATCCGGCGCATGCGGGTGGCAGGAAAACTCATAGCTACTGTTCCTTTTCTATTGCGTGTTAGCCAATGGCTGTTTCTGAATAGCGGTATTTTACTCTGGTTTCAGCACGCTATTCATGACCCTGATCATACTCATACCAGGCGCTCAGTTTGTTGATCAGTTCTTCCAGCCCGGTCTTTTTGCTGGATGAAAAAACCTGGATGCTGGCAATGGCGGGGAGCCCGCGCTTCACTTTGAGCAATGTCGACTGTGCCGGGCCACGTTTGAGTTTATCCGCTTTGGTCAGCAGGATATGGCAGGGAATACCGGCTGCCTCACACCAGTTGAGCATCTGCTGGTCAAACTCGCGCATCGGGTGACGAATATCCATCACCAACACAACCCCGCGCAAGCTGTTGCGGGAGCGGAAATAGCGCTCCATGACATGGCGCCAGTGGGCCTTGAGTTTGGCCGGCACTTTCGCGTAACCGTAGCCAGGCAGATCGGCAATGCGCCGGTCCTCGTCGAGTTCGAATATGACAATTTGCTGGGTTCGACCCGGCGTTTTACTGGTGCGGGCGAGTGATTTCTGGTCGGTAAAGGTGTTTATTGCACTCGACTTGCCGGCATTGGACCGACCGGCAATGGCGACTTCAATACCACGGTCCTCGGGCAGTTGCTTCAGTTCGTGAGCATTGAGCACATAACGTGCTATACGGAATGGATTAATTTTTTGCAAAACAGTTTTCTCACATTTTTATCTTTTGACTGGAACGAATGCACCTAAAACGGGATAATACCGAGCCACTCCGAAACCATTGTACGCAAACATTCCTGGAGAGTACTAAATGAAGCATTTAATGCAAGTTGCAGCCACCTTATCCTTGCTGCTCGCGTTACCCGCCCTCGCAGGTGGTGATGCGGCTGCCGGCCAGGGCAAATCGGCCATATGTGCTGCATGCCATGGCGCTGACGGCAACAGCGTCATACCCAACTGGCCCAAAATAGCAGGTCAACATACATCATATCTCGAGCGCCAGCTCGGTTTAATCAAGAGCGGCGCCCGAACAGTACCTGAAATGGCCGGTATTGTCGTCAGTCTCAGTGATCAGGACATGGCTGACCTTGCCGCTTACTTTTCTTCCCAGGATCGAAGTGCCGGCGTTGCTGATGAACAAACACGCGCCCTTGGCGAACGCCTCTTCCGGTCCGGCAATACCAAGACTGATGTACCGGCCTGCATGGGCTGCCATGGCCCGGCTGGCGAGGGCAATCCGCTGGCAGTTTATCCCGCACTTGCCGGGCAGCATTCTGTTTACACAGAGAAGATGCTGAAAGGCTTCCGCAGCGGTACGACCTGGGGTGAAGAGGACGTCAGCAGTAAAATCATGACGGACATTACCCTGCGGTTGACGGACAAGGAGATTTCCGCCCTGGCGACTTACATTCAGGGCTTGCGCCTGGTGAGTGAGTAGCTGAAGGGAACAACACGGCCTGCAAGCGGTCTGTAAACTGAGCCGATACGTTGTGGAGAGATTGAACATGTTACATAAAATGATTTTTGCTCTGGGTCTGCTGCTTGGCAGCCAACTTGCCGTTGCACAAGAGGGCAAGTACCAGGAAGGCGTGCACTACACCAGGATTGATCAGGCCGCAGGGGAGTCCGTTTCTGACCAGGTCGAGGTAACGGAGGTCTTCAGCTACGCCTGCTCACACTGCAATACGTTCGAACCCTACATGCAGAACTGGAAAAAGAGCAAGCCCGACTACATCAAACTGAATCGCCTGCCAGTGGCTTTTGGCCGCCGTGCCTGGGAACTGATGGCACGCGGATATATGGCAGCCGAAATGATGGGTGTCGCCGAACAAAGCCATGTGCCGATGATGGATGCCATCTGGAAAGAGCGGAAACAGTTCCGCAGCCTGGACCAATTGGCTGACTTCTATGCCGGCTTTGGCGTGGATAAAGACGCCTATATCGCTCATTTCAAGTCCTTTGCCGCTGATAGCCAGATGCGCAAGGGCCAGCGTGATGTTCAGCTTTTTGGTGTCAAGGGTACACCCACGATGGTCGTCAACCGCAAGTACCGTATTGAGAACAACAAAAACGTCACCAGTTTTGATGCCATGCTGGACGTTGTAAATTACCTGGCGGCAATGGAACACGCCGCAGCCAGTGCCGGAACAACCGCCGACTGACTCTGCCCGCTCGTGCCGCAAACGTTAAACGGGTATCGGTAGTAGCAACTAAATACCTTCAGTCCCCCTGTGCGTGGTTGACTCAGCCGCGCTTTCGGGTATTCTGTTGTTTCCTTACCACACCCGTTGGTGTCCTATGTCACAAACGCAAATCCTGGTCGTTGATGACGAGCCTGATATTCGAGCGCTCGTAAAGGAAATCCTGGAAGATGAGGGCTATTCGGTTCAGGTCGCAGAAGATGGCAAGAACGCCCGCTTACTCTATGCTCAGCAGAAACCTGACCTGGTCTTACTGGATATCTGGATGCCGGATATCGATGGTATCTCTTTACTGAAAGAGTGGTCGGTTGCCGGCAAGCCGGAATCCCAGGTGGTCATCATGTCCGGCCATGGAACCCTGGAAACTGCCGTCGAGGCCACCCGCCTGGGTGCCTATGATTTTGTACAGAAACCGTTGTCACTGGCCAAACTGCTGGCTACCGTGCGCAAAGCACTGGAATCCAGGCCACAAGCCGAAACGACCGAATCATCCGTGCAGCATGCACTGCTTGTAGAGCCGCTGGGGACCAGCCCGGCAATGCAATTATTGCGCGACCGGGCAAGACAGGCTGCCAGCCATTCTTCGCCAGTGATGATATCCGGCGAGTCCGGCAGCGGCCGCAGAACACTGGCGCACTACATCCACCAGTTATCAGCGGCCAATGGTGACATGACCATATTTGACCATAGCCAGGCCAACATAGAGGGCTGCCACAACTATCTTCTGGGCTTCATCTCAAATGGTCACGCCGTCAGCGGCCTGTTAGACCAGGCAGCCGGCGCTACCCTGTTTATCCCCAATTTGCCAAAACTGCCTGCTGACACCCAGGAACTGCTGAACAACCTGCTTGAATCCCAGGGGTTCACACCTGCGGGCGGCAGTAGCAGAAAACCCCTTGCCTGCAGAATTATCTGCAGTGCTCCCGAAGACCTGGAACAGGCGGTCAAGCGTGGACAATTACTCAACCCACTGTATTTCCGTCTGAATGTCCTGCCCCTGAAAATTCCTGCCTTGCGCGATCGCCCCGAGGACATCCCGGAGTTGGTAAGGCATTTCTCAGACTGGTTTCCAAACCAGGAGAACCTGCCCTATCGGCAATTTTCCGTGTCCGTCCAGAACCGCATGCGCAACCACCACTGGCCCGGTAATGTACGCGAATTGCGCAATCTGATTCAGCGATTACTGGTGCTTGGCGGTGAAGGCGAGGTTTCGATGCAGGAGATAGAAGATGCGCTCAGCCAGAGTGCCGCCAGCATGGAGTCCGATGGCAATAGCCGCGAAACTTTGTTTGATCTGCCTTTACGTGAAGCCCGGGAGCAATTTGAAAGGGACTATTTAATCTACCAATTGAGAAAGGCTGGCGGCAGTGTCGGTAAGCTTTCCGAATCAGTTGAGATGGAAAGAACCCACCTGTACCGGAAATTGCGTTCGCTGGGCATCGACCCCAAATCCGTGGCAAAAGGCAATGGCAAAACGTGAATATCGTAATTCTTGGTGCGGGTCAGGTGGGCTCAACAGTGGCCAGCGCACTGGTCCATGAAGACAATGACATAACCATCATTGATAAAAACCCGCAGCGACTCAAACAGCTCCAGGACCAAATGGATATTCGCTGTGTGCTGGGCCACGCCTCCCACCCGAAAGTACTTGAGCGGGCTGGCATTGAAGACGCCGACCTGGTGATAGCGCTGACTAACTCTGACGAGACCAACATGATCTCGTGCCAGATCGCCTACACGCTCTACAATGTACCCACCCGTGTGGCACGCGTGCGCTCGACCGAATATACCGAACGCCCGGAATTGTTTCACCGCGAGCACTCTCCCATCGATGTGCTGATCAGCCCGGAGTTGCTGTTAACACAGTACATCAGCCGCCTGATCGAATACCCGGGTGCCTTACAGGTTATGGATTTTGCCGGCGGGCGGGCACAGATGGTTGCCACGGAAGCGGAAGCCGGTGGCCTGTTAGTCGGGCAGAAACTATATACCCTCAAGCACCATATGCCGGCGAGATCGGATGCCCGTGTGGCTGCGATCTATCGCGGTGGGCAGTTGGTATTACCGGACGGAAACACGGTTATTGAAGAGAATGACCTGGTGTTTTTTCTCGCCGCCAAGCGGCACATCCGTACCGTGATGAAGGAACTCCGACCCCAGGATCGCCCGGTGCGACGGGTCATTCTTGCAGGCGGTGGTAATATCGGCAAAAACCTTGCACGACGCCTTGAACGTGACCACCACGTCAAGATCATTGAAAGGGACCCTGAAAGAGCAGAGGCCATCGCTGAGGAACTGTCCAAGACCATTGTGCTGGTGGGTGACTGCGCTGATGAGAACCTGCTCCGGGAAGAGGCCATTGAGAATACCGATGTCTACTGTGTCCTGACCAATGACGATGAAGCCAATATCATGTCTTCCCTGCTGGCCAAGCGCATGGGTGCAAAAAAGGTGATCGCCATCATCAACCGGCCATCCTATGTGGACCTGATGGAGTCCGGCACCATCGACATTGCCGTGTCTCCACAGTTGGTCACGATCGGCTCGTTGCTGACCCATATTCGCCGCGGCAACATGGTGCGGGTGCACCCGCTGCGGCGCGGCGCAGCAGAAGCTATCGAAGCTGTCGCACTCGGCGACCGCCGTAACTCGAAGGTCGTTGGCCGCGCGGTCGAGGAACTGGATCTGCCAACCGGCACGACCATCAGTGCCATCGTCCGTAACGAAGATGTCATCATCGCCCACCACGATACCGTTATTGAAGAGCACGACCATGTACTGCTGTTCGTATCCGACAAGAAGCAAATTCATGCGGTAGAACGACTGTTCCAGGTCAGCGCTACATTTGTTTGATATGCAGGCTGGCCGGTGAAAAACTCGAGCGTGCAGAAGATCGTGGGTTTCCTGATTGCGGGTGCGAGCCTGATGATGTTCCCACCGGCCCTGGTCTCCTGGTGGTATCAGGATGGTACTGCGGATATTTTTCTGCTCAGTGCAGCAATCCTTTTTGCTTTAGGCATGGCGATATTTCTGCCAGTGCGCCATATCCACCAGGAGTTGCGGTTACGCGATGGTTTTTTGATCGTTGCAGCGTGTTGGCTGGCACTGGCACTGGTGGGCGCCTTGCCGTTCCTGTTGCTGCCATGGCCGGAAATTTCCTATGTGGACGCAGTGTTTGAATCCATGTCGGGGCTGACAACAACCGGTGCCACAATACTGACAAATATCGACAATATGCCACGCGGTATCTTGTATTACCGCCAACAATTGCAATGGCTGGGTGGCCTGGGAATCGTCGTTCTGGCAGTCGCAATCCTGCCCATGCTGCGTATCGGTGGCATGCAACTTTACCGTGCGGAAACCCCGGGACCATTGAAGGACAGCAAGCTGACGCCCCGCATCACTGAAACAGCCAAGGCACTGTGGCTGATTTACCTGGGAATTACCGTTTTATGTGCACTGGCTTACTGGCTGGGAGGCATGTCGATGTTCGATGCCATCGGGCACGCTTTCAGCACGGTGGCCATTGGCGGGATGTCAACACACGATGCCGGTTTTGCCTGGTTTGACAGTCCGGCACTGGAAGCGTTAGCAACCATTTTTATGGTGGTTGCCGGTATTAACTTTGCTATCCATTTCACCTCCTGGAAGCGAGCCAGCGCGCAACCATATTTCCAGGATCCCGAACTCAAGGTCTATGCATCTTTACTGCTGGCCTTTACGATCCTTGTAACTATTGCGCTTTACCTGAACGGCACCTACGAAACACTTGCCGAGGCCGCGCGCTATGCAAGTTTCCAGGTTGTGTCGGTCATGACCACCACCGGATTTAGTACCGCAGATTTCTCGATCTGGCCAGGCTTCATTCCCATCATGCTGATATGTATCGCTTTTATCGGCGGTTGCGCGGGCAGCACCTGCGGCGGAATGAAAGTGATCCGCGTGATGCTGCTATACCGCCAGGCCATTCGGGAAATACAACGCCTGATTCATCCGAGCGCCGTTATTCCGGTAAAAATTGGTGGCCGTAAAACATCGGCAACTGTCATGGATGCCGTCTGGGGATTTTTCTTTTTATACGTTGCCAGCTTCGTAATGATTACTATCGCACTCAATGGTGTTGGCGTTGACCCGGTGACCGCCTACGCAGCAGCGGCAGCCTGTATCACCAACCTTGGTCCGGGCCTGGGTGATGTCAGCGCCAACTATGCCAGCCTCAACTCAACCGCGAAAATTATTTTGAGCTTTGCCATGTTGATGGGGCGGTTGGAAATTTTTACCCTGCTGGTGCTGTTTTCACCGGCCTTCTGGCGCGATTAACTTTATTCTCCGCTGACCCCGCCCACCGGGCTCAGTCCCGGGACGGTTTGTAGAAAGACTGCTCCCCTTCCGGTCGGTTTCTGAAACGCTTGTAGGCCCACAGATTTTGCGCACTATCTACCTCGATACATTGCTCTATCCCCCGGTTTACAGCAGTCAGGGCTGCACGCATATCGCCGCTGTATATCGATTCATCCGCCTCGAATAAATGCACGCGGTAACGACCACCCTTGCGCCTTTCACAGGTTCCGAACAGCACGGGCGCACCGGTACGCCTGGCCATACGTGGCAACAGCACACCGGTCATTGTCTCGATACCGTAAAATGGTGCAAACTGCCCATCACCCAGGGTCGGTTCCTGGTCTGGCACCAACGCCACGGTTTTACCCAATTTGAGAAACCTGAACATGGTGCGCAAACCCGTACTGTTGGCGGGTACCAGCACACCACCGCCGCGCCGGCGTTTTTCCAGCAACATTTCTTCAACATCCGGGTGTCTCCCGGGCTTGTACAAAATTGCGCCGTTCAGGTATTGCTGCATATACAGGCCCAGCAACTCCCAGGCCCCGCAGTGCACACCGGCCAGTATGATGCCAGTACCCTTTTCAAGCGCCTTGGTGTAGATATCCATTCCCAGGGGCTCATCGAAATATCTGAGCACCTTCTCCAGGGGCCAGTGCCATAACATGCCAGCTTCGAGCACACCCCGAACATAGTGGGTCATGCTGTCCCGGGCAAGCTTGTCGCGCGCACCCGAATCAAGGCCTGGATACACTGCGCGCAGGTTCTGGCGGGTCACACGCCGTTTACGCGGTGACAGGTACCAGAGAATGCCTGCGATGGGTGACGCAATAAATTCAGCGACAGGTGGCGTAATCCAGCTGAAAAGGCGCATCACCACGCGTATGACCAGCATCTTCACCGCCTGTCTTTCCTTGTCATGGTGGTGGCCAGCAGCCTGTTAGAATGGGTTTTACCCGGAAATTGGTGTTGAAATGATCGCATTGCTGCAAAGAGTATCGGAAGCCAGTGTGCTTGTTAATGAAAATTCTCCATCAACCCCGGGAAAGGGAGAAATCACCGGTCAGATTGGAGCCGGAATCCTTGCGCTTGTCGCCATCGAAAAGGGTGACACTACGGCCCAGGCCGACCGACTGCTGCAACGCATACTCGCGTACAGAATCTTTGCCGATGAGAACGACCGCATGAATTTGAACCTGCTGCAGGTCAATGGTGAATTGCTGCTGGTTTCGCAATTTACTTTGGCAGCTGACACCAATAGCGGTAACCGCCCAAGCTTTGCGCCAGCAGCGGATCCGCCGGAAGGCCGGCGACTGTTTGACTACCTTCTCGAATCTGCCCGTCAACAACTGGGCAAAGTCGCAACTGGGCGCTTTGGTGCAATGATGCAGGTCAGCCTGATCAACGACGGGCCGGTAACTTTCCACTTGCGGGTGCCACCTTCCTGAACCGGAGTCACTCCTGTTCAAACTCCTTCAGTTTGCGGCTTAGTGTATTGCGGCCAAGTCCCAGTAAACGTGCCGCTTCGACACGTTTTCCACCGGTAAAATCAAGTGCACAATCCAGTATTGTCTTTTCCAGCTTGCTACGCGCTTCAGCCATAACATCCAGTTGCCCACGTGTGAGCTCAGCCCGGGTCCAGCGGCGCAGCCCTTCTGACCAACAACCATCCACCTCATTGCCCGGGTCTGCCTCACTGAGACTGGCAGGCAGATCCTCCGGCAGTATTTGCTCACCCGGAGCCATTACGCATAGTTGCTGGCACAGGTTCTGCAGTTGACGAACATTACCGGGCCAGGCCTTTTTTTGCATAGCCTGGATGGTTTCCGTTGAAAGATACTTTTCTTCCAGCCCCAGGTCGGTGGCTGCCTGGTGCAGGAAGTGACGTGCCAATAGCGGAATATCATCAACGCGCTGGCGCAACGGCGGCAGCTGAATGGTAATGACGTTAAGGCGGTGATAGAGATCCTCCCTGAAGCTCCCTTCCGCAATTCTGGCTTTCAAATCCTGATGGGTTGCCGTAATGACCCGCACATCCGCCCTCAGCAGGTCACGCCCGCCCACCCGGTAATAATCACCCTCGGCCAGTACGCGCAACAACCGGGTCTGCAAGGCCAGTGGCATATCACCAATCTCATCCAGGAACAAAGTGCCCCCGGCGGCCTCTTCAAAGCGGCCCGGACGCCGTGCATGGGCGCCGGTAAACGAGCCACGCTCGTGGCCAAACAATTCTGACTCCAGCAACTCTGCCGGGATAGCGGCCGTGTTGATCGCAACAAAAGGCCCGTGGGCCCGTGGGCTGTGTTGATGCAATGCTCGCGCAACCACTTCCTTACCGACACCGGTTTCGCCGGTTATCAAAACGCTGATACTGGTACGCGACAAGCGGCCGATAGTACGGAAAACCTCCTGCATGGCAGCAGATTCACCGATCATCTGTCTTGATTCAACGACTTCCTCAGCCACCGGTGTACTTTTTGAACCTGCCGCTGCACGTGCGACCACGGACAATACATTGTCAAGGTCGAACGGCTTGGAGAGGTAGTCAAACACACCTGACTGGAACGCAGTAACCGCCTGGTCCAGGTCAGAGAATGCTGTCATCGCAATCACGGGAACTTCGATATCATCATCTTTCAGCGCCTTGAGCACACCCAGACCATCGTCATCCGGCAGGCGAATATCCGTCAGTATTACTTCGGGCTGACCACTCGCCAGCGCCTCGCGAATGGCGGCAGCCGTATCAAAGCTCCTGGTTTTGTAACCCGCACGGCTCAGTGCCCTTTCCAGAACAAAACGAATAGCTTCATCATCATCGCATATCCAGACTGTGACGGGCCTAACCATGATTTCTTTCCAACGGTAGTTTCAATGTGAATCGGCTGCCCGGTTCCAATGGTTCATAAGTCAGCAACCCACCGTGTGCGGCAGCTATTTGCTGGGCCAATGCCAGTCCCAGCCCGGTACCATCGCGGCGGCTTGTTACCATCGGCATGAAAAGCAGGCTTCTTAACGATTCCGGTACGCCGCAGCCGTTGTCTTCAATGTCCAGCCGCACAACACTGTTGATACCCGGTTGCAACAGGGCGCTGTCATGTTCAACCCGGCTGCGCAGCGTGACCTCCGTTGCACCCGCCTGGTACGCATTACGTGCCAGATTCAAGAATAATTGTCGCAAAGCGGTTGCATCGGCATTCATGTCCGGAATACTTGGGTCATAGTCATGAATAATTTTCACGCTCTGCGCTGATTCAACATTCAGCAAATCGGCGGTTTCACCCAGCACCCAATGCACATCCACCGGGCTGAATTCCAGTTCGGGCTGACCAAATCGCTGTAGCAATTCATCCACGCGATCAACTTCACGCATGATCAGCTCAGCCAGCGTGCCCAGTTCACCACCATTGAGTTCTGCTGCCATCATTTGCGCCGCACCCCGGATGCCGCCCAGCGGGTTGCGAATTTCATGGCCAAGGTTCCTCCGTAACAACCCCATCATGCCGGTCTGTACTTCACGTTGCCGTAACTTGTTTTGCTGTTGTTGCCATTCCAGGTTGAAAAACTCCAGCAGTAAATGCTGGTCCGGCATGGCTGATATATTGCAGTCATACCATCCATCTGCAAGCTGGCACTCAAACAGATGGCGGTTGCGGCGGTCATCAGCGGTTGCGGCGACTGCTTCGCGCAACGAGACTGGAATCCTGTCCAGTTGCTGAAAGTTGCTGCCTATAACCCGCTGCCTGCCGGTGTCAAAACAAATCTCTGCCGCTGCATTCATGGTTCTTACACAACCATGAGGATCGAGCTCAACTACCGCAGTGGATAACGCTTCAAGCATGGCAGCACGCTGAAATACCCTTAGCCCCGGGGCCTGACGCGTATGGCATTATTGTAGATATTTGGCCGTTGAATATAGAAAATCACCGGCTCCGCCGTCGCAACTTTACGGTTTCTTTTGTCAACCAGGGTTGCGGTAACAATGTGTTCACCGCGTTCAAGTGCCTGCACCCTTATCAGTTGGGTGGTGGTTTTTGAGTGCAGCTTTCCATCGATATAAATCATAGCCTGCATGCCCGGCTGCAATTGATAGTGTGCATTCCAGGCAACCGTCACAGATTCTTCCGGATGCCAGAGGGATTCTTCCTGCTGCGGAGAAACGATTGCAAAATCAGCATAGTTCCGGCGCAGTTCCTTCAGCGGAACCTCTTTAGGGCCTTCACCTTCTTTGCCGGTTTGCGGCGCCGCAGGCAGCTCTTCATAGGTTGGGGACTCGATCACGCTGATGGGGGCCAGCTTAACCGCCTCGGACTCATCACCCAGCGGCCTGTCGGAATAGGTGACATTGCCATCCTCGTCCACAGTCTTGTATACCTGTGCAAACCCGACCTGCGTAAAAGCAGCCATCAGGACTGCCACCAGGGCCAAAAGAAGCGTTTTACTCACTACCTGTTTCATCGCCAGACTCCATCATACTACCGGCAGTTTCTCTGCTGGATAGACCCCGCAAAAGGCGGGGTCAGCCGGTTCCGTGGAACTGCAGGATGACAGTTCCTTTTATATAGAATAATACATATCAAACTCCACCGGATGGGTGGACATGCGGAAGCGTGTAACTTCTTCCATCTTCAGCTCGATATATGCATCAATCAGATCGTCGTCGAAAACCCCGCCAACCTTGAGGAAATCCCGGTCAGCATCAAGCGCGGCAAGCGCCTCCGCAAGGCTGGCACAAACTGTCGGTATGTTCTTCACTTCCTCAGCAGGCAGGTCATAGAGATCCTTGTCCATCGCCGGGCCCGGATCGATCTTATTGGCAATACCATCAAGGCCCGCCATTAACATGGCAGCAAAGATCAGGTAGCCGTTGCCTGCCGGATCGCCAAAACGCACTTCTATACGGCGTGCTTTCGGGCTGCTCACGTGCGGGATACGACAGGATGCTGAACGGTTACGCGCTGAATAGGCCAGCATGACCGGTGCTTCAAAACCCGGCACCAGCCGTTTGTAACTATTGGTGGATGCATTGGCAAATGCATTGATCGCCTTGGCATGTTTAAAAATACCGCCGATGTAGTGCAATGCTGTGGTTGAAAGGCCGCCATATTCCTCACCGGCAAACAGGTTTTCGCCGTTCTTGAACAAGGACTGGTGCACATGCATTCCGGAACCATTGTCTCCCACCAGGGGTTTTGGCATAAAAGTCGCCGTGCGGCCGGTCACATGGGCCGCATTGTGGGTCGCGTACTTGAGGATCAACAATTCATCGGCTTTGCGGGTCAAGGTATTGAACTTCGTGCCGATCTCACACTGCCCGGCAGTACCGACCTCGTGATGATGAACTTCAACCGCAACACCCATGTTCTCGAGTATTTCACAAATGCTGGCGCGCAAATCATGCAGACCATCCACTGGTGGAACCGGAAAATAACCACCTTTGACACGTGGCCGGTGGCCGTGATTGCCTTCTTCGTACTCGGCCCCGGTATTCCAGGCGCCTTCTTCCGAATCAATTTTGTAGAAGGTGGAGTGCATATCCGTACCGAAACTGACACTGTCGAACACGAAGAACTCAGGCTCAGGCCCAAAGAATGCCGTGTCGGCAACACCACTGGCTTGCAGATAGGCTTCCGCACGTTTGGCCAGGGAACGCGGACAACGGTTATAGCCTTCCATGGTGTCGGGTTCGAGGACGTCACAGCGCAAAATCATCGTATTGTGCTCCATGAACGGATCCATTACCGCCGAATCCAGGTCCGGCATCAGCACCATGTCTGACTCATTAATGCCTTTCCAACCCTTGATGGAAGAGCCATCAAACATCTTGCCCTCTTCAAAAAAGTCTTCATCAACCATGCTGGCGGGCATGCTGACGTGCTGCTCTTTACCTGCAGTATCACAAAACCGCAGATCAATGAAATCGACTTCGTTCTCGCGAATCATTTTTTGAATAGTTTCTGCACTCATTTCATTCTTCCTGTTGTGTTCTCTTCAATAGGTTCCAAGATAGGTCATTATATACATGCAGATGTCATGCCAAAACCAGTAGCTGGCCTGAAAACCAGCAACAATCCAATGGGTCGATTTTACCGTCCCATTTACGGAAATTAGATACATTTTTACCGAAGATCGTTATGCCTTCCAAAACACCACAAACTAGCGTACTTCGATACGCACTATTATGGCACTAATCGAGTGACTACGCACTATTGTGGTGCATAGTATTGGTTAGAAGGTCAGCCACAGCAGCAATACGCCAAGCGCCAGGCGATAAATCACGAAGGGTACCAAACCGACGCGCTGCAACAGCGCCAGGAAAGCAGCGATGCATAGCCAACCGGCTAGCGCGGAAAGAACAACGGCAAGGACAAACTGCGCCCAGTCGATAGGCGCCGCATGCAGCAGCATGCGCAATACGCCATAACCACCCGCTGCGGCGATTACCGGGATGGAAAGCAAAAAGGAGAATCGCGCCGCTGTTTCAGCATCAAAACCAAGCAGCCGACCCAGGGTGATCGTAATGCCCGAGCGCGAAGTGCCCGGCACCAGCGCCAGCATCTGCGCCAGCCCGATAAGCAGGCCTGACCTGAGATTCATATCTTGCATCGTCTTACTGCGACCAGAGCGGATGTCTGCCCACCAGAGCAACAAACCGAACCCAATGGTGGTGAAAGCGATAATACCCACATTGCGCAACGATGACTCTACCCAGCCATACAGCAAGCCGCCAGCAGCAATGGCGGGGATGCTGGCCACCAGTAACGTCACACCCAGTCGCCGCGCAGCCTCGTCACCACCACCCCGGCCCAGCCAGGGCAAAACCATCTGCCACAAGTCTTTGCGGAAATACACCACTGCAGCGAACAGCGTGCCGAGATGTGTTGCAACATCAAATACCAAACCCTGATCCGGCCAGCCAAAAATCTTGCTGCCAAGGATCAAGTGTGCCGAGCTGGAGACTGGCAAAAACTCAGTCAGGCCCTGGATCAGGGCCAGCACTACAATCTGGATCAGGCTCATTGTGTATATGAAATCCGGTAAACAACACCGGCCTGATCATCCGACACCAGCAGGGCACCGTCCGGCATGACGAACAGGTCATTGGGGCGGCCCCAGGATTCCTGACCCTGCAACCAGCCGGAAGCGAATACCTGTTTGCTTATCACGGTACCATCAGGCTTAACATCCAGGACCAGAATCCGGTAACCGGATTTTTCACTGCGATTCCAGGAACCATGCTGCGTTATAAACAGCCGGTGCCTGTATTCCCCAGGAAACATATCGCCGTTGTAAAACACCAGCCCAAGTGCCGCACCATGCGGATCAAGCTTTGCCACCGGCGCAGTGTAGTCGGCACAATCTTTGCCCTTGCCAAACTCGTCGTCCAGCAAATCGCCCTGGTGGCAATAGGGAATACCAAAGTGCATGCCCTTGCGCGGCGCATGGTTGAGCTCATCAGCAGGAATATCATCGCCAAGCAGGTCGCGCCCGTTGTCAGTGAACCACAGCTGTCCATTGCCTGGATGGAATGCCAGGCCGACGCTATTGCGCACACCGTAGGCAAATGTCTCCATACCGCTGCCGTCAGCGTTCATCCTGCGGATCTCGCCAAAACCTTTTTCATCACAAATATTGCAGGGTACGCCAACCGGAATATAAAGCTTGCCATCAGGCCCGAAACGCAAGTACTTCCAGCCATGGTGTTCTTTATCCGGTAAGGCATCCGTTACCACCACCGGCTCGGGCGGATTGTCCAGATGTGCCTCGATGTCGTCATAGCGCAGAATCCGCTCCAGCGCCCCGACGTAAAGTGCACCATCCCGGAACTCCAGTCCGGACGGCATTTTCAAGCCTTTATCAATCAGCCTGACCTGATCGGCATGTTGGTCGCCGTTATCGTCACTGATGGCCCACAGCTTTCCGGCGCGTCGACTGCCGGCAAAAACTGTCCCCTTGTCCCCACGCGCCAGCTGGCGTGCGTTTTCAACGTTCTCCGCATATATATCGATACTGAAACCTGGAGGGAGTTTGATCTGACCTAAAGGTACGCCGGCAAACACAGGTCCCACCAATAGCAAGCTGCAAAAAATTGCACAATTTTTAAGTGTTTTCATATCGGCAATGGTAACAGCAGATCGTGAATACAGACACTGAATCCCTGAACAAACATCGTTATATTAAAGAATTCTAATAAACTACTAACAATCAACATCTTGGCATTGATCTGTGTCAATATAGTCAATGCACATATATAAAAAGACAGATTTTATGTGGACAAGGATGTATCGAAACAAGGAAAACCAGAAAATCAGGCGACCAGATAAATTATTAATTTAACCAAGAAATAGCATGCCGCCTGCCTGGCCGGATATTCAGACCAGGCAGGCGGCTTGTCGTTTGCCGCGGGGGTAATGACGACGTGTTTTTATTCGGAATGTTGAAGACCGAAGCAGTATTTGTTTCGGTGGTACCTGCCTTTTGCGCAGTCGCGCCGGAAGGTACACCATAGTGCCTGCCCTATTGCGAACCACCCTTCCCCAGGCTGGCAGCCATGCAAACCTGTGCGCCAGGGGCGAACCATGAGTTTTATCACTGAACTCAGACGCCGCAATGTAGTACGTGTAGGCATCGCCTATATCATTGGTGGCTGGTTGTTGCTGCAACTTACCGATGTGCTGACAGAGCTTCTCAAGTTACCCGAAAAGTTTGGGCCCATCGTTGTCGCGATTGTAGCCATTGGCTTTCCCGTAGCGCTGTTTTTCGCCTGGGCTTTCGAGCTAACACCTGAAGGAGTCAAACGCGAAAAAGATATCGACCGCAACCAGTCAATCACGCCACAGACCGGCAAAAAACTCAACACCACCATTCTGGTGATGATGGCTCTGGCAATTGGTTACCTTTTGTATGACAAGTTTTCCGTCGACGGAGAGATGGGATCAGCGCCCTTATCTCAAGAAACACCTTCCCGGCTCAGTGAGGATAATGGGGAGAAAAGAGCTCTGACCCCGGTGGATTCGGCGCTGGCGGAAGCCGAGCCGGTTATCTCCCGGCAATCCATCGCGGTGCTGCCTTTTGAAAATCGCAGCAGTCGCAAAGAAGATGATTTTTTCGTGACGGGCATGCACGACGACCTGCTCACCAATCTGGCCAAGATCGGCTCGCTTAAAGTCATCTCCCGCACCTCGGTGGCACGCTACAGAAACACTGAGATTCCGATACCCGTGATTGCCAAAGAGTTGGGCGTGGCAACGATCATGGAGGGTGCGGTGCAACGCGCCGGTAACACGGTACGTATCAACGTGCAGCTAATTGATGCGAAAACCGATGAGCACTTGTGGGCAGAGATATTTGACCGTGAACTGACCACTGAGAACCTGTTCGCCATACAAAGTGAAATTTCCCAAAAGATTGCTGATGCGCTAAAAGCTACCCTTTCGCCACAAGAACAACTGGCTATTAACGATCGGCCAACAGAAAACCTGGCGGCCTACAACGCCTACCTGCTCGGTCGTCAGTTGATGGCGCGTCGCGGAGTTGAGGACCTTACCCGTGCCCAGCAAGCGTTCCAGCGTGCAACAGAGCTCGATCCGGATTTCGCGCTGGCGTGGGCGGGTATAGCAGAATCCACTATTCTTCTTTCTGGTAATACCCGGCTTACCATTCCGGAGTCAATGACCATCACCGAGAATGCAGCGAACAAAGCTCTGGCGATCAATGACCAACTTGGCGAGGCCTACCTGTCTCTGGCCGGAGTAGATGAGTTTTATCAACGTCCTGACCAGGCAGAAGCCAACTACCGCAAGGCCATCGAGCTTAGCCCCGGCTATGCGACCGCGTATCAATGGTACTCCGATTACCTTGACGATTTCCCACACCGCCTCAAAGAAGCATTGGCAATGATACGTAAGGCTGAAGAGCTTGACCCATTGTCCTCAATCATCCAAAAAGAGATCGCAAATCAATTAACCTTGCTGGGCCAGTTTAACAGCGCAGAAACCCTGCTGAAAAAACTCATCCAGTCCGACCCGGACTTTGCGCCCGCCTATGAGGAAATGGCAAGCCTGATGAGCACGACCGGACGTTTTGACGAGGAAGTCATGTGGCTACGCAAAGCCAGCAAGCTTGATCCCGGCAATTTTGGCTTATACATCCAGCAGACATTCGCGCTGCTGAGTATGGGTGATGAAAAAGCACTGGCGGATATCAAACGCCAGATAGCCGACCGGGACGAGCAACACTGGTCGATGGGCTGGGTCGAGTCACTTGAATCCATGTACCAGGAAAATTACGCCGCCGCACTGGAGTCAGCAAAGTGGGTAAACCAGAAACTGGGAAATTTCCCGCAGTTCCAGAATGTTTTTGGATGGGTGTCTTTGCTCAACCAGGACTATCAAAAGGCGCAGCAGGCATTTTTGATTTCTCAGCCACGCTATTTCAACCGCAGCACCTGGCGCGCAGCCATTGAGGCAGACCCCGGAAGCGGCTGTATGATGGCCTATGTCATGTCCCGCAATGGTGAAGAAGCTCTCGGCGCGGATTTGGTGAGAATGACACTGTCCTATTTGGAAAACGAGCTGCCAAATCACATTGAGCATGCTGACAGATATCCCTATGAAGCTTGTTACCTGTTGGAGGGCGACTATGACAAGGCCATGGATTCCCTGGAGATAACTTTCGAGCATAGCCATTACTCAGGCTGGTGGTTGTGGACCAAACTTCCCCTGTACGAGCCGCTGCGGGGTAGCGAGAGATTTGAAGCCTTAATGCAAAAATTTCATGCGAAAGCTGCAGAGCAAAGGGCCAACCTGGCGCTGTTGGAAGCGGAGGCCAGACTGTGAGTTTCTTCGCTGAACTAAAACGCCGCAACGTGGTGCGTGTTGGCATCGCCTATATCATTGGTGGCTGGTTGTTATTGCAGCTCACCGATGTGCTGTCTGAGCTACTCAAATTGCCGGACGAATTCGGGCCTGTTGTGGTGGCCATCGTCGCCATCGGCTTACCCATAGCCCTGTTTCTTGCCTGGGCTTTTGAGCTCACACCTGAGGGCGTCAAGCGCGAGAGGGATGTTGACCGCAGCGAGTCAATAACCCCGAAAACCAGCAAGAAGCTGAACAGTGCCATCATCATCCTGCTGGTGTTGGCTGTTGCGTACCTGCTTTATGACAAGTTTTCTGG
>JAJRUM010000061.1 GCA_024277815.1 Gammaproteobacteria bacterium
CCCGCAACCGTTATGCTTTCCCGTGCGTCTGGTAAAACCTGCAACAGCAGGGGGTCCCGGGCATTGCCTTTTTCAATTAACGAAGCAAAATACCGGCTTACCCGGAAGGGAAAATCACCGCCACGACTGGCACCCGGGTGAGCCCCACTGCGATCATTAAGCTGTCGTATCGTGGCGGGATCAATTTCACAGTATTCCAGCAGTTCATCAGGTTTTCGAAATGACCTGGAAGCAGCCTGCTTCCAATCTGGAGCAGGCGGTTCTGGGACGTTGGCAGGTTTCATCAACATGCCAGTATGTTACAGGGCTGTACTTACTCTCGGCTATTGAATTTCACGCCCAGCGCGACAATCGGCCCGACGCCTGGCGGCTTATTTTTTTATCGCCTGGTTGCGGCGCTCAACAATGCGTTGGTCAGCACCGTTCTGATAGGCCTTCGCAGCAGCCAGCAGCACATCCGGATGCAAGCGCACTTTGTAGTCAGGGTTGATATAGGCAAAATTAATGATCCCGTCACTGCCAATGATGTAGGTCGCAGGTGCCGGCAACACGTGGTGGGTTTCACCGGAAGCTTTCTCCACATCAATATTGTAGGTCAGGTATTTTTTGACCAGCGCATCATCCAGGCGAAAAGCCAGTCCGAAGGCCCGGGTTGCCTGCAGCGAAGAGTCTGAATAAATCGTATAACCAATATTCGGGTCATTCAGGCTTTCCAGCAGCAACTCCGGCTTATCGATACTGATGAACCAGATATCAAATCCCATCTCCTTAAGCTGCTTCTCAGCCAGGCGCATCTCCGCCAGGTGTAGATTGCAGTACGGACACCAACCACCCCGGAAAAAGGTCAGTACCAGGGGCTTATCCATCTGCCCGGGCTGAAAGTCAAACGGCTGGCCGGCAACATCTCTGACGGTAAAATCCGGTGCTGTCATGCCCGGCAGCAACGGCTGAACCTGATCTGCTGAAGCATGAATATCAGTACGGGTTTCCGCAGCTAAGGCAGTTGCCGATGTGGCTGACAAAATGATTGCAGCCCATGCGATGGTAAATTTATTCATTTTAGTTCCCGGCTGTTATTGCGTCTTTTAGTGACCGGCAGGCGGGGCATTCTATTGCAAACCTGTCGACAGATGCTAATTCGCTCAAGGTCAGATAAAATCAATGTCAGGTAATGTGGCGCAAAGCAGGGAATATCGATATGACTTCAATGCCAAAAAAAGTACTGATCGTTGGTGGCGGTACCGCAGGCTGGATGACGGCTATTCACATGCAGGATGTGTGGGGCAAAAAGGGCGTCGATATATGCCTGATAGAATCCCCCGATATCGGTATTGTCGGCGTTGGCGAGGGCACGACACCACTACTGCGTGAGTTTTATGCACGCCTGGATATCCCGGAAAGTGAATGGATGCCACCTTGCAACGCAACCTACAAATGCGGCATCAGTTTCCCGGACTGGTCAACCGTGAAAGGTCACGAGACTTACTTCCACCCATTTTTTTCAGATCTGGATAAAGCCCACATCCAGCACTTCTGGGACAACTGCAACCTGCGGCGCAGCGGCCATGATGTGCCGGCCCATCCGGATGACTATTTTGTCACGACCGCGCTGGCCCGGCAGCAGCGCTCACCCATTCCGAAACACCGCCCTGCCAGTGAAAGCATGTATGGCTATCACTTCGATGCCGGCCTGATGGGGGAATTCCTGAAGGGCAAGGCCACGCAAAGGGGCGTGACATTGATCCAGGACACCATCACCGATGTCAAAATTGACCGGCATGGCGATATTGCGTATGTCAAAACCGAGCAAAACGGCAAACTCAAGGCTGACCTTTTCGTGGACTGTTCTGGTTTCAAGGGCCTGCTGATCCGCGAGGCCATGGGAGAGACAGCGGCCTCGACCAAGGACTTCATGTTCAACGACAGCGCGGTGGCCATCCCGACACCGATCAAAGATCAGGACAAGGTCATGTCAGAAACCATTTCCAAAGCCATGAAGTATGGTTGGGTGTGGCATATCCCGCTCAGCAATCGCATCGGCAATGGCTATGTTTACAGCTCGGATTACATCAACGAGGAGCAGGCCGAGGCCGAGTTGCGTGAATATCTCGGTCCGGATTCCGATGGCGCCAAGGCGCTGCACCTGCACTGGAGCCCCGGCAGGCTGGAGAACCACTGGAAAAACAATTGTGTGGCAATCGGCCTGTCGCAAGGATTCCTGGAACCCCTTGAAGCATTGATGATCAACATCATCCAAAGCTCTATCGAAGGTTTTACAGAATGCTTTGAGCGTGGCGATTTCACCAACCGTCACCAGCAGGAGTTCAATGACCGCGTCAATCGGTTTATCGATGGCATCCTCGACTACCTACAACTGCACTATAAGCTGAATTCGCGTGACGATACCGACTACTGGCGGGACAACCGGGACAACCCGAACATGTCCCCGCAACTGGCGACTGTTTTGAGTGCCTGGGATAACAACGAGAGCATTGACCGCGTGCTGTTTGAGAATATCAACCAGCAACTTTATCCACGAACCTCCTGGTATTGCATGCTGGCCGGCATGGGCCGCTTTCCGGAGCCAACCAAAGGCCCATTGCGCCTCCCGGTCCGCAACCAGAAACGGGCGCGCGAGGCCAGCAAGGAACAGGCAGAGCAGTTTTATTCACATGCTGAATACCTGCAGAAGCTATATAACACCTAAATAAACTGCTTTCCGGGGCTCCTTCAAGAGCCCCGACAGCTGCTGCCTGGTGTGTTGCTGACCTATAACAGTGACTTCTGACCCATGCACCCGCGTCTTATTCGTGGTCTGATACCTCTGCTCGGTGAACTGATCCTTCAATCGGGTGATACAGAAAAATAAAAAGTAACCAAACCAAGAAAAAGATCGTCTAAGTAATTGACAAGAGAGGGCTGATGTTCGTGGATACGCATTCAATTGTGTTCACACGATGGCATCTGTCCATTTTTTATGCGCGCGTTATTTGCGCACAGGAACTGGCAGCAACACTGGATGAAGTACAAAACGTGAGGGTTATGCAGTGAAAGGATGGTTGAAGGTGGTCGCGCCAGCCATGGTGCTGACGGCAAGCATTGGGGTCGTCTACGCATTAAATGTAGCGAAACCTGCACCGGAGAAGAAAGAGGAATCGCAAAGACTGATTTCGCTCTATGTCGACGAGGTGAAATCCGAGACGGTAACACTTTCGGTTCACAGCCAGGGTGAAGTACGCCCCAAAACTGAGATTGACCTGATACCTCAGGTATCCGGCCGCATTGTGCATATCTCCAGCACGTTTGCCGTAGGGGCGGAATTCGAGCCCGGCGCAACACTGGTCAAAATCGATGATACCGACTACAAGCTGGCTATCATCCGAGCCAGGGCACGTGTAGCAGAGGCGCAGGTTGTCGTCCAAAGGGAGCGGGCGAATGCGAAGATCAAAGCAGAGCAATGGCTCGACAAGCGCACTGCCGGAGAACCAACACCGTTTGCGCTGAACAAGCCACAAGTGATGGAAGCGGAAGCAAAACTACTGGCGGCTGAGGCCGACCTGAAAGGGGCGCAGTTAAATGTAGCCCGCACTGAAATCAGTGCACCCTTCCCTGGGCGTGTGCGCGAGAAAAACATTGGCATTGGCCAGTATGTGTCGGCCGGCACTCGCCTGGGTCGCGTGTATTCTACCGATACTGTAGAGATCCGGCTTCCGCTTACCGCTACGCAACTGGAAGAACTGAACCTGTCCATCGGCTTCATGGCTGATGGCGTCAATGCACCGTTGGTGCGGTTCAAGGCCCATGTTGGCAACCGCGAACATTTCTGGAATGGCCGCATAGTCCGCATCAACGCCTCTGTAGACCCACAAACACGACTGATTTACGCCATCGCTGAAGTGGATGACCCTTACGGCCTCGGCTCTGATGGTGGTTCGCCCATCGCTGTGGGAATGTTTGTCAATGCTGAAATCGCCGGCGTGACCAGCCAGACGGCGCTGGTATTGCCACGCCTGGCATTGCGCAACGCAGACAAGGTCTATGTGATCAATGCTGAAAACCGGCTCGAAATCCGTACTGTTGATGTGCTTTCCACCTCCCCGGACTTCGTGCTGATTACAAAAGGCGTTGAAGTCGGTGAAAAAGTGGTGACTTCAACCGTACCCGCAGCAGTTGATGGCATGGAAGTTCGCGCCATCACCCGGCCCCGGCAAAGCTAGATATAACAGAGGTTCAAAAACATGAATGGTCTGATTGCCTGGTGGGCACGTAATTCTGTAGCTGCAAATCTCGTTATGGTCGGTATTTTCGTGGCCGGCTTCATTGGCTTCAACAAGATGGAACGGGAGATGGACCCGCAGGTGCGCTTTCCGGGGCTGCAGATCATTGTTGCATGGCCGGGTGCGGCGCCACAGGAAGTTGAAGAGCAGATCGTTGCCCGGATTGAAGAATCTGTCAGTGATCTGGACGCGATAGAATGGGTGCGATCTTCCTCGGGCGAGGGCCGCGGCGAGGTCTATATCCTGGCTGAACAGCAGGTTGATTTTACGCAATTCATGAACGACGTGAAAATCCGCGTGGATTCCATTTCATCCTTTCCTCGCGACATAGAACCGCCCCGGGTTCGACAGTGGGTGAACCAGGATGAGTTCATGCGGGTAGCAGTACACGGTGACGTCGGCGAGCGGAAACTCAAGCGCCTGGCTGAACAACTCAGGCGTGAAGTCGCGCGACTGCCGGCCATTACCATTGTGCGGTTGTTTGGCACGCGCCAGGAGGAAGTATCTATTGAGGTCAGCGAAGAAGCCTTGCGGCGTTACAGTCTCAGTTTCTCGCAGGTCGCCGATGCTATCCGCAACACCTCAATCAACCAATCGGCAGGCTCGGTGCGCACTGAGGTCGGAACCTACCAGCTCAAGGTGCGCAGCCAGGCAGATACAGAAACGGAATTCAACGAGATTATCATCCGGGAAACAGCGGATGGCGGCACCATTCGCGTGGGCGATATTGCCACTGTGGTGGACGGCTTTGAGGACAATCCAATCCTGGCGACATTGAACGGTGAGCCCGCCGTACTGATCCAGGTCATGACTACCGAAATCATGGATATTGTCACGGCTTCGGAGTCCGTCCGCGAATGGATCGACAAGCGACAGGACAGCCTGCCGGCCGGGGTTACGCTGACCCTGTGGACAGACAAGGCAGTCGACTTCAAAGGACGCATGAAAACCATCGGCAGTTCAGCGGTAATGGGCCTGGCGCTGGTCATGATTATCTTGCTGTTGACCTTGAGGCCGATTGTCGCATTCTGGGTAGCTGTCGGTATCGCCACGGCCTACGCCGGCGCCTTTGTATTATTGCCCTCGGTAGGTGTTTCATTGAATATGCTGTCAACCTTTGCATTCCTGCTGGTGCTGGGCATTGTGGTTGATGATGCAATTGTCGTCGGTGAAGGTATCCATAGCGAGTCACACCATATCGGCGGTGGCGTGAACGCCTCGATTGCCGGTGCACAACTGGTCGCCAAGCCTGTTGTTTTCGGCGTCATCACGACCGTTATGGCGTTTCTTCCGTGGCTTTTTCTGGACGGATCAACTTCTGAGTTCACCCGGCATATTACCTGGGTGGTCATCCTCGCGCTGGGCTTTTCCCTTGTCGAGTCATTGTTGATTCTGCCGTCACACCTGTCTCACATGAAGCCGCGGACAGACCTCCGTGGTTTTGGGAAATTCCAAAAGCGTATCGCCGACAGCATCACCAACTTTGCACAAAACCACTATCGCAAGATCGGTACCTGGTCATTGCAGCACCGCTATCTGACCACCAGTATTTTTCTCGCGGTCCTGATTATCGGTTTTGGTCTGTTCAACACCAGCTGGGTCAAGAAAAGCTTTATGCCGGATATCGAGTCTGACGAAATCATCGTTAACGTGGTGATGCCAGAGGGCGCACCGTATAGCCGCGCGCTGGAGATTCTGGCTCAACTTCAGGCAGCTGAACTGGCGCTGGTAGAAGAAGTGAACCAGCGCACCGATGGTGAAGGTGTGCTGATTGAGAACTGGTACACACGTTCACGCCGGGACAGCGTGCTGGCCATCGTCAAACTGGCACCACCGGAAGTCCGCGACATGACCGCCAAAGAAGCTTCCCTGCGCCTGCGTGAACTCATGGGCGATGTTCCGGATGCCAAAGAAGTTTCGGTGCAATACACCCAAAACAACAATGGTCCCGGTTTTGAAATGTCTATCCGGCACCCGGATCTGGATGTCCTGCGTACCGCCACTGCTGACCTTGAAAACCAGTTGCGTACTTATGAGACGCTTTACGACGTGCGCAACAACCTTGAGGGTGCTTCAGAAGAAATTCGCCTGACCATGAAACCGGGGACGGCCAAACTGGGGCTGACACTGGCAGACGTCAACCGCCAGGTCCGGCAGGCATACTTCGGCGAAGAGGTTCAGCGCTTGCCCCGTAACGGCCAGGATGTACGCGTCAAGGTTCGTTACCCGCTGGAAACACGACAGTCCATTGAGAGTCTCAAAAACTTCCGTGTACGCACCAATGACGGGCGCGAATTGCCGTTGCTGGCAGTGGCAGATCTAGAGTATGCCCCAGGCATCAAACGCATCCAGCGCTGGAACGGTAACCGCGCTGCCCGTGTCAGTGCTGACCTTAAAGAGAATGTCAGGGAAGACATCATGGATGACCTGGAAGCGAATTTCTTTCCCGCATGGGAGAAACGCTACCCTGGCATTATCCGTGGCTCTGTTGGACAGGCAGAAGGTGAAAAGCGATTTATCAAGGATGTCACCGGCCTTTACCTGATCGCATTTTTCGCCATGTATACAATGCTGGCCGTAGCATTCCGCAGCTATTGGCAACCATTGTTGATCCTGATCGCCATGCCCTACGCCTTCGTTGGCGCAATCTACGGGCATGCTGCACTGGGCCTGACCATGGCAATATTCAGTTACTTCGGCATCGCGGCCGCCGCCGGTGTGGTGGTTAACGATAACCTGGTCCTGATGGATTATTGTAATCGTCTGATTGCCAGAGGTATGAGTGCCAGGGAAGCGATTGTCGAAGCCGGTGTGGTGCGATTCAGGCCCATTCTGCTCACTTCTGTTACTACCATCGTCGGCCTGATGCCAATGATGCTGGAACGTTCCATTCAGGCAGCGTTTCTGCAGCCGGTCGTTGTGGCGCTGGCATTCGGTGTGTTTTTTGCATTTTTTGTGACCCTGCTCATGGTGCCTGCCCTGTACGCTATCGGACTTGATGCACGAGAATTGCTGGGCCGGATCAAGGGCTATGTTCGGCACAAGCTGCCGACCGCCAGCCACGACATAAGGGATCTCTAACCACAGGTGTTCAGGTAATCCCGCCCGCACCAAAAAAGAGCACAAGCACAGGTAGCGCACAAAACCGGCGAGTCCATCACTGTTCAGCCTACCAGTGTGCCATCTAGATACTTACTGTTTTTTCAATAAGATATACCCTTCACAGCATAAAATATCTCTATTGGTATGTAAATTGCATAGTGTTTGTGACAGCATAAATTTCAATTCTGCATTCACACACCATGGGTACCTGCATACTATGAACATCAAATTATTGCCAATAGCCAAACCCGCTGCGATGGGCATGGCAATTCTGTTGTTGACCCTGTTCAGCTCTCCAGCATTGCTTGCTGCCAGCAGTGTGACCGGACAGGCACCTGTAGAAGAAAGTCCGGTAAAAATTTCCCAGGGACTGGCACGGCTGAGCAGCGAAAGCAGAACCTGTGCTTCCTGCCATAAGGAAAAAACCCCCGGCATCTACAATCAATGGGGACACTCCAAGCATTTCGGTGCCAACGTGGGCTGCTACGAATGCCACCAGGCCAGCAAATCTGACAAAGATGCCATCTTGCACAAGGACTTTGTCATCTCGCCGTTGGTGTCACCCAAGGACTGTGCGCAATGCCACGCACTTGAAGTAGAAGAGTTTAATGCCAGCCACCACGCATCGGCTGGCGATATCCTTGGTTCTCTTGACAACCGCCTGGCAGAGGTTGTGGAGGGCGGGCCACTGTTGCACGGCACCTCACCGGTGGTCACCATGGGCTGTGCGGGCTGTCATGGGTCGATTGTGCGGGTGAACAGTGATGGCACGCTGAATTCTTCAACCTGGCCGAACACCGGTATTGGGCGAATTAACCCGGATGGTTCCAAAGGTTCCTGTTCCGCCTGCCACTTGCGGCACAATTTTGATGCCGAACAGGCCCGCCACCCGGATAACTGTGGCCGTTGCCACCTGGGGCCGGACCACCCGCAAAAAGAGATCTATGAAGAGTCTGCGCATGGCGTGGCATTCCGTGCCCATACCGACAAAATGAATATGGATTCCAGCAAGTGGGTGGTGGGTGAAGACTATGACGCGGCCCCGACCTGCGCGACCTGCCACATGTCCGCAACGCCTGACCTGCCGGTTACACATGATATTGGCTCACGTATATCCTGGAACCTGAGAGCACCGGTTTCCTTCAAGATAGACGAAAAAGACATTGCTGCCGGCAAACAGGTAAAGCCCTGGCTTGAACGCCGTAAAGACATGAAAAATGTTTGTACGAACTGTCACGGATCAAACATTGTAAATAACCATTTTGAACAGCTGGATGCTTTTGTGGAACTCTACAATACAAAATTCGCCATCCCCGCCAAACAGTTGGTAACCACCATGCTGGCCAATGGCTTACTGGATAAAACCAAGTTCAATGAAGAGGTCGAGTGGCAGTATTTCTACTTATGGCATCACGAGGGGCGCCGTGCGCGCCATGGTGCAGCCATGTTCGCCCCGGATTATGTTCATTGGGAGGGGATGTTTGAAATGGCACACCGTTTCTATATGGAAATGGTGCCTTCAATCAAGGAAGCCATTAAGCTCGCCCGCGAAGAAGGTAACACCGCGGGGGCGGATACTGTTGAAAGCCTGTTAAACGACATACTTGAGTCCGAGTTGCACCGCTGGTATCTGGGTAAGGAACCACCTAAGTTCTGGCGCCCGACCGATGATGACAATCATGGCTACACACCGAAGAAAGCCGGGGGCTAACGCCCGGCTTTCCCGCCATGCACGTCGCACAATTTTTTCTGGCTGGTGCTTCCATTGTTGGGCTGCTGGCCGCCAGCAGCTCTCTGAAAGCCGAACCGTTCCCAAACTCGCAATGCCAGGAATGCCACGGTGAAAGGGGATTTAGCGTTCCGCTCAAAGAACATCGCGAAGCTGGCAAGAGAGAACTTTTTATTGCCACTGATTTCTTCACTGGCAGCGTGCACGGCAAAAATCAATGTACAGATTGCCACACGGATATTGAAGA
>JAJRUM010000062.1 GCA_024277815.1 Gammaproteobacteria bacterium
CGCATCCACCCCAATGATCCCCAGCGCATCCAGCGCGCACTGGAAGTTTTCAGGCTCACCGGGCAAGCGCTCAGCAGCTTGCAGGCTGTGGCGGCGCGCTCAGCACTGCCGTACCGGGTGCACAAGATTATCCTCGCCCCTGCCGAGCGCAGCGTGCTGCACCAACGCATTGAGCAACGTTTTGAAAGCATGCTGAAAAGTGGCTTTATTGCCGAGGTCGAAGGCCTGCATGCACGCGCGGATTTGCACCCGGATCTACCCGCCATGCGGGCCGTGGGTTACCGTCAGGCGTGGTGTTATCTCGACGCCGACTACAGCCAGGATGTGATGCGTGACAAAGCCATTGCAGCGACCCGCCAACTGGCCAAACGCCAGTTGACCTGGTTGCGGCGGGAAAGTGCGGCTGTATGGTATGATTTACAAGCAGATGGAGCACGGAAGAAAGTCATTTCTGCAGTGGAAGGATTCCTTGAAGCGTGACCCTTCCGTACCCATGTTATCTGTTCCATGACGAGTTCGGACATGAATAAAAGAATCCAGGAGGAACAGCCATGTCAAAGGGTCAATCATTACAAGAACCATTCCTCAACGCATTGCGTCGTGAACGTGTGCCGGTGGCCATCTATCTGGTTAACGGCATCAAGTTACAGGGCCAGGTCGAATCATTCGACCAGTTCGTGGTCCTGCTCAAGAATTCTGTCAGCCAAATGATCTACAAGCATGCCATCTCCACCGTGGTGCCGGCGCGCAACGTCAGCGTTTACGAGGGCGATGACGAAGACCAGGTTCAGGGAGAAGAAGGTTAAGCAAACCCAATACAGGAACCCTCGATTTGTTTGAACGGGCAGGGCGGGGCAACCGCGCGGTCATATTGCACCCGGTTTTCGCCGCAACAGGCCCGGAAATCCTGGATGAATTCCAGGAACTTTGCCGCTCCGCCGGCGTAGAAATTGCAGTTGTTATACGTGCGCCGCGCGACCGGCCGGACGCACGTTTTTTCGTGGGCAAGGGAAAAATTGAAGAGGTGGCCGAACAGGTGGAAGCCACCGGTGCCGACCTGGTACTGGTCAGCTGCCCGTTGTCAGCTATCCAGGAGCGTAACATTGAAAAACGCTGTGCCTGCCGGGTGCTTGACCGCAGCACGCTGATCCTGGATATTTTTGCCCTGCGTGCCCGCTCCCACGAGGGCAAGCTGCAGGTTGAGCTGGCGCAATTGCGGCATATTTCCACCCGACTGGTACGTGGCTGGACCCATTTGGAGCGCCAAAAGGGCGGTATCGGCCTGCGTGGCCCGGGTGAAACCCAGCTGGAAACGGATCGCCGCCTGGTGGGTCAGCGCATCCAGTACCTCAAGAATCGCCTCGACAAGGTACGCAAACAAAGAGCACAGAGCCGCCGCAGACGCGAGCGGGCCCATGTTTTTACCGTCGCGCTGGTGGGCTATACCAATGCCGGTAAATCGACGCTTTTCAACGCCCTGACCCATTCAGATGTCGATACCCGTGACATGCAGTTCGCCACCCTGGACCCGACTGTGCGGCAGCTGCCCAATGTGCCGACCGGCAATGTGCTGCTGGCCGATACCGTGGGCTTTGTCAGCGATTTGCCACATGAACTGGTGGCCGCGTTTCACGCGACCCTGCAGGAAACCCGCGAAGCCGATCTGCTGCTGCACGTGATTGACGCGGCAGATCCTTTTCACCAGCAACGCGAACTCGATGTAGAGGCCGTGCTGGAGAGTGTTGAAGCGGGGGACATACCGATGATCCGGGTGTTTAACAAGATTGATCTGGTGGATCGTGAGCCCGGTACGCAGTTGAACGCAGAAGGTGAGCTGATACGTATCGACGTGTCTGCGCTGCAGGGTACCGGCCTGACTGAACTCAAGGAAGCGCTGGCTCTGCGCCTCAAGGGCGGCAGGATTTCTACCTGGATCAGCCTTGAGGGCAGCTACGCAAAACTGCGCTCGCAACTGTTTGATCTCGGTGCTGTAGCAGAGGAAAAAATATCTGCTGACGGTCAATGGTTGCTGCATATCGACGTGTCGCAGACAGACGCCGAGCAACTCGGGCGTATGCCGGGTGCTGACGGCCTGATGGTGCGCGAGTCGATACTGCTTGCCGCCCGGCAAGGTGAGACCTAAAATGTGACACAGTAAAACCTGCCAATGGATGTGCAAGCCGCCTCGCGGAAACCAATTTACAACTAATTCAGGACGTTTAAACACGTCTTTACATGGAGAGCTCAATGCCCTGGAAAGAACCCGGCAAAGGGGATAAAGATCCCTGGAAGTCCAACGACCAGCAACCACCCGATCTGGAAGAGATATTCAATAACCTCAGTGCCCGTATGCGCTCCGTATTCGGCGGCGGCAGTGGCAAGAGCAGCGATTCAGGCAGTAGCAGTGGTGGTGCCGGTGGCACTTTCGCGCTGTTGCTGGTACTGCTCGTATTCTGGGTGGCCTGGGATTCGGTACACATCATTGACGAAGCCGAGCAAGGTGTGGTTTTGCGCTTTGGCAAATACACCCGCACCCTGGGTCCGGGTATCAACCTGACCCTGCCGCGGCCGATTGAGTCGATGATCAAGGTCAACGTCAGCAATGTGCGTGTCGATGAAGACCGTGGCCATATGCTGACCCAGGATGAAAACCTGGTGGAGTTTATCTACAAGGTGCAATTTCGCATCAACAACGCCCAGCATTTTCTGTTCAAGGTCCGTGACCCTGAGCTGACGTTGCGCCAGGCCGCTGAAAGCGCCCTGCGCGAGTCGGTCGGTACCAACACCCTGGACGCCATCCTCGAAGGCGCTGCCCGTACCAAGGTGCGCATAGAGACCCAGCGTGTATTGCAGGAGACGCTCGATTTGTACCAGGCCGGTTTGCAGGTAACGGAATTCAACCTGGTGGATGTGAACGTACCGATTCAGGTCAGGGAGTCCTATTCGGATGTGATCCGGGCCCGTGAGGATCGTGAACGTTTCAAGGAAGAAGCCCGGGTACATGCCAACAGCGTTATACCTGAAGCGCGTGGCCAGGCTGCGCGTATTGAGCAGGAAGCGGCCGGTTACAAGGCTGCAACCATTGCGCTGGCGACCGGTGAAGCCGACCGCTTCAAACTGGTGCTGGACGAATATCACCAGGCGCCGACGGTGACCCGCAAACGCCTGTACCTTGACACCATGGAGAGCGTGATGGCCGGCAACAAAAAGGTCTTCCTCGATGTGGAGTCCAGCGGCAACATACTTTACCTGCCGCTCGATGGGGCAGCAGGCAGCGGTGCAGGCCGTATTTTGCCGCCGGTCAAATCACCAGCAGTTAAGCGCAAAGGCACGGACAGTCGCGGCGCCGATCCGCGCAGCAAGGTCCGGGAGGGAAGACGATGAAAAAGCCAATTTTACTAATACTACTGGTGATATTGGGTGGCCTCGGGCTGGCCAGCGTGTTCACGGTTAATGAAACCGAATATGCGATCCGCTTTCAGTTGGGCCGCATTGTCAAAGTTGACTATGAGCCCGGCCTGAATTTCAAAACGCCGTTTATCAACAATATCCGTAAGTTTGACCGTCGTATCCTGACCCTGGACACCTCGCCTGAGCTGATGCTGACTTCGGAACAGAAGTACGTTAACGTCGATTCGTTTGTGAAATGGCGCATTCTGGATGTGGCACGTTTCTATACCTCGACGCAGGGCAATGAAGCCATCGCGCTGAACCGCCTGAATGGTATTGTCAGTGACCGTATCCGCAACCAGATCGCCAGCCGTACGCTGGCCGAAGTGGTCTCGGAGCAACGGGTATCGACCATGAAAGCCGTCGCCGATGCGGCCAACTCAGCCGCCGAGGAGTTTGGTATCGAGGTGGTGGATGTGCGTATCAAGAGCATTGAACTGCCCGACGATGTACGCGAATCGGTGTTCCGCCGGATGTCCGCTGATCGCCAGAAAGCTGCCAACCTCTACCGTTTTGAAGGTAGGGAAGCGGCCGAACGGATTACTTCGGATGCGGATCGGCAGGTGCAGGTGATACTTGCCGAAGCCGAGCGTGATGGCCAGCGCATGCGGGGTGAGGGCGATGCCATTGCCACCAAGACCTATGCGGAAGCCTACGGCCAGGACGAGGAATTCTATGCGTTTTACCGCAGCCTCGAAGCCTACCGCACCGCCTTTATCAATAACGGCGACACCATGGTCATTGACCCGGGTTCTGAGTTTTTCGACTACTTTGGACAGGATGGCCGCAGCGGCAAGTAAATGACCATGTCTGGAACCGGATCAGCGAAAAGCGTTGTTGTGCTTGGCACCCAGTGGGGTGATGAGGGCAAGGGCAAGATTGTCGACCTGCTGAGTAAGGACGTCGACGCCGTGGTGCGATTCCAGGGTGGCCATAATGCCGGCCACACGCTGGTGATTGACGGCCAGAAGACGGTGTTGCACCTGATCCCGTCCGGTATTCTGAATGCCGATGCCCAATGCATGATCGGCAACGGTGTGGTGGTCTCGCTGGAAGCGCTGAAAAAGGAAACCGAGGACCTTGAGTCACGCGGGGTGGATGTTCGCTCGCGGCTGAAAATATCGCCAGCCTGCCCGGTGATCATGCCGTACCACGAGAAGCTGGACCTGGCGCGGGAAACGGCGCTGGGTAAGAAAGCCATCGGCACCACCGGTCGTGGTATCGGACCGGCCTACGAAGACAAGGTTTCCCGCCGTGGCATCCGCATTTCAGACCTGTACAACCACGTCTTGTTGTCTGAAAAGCTGGAAGAGGCACTGGATTTCCACAATTTTGTACTGGAAAAATATTTCCACATGCAGCGCCTGTCATTTGACCGGGTGCTGGATGATGCCCTGCAACTGGGTGCCTGCTTTAGCGAACTGGTCGCCGATGTTGCCGCTGAATTACATCGCTTGCGCAGCGACGGGAAACGCGTGCTGTTTGAAGGCGCACAGGGCAGCCTGCTGGATATCGATCACGGTACTTACCCGTTTGTAACCTCCTCCAATACCACCGTGGGTGCGGTTTGCACCGGCTCAGGTATCGGCCCGGATGCTATCGACTACGTGCTGGGCATCACCAAAGCCTATACCACGCGGGTTGGGTCGGGGCCGTTCCCGACCGAGCTGTTTGATGATATCGGTGCCGGTATCGCCAGTCGTGGCGATGAGTTCGGTGCCACCACCGGCCGGCCCCGCCGTTGTGGCTGGCTGGATGCGGTGGCCTTGCGAAAAGCGGCCCAGATCAATGGTGTCACGGGTTTTTGTGTTACCAAGCTGGACGTGCTCGATGGTGTTGAGACCATCAAGGTCGGTACCGCCTATCGCCTCGGTGGCGAACGGCTGGAACTGCCGCCGTTGAACTCTGAAGCCTGGGCAGACCTGGAAGTGGAATATGAATCCTTTCCGGGCTGGCAGCAAAGCACCCGTGGTGTGACCCGTTTTGACGACCTGCCGTTCAATGCCAGAGCCTATATAAAATCAATGGAGTCCCTGTGTGGCGCGCCCGTGCACATGATATCAACCGGGCCGGACCGCAAGGAAAATATCATTCTGCAGCACCCGCTGGCTTGAGTACTTCAGGCGTTAAATGCATGCGTATCACTTACGCCATGGGTTGCTTTGTTAAGTCAGTAAAGCCCTTCCAGCAGTAACTGAGCGGCCAGGCCGATGCCGATGGTCAGGCTGAAGCTCACCGCCAATACCCACTTCACTGTTATAGCCGATGCTGCTATGGGCACCGATGGCTCCGTGGCCGGTTGATACATCGGTATCACGACCCGTAAATACACGGCTAAAGACAACACGCTGTTGAGTATCGCGATAACCGCCAGCCAGGTGAAACCGGCATCCATTGTGGCTGCGAACAGCAGGAACTTACCGACAAAACCCGCCAGTGGCGGAATACCGGCCAGCGACAGCAAAAACACCACCATGACGATACCCAGCAGTATCCGGCGTCGCCCACAGCCTGAATAGTCATCCAGCTTGCGACCGACCACCATCACCACTGCAAACGCACCCAGGTTCATCGCGGCATAGGCGGCTGAGAAAAACAGGATTGACTCGAAGGCCAGTGAACTGCTGCCGATGGCCACCACACCGAGCAGGAAATACCCCGCCTGTGCGATGGAGGAATATGCCAGCAAACGCACCACATTATCCTGCACCAGCGCGGCCAGGTAACCGTAAGTCATGGTCAGCACGGCCAGCGCGGCCATCACCGCCGGCCAACCGCCGCTGACGGGCAAATAACGCAACACCTGGGCCAGTGCAAGAATCGCACCGATCTTGGGGACCACCGATAAATAGGCGGCAATCGATACCGGCGCACCATCGTAGGCATCGGGGGCCCAAAAATGAAACGGCACCAAAGACGCCTTGTAACCCAGTCCGACAACAATCGCAATCAGGCCGGTGGCCGCCAGCACCGGGCGGGTTTCAAGCCGGGATAGCTCGCTGAGCAGGGTCGACCCGGTGCCGCCAAACCAGTAACTCAGCCCAAAGATCATGATGGCGCCGGTGACCGAAGCAAAAACAAAAAATTTCATCGCGGCTTCAGTGGCGCGTTCATCACGGGGGTAGGCGACCAATGCAAAGGAAGCCAGTCCGGTGAGCAATATACCCAGCACCAGCAGCATACTGTCACCTGCGGCAGCCAGCACCAGTGAGCCGATGGTGGCCAGGCAGATCAACACGTAGACGGTGCCTTCCCGGTCGCTGCCGCCGATTTCTGCCCGCGCCAGCAACAGGCACAGGGCGGTGGCAGGCAGCAGGATGAGCTTGGCCCACACGCTCAGTGTATCAACCCGGTAGGTGCCACTGAAGACGCTGGTGTCGGCACCCAGTAACGGCAGGGTCAGGCCGGTGGCCAGCAGCAAGCCGGCCAGCGTAAGCAGCAGCGCGATACGCGGTCGGCGCAGCATCTCTGCCACCAGTGCCGCCACGATCGCCAGCAGCAGGGTGATTTCCGGCATAACGAAAGCGAGGTCGTTGGCCATCAGAAGTGCAGCGCAGCCGTGGTTTTGTGGATCATATCAAGCACCCAGGCCGGTGCGATGCCAATCACGATGATTAATATCAGCAGCGGGCCGAGGGTCAGTGCCTCGCGACCGCTGAGGTCTTTCATCGCAGACCATTTTTCAGCCGGCTGGCCAAGAAATACCTTGCTGATGGCCCGCAGGTACAGGCCGGCGGTGATGACGATACCGAGGATGACGATAATTGCGACCGGCCGGATGTGCAGCGTGGCCAGGAATATCTGGAACTCGGCCGGGAAGTGGGCCAGGCCCGGTAAACCCAGTGATGCGAACGCCGCCAGCACAAATGACCAGCCCAGCACGGGGACAATTTTAAGCAAGCCACCGAACTGGTCCAGTTCGCGCGTGTGGGCCCGCTCGTACAACATGCCGACTAGGAAAAACAGCGCGCCGGTGACCAGGCCGTGGCTGATCATCTGCAATACCGAGCCATCCAGCGCGGTGGCGCGAACGGCCGGGTCCACCGCCAGCGCGGCCACGGCCACACCGACCACGATGTAGCCCATGTGATTGACCGACGTATAGGCAATCAGCCGTTTGAGATCGCTTTGGGCCAGCGCGGCAAAAGCGCCGTAGAGTGCTGCGACCACCCCGAATACCAGCACCACATCGCCAGCCTGCCGGAAAGCCTCCGGGGTCATTTGCAATGCGAAACGAATCAGGCCATAGGTGCCGAACTTCAACATTACGCCGGCCAGTACCACGCTGCCGGCGGTCGGCGCCTGCACGTGTGCGGCCGGCAGCCAGGTGTGGAAGGGGAAGACCGGTGTCTTGACCGCAAAGGTGAACAACATCGCCACCAGCGTCCACATGGCGATACCGCCGCTCAATGGTGGATTGTCGA
>JAJRUM010000063.1 GCA_024277815.1 Gammaproteobacteria bacterium
CTTCCCCCAGCCAGCGCAGTTTACCCCGCAGGCTGAATTCGTCCCGGTTGTTGGTATCGTCACGTTCGAGGAACCGGTTGCGAATGTACCCGTCCCCGGTATTCTGGCGTACCGCAACCCGCCCCTGGAAGTTTCCTCCCAGCGGTCCGCCGAGGGCAGCAGCGACGTTCCAGCCGCCATAGTTCCCAAGCCCGGCCTGGGCGTAGCCGCTGAATGATTCGGATGGGTCGACTGAGCGGATGTTGACCATGCCGGCCAGCGCATTGGTGCCGTATTGCGTACCCTGTGGGCCACGCAGAACCTCAACCTGCTGAATATCCATCATGATGGCCGCTGCGGCCAGGCCATTCATATCCACATCGTCGATAGTGACGCCTACGGATGGAAAATACTTTGGGTCAACGAACTGCTCAAGGTCCCCGATGCCGCGCATCTGGATAAACCGCGCGCGCGATGCCCCTGATGAAAAACTGACATTGGGCAGCACGTTGAGTGTTTCCTCGAGATGTTGCACGCCGCGCTCAAACAATGTTGCCTGTTGTATGACGGAGATGCTGCCACTGCTTTTCAGTAGCTCGGTGTCACGGAACTGAGCCGTGACAATTATTTCTTCCAGCTCGCCTTCGGTGTCATCCCGGGCAGCAGCGAAAGCCGGCACGGAACATAGTGCGAATACAAGAAATGAAGTAGAAATTCTTGTCAACATAAAAGCCTCCTCAACAAAAAGGAGACCCGGAAGGTGGAGAGATTGAACAGAAAACTCGCCCTATCCCTACGCCGGTATAATCCGGATCAGGTTCAAAGGGTCCGTCTTGTTGAAGTAACTCAAGACATCTCAGGCTAAACAGCCGCCCCTCAGGCATCTTCATGAGTACAGGCCATGAAAACGTAAAGCCATTCTAGCGCGAAGATGAATTCAGTACCAATGGCTTTTGAGGTTGCTTCGGCTACTCGTCAGGCGTGTAGGTTCACGCCACCAAGGTAAGCTGGCGGAAACCCACAAATTTTGTAACCAGGCATGGAATCATCTATATTGACGGGTCACCAACTACCACGCACCCACATAACAGGACTGGAAAGAACCTATGAAGAAATTATCTGCTGTATTGATCGCCCTGAGTATACTCATTGCAAGCACTGCTGCGCTTGCCTGGGAGCCTAAAAGCAATAACAAACTGGAGCTTTCAGTTGCCCAGGCACTTCTGAAAGCAAAAGAAAAGGATCCTTCGCTGGAAGCATGGCTCGATAAGGCCTATGGCTACGCAGTGTTTCCCAAGGTTGGAAAAGGTGGCATAGGTATCGGGGGTGCGCACGGCAAGGGGCTGGTTATTCGAGGTGACGAAACCGTCGCTGAAACATCACTGTCGCAGCTGACGATTGGATTCCAGCTGGGTGGGCAGGTCTATTCTGAATTTATTTTGTTTAAAGACAAAACGGCTTTTGATAATTTCGCCCGCGGCAATTTCGAGATGGGAGCCCAGGTATCTGCTGTAGCCCTGACGGTTGGAGCTTCCGCTGACGCCAATTATGATGGTGGCGTGGCGGTATTTACTATCGCTGAAGGGGGCTTGATGTACGAAGCCTCTGTCGGTGGGCAGAAGTTCAAGTACAAAGCCAGGTAGCTCGAAAATACCTTGGCTGCAGGTATTTTATGCCTGTTAGCGGGGTGGGGGAGGCGCCGCTTTGCGGCGCTTTTTTTGGATAGGGCACTGCGATGGGCCATATTTTGCCAGTGTTAGTGGTGTCAAGATGGCCTTTCTGGGCAGTTTTTGGTGAGTATGCTATACTAAGGAAGCCTGACAGTAAGGAAACTGTAAGGTAAGCGTGCTGGAAAATAAATTAGGGGTTCACACGTGCTGCAAGAAAAAAGAGTAAAGGGATCATGCGGTAAGCATAACAGCCAAGCCTGTTATGTGAGCTGGTGATTCCTGTTTAACAGGATGAAAACATGAAGATATGAAAGGACTCACTCTAAAAGGTTTCACTCTGATTGAGCTGATGGTCACCATTGGGATCGTTGCCATTTTGTCAGCGATCGCCGTGCCCAGTTACGTATCATTTATTGAACGCGGCAAACTGGTTTCGGCCACAGAAGAATTGAGCTCGATGCGTGGCGTGATGGAACAGGCTTATCTGGTTGATCGCACCTACCGGAGTGGCAATAACTGCATCATCGCCAACTACACCGGCGAGTATTTCGCACACACCTGCGCCACAACCAGCAAAACGACTTTTACCTGGACTGCAACCTCAATGGCAAATGTTGGCCTCGGTGCGGCCGGGAGTTACATCTATAAGATTAACCAGGACGGCACCAAATCGACTGCCAAGTACAACGGCACTGTGCCTTCAAGTACAACAGGCTGGAAAATTCGTGAATAAGACAATTAATAACCATCGGCGACAACCCGTGTCACGGAACATGCATACCTTTGAGAAGGGGGTCAGCATGGTTGAATTATTAATCGTACTGGCAGTAATCGCGGTGATGCTGACCCTTGCCGCGCCGGCAGTTCAGACAGTGGCAGCACGGGCCGATATCAAAAGAACAGCTGATGACATTTCACAGGCTATCCGGCTGGCAAAAAACACGGCCCGCGTCACCAGCCAGCCGGTTACCGTGTCAATTACCACCGGTACTTCAGCGAACTCGATCTCCTTTTTGTTTGCCAATGGAACCAATACGGCCAATGGCCTGACCTTGCCTGCCATTGATCTTCCAACAAAAGTTTCGATCGCTACCCAGCAGCAACAGAGCCTTACCTTTGACTCGATGGGCGTGATTGCGGGTTTCAGGGCCGGTTCTATCAGGCTGAGATCGACGGTGGATACTTCCCAGGCTTTGACAGTTACCGTAGTTAACAACCTCGGCTATATCACCATTGCTGAGGGTGCGGTTGCTGACGTCGTGGTAGTGGCTTGAGAGTACCTATGAAATACGCATACAAGAATCTGTCGGTCAGAAAAAATCAAGGCTTCATGCTGATTGAGAACCTGATCGCCATCGTGCTGCTGACCATTGGAGCCATTGGCATCGCAGTCAGTACAGCGGGTGCAATCAAAATCAGCACTGATAACCAGGCGCGTGCTATGGCCGTTGCGGCAGCGACAAAAACGCTGGAGCCTGTTTATGTAATAGCCCTCTCGCCGGGCGTGGCGAGTACTGACTTTGTTACCAAGATCCGGAGCTACGTGTCCACCGATGGTGCTCCCGCAACTCAGACAACACCGGCGATTCTGGCATTTGATGGCGTGGAAGTGCAAGGAAACGTAGCGGCGGGCGCCAGCGAAACCTTTGTGGTCAGTGTGACCGAGGCTTGGGACTCCAGCCCTGTGCCCAAAAATGTTCTTACCGAAGCCGGCCCCTATGAGTCGCCGATTACGGTGGCGGTGTTGGTGCGTTATCAGGGGCACTCAGGGCTCACTGACGCGGCAGGCAATTCACTGGATATCAAAAAGGCAAGGGCGAGTTTTACTTACGTGCTCCCCTCGAACTAGGCTGCAAGTATGATGTTTCTGAATTCACCAAACCCGAAACGCTACTACGGCTTCACCATGGTTGAGTTGATGGTTGCAATCGTGATTGGCATGTTTGTCAGTCTTGCTACGGTTGCTGCGTTCAGTGCGCATAGCCGTACGGTCTTTAACCAGATGAGCTACAACCAGTCGGCAGAGGATGTCAGTGAAGCATATGCGCTGCTGTCAAGGCTTATTCAGCAGGCAGAAAGTACCAGCATCACAATCTCTGGCATAACGACGGTTGCGGGTTGCACGACTGACATTACTGTTGACCTGGCGGTTCCAGCTGGTTTCGCTGTCTGGCCAAATCTCACTGCACCCTATACCCAGAACTGGGTTCGTATCGCCTTCAGTACTGCGGGTACCAATGCCAATACCATTACGATCGCCAATGCAGGTGCTGGCGGTTTGGGCGCTGCCACTGCGACGCCATTTGCCGGGTCAAGCTCAGGCAATAACACAAAAATTACCTGTATGAGCCTTGAGAAACAGCTCGACAATACTTACGCCTTCTCTTTGGCCGGTTATGCACGCAACTACAGTGAAGGTGATACAGCTTACGAAGGCGTTATTCTGCCGCGAAATTAGAAGGCGATAGCGGGAAACATAATGAATATGAAAAAAATACGATCAGGAATGAGACATCAGCAACAAGGGTTGTCACTGCTGCTGGTCCTGGTGTTGTTGGTGATCAGTATTTCAACCAGTCTTTTCTTTCATCAGCGTATGGTGTCATCGACACAAATTTCCGGTGCCACGCGCGACAATTCAGAGTCATTGATGTTGGCCGAGAGCGCGATGGAGATGTTGCGTGGCGGGTTTATCAACAAGCTTTGTACACTGGCTACTCTGGCTGACTGTGCAACGGTAGCACCCGCTACTCCCAACTATGACAAAGACCGCACCGGGGCGATCATTGGTAAGATGAAAGATGCTGCAGCGCTTGAGACCGCACTGACACTCAGTGAGGTTGATTACCTTTTTTACGTGGGTGCTGCCGATCAGCTTAGCCCCAGCATACTGCAACGTGCTGCCAATGGCGGCGCTGGTATTGCTGGCGCAAGTTGTACCGTGGCCGCTGGCACGCATGCAGTGAGCGCTGCTGATTGCAACCTGGATGTCAACACATTGTTTACCGGTGTGAACAACAACCCCCTGCTTTTTACAACCAATGCCAATGGCTTGCTGGTCCAAAGCGCTGCAGCCAATTGGCAGGCGGAACTGGCCAGCGCCAATAACAACAGCACTGTCGCGGCTGCCTGGATTGAGCTCACCGTTAACAACGATGATCCTGATGGCACTGATATGTGGGTGCAATCCGTTGCAAGAGTGGGCGTGGCAAAGTCTTACGTGCAGCGCTATATCGGTACTTACTATCCGGCATCTACTGCGTTAGGTTCACTGGCTGGCTTAGTGGAATCCAGCAACATCAACAGAGAAGTAACACCATGAAAACTCGTGCAATCACATTCTATTTTATTACCGTGCTGACAGCATTTAGTCTGCTCACCCCTGTAAAATTATTTGCCGGGGATAGCAGTTGTGTTGGCGGCGTCAGTTGCTGGATCATTTTTGATATGACTGCCAATCCTGGGGATGTTGCGATTGCCAGCAACCTTTCCTTTGTCGGGGGTGGGTCTAAAAGTGATACTGCAATTGATGATGGTATTGGCTTCAATACCCTCAATGTGGCAGATTTTCATGTTCTGACCCGGGATATCAGTCAATCACCCAATGCTTTAAAGCTGACGGTAGGTGAAGTTGCCAACACGGTTGTCGAGAATCAGTTCGGCCTGGGTTCACAGCTGAAATTCTTTGCTGATGGCAACCATCTGTTTGATCTGGACCGGTTGAGGGCAGCCGCAGACTGGATGTCTGCGCCAGGGAATATTAGTCCGGATACCGGCGTTCCTGCGGGCACTTATGGAACCTTAAATTTTTTCCAGTTCCTTCAAAACATCCAGAGTGTCAGAACTATGTATGGTTTCGTGCGGGTAAAAATCCCGCTGGAGTTGGGTGGATGCACCAGCACCAAGGGCGACAATTGTAAAAGAAATGCTATGGGCGGCCTGGTGGACCCCGCTACGCTGTATGGCTTTTGTCAGAAAAGTACTGGCTTGTGCAGCTGCGCACCGACCTCCAGCTTCAAGATCATTGAGAACAATGACCCCAGCAAGAATCCCCAGTGTGGATTGATTATGCCAAGCAATGCCCAGATACGGGTAAAGGGCTCACTATTCTGGGATTTCGTTGCCAGTGAAGACAATCTGGCTGCGGGCCTGAAGGCTGGCGACCCGATTCCTCTGTCGCTTCTGCCATGGGCACCGCGTGAACTGTACTTCAAGGTTGAAATACCGATCATGGTGAATTGGGAAATGGACAGTGACCTGGATGGCGCGATGGACAATATGTTCAACATCGCGGCAGTCAGTACCAATAAAACCACCGGGGTTTTACCAGCGCCAACGATAACCTGGGCCATGGTTGCACCGACAAATAAGGCTGAGTATGAGTACTATACGGGTGAGGTACTCACTCAGACCGTGTTTGACACGCTTGACTATGCATCCAAGTATCACCTGATGATGCCCAGCGGCTACAGCACGGGTTGGGCTGAGGCATTTGATAAATTGAATATTACCGGTGCCAAGTGGAAAAGCATGCCAGCTCAGCCAGCTTATGGCCTGCCAGACGGGTATGACAATACTATCCTCACGGCTGACGTGGTCCGCGATTTTAATTTTGAGGATATTCCAACTTACTTATACAGTGGTGGCCTGATCGATATGCATGACCACACCAATATTTCAGGACTGGTTTATGTTCCCCAGGGACTGGAGTTGGAAGCTAAAGACTCAAGCCTGCCGACGCGGCAATATATTATCGGGGCTGTTGTAGTGCGGGATACTTTCTATATTGAGGCCAAGTCAAATACCATAACGGTAATATCTTCGGACCCGTCAAGTTATTCTACTGCGGTTGTCAATACCGCCATTATTGTCGCCCGCGGTGGTGGTGGCGTGGTGCCTGCATTCGTATTTGACGGATCGGGTTCGGGTGGTAGCGCAACCGGTACTGACGGAACTGATGGCACCAACGGCAGCTATATTACCGGTGACAATATGTGTTTCACTGGCTGCACAACCGGTTCATCGGGTGCAGGTGCGTCGACGCCACCACCGGGTGCCAACCGCTGGATTGAAGTTC
>JAJRUM010000006.1 GCA_024277815.1 Gammaproteobacteria bacterium
CGCAATTGCGGTGCTCGAGCACGGCTGCCACAACCGGGCTTGGCCGTAAATCCCGACCCTGGAATATCGTTGCCGATGACTTCTTCGCGCCGGCAGAGCAACTGCGTGAACAATTCGCGCACTTGATTGATGCCAACACTGATGACATTGCCGTGGTTCCGAGCGTCAGCTATGCCATGGCCACCGCTGCGGCCAACCTGCCGGCCGAATCAAGCCGGCATACGGTCATGCTCGCCGAGCAGTTTCCCTCGCATGTCTATGCCTGGCGGGAATGCAACGGTAACAATACCGCCGTCAGCACGGTTCAGCGCCCGACGTCTGGCAACTGGACAGACAGCGTCATCGCCGCAATCGACAGCCGTTGTGCAGTTGCCGCCTTGCCCGAAGTCCACTGGACAGACGGCTACCGGCTTGAGCTGGATAAAATCAGCCAGCACTGCGACCACAACGGCACTGCGCTGGTACTCGACCTGACACAGTCGCTCGGCGTGATGCCGTTCTCGGTACGGGCGATCAAGGCAGATTTTGTCGCCACATCAGTTTACAAGTGGCTGCTTGGTCCGATTGGCTTGTGCCTGATGTACGTTAACCCGCGCCATCAGCAGGGCCGACCGATTGAGCTTAACTGGATCAGCCGCAAAAACAGCCAGAACCTGGCCAGCCTGACCGACTATACCGAGGATTTCCAGCCCGGCGCACGGCGTTTCGATGCCGGCGGGCGCACCAACGGTGTCAGCCTGGCCATCGCCAACACGGCCTTGCAACAAATCAATGACTGGGGTGTGGAGCGTATCGCCGCCTACATTGCTGAATTAACCCGCCTGGCAGCAAACATGGCAGCCGAACGCGGCCTGGACTGTACGAATGAGGCGCACCGTCCGCCACATATGCTGGGCATCAGGCTGCCGGATGACACCGCCCAACGTATCGCTGATGGCCTGCATCAACAACAGGTCTTCGTCAGTCTGCGCGGCAACAAACTCAGGATATCGCCATATCTTTACAACACCGCGGAAGATATTGAACGGCTGTTTGCCGCGCTGGACAGTTTCCTGCAGGCCTAACCACCCTTTTCCAGCTCAATAATCAGGTCACCCTGCTCGACCAGCTCACCGGCCGGCAAATGTACGGCGCGGATGGTGCTGGCATAGGGTGCCGTGATCGTGGTTTCCATTTTCATCGCCTCGATCACAAATATCGGCGTGTCCTTGTCAACCTTGTCACCCGCTTCCACCATCACCGTCGCCAGGCGTCCCATCAGGGGTGAACCGACCTCGTTGGGTTCTACCGCCTTGCGGTTGGGTGCGGTGCGGGGCACCACGGTCTCATCGCGCACCTGGATGCTGCGGGCCTGGCCATTGAGTTCGAACATGACCCGGCAAAAACCGTTCTCATCAGTACCCGAACGGTATACAAAACGGATGGCAATGGTCTTGCCACGCTGCAACTTGACCAGAATTTCATCACCCTGGGTCAGGCCGAAGAAGAAGGTCTGGGTCGGCAGGTAGTGAACATCACCAAACTCCTTGCGATGCTCATAGTAGCCACGGAACACATCCGGATACATTTTGTAGGACAGAAAATCAAGCTCCGACAAACGGTGACCAAACTCCAAAATGAACCTTTCAAATTCCGCTTGGTAATCAACGGGTTCCAGTGCTGCGCCCGGCGCGCCGTGCAGTGGTTTCCTGCCCTTCAACACCATCGCACTGAGTCGCTCGGGAAAACCACCAGCGGTCTGGCCGAGTTTGCCGGAAAACAAATCAATAACCGAATCGGGAAAAGCCAGAGTATCACCCTGGGCCATGACGTCTTTCTCATCGAGGCCATTGGCGGTCATGAACATTGCCATGTCACCGACCACCTTGGATGACGGCGTTACCTTGACGATATCGCCGAACATCTTGTTCACCACGACGTAGTTCTTCTTGATTTTCTCAAACCGGTGTTCCAGACCCAGTGCAATCGCCTGCGGGCGCAAATTCGAGTACTGGCCACCCGGGATCTCATGCTCATAGACCTCTGCGGTTCCCGCCTTGAGACCGGATTCAAACGGATAGTAAACCTCGCGTACTGCTTCCCAGTAGTTGGAATATGCGTTCAACGATGGCAGGTCAAATGGTTGTTCACGCTCGTGCCCCTGCATGACTGCAATCAGCGAATTCATATTGACCTGCGAAGTCAGGCCCGACATAGAGCCCAGGCAGACATCAACGATATCAACATCAGCTTCAATGGCTTTCAGCAAGGTGGCACTCTGCATGGATGAGGTGTCATGGGTGTGTAAATGAATCGGAATATCCACCGCCGACTTGAGTGCCGGAATCAGCACTTCCGCCGCATAGGGTTTCAGCAAGCCCGCCATATCCTTCAGCGCCAGCATATGCGCACCCTCGTCCTCTAGTTGCCGCGCCATATCCAGGTAATACTGCAGGTTGTAACGGTTATCAGCAGATTTGTTCAACACATCGCCGGTGTAGCAAATCGTGGCCTCGGCAATGCCACCGGTACGCTCGCGTACCACCCGGATTGAGCGTTTCATGCCTTCGATCCAGTTCAGCGAATCAAAAATGCGGAAAACATCAATGCCGTTTTCCCATGATTTCTGAATGAATTTCTCGATCAGATTGTCCGGGTAGGCCTTGTATCCCACTGCGTTCGAACCCCTGAACAACATCTGGAAAAGTATATTCGGCACGGCTTCGCGCAATTGCTGCAGGCGCTGCCACGGGCACTCGCGCAAAAAGCGCATGCTGACGTCAAAGGTCGCACCGCCCCACATTTCCAGCGAGAATACCTGCGGGTGCGCCTTGGCAAAGCCTTCGGCAACCGCCAGCATGTCCTGGGTGCGCATGCGCGTGGCCAGTAACGACTGGTGCGCGTCACGCAGAGTGGTATCGGTGTAGAGGATATGCTTCTGCGCTTTGACCCAGCCACAGAACGCTTCCGGTCCCATTTCATCCAGCAGGTTTTTGGTGCCACGGGGGTATTCCGCCAGGCGATTGACCGGCGGAACCACCGCTTTGCGGAAGCTGCGCCCGGGATCAATGGTTTTGACATCCGGATTGCCATTAACGGTCAGGTTGGCGATGTAACGCAGGGTCTTGGTCGCGCGGTCAAAGCTGCGGGTGATCCTGAACAATTCCGGGTGGTTGTGAATGAAAGCCACGGTCGCTTTGCCGGCCACAAAGGTTGGATGCTCAAGGACATTTTCGAGGAAGCCGATATTGGTCTTGACCCCACGGATACGAAATTCACGCAAGGCGCGGTGTGCGCGCGCGACTGCACCATTCAGTGTGCGGCCCTGGGCGGTAACCTTGACCAGCATCGAATCAAAAAATGGTGAAACACGCGCGCCGGTATAGGCCGCACCAACATCCAGCCGGATACCAAAGCCGGCCGCACTTCGATAGGCAATCAGGGTGCCAAAATCCGGCTGAAAATCATTTTCTGGGTCTTCAGTGGTGATCCGGCACTGGATGGCATAACCACGACAGCGGATGTCATCCTGGCTCTCAATGGCAATCTCCGGGTCGCTTAACTTATGGCCCCGGGCAATCTGTATCTGACTGCGCACGATATCCACACCGGTCACCTGCTCGGTCACCGTATGCTCGACCTGGATACGTGGATTGACCTCTATGAAATAAATGTTTTCATCGGCATCCAGCAAGAACTCGACGGTGCCGGCATTGCTGTAGTTAACATGGCGGGTAATTGCCAGCGCGTAGTCAAACAGCTTTTGCCGGGTGGCAGCCTGCAGCGAGGAACTGGGTGCAACTTCGATAACTTTCTGGAAGCGCCGCTGTACCGAGCAGTCCCGCTCAAACAAGTGCACCAGGTTACCATGGTTATCACCCAGTATCTGCACTTCGATATGCTTGGGCGAATCGATAAATTTTTCGAGGAAGACGGTGTCGTCACCGAATGCCTTGGCGGCCTCGCCGCGGGCTTCTCCATATGCGGACTTAAGCTCATCAGCATCGCGCACGATGCGCATACCACGTCCGCCACCGCCAGATACCGCCTTCAGCATCAACGGATAACCAATACGTTCCGCCTCGCTCAGCGCAGTTTCGAACTCGTCCAGTTTTTGCTGGCTGTCTTCAATCACCGGCAGGCCGGCCTCGATGGCATTCTGCTTGGCCTGTACCTTGTCACCCAGTTTGGCCATAGCCTCGGGCGTGGGACCGACAAAAATGATGCCTTCATCGCGGCAGCGACTCGCGAACGCTACATTCTCAGATAAAAATCCGTAACCGGGGTGGATGGCATCGACCTGATTGAGCCGTGCAACCTCGATGATCGCATCGATATCCAGGTAGGGCTTAAGCGGCTCATCATCGGCACCGATCTGGTAAGCCTCATCAGCCTTGTAGCGGTGTGGTGAGTAGCGGTCTTCATGCGTGTAGACACTGACAGTGCGAATACCCAATTCCGCAGCGGCACGCAGAACCCGAATGGCAATTTCACTGCGGTTGGCGATGAGGATCTTGTCAATTTTATTGGCCATCAAACCTACCCCTTCAACAGGATATGTATTTATGCAGTGTTAGTGACTAATTGTCCACAGTTGTCTTCAAACTGGACCCTTTCCTTATGGGATTTGTATCGTGTATCGCTGAATCCATGGCAGTAAGTGCTCAAAATCGCAGGAACTGTTTTCCAGAGCGCCAATGATAAAAGTATATGCCTGCTCTGGATCTACAGCGAGTTTCCAGCCGTTGATACGTAGAAAAATGTCACAAATAAAGAAGGCTGCGCGCTTGTTCCCATCCACAAAAGCGTGATTGCTGACCAGCGATTCAAACAGCGCGGCTGACATATGTGCCAAATCCGGATAATACCCTGTTTGTGGCCGAAACAACGCGCTCTCCAGCAAACCCCTATCTCTCAGGCCGGGGCTGCCGCCAAATTTTTCAATTAACCGTTTATGGATGGCGATCGCTTCATCAAGCGATAAAAACTTTACCGTATCACTTGGCAAGGCGGTACCCCAACTCCTCGTTTTCACTGATTGAATCTTCAAGCTGTGAGAGGACTTCGGGGCGCAGACGGCGCTTGCGAACATAGTCTGCGACCGCCTCGGACAGCAAGCCAGCAATGCTCTGCTTTGATTCATAAGCAATCGCCTGCAGTGCTTCCCATTCGCGCTGTTCAACTTTGGAACTGATTTTTATCTTAGCCATGACAGAAGATTATCAGGACATGTCATGACATGTCAATTATATTGCCAGCAAATAACCTTGAGGTGACCGCGGTGTACGGCACAGCTACTTGGCGGATCTGGCCACCGGCGTCATGGTGTCCACCTGTAAGTGGACATCATCGGGCTATCCCGGGGTTACCCCCCGGCAAATCTTGAATCTCGCCCACGATCAGCTTAGTGAATTCCCATATAAACGTCTCGATAGTGTTGAAGGCAGAAGCATCTCCCTCAAGGAACTTGAGAACAGTTACTTGAATCTCCTTAGGCACAAGCGTCTTCACCATCAACCGTCCTTTACGTACTGTACCTTTGACCAGAATCTGTTTAGGAACTTTCCCTGCTTCAAGTGAGAATGGACCCAGAAAAATATTGAACACAAAATTCAGGGCTACCGCCGTTGCAAATTTCCCAGCGTAACCATCCTTGGCGGCATCCCCCGTTACAAGTGCCTTGCTGAAGTCTTCAGCAGCGCCAAGAACGGTAGCTGGAATCGCCGCAACCAGCCTGCCAGCATACTTGCCAACCGCCGGATTCCTGACCAGGGTAAGAAGCACTTTGGATTTCGTGAAAAGTGTTCCGAGTGCTTTACCCAGCGGACCCCCTATCGCCCCGAATGCCGCGCCTATTATTGTTTCATAAATCAGCTCTTTGCCCTTTTTACCCGAGACCACTGCAACGCTGAATGATATTGTCGCGCTGATTGCCATACTTACCAGCACAGAGGGAATCGCGAACGTTCCATTCGGGTCGGAGAAATTAATCGGATTGTTATTGGCATATAAATATCGATGCAGCGATATCGGGTCACGCAGGTAACCGGCAAAGGGATCACGACTGACAAAGCGACCCGAGGCCGGGTCATAGTAGCGCGCCCGCATATAAGAGAGTCCGGTTAAAGGATCCTGCCTTTGTCCCGCAAACCGGTAAGGGTTGTCTGTCGTACCGGTTTCAGCTATGGGTACACCAAACGCCTGGAAGTCATAAGTGTCTGTTACGCTGCCGGTTGCATCGGTCAGCAACCGGACATTCAGGCTACCGTCCTGTTGCATATAGTGGCGGTTACCCGCACGGTTCTGACTCAACAGTTTATGACCGTAAACGTACTCCGCACTCGGTGTGGCGGTATCATCGTAGTCGACCAGCACCTGTGAGACATCGTTGGTATTGTAGGGGTCAACCAGGAAGTTGGTCGCTGTCCCGGGAACCTCACGACGGACACGTTCGCCACCAGCGTCATAGGTGTAATCAACCTGGTCAAGGGGGGTTGTAACCCGCTGTAACTGATCTTCAAAATCAAAACTGAATAGTGTCGTGCCGGCTATATCGCTGCGCGCCACCAGGTTCCCGTTGGCGTCATAAAAATAATTATCGGTATCCACAGAAACCAGCTTGTCACCCGAATCATAGGTGAAGGTCTGGACGTTGCCATCTTTATCGGTAGCGCTGACCCGGTTTCCAACAGCATCATACCCATACCGCATTTCATAGGTGATAACAGCCAGCTTGTCCTTGTGGGTTTCCCGGGTGAGGCGGCGTAAGCTATCGTACTCATATTCAACCAGCGAACCGTCTGAGAAAGACACACCGGTGCGATCACCCAGTGCGTTGACCTGATACTGATACCTGGCAACCTCTCCAACCCCTGATGTGTGCACAATCAGTGACAGGTAGTTGCGACTATCATAGGCAAAGCTGGTCAGTACACCATTCGGGTTGTCGATTGAAACCAGATTACCGATCTCATCATAAGTGTAGGTTGTAACATTGCCATCCGGGTCAGTCACTGAGGCAAGGCGATTCAGGACGTCATAGGTGCTGGTGGTCGTCCTGGGTAACTTCAACAGTGATGTCTGGGTGGTCACACTGGTTCTGTTCCCCTGTGCATCATAGGCATAGGCGACCAGGCTTCCATCCGGGTTGTCAATCTGTAACAACCGGTCATCGAGGTCATAGCTATACCTGACCACGCCCCAGGCATTGGTCCCAGTCAGCAGTTGCCCGGTCACGTTATATGTGTATAACTCCTGGCTGCCATCGGCGAACGTGCGGGATAACAACTGACCTTTGGCATCGTAACCAAGCGTCGTCTGGTTGCCGTTCGGATCAGTGCTCTGGGTTAAATCACCAGCGATATCGTAAGCCCTGACTTCAACGGTTCCATCTGCGAAGACCCTGGTAGTCCGCCGACCCAGATCATCATAGGTAAATGTGCTGATATTGCCGCGCGCATCAGTCTGTGAGACCAGCCGGTCTTCAGAATCATAGGCATAACCCGTCTGTTGTCCCGCCGCATCAACAACCCTGACGAGGTTGCTGTTTGCATCGTACGCATACGAGCTTGTCTGTCCAAGCGCATCCGTCTCTGCAATGACATTGCCGAGCGCATCGTATTCCATGGTCTCAAAACTGCCATCCGGATAAGTCGTTTTAACCGGCCGGTCCAGGGCATCGTACTGAAAAGAGAAACTATTCCCCCTGGCATCAACCATGGCTATCTGGTTGCCCGCCGGATCATAGCTATAGGTCGTGAAATTGCCCAGCGCATCAGTGACTTTAGTGTTTCGTCCAGCAGCATCATATTCATAGAAAGTGCTGTTGCCACGGGCATCAATACGCTCAATAAGACGCCCCAGCGGGTCATAGCGGGCTTCAACGACGCTACCACCCCGGGAGATACTTTTCGTGCGCCGGCCGAGTACGTCATATTCCAACACCGCCTTGCGATTAAGTGGATCAGTAATACTGGTCAGGTTGCCTTTGAGGTCATAGGTATTTACAACAGTATTACCGAGCATGTCGGTTTCAGAAACCACCTGCCCTGCTGCGTCAAATGTCTGGCTCGCACTGTTACCCGCAGGATCGCTCACTCCTTGTAGAAAATCTGTAACCGTGTAGTCAAACTGCGTATTGCGCCCCAGTGGGTCGGTATTCAGAACCTTAAGTCCCCGGCCGTCATACCGGGTGCTGGTAACCTTGCCGAAACTATCCAGCCGACTGGTCACCCTGCCGTTCGCATCGTAATTGAAGGTTGAAATGTTGCCCAGCGGGTCCACCCGCTCTATCTGGTTTCCGGCAGCATCATACTTGTGAAGGGTGCTGTTACCTTCCGCGTCCATGGTCAGAACCCGATTGCCCCGGACGTCATAACCATAGCTTTGCTGCAGATTGCCAAGGGCGTCTTGCACTTCAACCAGATTGCCCCGGGCGTCATAATTCATACGCGTCACCCGCCCCATCGGATCAGTAATACTGGTCACCCTGTTCCCCGGGTCATAGGTTCTTGATGTCGTATGACCAAGGGCATCGGTCTGTGACAATATATTCCCCGCGCTATCAAATGTTTGCGTGGTGGTCTCGCCTATGGAGTTGGTACGACTGACCTGGTTGCCTTGTGCGTCATAGCTGTACAGGGAGACATTGCCCAATGGGTCGGTCATAGAGATGATATTGCCGTTGATATCGTATTCCAGAACCGTGACGCTACCGTCTGCATCAGTCAACACTTCCTGCCTGGAACCCATGTCATGCGTATAGGCGATAATCCTGCCATCGGCATCGGTAGAGCTGATCAATCTTCCACCGGTATCGTATTCATTGCGCCGGACAACGCGATTGAGTGGATCAATCACACCGATCAAACCATGCTGATAATTATACTGAAACCAGGTGGTATTGCCTTCGGCGTCGGTATGTGAGAGCAGGTCACCGGTGTCACTGTAAGTATAGGTCTGAATATTGCCTTCCGGGTCACTGATCTGGGTGATTCGACCACTGGTATCACGCTGGAATAGGACCGACTTTCCGGCTGAATGGAAAATTCCACCGTCTGTAAAAGTAAGTGTGTTGCCGTTGCTGTCCTCAATACGCTCTACACCATTGACCTTATGAATCGTAACTTTTGTACCATCCGCAGCGGTGTAAAGAAAACGGACCGGGTCATAGACTTTGTTGCTGATATCATCCAGCAACTGAACAGCACCAGGCTGTGAATCGAGGATGGACAGGTTGTTGTTATCCAGGCTTTGTAGTGAACCAAGTGTGTCAGGGCGCGCAACATAGCTGGCGCGGTTGGCAAGTGGTGGAAATGGTGTAATGACAGACGTATCCGGGCTTATCCTGAGGTCAAACTCTTCAACCCTGCCATTGGCCATGGTGATGCTGACCTTGTGCTCATCCGAAGGAGCCAGCAGGTAGGCCAGGCCAGACTTGAAAACCTCCCAGCCACCACCAGGAATCCTGTTGGTTCGCAGACGTAATGTCTGGACGCCAAAACTCCAGCCAATACCAAAATCTCCCTGGCCTTTATCCCGACTGTCATAACTGCGATTTATGATAATCGGCAAGCCACTCATGGGGATCTGCAGGTCAGTGAAGTTCAGGGTGAAATTACCCACCTTCATTTCTCCATCTGCCTGAACGCTAATCTGCGCTACCGTCTGGTTGCCACCCGTATCAAACACCGTCAAACGAAGGGTATACAGGTCGTTGATCAGCATGGTTGGGTCAAACCGCCCCAGCACACCGGCAGTAACCTGGCTTGTGCTGTTGGCAATTTCGGTAAAGTTCTGCTCGCCTGCAGCGGCGATCCCGATCGTGTACTTGAGGAAATTGGTATCCGTGGCTGTACCGATAATATCGACGGGTTTAGTCACTGTAGTGTTGGCGGCGGGCGCGGTAATTTCCGCAACCGGAATCTCAACATCGCCCGGTACCCGGTCCACGACCGTAATGCTGGCCGAACCCGAGACAAGCCCTTTGGATACTGTAATTAAAAATGTACCCGCTGTTGGCGAGCTGAATTCAGGCCCATCTGACCAGGTCGCAATGGCCGTCATATTCTGGCTGGTGCCATCGTCAAAAATACCAACGGCACCGAGGCTCAGAATTTCGTCTGTCAGGATAGTATCGGTGGCGGGCAACACCAGGATTTCCACCGGTGGACGTGACGCATCCACGCCATCGCAGTCTTCATCGACGCCGTTGGCCGGGATATCAACGGCACCCGGGAATATGGTGTCATCGTTGTCATTGCAGTCACCCAGGTTTTCGGTAAACCCATCACCGTCATCATCCACATCTTCAGGCGCGGGGCCCAGCGAAATAAGCAAGTCAACCTTGCTGCCAAACTCCGCAACAGCACCACCCACAGGTGTCTGGCCACTGACCGCCCCGGCCGGGATGCTCGGATGGTTGAAACTCGACACCCTACCGGTCACGAAACCATCGGCAACTAGCATGGATTCAGCCTGGGCACGGATTTCTCCTACCACATCCGGCACCATGGCGATGTTTCGCACGGTGAGCGTATACGTCTGCAAGGAAGACAGCCCGCGCAAATCCGAGACTTTTGCCGTCACCATGTGGTCGCCGAGGTCTGCCACCGCGGGTGTCCAGCGCAACAGGCCGGTCGGTCCGTCGATGGTCATTCAGGGTGGCCCGTCAATCAGCTCGAATACAAGCAAGTCAAACTCTGCATCTTTGGCCTGCAGGCCGTGCAGGTACTCAATATCCACCGTGGCGGTCGTATCGGGTGTCGAGGTAAATTCGGGTGCCGTATTGGGTGCCAGTACATCGATATAAGCCGTCGCAATATTCGATTCCTGTCCGGCTGCAAGCGCCTTGTAAGTGAACCGGTCCATCTTGTCCGGATTATCGGGGGTGAAGGCATTTTGCCGATAGTTGTTCAGCCCCGGGGTCAGCCAGTTGTGTTGCTCGACCAACGGGATGGTCAGGTCCTGGTTGACATTGGTTACGTGAAAGGCGTGTTGGTTCCAGGTATCAGGCGCACGAACCCAGTCGTCATCGATACCGCCAAGAACCCGAATACCACGGGTGTCTTCAGCACTACCAAGACCGGTTGACGCCACCACGATTTCTGCGTGCCCGTCACTGTCAACATCGGCAACAACCGTATACTCGACCGCGGTGGACGAGGTGAGCGGCATTCTGAACAGCAGTTCACCGTCCGAGCCCCTGAACACCTGAATATACTGTTCGTCATGATGCACGACTTCCATGCTGCCATCGCCATCAAAATCAAATATGGCAGATCCGGTAACACCGCTCCGGTCTTCAATGGGCTGGCGCCACATCAGGCGACCATCGGTATCCACCACTTCATAAAACAGTGAGTTGGCCCGGCCGATTTCAGGCTTGCCGTCGCCATCAAAATCGGCAACCGTAGGCGGGCCACCAGCCCAGGTGGTTTTTGTCGTCCACTTCAGGGTGCCGTCATGTTCATAGAGATAAAGCTGGGAGCCCGCCGCAAAAACAATTTCAGCATAGGGGTCATCGTCAAAATTGCCCGTGGCCGCCCAACCTGCGAACGGGCTTGCTGTATTCCACAACAAAGTGCCGTCCGCGCTATAGACATAGCCTCCGGCGATAACCTCCACCGCCCCATCGAGGTCAATATCTGCTGCAATGGGAATAATCCGTCCCGGTTGCGGAATACTCCCCGACCAGAGCAGGGTCCCATTTGCATCCAGCACCTGATCTCCTATCAGGATTTCCGGTAAGTCCTGGCCATCTATGTTGGCAATGGTTATACCCGACCAGTTGTTCTGTTTGAGTGGATCGCTGCGCCATTTGAGCGTTAAATCGTGTTCGAAGGCGATGAGTTCATAGGTAGGCGCTTGACGTGAACCCCACTCTGCTGCCGCCAGAATTTCGGGCAGGCCATCCCCGTCTATATCACCCACGGCCATGGATACATAGCCACGCACGAGCAAATCCGGGTCCAGTAATACCTGCTTCTCGGCACCGGTGCGGCCATCGAGAACGACGATGTAGGCTGGGTAAGTGATGCCTTCAATAGGAATACCTGCACTGAACAGGATCTCCTGGAAGCCATCGCCATCGAGATCCACCACCAGCGGAACATTGCTGACATGGCCTGCAGGCTTGACGCCATCAACCAGCATCGATGTCTCAGTCCATGACCACTCCTCTTGTGGATACAACGGCCAGATTAACCCATCCCCGAAGACCTTGAACTCACTGATGCCCGGCCCGCGCGTTGGGTCATTCCAGGTCACGCCCTCAAAACGGGCCGTCTGTACATCGGTGACCGCTGGCACTGGCAGCGTAAAACCGGTATGCAGGTCGGTCAGGGTGACCACACCGCTGGTCCATAATTCAATGCCGGAGCTATCCAGCAAACGAAACTCCCCGGTCAGAAAATACCGTGGCGTATCCGGGTTACCAGTGGAAAACCTCGGGCCGAACAATTGAATCTCGCGAACGGTGACCCCCTGATCAGGGAACGTGATGTCCATAGCTGGTGCCAGATCTGCGTCCTCGCTGTGCCAACTGGTCAGAAGGCGCTGATCAACCGCCTTTTCATCATCATTCAGGGCTCGCCTGTTACTGCTGGCGGAGGTTGAAAAACGGGCAAAACGTGTCAATTCGATGTTGGTTTTGTATTTGAACAGCTGTACCACGGCCGAGCCCATTACTTTCAGCTCGGCAAATCCGGGGTGATCGGATTCATCTGCGGTCGGTGTGAAACGCACCTGCCTGACCATTTCAACCGCAGGTACCGACACCACAATATCCCGGTCCGGCGCCGGCAGGGCGAGATCACCACTGTTAAACAGCTCAACCCCGTTCTGATCGAACAACTGGAAAATCCCCGAGAGGAAGTCGAAGCCATCAGGCGATTCCCGATTGCCGAACATCTGTATTTCAGTAACAGTGACATCCACGGCAAAGCCTATCTCAAAGAACGGACTGGAACCCAGGTTGACTGCGTCACCAAGGTCGGCAAACCACGACGTGTTCAGATCACCATCGAGGGCGCGGAATGCTTCACGGTCGTCTGTTTCGGTCCAGGTACGGTCGATAAAGGTACTGCTTGCATTGATAGAAACCGGCTCGGCCAGCTGCGCCATATCGCCCGTAACCGGTGTTGCTACCAGGTTACTGACAGGTGATAGCGGTGCATATTCAAATGAACCATCAGGATTCAGAGTCAAACTACCGTTGGCAGGAGCGCTGACCAATTGCGTGGTCATCGGGTCGCCGTTGGGATCGGAGTCGTTGCCAAGCACCCCGGGAGCCGGGATGACCAGTGTTTCGATACCGTGGGCGGTGTACAGGTCATCCACCGCCACCGGTGGCTTGTTGATATCATTGACCGTCACAATAAAGCTGCCCGCATCCGCAGCACCGGCAGCATCTGTCACCCGCACGGCAACATCATGTACACCAATCCGGGTCTCATCAGGTGTCCAGCTAATTGCACCCGTAACCGGATCAATCGACATGCCTGCGGGTGCGTTTATGAATTCAAAAGTAAGGGTGTCGGCGGGGTCTGCATCAGTGGCGCTGGCAAGTACATCCAGCAGTTCATCAAATACCAGGTTCTGGTCACCGGGCACGGTCAACACGGGTGCTGCGTTGCTTTGCTGCGTGGGTACCGGTTGCACGACCTCAACGATGAAGCTCTCCGTATCCGTCAGGCCACCCAGATCGGTAACCAGCGCCACCACATTGTTGGCACCAAGATCACCCACTGTTGGCGTCCAGCTCAGAACACCACTCGCCGGGTCAATGCTCATACCCACCGGTGCGGCCGGCAGACTGAAAGTCAAAACATCACCCACATCGGGATCGACCGCAAACAATGGTGTCTCAAAAGGCACATCAAGCTGCAGCAACCGGTTACCCGGGGGTATCAGGTCCGGGGCATTATTGACTTGCGGTGGCGGGGGGGGTGGTGGCGCCGTTGTGGACGCGCAAATCGTGTCCAGCACATCAACCACCAGATCCTGGTTACAGTCCGGGTCGCCGGGCGCGACGGCGCGCTCCAGTATTTGCGCTACGATGACCGGAATATCGCCGGCATTCACCAGACCATCATTGTTGGCATCGCCGGGCAGTCCCACCGCTGCACGCGCGATGGTTGAGCTGAATAAAGTCAGCCCGAGGAAAATTGAGAACGACACGCCAGCAAGACCACGCTGGACAAACACCCAGACAGTCCCCATCAGCAACAGGATCAGCAATACGATGGCCAGTGCCCCGAGCGCCGGAATAGCGATGGTATCCGCCAGCGTTATCGTTACACTGCCGTCGGCAACACCGGTTGCCATAACCGGCTGTGCCGCAGCATTGGACATCACCAGGTTATCAATGACCAGAGGGTAGGTTGCAGCCTGTGCATTGGCGGACAACAACAGGCGCACATCGGCGAGACTGCCACTGACCAGGGGTGTTTGCGTGGCGGTGGTGATGACAAAGCGCAGTTGGCCCGGTTGTATTTCCTGCCAACTGAGACTGTGGCCTGCCAATGCCGTGCCGGCAAACACTGCTTGCGGACTGAGTGCTGCCGCATCAAACGTCAGATCAAATTGAAGAGCCACCACCGAGCCATCGGCCACGAAATTAACCGGGATGGTAACCTCCTGACCGGGCCCGGCTGTGGCGCCCCCCCCCACTAAATCGGGCGCGGCAAACAATGTGCTGGAAAAAAATAAGGCTATGCCTGTCAGTATTGCTCTCAGTGTTGCCATAAAACTTTACCTGTTGAACCGCGCCCCCGGTGACGGGAAAATTGGTATGATAATTATGAGGGTGTGCCAACAACTGTTCATGACATCCAGAGGACATTGGATGTCGTTTACGGTCAAATTCGTGATTTTTCGGGCAAAAACACATAGATATCGCCCGCTACCGAACCGTTGGAAGTCAACGCCGGGCATTCGGAGCAGCCTTAAAAAGGGTGTCTGTCAGCGGTGTTTTTGGGGAACCAGGGTGACATGAATTCGAATATTGAATCAAAGCAATACCGGTTTGCAGATTTCTATATCCGCAATGACCAACAGGTATTGTATCGCCAGCACAAAAAGATTCCGCTTGGCACAAAAGTCTATTACCTGTTGCTGACTTTCGTCGAAAACCCGGGGAAAATCCTGAGCAAAGACGAAATCATTGAAGCCGTCTGGCCAGGCCAGGTGGTGACCGATACTGCATTGGCCAAGCAGATCCTGCGTCTGCGGAAGCTACTCGGCGATGACAACTCTGAACACCCTTTTATAGAGACGCACCGTGGTGTCGGATACCGGTTTACAGCTTCGGTCGAAACCCAATCGACCCTTCACCTCGCCTTCCCGACAAGGCAACCACGCAGGCCCGCCTGGCTGATTTACGCAGCACTGGCCATTATTTTGCTCGCCATCCCGTTCTTCAGGCAGTTGTCTGACCAGCCTGGAGAGGACAAAGAGGACTTCCAACAGGCTGGATTACCCATCAGCCTGGCCATCGTGCCAACAACCAGCAGAGATGACTGGTTGAACACCGGCGGCCTGGACTACCTGGCAGAGTTACTCGGACAACATGACTTGATTTACACCCTCGGTCCCGATGCGGAATGGTATGCATCCAGTTCTCCTGAGAAACTGGCCATTGGTTTGACCACCAACCAGAAATTTGACTACAGCTTCCTGATTGGGCTCGAAGAATCCGACGGTGGCTTTATCGCCACCACCAGGCTGCGTACTGAGGACGATATTCTGGCCAGTGCAGAAATTCAGGCGGCAAGCCTTCCGGCCCTGTTTAAAAAAATTGACAAGTGGGTCAGCCTCAACCTTTCAATCCGGGACCAGCTCGATACTATCGATGCTAATGTGCCCCTGACAACTGACCAGTTCGCGCTACAGAGCTATCTGCAAGGTATCTTCGAAGTTGAGGTCAGCGGCGACAATAAGCGTGCGCTCTCCTATTTCCAGTCAGCCGTCAACAAGGACGAAGAATTCCTGGTGGCCTGGATCAGGCTCGCCGCAGCGCATCTGGACGTCGGCGGCTTCGACCGGGCGATCGCCATTGCCAATACTCAAATCGAAAGGCTCAATGACAGCGACAGCCCCAAGGCGTTGATAGATTTTAACTTTATCAAAGCCATGGCCTATTACCGCCTCAGGGATGATGAACGATCCACCCTGGCGATCCGGCAATCCATCAATGCAATTGATCAATCAGGTGACCCGTATGTAAAACTGGCCGGGCTAAAGTCACTGATCTTCCTCGCCAACATGCAGAACGATTGGGAAGAAGCTGAAACCTTAACCCTGGAGAGCCTGACGCTGAGCAAGGAATATTATCCACTGCCCAACCACCTGGCCGGTTTGAACCTGTCGCTGGCCAGAATCAAGTTGCTCGACAAGCAGGCGCAGGAGGCCAGGCAATACCTGTCTACCGCCATCAATTTTTACCAACAGTCTGAAAACAGCAATGGCATGATTTCGAGCCTGTGCGTTTTGAACCGTCTGAACCTCCAACGCAATATGTTGGATGACGGGGTACAAGTGGCCACCCGTGCAGAACCCTGGTTGCAAAACAGCACCTCCCTGCATGAGCAGGCGTGTTTCATTCAGGCCACCGGCACCATTCTGAACCTGCGCGGGTATTTTGACCGCTCGCAAATCTATATTGACAGGATGAGGGCCATTGGCCTGGAAACGAAAAGTGATTTCTACCCTTTCCTGGCCGAATTTTTAACCGTCCACAGGCTGTATGTTCAAGGCAAGTTCCAGCAGGCCGCCGAACATATGGAAATTATGCGTACTTCCATCGTTGAGAAGAGTGCCCTGCCCTCTGTGCGCTTTGGCTTCTACGCGCTGGATATCCTGGTTTCATCCCGCGCGATGCCCGCCGCCGAAGCATTGCAGAAAATTGACAACACCCTGCAAAAATATCCTGCCTTAAAAGAGTATTTCACCAGCGAAATACTCAGGGCGCAAGGCCATGTCACCATCAAATCCGGCCAGGTTGAAGAAGGCCTGAAAATGTTGCAACTGGCTGAAGCCAAGTATCGGGAACAGCAGGAAGTTGCCATTGCAAATTATGTGGCTTTTGAGGCCCTGGAAACCCTCTTACAAACCCCCGGCCTGGACTACAAAGATACGCTCGACCGCCTCGAAGCCAATACTCAGTATGACTACCTGTTCTTCAAGCTCAAAGCCCAGTTTCTGGCCAGGGAAGACAAATTCCTGAACGCCGCCATGCTGATGCAGGAAAATAAACTCAAGGCCAACCAGTTGTGGAGTCCTGAAGATCAACTTTTACTTGAGCAATATCAGGGCAATTCACTGTAAACACCCTATAGTGTATTTACGAAACAAATCCAGACCAACACTGTTGGCGACAACCACTGTGGAAATGCGATTGACCCATGCCAAATAGCCGCACCGACATCACCAGCCCGCCCGACCTGAAGCGAAAATCCGGCACCGGACCCATCCGCCTGCAACAGCCGATATACCGGGACACCATACCGCCGTGCAACCATGCCTGTCCGGCCGGGGAAAATATCCAGGCCTGGCTGTCATTGGCCCAGGAGCAGCGCTTTGAAGAAGCCTGGCGGACCCTGGTGCGGGACAACCCGTTACCCGGCGTACATGGCAGGGTCTGTTACCACCCTTGTGAGACCCGTTGTAACCGCACCCATGTGGACGATGCTGTCAGTATTCATGCTGTTGAACGGTTTCTCGGCGACCTGGCGGTGGAAAGGGACTGGAAACCAGCACCACAAGCCCAGCCCAGTGGCAAACGGGTGCTGGTGGTAGGCTCGGGGCCATCCGGGCTGTCGGCGGCCTGGCACCTGGCGATGATGGGCCATGAGGTCGAGATTTTCGAAGCGGGCCCGATGGCCGGTGGCATGATGCGCCTGGGTATTCCAGCTTACCGCTTACCACGGGAGGTGCTGGATGCAGAGATCAAGACCATTCAGGATATCGGTGTCACGATCCGGCTGGACTACAAGGTTGAGGATGTGCCGCAAGCCAAGCAGGACGGTAACTTTGACGCGGTGTTCATGGCCATTGGTGCCCACCTGGCTAAAAAAGTGGACATTCCCGCCCGCGATGCAGGCAGGATTCTCGATGCCGTCAGCTACCTGGCGTCTGTAGAAGCCGGCGACAGCCCCAAGCTGGGCCGTCGTGTCGCGATATATGGCGGTGGCAATACCGCCATGGACGCAGCCCGTACAGCCAAGCGCATGGGTGCGGAAGAAGCCATGATCATTTACCGGCGCGACCGTGAACACATGCCTGCGCACGACTTTGAAGCCCAGGAAGCGGAAGAGGAAGGCATCAAAATCAACTGGCTGCGTACCATCCGCCAGATCGACAGCACCGAGTTTCAGGTTGAAGTGATGGAGGTCGATGAAAACGGCCGGCCACAACCCACCGGTGAGTTCGAAACCCTCAAAGCAGACAGCCTGGTGCTGGCACTGGGACAGAATGTCGACACCAGTATCCTCGATTCCATCCCCGGTGTTGAACTTGGCTGGGATGGCGTGGTAGAGGTCGGGCCGAATATGATGACCGGTGCTACCGGTATCTTCGCTGGCGGCGACATGGTGCCTTCAGAGCGTACGGTGACCATTGCCACAGGGCATGGCAAGAAGGCCGCACGCCACATTAACGCCTGGCTCCAGAGCAAGGAGTATTCCAAAACCTCCCCCGAGCCGAGCGTCGACTTCGACGCCCTGCACCTGTGGTATCACGCGGATGCACAAAAACGTGTGCAAACCGAACTGCCCGCCGGGCAGCGCAACACAGATTTCCGCGAAGTGACCGCCGGGCTGAGTGAGGAAGAAGCCATTTTTGAATCGTCGCGGTGCTATTCCTGCGGCAATTGCTTTGAGTGTGATGGTTGCTTTGGGGCCTGCCCTGAAAGTGCCATCATCAAACTGGGCAAAGACCTGCGCTACAAGATCGATTATGAACGCTGCACCGGTTGCGAGGCCTGCTTCCTGCAGTGTCCCTGCCATGCCATGGAGATGGTCGACATCGGGAGTGTGGTATGAATAAGAAACCTCAAATGGCCTGTCTCGAAGGCAATGAAGCGGCCGCACGCATCGCCTACCAACTGAGTGAAATCTGCGCGATTTACCCGATCACGCCCTCCTCAACCATGGCTGAACTGGCCGATGAATGGGCCAGCAATAAACAACCCAACCTGTGGGGCAATATTCCTACCGTGGTTGAGATGCAGCATGAGGGCGGAGCCGCCGGCGCCGTCCACGGCGCCCTGCAGGCCGGTGCCCTGTCCACCACCTTCACAGCCTCCCAGGGCCTGATGCTGATGTTGCCCAATATGTATAAAATCGCCGGTGAATTAACACCTGCTGTTTTTCATGTTGCGGCACGCTCACTGGCAGCGCAAGGCCTGTCCATCTTCGGTGACCACCAGGATGTGATGGCAGCACGCACCACCGGTTTCGCCATCCTGGCTTCATCCTGTGTACAGGAAGCACAGGATCTGGCACTGGTCGCGCACCTGGCCACGCTACAGTCGAGGATTCCTTTTCTGCATTTCTTCGATGGATTCAGAACTTCGCATGAAATCAATAAGATATGCCTGATTGAGAAGGCGCAAATCAGGCTATTGGTCGATGACCAGTGGGTACTCGATCATCAGGCACGTGCGCTGAATCCTGATACGCCGGTGATGCGCGGCACGGCACAGAACCCGGATACTTATTTCCAGGCCCGGGAGAGTGTGAACCCGTACTACACGGCCGTTCCCGGCATCGTTCAAAATGCCATGGATCAACTTGCCGGAACCAGTGGCCGCCAGTACAGGCTGGTCGACTATTTTGGCAAACCGGAAGCTGAATCCGTCATCATTGCAATGGGCTCTGCGGTTTCCACCGTTCGCCAGACCGTCGACTGGCTGAACGCCAGGGGCGGCAACTTTGGCGTACTGGCAGTGCGCTTGTACCGGCCTTTTCCGGTCGATGCTCTGCTGGGGGCTTTACCTGCAACGGTGCGCAGAATCGCAGTGCTGGACCGCACCAAGGAACCGGGCTCCAATGGCGAGCCCCTGTACCAGGACGTCATCAGCGCGCTGGCACGGAAGCTCGCCGATGGCAGCCTGGAGAAAATGCCCCGGGTGACCGGTGGCCGTTTCGGCTTGTCCTCGAAAGAGTTCACCCCGGCCATGGTGCGGGCTGTATTTGACAACCTTGACGGTGATGCACCCAGCCCGGTTTTCACCGTTGGCATCAACGACGATGTAACGCACCTGAGTTTGCCCGTCGATGCGTAATTTAATATCGAGCAGGAGGATGTCACACGGGCATTGTTCTTTGGGCTGGGCTCCGACGGTACAGTAGGCGCCAATAAGAACACCATCAAGATTATCGGCAGTCAGGAAGGCCGCTTTGCGCAGGCATATTTTGTTTACGATTCCCGCAAAGCCGGTGCCCAGACGGTTTCACACCTGCGCTTCGGCCCGCAACCGATCGATACACCCTACCTGGTGCAATCTGCCAACTTTATCGCCTGCCACCAGTGGGATTTCCTCGAAAAAGCTGACGTCTTGGGTCTGGCCGCCAATGGCGCGACCCTGCTGCTTAACAGTCCTTTTGAGGCCGACGAAGTCTGGGATCACCTGCCCTGCCATATCCAGGAAGTCATCGTTGAGCGCAAGCTCACGGTCTATAGCGTCAACGCCTACCGCGTGGCGCGCGAGACCGGTATGGGTAAGCGCATCAACACCATCATGCAGACCTGTTTCTTCGAACTCAGCGGCGTGATGGAAACGGAACTGGCGATTGCGCAAATCAAGCAGGCGATTGAAAAGACCTACAGCAAGAAAGGCGCTGACATCGTTGCCAAAAATCATGCCGCAGTCGATGCGGCGCTGTCACAGCTCAAACAGGTAAGCCCCAAACCTGCATGTGATGGCAAAAAGATCACCATTCACCTGATACCTGACCACGCGCCTGAGTTCGTGCGAAAGGTCACCGGTGAAATGCTGGCCGGACGTGGTGACGCGCTGCCAGTCTCCAGCCTGCCTGTCGATGGTACCTACCCGACCGGCACCAGCCACTGGGAAAAACGCAGCATCGCCCGGCGTATTCCGGAGTGGCTCGACAACCACTGCATACAATGTGGCAATTGTGCTTTTGTCTGCCCGCATGCTGCCATCCGTGCCAAATTCTGCCATGTGGATGATCTTGTTGGTGCGCCGCGAGGCTTGCGTTCATCGGCAATGACCGCCCGGGGCTTTCCTGAAATGCGCTATGTACTGCAGGTTTACGCTGATGACTGCACCGATTGCGGCCTGTGTATTGATGCCTGCCCGGTACGTGTTGAAACGACTGGCGAAGAACCTGAACGCGCCCTCAAATGGGTGGAGAAGGCTGATGTGCTGGAGCGCGAGCGTGAAAACCTTGACTGGTTTGAAAAACTGGAATGGAACGACCGCTCGCAGGTGGATTTCTCCAACGTGCGCGGCACCCAATACCTGCAGCCGCTATTTGAATTCTCAAGCGCCTGCGCCGGCTGTGGTGAGACACCCTATTTAAAGACCATCAGCCAGCTTTTTGGCGACCGCATGATGGTGGCCAATGCGACCGGTTGTTCATCCATTTATGGCGGCAACCTGCCCACCACGCCGTGGACAAAAAATGCCGACGGTCGTGGCCCGGCCTGGTCAAATTCATTGTTTGAAGACAATGCAGAGTTCGGCCTCGGCTTCAGGCTGACGGCGGACCATCATCGGCGTCAGGCCGTGCTGCTGCTGAAAAAACTGGTTGACGAACTGGGGACAGAACGGATCGATGCCCTGTGTAGCGGTGCTCAGCATACCGAATCGCAAATCAGCACCCAGAGAAAGCGGGTCGTGGAACTCAAAGACAAGCTCGGCGGCATAGCTGGCGCCGATGCCCGTGCCCTGCTGTCACTCGCAGACCACCTCGTGCGGCGCTCGATCTGGATCGTTGGCGGCGACGGTTGGGCCTACGATATCGGCTCCAGTGGCGTCGATCACGTGCTGGCCTCCGGGCTTGATGTCAATATCCTGGTGATGGACACCGAGGTCTACTCCAATACCGGTGGCCAGATGTCCAAATCCACCCCCGTGGGCGCAGTGGCCAAGTTCGCTGCCGGTGGCAAAACCATGGCTAAAAAGGACGTTGCTCAACAGGCTATCGCCTACGGTAACGTCTATGTTGCCCGTGTCGCGATGGGCGCCAACCCACAGCAGACCCTGCATGCCCTGCGCGAAGCCGAGGCTTATCCGGGACCATCGCTGATCATTGCCTATTCCCATTGCATCGCGCACGGCATCAACATGGAAGAAGGTTTACAACAGCAGAAGCGGGCCGTTGATTGCGGCCATTGGCCGTTGATCCGTTACAACCCGGTGATCCGCGAAGCCGGCGGCATCCCGTTTACGCTCGACAGCCTGCGCCCTTCACTTTCACTGGCCGAATACCGCCAGCATGAAGGTCGCTTCCGTTCACTGGAAAGACAGCACCCCGAAGAGGCCGCGCGCTTGCTGGAAATTGCAGAAAAATCTGTGCGCCAACGCTGGGCGCTGTACGAGGAGATGGCCACCCGCAATGCCGCTGATTTCCATCCGGATGCGCGACGGGAATAAACGCGCGGAATACGCCACGTGTTGGTCAGCTAGCCTGCGTTGTAGCCATAGACCGTTTTGACTTCCAAATACTCTTCCAGGCCATATACGCCCCACTCCCGGCCATTGCCGGAATGTTTGTAACCACCAAACGGTGCCAGCGAATCCAGCGATGCGCCATTGATGTGCACCATGCCGGTACGCAGGCGGGCAGCGACAGCACGTGCTCGTTGAGGGTCTGCAGACGTCACATAGCCGGATAGCCCGTAGGGCGTATCGTTGGCGATACGCACCGCATCGTCTTCATCGGTATACGGAATAATCGACAACACCGGACCAAAAATTTCCTCGCGGGCAATGGTCATATCATTGCGGACATCCGCGAACACCGTTGGTCTGACGTAGTAGCCTTTATCCAGGCCTGCAGGACGCCCGGGGCCACCCGCAACCAGCCGCGCACCCTCGTCAATGCCCTGCTGAATCAGGCGCTGGATCTTATCCCACTGCAACTGTGAAACCACCGGACCGATAGCGGTGCTTTTATCCTGTGGATCGCCCACTACGGTCGCTTCAGCAGTGGCCGCAGCAATCTCTGCCGCCTGCTGCATGCGGTCCTGCGGCACCAGCATGCGCGTCGGTGCATTGCACGACTGGCCACTGTTGTTAAAACACACATTGGCCCCGGCGCTCACAGCCTGGTCAAAATCAGCATCATCCAGCAGGATGTTGGCAGATTTGCCCCCCAGTTCCTGCGCCACGCGCTTGACCCCAACCGCCGCATTGCGGGCCACATCCACACCGGCACGCGTTGAGCCGGTAAACGACACCATGGTGATATCGGGGTGGCTGCTCAGGGCGGTGCCGACCTCCGGGCCATAGCCATTGACGAGGTTAAACACACCGGCGGGAACACCGGCCTCATCGAGGATCTCAGCAAAGATCATCGCATCAAACGGTGCTATTTCACTGGGCTTGAGAACCATCGTGCAACCCGCCGCCAGGGCCGGTGCCACTTTGACCGCAACCTGGTTGATCGGCCAGTTCCAGGGCGTAATCAGTGCACAGGGGCCGATGGCCTCTTTCTGCAAACGTGTGCTGCCATGGTCCTCGAAGAAAGCATAGGTCTTGAGTACTTCCAGCGTAGCCGCAATATGCTCGGGGCCGCTGGCCGCCTGAGCGTACTTGGCCAGTTTCCAGGGCGCACCCATTTCTTCCATGATCGCGGTGGCAATTTCATCGTGACGACGAGCAAAAATCTCCAGAATCGACTGCAACAGATCAATGCGATCCTGGCGTGAGCTAAGCGCAAAGCCGGCAGCGGCCCGCTGAGCGGCAGCCACCGCCTTGTCCACATCTTCAGCCGTACCCATACTGATACGGCCACAGGGTTCCCCGGTCGCCGGGTTAATAACCTCAAGCGGGTTGTCCTGAACCGGATCAACCCATTTCCCATCGATATAAAATTGCAGCATGTTACGCATGAATCAATCTCCTCAAACAGGCTGTCATCATAACGCTTTGGATGGGCTCTGAGGAGACCCGGTTTACCACTAAACGGCTACCCCGCGCAGCAAGAGAGCATTTTCACATCCTTGCTGAATGTCTGGGCACAAAGCTTGAGTCCTTCCACCATCGTGAGATAGGGAAATAACTGGCTGGCAAGCTCATCCACTGTCATCTGCCCGCCGATGGCCAGCGCGGCTGTCTGGATAATTTCACCGCCCGCCGCTGCCAGAATCTGGGCGCCCAACAAGCGGCCTGTCTCTGCTTCGCTGACCAGCTTGATTAGACCACGGGTATCAAAATTGGCCAGCGCCCGTGGAAGATTGTCCAGTGTAAGTGTACGTGAGATCGTCTGGATACCCGCCCGTGCAGCAGCAGCTTCATCCAGGCCAACCGTTGCAACCTGCGGGTCGGTGAAGATCACCTCCGGCAAGACCGACAGATCAAGCTGCGCATCACCGCCGGTCATGTTCACAGCGGCGCGGGTACCGGCCGCCGCCGCGACATAGACAAACTGTGGCTGGTTACTGCAATCACCGGCGGCGAAAATATGCTCCGCACTGGTTTGCATCCGCGCATTGACCTCAATGGCGCCATGCGGGTCGGTTGTCACACCGACCGCTTCAAGATTGAGGTCGGCAGTATTGGCCGCACGCCCGGCCGCCACCAACAGGGCATCCCCACTGAGATCATCCGCCCCGCTGTTTATCAGGAACTGATCCCCGTTGTGTTTCACCACATTGACCCCGGTATTGATCAACACCCGTATACCCTCGGCCTCAAAGGCCGCCTGCAGGCCGGCACCCAGCTCAGGATCAGCACGGTACAGCAGGCTGTGCCGGGCGATGACTGTTACCTCGCTGCCCAGGCGTCGATAGGCCTGTGCGAGTTCCACCGCGATCACAGATGAGCCGATCACCAACAAGTGCTCAGGTAGCTCCCCGGCTTCCAGTGCCCCGGTCGAAGTCCAGAATGGCGTAGCGGCAAGTCCGCAGATCGGCGGTATGACCGCCGAGGCACCGGTAGCGACCAATATCCTGTCGGCGGTCAGGGTTTCGGTTTTACCATTGCCAGTTTCCACCGCAAGGCTATGCGCATCGGTGAAACGGGCACGGCCTCTCAACAGCGTGATTTCGGGTGTATTCTCCAGAATGTCTACGTACTTGGCATTGCGTAACTCTTCTACCCGGCGAGTCTGCTGCGCGACCAGTTTACGCCGGTCGATGACAGGCGATTGCCGGGCCAACCCGTCAAACGGGTGGCTTGACTGGTAGTGGGCAAGCTGGGCGGCGCGAATCATGATCTTGGAAGGCACACAGCCGATATTCACGCAGGTACCGCCGATGGTTCCTGACTCGATCAACGTGACGCGGGCACCCGCCTCAACCGATTTCAGGGCCGCAGCAAAGGCACCACTGCCGCTGCCGATAATGCCAATATGCATGGCTGCTATCGCTGCCCGTCCACAAGACTGGCGGGATAACCGAGATTGCTTGAGGCTACGGCAATACGCTTGCCGGGGCTTTTGTCAGCGACTGCAGAATCTGAATCCTCTATCAATTCCGTTTCCATAAGTTGATTGTACCTTGAACTTTCGCACCGATGTACGGGTGAAGATGTGCCTGGCTGCCCGATCGTAGAAGCGCTCTAGCAGTCCTGACCCACATTAGTGATTGTTGAGGGGGCTTGCTTCGCGCCGGGCATACAGCCACGCACCCATGGCCAGCAACAGGTACAGGACGAGCACCGACAACATCTGCCAGGGCCGGTGACTGAGTTCGTAGTACAGTATCAATAGCGTGCCACCCGCCAGCCCCAGCATGGAGAGGATGGTCAGGATGTCTGACGAACCCGTCTGTTTTCGAATCCGGTGGTTGGCATAGGCCATCAACAGCGATACCACCAGGAAAGTAATGCTGCCAAACTCCAGGATTAACTCCAGTTCACCCACCAGTATCAGGCCGAAAGCAAAACCACCCATAACAAAAATGGCGTTTACCGGAATCTGGCCACGCCGCCGCGCCAGCACGGCCGGCAGGTAACCATCAGAGGCAATAACAGCCATTTGTCTTGAAGCACCAAACATGGTGCTGCTGATGGCGCTGCTGGTAGCCAGTACGGCACCGAGAATAACAATATTGGTGCCCGCCGCGCCGAGTATCTTGCCCGCCCCGGCAGCCAGTGCGTATTCCTTGTCCGCAATGATGTCGGCAAACGGAATCGCCAGAATGGCCCCCACAGAAATCACGGTGTAGATCAGGATCGCAAGCAAAATGGCGGAATAAATGGCAATTGGTATATTCCTTTGTGGCCGCTCCATTTCGTTGACGGCATTGATCACCAATTGAAAACCTTCGTAGGCCACAAAGGTCAGAGAGGCAACAATCAGGATACTGAGAATGGAGATATCGCCCGAACTCTCAAGCAGTACCGGCAGCGATGTTTGCCGGTTGTGTACCAACAGAACAGAAATGACTACCAGGATGGCCAGCTTGGTATAGACCATGATGTCCTCGATGATGCCCATGCCCTTGACGCTCCAGGCATTGACCAACAGAAAAACACCGATAACAGCACCGGCCACCACCTTGCGAACCCACGCCTCATCACCAAAACCTGTACCGCTGACAGCGTAAGAAGCGAAGGTGTAGGCATACAGTGCGAGTGTGCTGATGTAGCCGAATATGACGTACCAGCCCAGCAACGAGGCAGCAAAGGGTGCGCTTGGGAATGTCTTCTTGAAAAAGGAATAGGTTGCACCTTCGTCGCGATAGTACACACCCAGTTTGATATAGGAATAGGCGGCCAGTGATGCGATCGCACCACCGATGACAATGGCGACCGGCGTCATGGCCCCAATCATGGCAACGGATATCCCCAGCACCGTGAAGATACCGCCACCGACCATGCCGCCCAGAGCGATGGCAATCAACTCGGTAACACCCAGCGCCTTGTGCCTTTTTCTGTGCAGCGTCATGGGTTGCGCTCAGCGCTCAATTCCGGATTGCACGCCAGCATCAACCCTGTTCACCCAACACACTCCGGCAAACGTCCAGATAAGTGCTGCCATGTTTGCGGTCAGGTTCCAGATAATTGCCCTCAGCCCATTCGTTCCAGGATTTGATAAACACCAGTTGTTTGTCTGGCGGGCGCGGCTCCACCTGCTGCACTGCGTATTGCAACTGGCTGCGAAACAACGCCGGCGAGGCACCGGTCAGAACGAAGCCATTGCGACCCGAGCGCGGCGTGTTATCCCAGTTGGGCAACACAGCGGGATAAAAGTCACCATGGCCGGGATCAACCTGGCTGTGGGCAACGAAGTCCCGGTACTTGTGCAGCACCGGGTACCGCAAGAGTTTGTGTACGGCACGCGGCAGAAGGTAACGGGGTAGAAAACGTTTTTTGGCCAAACGCAGAAACGCCACCCCCGGGGTGTTTGCAACCACGGCGTCAAAGCCATTGGCCTTGTAGTCCCAGGGGTGATCATCGATGTAGACATCCTCACCAACAAAATGGATGCCCTTGAGGCCAGCCTCGATGGCCAGCTTTTGCCAGTGCTCGACAAATCGAAGACACTCGGGAATCTGCCGGGGTTTGTACACATAGAAAATCGGCTTGCCATCGACCGTCAGATACCTTGGATCCTTAAAAGCCTGTTCCAGCAACCGGAAATGGCGCGCTTCGTCCTCAGGTCCCGGGTAGGACTGCTGCATCAGGATTTTGTCAGGATTACCATGCCAGACACCCGACCAGCTTTCATTCGCCCAACCCAGGCAAAAAGGAAAATCGGGTTGCCCGGAATCCAGCACCTCGGCAAATGGTCGTTCCAGCAGGCGCTGGCCCGCAAACCAGTAATGCCAGTAGCAAAACCCGCTAATTCCGGCAGCGCTTGCCAGGCTGGCCTGAGCCTCACGCGTGTCACTGTCGCGCAGGTCGTAATAGCCCAGTTCACCCGGAATAACCGGTTGACGGTGGTGACGAAACAGCGGCCGGGCCTTTCTGACATTGGTCCATTCGGTAAAGCCTTCGCCCCACCATTGGTCATTTTCGGCAATGGGATGGTATTGCGGCAGGTAAAAGGCAATGGCACGCATCGGCGGCGAGGCTCCCTGCCCTTACCCTGAAAAACGCTTTTTCAGGTCCAATACAGCCTGCTTGGCCCAACGAACCGGCGCACTGGCCCGCCAACTGGTTGAAGCCAGTATTTCCTGTAACTGCTGGTCACGCACGTCAACCTGGGCCTGCAACTCATTGACCCGGTACTTCAGATTAACCACCTGGCTGTGCAACCGACCTATTCTGACCTCATCAGAGGCGCCTGCGTGACGTGAACCTGCGGCGCGCTGACTATCCTCCAGTGCCTTGCGGGTCGCCTCCAGATAGCCGTGGCCGAATTTCTGGTCTGGCTCCAGGTGATTGCCCTCGGCCCATTCGTTCCAGGCATTGATGAACACCAGCCGCTCCTCCCCCAGCAAGCGTCCATCGGTATTGGCAATCGCCCGCCCCAGCCAGGCCTGGTATTTCTCCGGCGTTGAACCCAGGAAAATACTGGCTCCTTGGGTGCGGCGTGCCCAGTTGTCCCAGGATGGCATTACGCACCTTAACCACTTGTAGGGAGGAATGGCTTTGGCCATCATCGTGTCGCTCAGTGCCTGGTAGGAATGGACAAAGTTATTGGCGCAAACATCTGCCACCGCCCCTTCCGCCCCGGCAAGTAACTCCGCATCTGCTTGCAGGCGGGGACCCTTGTTCCACCAGTCCGGTGCGAACTCCAGGGCCGAATCAAAATTGATCGCCACGGGATCACCCTTGTCCATGCTCTCGACCCGGCACAGGTGGAGTTCGCCGAGGCCAGCCGTGCGTGCTTCCGCTCGCCATATTTCAGCCGTGCGCGCCGCATCAGGAAGGTTCTCAGTGCGGTAAACCAGAAACAACGGTTTGCCGTTAATCCGTATGTATCTTGGGTCCTCAAAGACCGGCAAAAGAGACTGAATATGGCGCCGGTCATCAGCTTCGCTGTAATCCTGCTTTATCAAAACCTGCTGGTCCTCACCGTCCCAGCGGCGCGTCCAGTTTTCGTTGGCCCAACAGATACAGAAGGGGAAATCCGGTTTGCCGGAACTGAGCATATCCTCAAGCGGACGTTCCAGCAGTCGGTGGCCGTTAAACCAGTAATGGTAGTAACAAAAACCTTCAATACCGTATTGTTTCGCCAGCTCAGCCTGAGCAACCCGTGTTGCTTCATCACGCAGGTCGTAATAACCCAGGTCTGCCGGCACATGCGGTTGGTAGTGCCCGGAAAACAGGGGTTCCGCTTTGGAAACATTGTGCCACTCGGTAAAGCCTTCCCCCCACCACTCATCATTTTCCTGAATCGGGTGGTATTGCGGCAGGTAAAAGGCAATCAGGCGCGGCGGTGGCAGGCTGTCATCCGTTGTCTCCGCCGCCAGGCGCGCAGCAGCCTCCTGCTGACTGACATCCAGGATATTTGCCATCAACTGGCTGGTGTTCTGAAAAGTGAAGTGATCCTCAACAAACGTCGTGCCTAGCTGGCTCAACCGCTCCAGCTCACTTTCATCCTGGTACAGCGCAACCACTTCCGCCGCAAAATCTGCAACGCTGTCCCGGGGCGTGGCCAGTGGGTCTATCCCCCCGATTCCTTCCAGGCCAATGGCGGTCGAAACCAGTGGCACCCCATGGTAGAGCGTCTCGATAACCTTGCCTTTGACACCGGCACCAAACCTCAGCGGTACCACCATGATGCGCGTGCTGTCGTACAGGTCTTGCAGGTCTTTCTCACTCAAGCTGCCGAGGATGCGGATGCTGTCAGACTGCAGCGCAGAGATTTCGGCGCTGGGATTCGCACCGACAACGTTAAAAACAATGTCCGGAATATGCGCTGTAACGAGCGGTAAAACCTGTTCACTGAACCAGGCGATTGCATCACCATTCGGACTGTGAGCGCAAGAACCGACAAACAGAAGCCCCTGCCGCTGGCTGAAATCACGTGGCGGAGTACGCACATCCCGATAGAAGAATAACGGTACCGTGAAGACCTTTTTATGCGGCAGTTTCGCCTTGATAAAACGTTCTTCGGTCTCACTGAAGGTCAAAATGACATCGCTATTGGCAAAGATGAAATCTTCTTTCTGCTCGTAACGCTGTGCTTCCTCGAGGATTTCCGGCTTGTTTTCCAGCTCGGCTTTGCGCTGTAGCCTCAGGTAATGCAGATCATGGCACTGATAGATGATCGCCGCGTTGGTACAGCGCAGGACTGCCGGCAAAAAGCTGGCAGCCGGATCGGGTTTATGAAAAAAGACATAGTCGATGCCCTGGCCATGTTCCCGCAGCCAGTTTTCCCAGTTCTGCTCAAACCATTCGCCATCCAGGGTCTCGATACCCATTTTGTTGAGCTCGCTGGAATAGGGCTCAACGCGCTGAAAATCAGCCGGCAGGAACTTGACGTCCAGGCCAAGAGCCACCAACACCTCAAGATACATGAAGTTGGTGCGCGAGCCGGCAAACTGATCATATTGCGGTGCGGCATAGTCCACGAACAGCAGGGTTCGCTTTCTTTCCCATTTTTTTGCAGCCCCTGCCAGATCTGGAGCTTGGTTGGTTTTCCGGGTCATCAATATCCTGCAGCCCTGGCGCTGGGCTTGTTTGAGCAGACAGAGTATAGAACGGATTCAAATGCTGTTCAGTACTTACAAACCCTGAAGCACAACAGCGGAGAGCGCTAAACTCATGTTGCCGGCAAAGCCCAAAACATGCATTAAACCCGCAGCTTTTATTTTTGTGGGCTATACTTTTCTAAACTGGAGGTCGTGGAAGGGCCGTTGATAGTTTAATTCACTCATAAAAAATAAGAGATTTGGATTATTTAAAGCAACTAACTGACTGGTTAAGTTCGAATGAATCCGCGTTCTCGGCACTGGCTGCAATTCTGGTAATTGCAGGCGTTGCTTACGGTGCGATCAGATCATTTTATTCGTCTTTTAAAAGCGGTGACCAAACCCGGGACACGGGTGCGCAACTACTTGCAGCACCGGCCAACCCCGAATCCGCACTCAATCCGGCCGACTCTGACCCATCCGCACCGATCTACAAGGATCATTACTCAATCGCGGTAATGATGTTCAGAAGCCTGTCTAACTCTGAAGATGATGCCTATATAGCCGCAGGTATTTCATCTGAAATCATCGCTATGGTCACACCGATTCCGGATATCCGGGTCAGTTCCCGCCTCTCGTCTATCCAGTGGCAAGGCGATGAAAACGACGTCAAAAGCATGGCTGAGCATATGAATGCCGGGTTTGTGCTGACGGGCAGCCTGCAGCGCCAGGGTGAGCGTATACGTGTGGTGGGCCAATTGACGGATGTCGATGCTGACAACGAAATCTGGGCACATATCTACGATCGGAATATTGAGGACCTGTTTGAAGTGCAGGCTGACATCGCCCGCTCAATTGTCGGCGCAATCCTCGGCGAGGTGCGATTGGCAGAAACACGGCTGATGCACAAAACGCCGGAGCACCAGCTGGATGCCTGGGGACTGGTGCAGAAAGCCTACTATTTCTGGCTCAATGCATTTTCTCCACAAGGCATATTCGACGCCTGTGACTACCTGCGCCAGGCTTTGGTCATTGATCCCGAATACGCAACCGCAAACGCGGCACTGGCCATGCTGCTGACGCAGCAGATGAACGCCCGCATCTGCAAAGACTACGAGGCCTGTGCCACGGAAGCCGAGGAGTTGATGGAAAAAGCCTACCTGCTGGCACCCAACGATATCGATGTATTGGAAAACGCCGGTGTCACCTGGATGAATATTGGCCAGGGGTTACGTGCACAACGGGCTTTGAGGCACTCGCTCGAACTGGCACCGCTGAACCTGGTGGCACGCGGCTACCTGGCACTGGCACTGGCGCTGACGGGCGGCGAAGCAGGTGCACAAGAAGCGCGGGAATTGATTGACGACAATCTGGCCACCGCGCCGAAACACCCTTCAGTGCCGTATTGGTATTTCTTCCAGTCCATTGCCGAACAATATCTAGGCAACCACGATGACAGCATTGAACTGGCGGGCAAGTGCCTGACCCGGCAGCCGGAATGGGTACACGGCTGGCTGGTGATTGCCAATTCGCAGTGCGAGAAAGACGACCTGGAAGCCGCCAACGTGGCGATTCAAAATGCAGCTGCAATCAACCCCTACCTGACCGTACCGCTGTACGCACAGAACGTTTATCGCATCACCGGCAGCCAGGAAAAAGCCCTGCCCTTCGTCGGTGGTTTTGCCCGCCAGGGCATGATCGATGACCAGCCAGCCCGGTAACTTTTGAAAAGGAACGACTATGCCGTTACTCGATAACACCTCGATTGAGTTGGTTTGCTCCGGACTGGGATATCCGGAGGGGCCGGTTTATTGCAGCAACGGTGACATCATCCTGGTCGAAATACGGGGTGACGAACGCAAAGATGCGGCGACTTGCGGTGCAGACAAGAACAAATTCTCACCCTGCATTTCCAGAATCTCACCCACCGGCAAGCGCACCATCATCACCGAAATACCCGGCGGACCCAATGGTGCTGCCGTCGGCCCTGACGGCGCAATATACATTTGTAATGACGGTGGTTTTGACTGGATACCCATACCACCGCCGCCGGCGGACCCCATCCTGTGGTTCGGCGGCAACCAGCCCGCCTGGTACAGCGGCGGGAAACTACAAAAAGTGGATCTCAGCACAGGCACCTTGACGGATATCTACACCGAGTGCAGCAGTCGCATGGTGCGGCAAACTGACCCGGCCAAAAAAATCGACCATTATGTCAAAGGGCTGGACTGGACACCGCCCTACCGGCTTTGCGGCCTGGACGACCTGGTGTTTGATAGCAGTGGCGGGATGTGGATAACCGACTACGGCAAGAAACGTGAGCGTGAGCAGGACGTGACGGCCATCTATTACGCAGCACCCGACGGCTCAGACATTCGCCAGATGATTTACCCGCTGATGTGCCCCAATGGCATCGCCCTGTCACCCAAAGGCGACAGGCTGTACTTTGCACTGACATTCGAACGCCGGATCATCTATTACAAATTATCGGCACCCGGCGTCATTGAGCCCAACCCTGTGACCATCGATGGTTCCTATCTGTTAACTGCTGATCTGCCCGGGCAGGCATTGCTTGATTCGATGGCGGTTGATGTCGACGGCAATGTATATGTTGCCACCATGCTGCCCGACGGGCTCAACCCGATGAGCAATGGTGGTATCACGACCATCTCGCCTGATGGCAAAAACATTGATTTTATTGAACTGAGTCCCGGCAATGGACTGCCCGCTCCAATGCCATCCAATATCTGTTTTGGCGATGACGACATGAAGACCGCTTACGTGACCTGTGGCGCTTCAGGACACTTGCTCAAAATGCAGGCCTCAGTTCCAGGCCTGAAACTTGAATTCAACTGTTGAAGAATCTCCGATCAAATTCCGGATCCACATCCTGGATTCAAAATAAATCATTGGTTCTTAGGGTAGAAACATTCCTGGGAGGGAGTTATGGCCGATAAACAGCCAACACCGTGGCCGAAGAAAATTCTTAAGTGGGTACTGGTCAGCATTCCTGTTCTGCTGCTGATTGTCATTGCCGGTGCGTATGGTTACCTCTGGTATATCTCAAACTTTCAAAACATCCCTGAGCTCAGGCCGGTTGATCGCATTGTCTACCTGAATGAGCAGAAAAATGCCTGCCTGCAGGATTCAGCAAACGCAGATGGCGAAACAGCCCCGGCGGATGATGATGACCCGCTTGCAATACGCGCCACATCGTCCTACCAGGGCTGGTGCAATGATTACCGGCAGAACTTTTACCGTACCCCGCAAGGCACCGACTTCTTCGGCCTGCAATATGCCTGGTTACCCAGTCTGGAAAGGCCGGTGGGCAAGAAACAGCTGATTACACGCGAGTTTATGCGCCGGCTTGGCTTTGTTTATGACCCGTCCGAAAATATCAACCCCAACAACCCCCTCGACATGCCTATCGGCCTGACCTGGCACTACGCCAAGGACAGCAACGATAAAATTATGGATGTCAGCTGTGCTGCCTGCCATTCGGGGCAAATGACCTACGAGGGAACGCTGATCCAGATCGATGGCAGCCCGGGTGGACATGCTTTGCCGGCACTGCAGCCCTCGCAGTTTTTACCCAATGTTTACGCCTCCTTGTTCACTACGATGGTCAACCCCTTCAAGTTTTCCCGTTTCGCCGACAAAGTGCTGGTGGATGTGCCGGAAAAAGAGCTTTCTGCACAGAAAAAGCATCTGAAAAAGAAGGTTTGGAGCTCTATCTGGCAAGCGCTGGTGTTTGCCTGGTATAACCACGCGCTTTACCCCACGGTAGAAGGCTATGGGCGAACGGATGGCCTCGGGCGCATCGCCAATACCGTTTATGGCGATGACTTGAGTCCGGACAACTATCGCATCGCCGATGCACCGGTGAATTACCCGCATGTATGGGATATCTGGGCCTTTGACTGGGTGCAGTGGATGGGCTCTGTCAAGCAACCCATGGCGCGTAACCTCAATGAGTCCCTTGGCGTGCGCTCCAGGCTGGATTTGACCAGCCCGGCAGGTGAAGGCCGCTACGATACCAGCGCGATGCTGCCGGAAATGCATTGCATTGAAATAACCCTGCAGCATCTGCAACCACCCACCTGGTCGGAAGAGCTGTTTGGTCCCATCGACAGGCAGCTGGCGGCGCAGGGCAAACAACTGTTTGAGCAGACCTGCAAGACCTGCCACGGCCCCTTTCCAAGCAACCCGGAAATACCGATCTCGGACCAGCCCATTGCCAAACGCACTGCCTGTGCGACCTGCCATGGGCCAAGTGTGACCGACCCGATAAAAGAAGATGCCGCCTCCGACAGTGATTACCACCAGGTGGCGACCCACCAACGAACCTATACGGCATACCCCGATCCGGATCCGGGCGATCATTATGAACTACAGACCAAGCGCTATGAGGTCTGGCAGGTTATCCACATTCCGCTGGAATACATTGGCACCGACCCGCAGTCGGCGTTGAATATGATCAACTACCGCTATGACATCAGTTCACTGAAGCCGGAAACCACTCCCATGACAGGGTGGGAACCGGGCATCAAGGAAGAAGCATGGTCGAACATCGATTTTGCAACCGGCTTGCGCTATATCGGCGGCCAGGTGAGGTTTTCGCAGTACGGCAACATGGGCATCATGGAAGGACCAAACGTGCTTGACCGGGCCGCCATGGAGGATCTCAACGGCTTCGGCGAAGAGGACAACCCATACGCCTGGCGCGCCTATCGGCCGCGACCGCTGCAGGGCATCTGGGCCACTGCGCCGTATTTACATAACGGCTCTGTACCCAGCATTTACCAGTTGTTATTGCCCGCAGATGAACGCGACCAGACTTTCTACCTGGGCCGCAAGGAATTTAACCCGGCGACGCTTGGGCTGAGGGTAGAGAAATACAAAAATGCCTTCAAGTTCGACACTACAAAGACTGGTAACTCGAACCTTGGCCACGAATTTGACGACGGGCTCTGCGGCAGCGGTGTCATCGGATTCCAGATTCCGGAGCGCCCCGGGTTCTGCCGTCAATTCACAGAACGCGAACGCATGGCATTGCTGGAGTACCTGAAAATTCATGATGATGGCAAACGGCCAAACCCCCGTACGGCACCCCATTGCAGCAACTCAAAATGGCCGGAGAAAGCCTGATGCTTAACAGGATAAAGCACTTTAGCAAACGCTTTTTGAAATGGCTTGCGCTGGCATCAGCCGCCTGGCTGGGACTGGTTTTGATCGCCCTCGCCTGGCAAATGATCAGCGCCAAGGTCCGGGATCCGGATGCCGACCTGGTCAAACAGGAAATGCAACCGGCGGTTACCGAGATCGTTGAATCAGCCAGGGAAATTGTCAGCATTTATAGAACCCCGGAATATAAACGCGATGCCCACTCCAAAGCCCATGGTTGCGTCAGGGCCAACATGGAAGTGTTGCAGAATGAAAGCCAGTACCGCTACGGCATCTTTGCGAAGCCTGCCCGTTACGAGGCATGGGTACGTTTTTCCAATGGCACGACACCGGCAATCCCGGACTATAAACGTGATGCCCGGGGTATGGCTATCAAGGTCATGGGTGTTGAGGGCAAACAATTGCTGCCTGCCGCGCTGGCCGGCAGCACGCAGGATTTCCTGATGATTAACTCACCGGTGTTTTTTGTGCGCCGTATTGATGAATACCAGCAGTTGATGAACGACACCGCCCACGGCAAGCCTTTCAGGTATTTCTTTGCCAACTATTCGGTCAACCCGTTCAAATGGAAGTTACGGCAATTGGTGGTCGCCCTGAGTACGCGTAAGCCACCACCGGCAACGCCATTCTCGACCCAGTATTACAGCATGTCGGCCTATAAACTCGGCCCCAATGACGTTAAATTCAGTTCCAAAGCCTGTAATGCCATTTCCACCGAAGGCATTGATGACAAGCACCCCAATTTCTTGCGTGAAAGCCTCAAAAGCGTGCTCAGAAAACAGGACGTCTGCATGGAGTTGATGGTGCAGATTCGCGACCCGGACGCACGCATGCCGATCGAAGACACGACCGTTGAGTGGTCTGAGAAGGTCTCCCCTTTCGTCTCGGTTGCCCGTTTGCTGATCCCGCGCCATGATTTTGACACGCCGCAACAGAACCGCATGTGTGAGGATATTTCGATGAACCCCTGGCACGGTATTGCAGCCCACCAGCCCATCGGCAAGATCAATGAAATGCGTAAAGAACTGTACCTGCACACCGCAGCATTCAGGCGCATGCGAAATGGCGTTATGTTGGTAGAACCGGACAGTTGGTGCGACAGCCTGAAAGAATATTGTCCTCAGTCGGCTGCTGCTGAACCACTGGCAACCCCGCCACCCACTGAATAATGAGTAGATGGCCATGACTTTTACCCTCGCTAACAGTTCGCGCACCCGTTACATGACCGGGGCAATGATGTATTTCGGGCAGGGGATTCCACAAGGCCTGCTGAGTATAACCATACCCGCATGGCTCGCCAGCCAGGGCGTCAGTGCTGCGGACATCGGTTCTTACCTGGCCGTCATCATTCTGCCCTGGGCATTCAAACTGGTGACCGGACCGCTGATGGACCGCTATCAGTTCCCGGCTATGGGTAAACGCCGGCCCTGGGTGCTCGCAGCACAAGCCGGCTTGTCGCTGTCATTGCTGGCACTCATGTTGATCGAAAATCCTGCCGAGCAGATCGGCCTGTTGATGCTCATTGGCGTGCTCGTTAACAGTTTTGCCGCTACCCAGGATGTTGCGGTTGATGGTATGTCGATCGATCTTACACCGGTCAGGGAACAGGGCCGGCTGAACGCGTTCATGAGCTTTGGAAAGGCGGTTGGCTGGGCCGTTACAGCGGCGGTATCGGGTATGCTGTTGGCAACCTGGGGCATGCAGGTCACGGCGATCGTTGCGTCAGTAACTGCTGGTCTCGTACTGCTTGCGTTCGTGGCTGTGCTGGAACATGAGGGTGAACGCAAACTGCCCTGGAGCGCTGGTAAAGCAGCACTGACGGGGCAGCAACCCACTTCTTTCGGCGCGGTATTCAGTGGCGTTAACAAGGTGCTTTGGACACGCACCAGCCTGGTCGTCATGCTCATCATGCTGACTGACGGTATCATCGCGGGCTTCGGTCAGGCACTGATGCCGATCGCCGCTGTGAAGCTGTTTGGTTACAGCACCCAACAATGGTCACAACTGGTCGCCGTTATGGGACTGATTGGTGCCGCCATCGCGCTCTCGCTGGGGCCTATGATTGATCGCTTCGGCGCCAAGCGCATACTGCTCCTGACAGTCTCACTGGTCGGTTTACACGCAGTTCTGATAGCACAGACCCAATACCTGTGGCAGGACACCACCTACGTTAAAGTCATGTTGTCCTTCTGGATACTGATGGTGCCGGTGGTGATGGTCTGTATTATCGCGCTGGCAATGGCTGTGTGTTCATCGGCCAATTCAGCAACACAGTTTGCTATTTACATGTCGGTGGCAAACCTCGGCTACTCTGCCGGTTCCAAGGTCTACGGGATGGTCGCCGAACGGTCAAGCTACGTGGAAACCTACATGCTGCTCGCCCTGTTGATCGTGACTTTGATTTTCGTATTGATTTTTTACCGCCACAAGCACGAACACGCCGGGACGCCGGCGCACAAAAACGCTCCAAAATACACCATCGGAACCGGCAGCGGTGGCGGCGGCGTCTATTTCTCAGGCGCGATACGCTGCCCGAAATGCAGGGCAGATATGGAGCAGGTTGAGATTGAAGGCGTCACCATTGATCGCTGCATCTTCTGCAGCGGGATCTGGTTCGATGCAGGAGAAGTCGAGGCACTGAGCCACAAGCAGGCTGCCGTCACCATCGATACTGGCAGCGCTAAGGTCGGAAAGCAGCATAATCACATTGATCATTATCCCTGCCCGCGCTGTGGCGGCAGCATGGAAAAAAAGGTCGATTCGCGCCAGCGGCACATTTGGTACGAGTCATGCACTGACTGCAATGGATCGTTCTTCGATGCCGGCGAATTTCTTGATCTTTCAAAGCTGACCCTCTCAGATATTTTCAAAAGACTGGTCACGCCCGTACGCGAATGAACAATTCAAAAAAGAGCACGAAAAAGAGCATGGACACCCATGACTCAGCACTGTGCGTGAGGGCTGCGCCGTGTTCCCGCCGTTCTTGTGAACTATAATGAAGTTCATACAGGTAAAAATAATTAAAGTCCGGAAGATGTTTTAATGATGGGAATTGTCGGCTCTGTAACAAGGCAGGTGACACCGCTGGCACGAATTGGTGCCTGCTTTGTCTTGGTGGCTATGTTTGCTACCAGCGTCTATGCCCAGCCCAAAGTTACTTTCAAATTTGAAAATACCTTTGGCAAAAAAGGGTTTTATGACCGGGGCCCGACTTTCGATACCAATTCAATCCCACCTGAGGGTTTCAATTCCCCGACCGGTGTAGCCTTTCAGTCAGCCGGTAGAATTATCGTGGCAGACCGGGGCAACCTGAAGCTGCAATCCTGTGACACACTCGGCGACTGCCTCTGGATCGGCAGCGATGCTGCCTTCGGCACCCGCAATCAACCCGGCACTTTTGATTTACCGCATGGCGTATCTGTTTCAAAAAACGGATTAATCAATATCGCCGATGAGGACAACCACATGTTGCAAGTCTGTGACAGCGGCGGCGGTTGCAAGGCCAGTGGTGGATCCTTTTCTGAAGATACCGCCTGCTCGCCCTCGTTAGGCAAGTGGTGTTTTCCACAGGACACCGCGGTTGATTCGCTTGGTCATATCTATGGTATGGATACCGGCAATAACCGCATTCAGGTACTGCAAGCTGGCACCCTGGTTGCAGTTGGCGTGTTTATGCGGCCCGGGTCAGCACCCGGGCAACTTAACAACGCCCGGGGTATCGCCATCGATAAGGACGACCGCATTATTATTGCCGACAGTGGCAACAACCGTGTCCAGATCTGCGACCGGGATGCAAATTGCACGGCCTTTGGCAGCATGGGCTCTGCCGTTGGCCAGTTTAATGCGCCGGTTGGCATTGATGTCGACGCACTCGGTCGCATTTGGGTAGCAGATACCGGTAACAACCGCATCCAGGTTTGTGACTACGCAGGTGATTGCGTGGCTTTCGGTGGGCCGGGAACAGGTGAGGGGCAGTTTGACCAACCGCAGGATGTCGCGACACACCCCTCCGGGCGGGTCGCTGTTGTGGATACAGGCAACAATCGCATCCAGTTATTCAGGACTGAAGCCAGCTTTAAAATGAATGCAGGGCTGAATGACGCCTGGTTCGACCCGGCTACCGATGGGCAAGGGTTTTTCATTACGGTGTTTCCCGACCTTGGGCTGGTTCTACTGGCCTGGTTCACCTATGACACGGAGCTGCCGCCTACCGATGCGCAAGCCAACCTCGGCGATGCCGGTCACCGCTGGCTGACTGCGGTGGGACCCATTGACGGCAACAAGGCAACCATGGACGTTGAAATTGCATCGGGTGGTCTTTTTGACCAACCAGGCAACATCGAGCGCGTCACCGACGGCACCATCACCTTAAACTTTGATAACTGTGAAAGCGGTACCGTCACATACGACATTCCGTCTATCAACCGACAAGGTACAGTCCTGATCAAGCGGGTCGCAAGTGACAATATAGTGCTGTGCGAAAGCTTGTCGACCAACTAACGCAGGCCAGACCCCGCCTGCGAATGGCCTGAAACTGCCAGTTCCGCCATGCAAATACAAATAATTGCTGTCTTCAAAAATTTAGCCTCCCCTTATTCTATTTGCTTGAGCAGATTGTCCCAGCGGGGGTCGTCGTGGAGGTTTTTGAGGAAGGGCTCAAACTTTATCTCCCCCAACCTGAAACTGCGCGTTTTGAGGGTCTTGACCAGCCATTCAAATGCCTGGTCAGGTTCATTTCGCATGGCATGTGCGGTGGCTGTCAGGAGAGGGACATGCTTTCCCGTGCTGCTGGTCAATTGCTTCATCGCCGCATCCGACTCATCAAACCGACCCATTGCGTGATAGGTCACTGTCAGGCCAAAAACCTTATGGGCGTCTTCAGGTAGAGCCTGAGTCAGCTCGAGAGCCCGGTTGTAATGGCCCTGAAAGAAGTAAACCAGAATCAGGCTATCCTGAAAGAAAACTGATTCCGGGCTGAGTTCCCTTGCCTTGTATATGGCTTGTTCAGCCTCATCGAAACGCCCGGCCTTGATCAATGCATCAGCCGTCATGGCTGGCCAGGTGGCCACCAGGGGGTCGATGTCTTCGGCATTCCTGAACAGGTCAATCGCCTCATCCAGATACCCGTCCTTCCAGGTAAAGGAGGCCATGGTTCCTAAAGCCAACGGGTTGTTCGGCGCCAGTGCCAATGCCTGCAGGTACTCATGCCGGGCTGCCTTCCAGTCATTAACTTGCTCGTACATTTGCGCCAGTCTCACGTGTGCTTCAGCAAAATCGGGATCAATTGACAGGGCGGTTGCAACCGCCTTGCGGGCTTTCGCCATCCCGGTTTCGAAGGGGATCCGCTCTTTCGCTGCCAGCGACAGGTAGGCCACTGACAGTCCGGTCCAGGCTGCTGCATTACCGGGATCAATATCAATCGCCTGCTGGTAGTAATCCATGGCCTTTTCTTCATCCCCCGGCGAGCGCCGGTTCCAGAAAAATCTTGCCTGCAGTACCCGCTTGAAGGCTTCCGGGTCAGTTTTACGCGCATGCGGGGCTGCGCCAAGCAGTTCAATCTTGAGCGCCTCTACAACTGCTGCAGCAATTTCATCCTGTATTTGAAAAATATTATCCAGCTTGCGGTCATAAGTCTCCGACCACAGATGGGTGTCTGAACGCGCGTCGATCAACTGCGCGGTGATCCGCACCTGGTTGCCAGCCTTGCGTACCGAACCTTCAAGAATATGCCTGACGTTCAGTTGCCGGGCAATCGTGGGAACACTCAAGCCCTTGCCCTTGAAGCTGAAAGTCGATGAGCGTGAAATAACCCGTAATTCGGGAATTTTCGCTAACAGATTGAGCAACTCCTCGGAAATGCCGTCGGAAAAATACTCGTTATTTGCATCATCACTCATATTGACAAACGGCAGCACTGCGATGGATTTGTCACCGTAGGACTCCACCAGCGCTTCCGAGCGTGCCTGCAGCGCTGTCTCCTCCATCAAAACTGCGACCCGGGCAGGCTCCAGCACGAACTTGTCAAAGGCAAAATAGCCCAAAGCCAATGCCAGTAGCACGACGAAGATGCGGTCAAGTTGCTTGCCGGTTTTGTGCATGACCGATGCACTGCGCTCGACCTCTGTCTCACGTTTGAGCCCATCAGGGGTGAATTCAAACACCCAGGAAAATACCAGGAACAGGGGGAAGCCAATGGCCATCACGATCACTACAATGCGCGCGGGTGTATCGCCGAAACCGAACAGTGGAAAGATGGTCTCGGCAACCTGGATGACCAGCCACGACGCGACAATATACGCAGCCCCAACCCGGAGCACATTGCGGCGCTTGAGTTCGTTAAAAAGCGACATGTTGAACACTTTGTGCGCTACTGCATTGGTAAAGAGCCTACGCGCTGATGAGCAACAGCGCAACGCCGTTGCCGAAGCCGGCGAATGTGGCATGCACCACAGTAGTCACGCAGATAAAATTATCGAAGTGGTGATGGGCGAACCGGGAGAGGAGAGTCCGGCGCAAGGACTTGGTAGCCACCGGCTTCGAAACATGCTGTCGCTAAGCGTCATTGATGTATGTTTGAGGGTACCGAAAACGTCAGGCGGCATGATTCAGGTTTTGATCAACTTCCACTGCTAATCTGAGCCCAAGTCCCTTGAGCAGTTTTTCCAGGCTGTTCAATTCCGGATTACCTTTTTCAGATAGAACGCGATACAGGTTTTCTCGATTCAAACCGGTATGACGGGCAATTTGGGTCATACCACCCAATGCATCGATTACATTTCTAATCGCCAAAAGAAATGCAGCACGATCACCTGCTTCGAGGGCCGCATCCAGATAAGCTGCAGCTTCCTGAGGGTCGCGTAATGCTGCAATTAAGCTATCCTGATATTTTCGGCTGGTTGCCACTGTTTCGTTTCCTGTAATCATTCCAATATACCTTGGTGATTCGAATATCGCGTTCCTGGGTATCTTTTGTACCACCACACAAAAGCAACATCTTGGTATCACTCTCCAGACCGTAATACACTCGATATCCTGGCCCAAAGAAAAAACGCAATTCAAAAACTCCGTCACCTACAGAAGCGTGATCACCCAGGTTTCCGAGACTAACCCGATCCAGTCGGGTTCTTATTCGTGCCCGTGCTTTTAAATCCCGAAGTCCTTGCAACCACTCGCTGAATGGGCTGTGTCCACCTGCAGCGAGGTACTCTCTAACACCAAAATAAGGCATACACATCTGTAGCTTATTAGCTACATAATAACCGAGAAAGCCATTGATTGAAAGCCAGACTGCCCAATGGTAATGAGTTAGTTGTAGTTTGCGACATGAAGCTAAGCTTGAATCAGCATGGTTTCATTTAAAATGGGAAAGTCCAGCGCTTGTTTGTAGGTAAACGACGCTTCTCAATCAACCACCGGGTAACAAGCCTCACCCCAAGCCTGTGCCTCAAAGACAAAAGAAAGGCCGGCGTTCTTGGGCTGGCACAACAACCATCGACTGGTTCCTAGGCGCTTACGCTATGGATCAGAAATTTAAACCAGGGGGGTCAATTCTAAACCGGTGAAAAAGCTCCAAAGGGGGTCAATTTTAAACCGGCATTGACAGACGTCATACATTATGCACATCTTGTGGGCTAGCTAGCTGCCCCAGATCAATTGTTGCTCTGTATTGCTAGCATAACATCGCTATGCGAGTGCTTGACCGGAACTGGTTTGAACTGGGACAGAACGTGAACTTGAGTAGAGAGGGCTTAAACTGGATAAAGGAATTGCAATCCATTCGTAATAAATGTGCTCACCTGTCACTGCAAAAAGTAGAGGCTGAAGAGATTTACCAGGATGCCGATAGCATGGGCCGAGCCCTTAAGGAACTGAATGCACCATTTCTCTTTGCATGGAGGAGAAGAGTCTTTTGGCACAACCTTTGGATATTTTGGGGTACACAGAAATCTACAAGCCCGGAACAGGAACTACGCAAATCGACTGATTATTGTGGCGACTGAGCACCAGAAATCAAGTGCTGGGTTAACTCAACTCACTCGGCAAGCGCTTGAAAAATGGCCATTGGTATAAATCAATAAAGTCTAAAATCTAATTACTCCAATTGAACTCAGGTTTAAAATTACTAGGTGTATCTGGTCCTTTTTTTCGTTCATTTCCTGCAAATTTGTCCTACACAATTCAAGTCAGGAAATCGAACGACCCAGCTCCTTCTTTGAGACACCAAGCGCCAGTAGGGACTTAACAAGCAGATCAATGGAAACTGCCGGATCTCCCGCTTCCATTTTTGCGATCCTGGACTGGCTGGATTTCATGATTCTGGCAAGCTCTGACTGGGTTAGTCTCTTGCTCACTCGTTTTGCTTTTAACTTGTCACTCAGAGCCAACTTCAGTTCTATATATGCTATTTCCTCGACTGAAAGCCGAAGAAATTCATCTGCCGCGCCAAACTTCCATCCCTTTCTTTCTAGCTTGGCCTGCTTTGCCTTATTCACTGTCATATTCCCTTAATCGCTTCTTACATATGTTTATGATTCGCTTGGGGGTTTTACCTGTTTACTTATTAAAAACTTCAAGCAAAATGATTGCGCCTGCATCAGTGCGGTAGATAATTCGCCAACTCACGTTCCGGTCATTTATGCGAAGTTCGTGACAGCGAGATCCCACCGTGGGCATGGGCCGGGAGCGAGGCATTCCTATCAACTCGCCACGCAGCAATAACCGCAGTAGTACCCCCGCCTCAAGTCTTGCATTCCCTGAGAAGGGTGGAGTCTTAACCTCTCCATGCAGCCAGACTAAAGGCTTATCCATACGCTACACTTGCTATGAATAGTATGTCATATATGACATATTTGGCAATACAAATATACTTCACCTCCCCCCCCTTCAGAATCATTGACTCACAAACGATTAGAAGTATGACGGGGTGTCGACTCCAGTAGAAGCCGCGGAAAGCCCGTATTGGTGTAGGTACCGCGGAATATACAACGCTGGCGCCAGCAGGAGAATAGCTTTGGCATTCACCCTTGTGCTTCTTATGGCCTGGTACTTTCCAGATAATCAGCAAGCGCACGGGATCTTTCCGCATTTCGCTGCATTATCCGCAACTTCGTATCTAAATCGCTGAGCCTGCGGTTCAGGTTCGCCACAATTCCCGGTGCAGCCAGGAGCGATTCGATCGCAACCTGAATGGTCGCTGCATCCAAACCGAGTGTGCAGTTTTCTGGAAAACGGGTAATCAGCGCCCCGCTTGCGTCAGTGGTTACCGTATCACCGCAATTCTTTTCAATAGTCCGCTGTACCTCGATCGGCATGTGAGCACGCAATACCTCGCGATAGGTATTTATATCGCGAAGTTGAAAACCTACCGCATCAACAGCAACGTAGTAGTTGGTCAAACGCGCGCGCGCTTCAATATCGGGAATCGTACTCATCGCTCCAACACTCAGAATTTCTTCAAAAGCCGATCGATTGAATACGGTGTGCCAGACTTGCGTTGCCTGGTAGGCTTCGATCAGAAATTGCTCATCCAGATTGTCGGGTGCATTCTGCAGAGCGGAAAGTGCAGCTTCACCGTGTGTTCTCACATTCCGGTAGTAAGCCTGATGCGCCTGCAAGCTGCGCTCGTTGGCCCGCAGGTCCTGAATGAGACGATCATAGTAGGTTTTGACAGTATTCCGCTCAACTCGCGAATCGTTCCAGTTATCAACCTGAAGGCCCATAAACACACCGATCACGAGAACCAGCAACTCGACCCCGATGGCGGTCCAGTTTTGCTCCTTCAGATTATTCGCTATACGGCGTGGCAGCATAAAGACTTCCTTTTTTAAATCTTAAATCGGATCAACAGCATATCGCTTCAGATCAACCAACTTCACAATCCGCAACGATGCAGGAGGCTAGCACTTCGCCCGGCACATTGAAACTAACAGCAAAAAGAATATTGGGTGCCATCTGCAATCGCTAATCAGGTTATGCTCATACTCACCCCCAGGGCACACACGTATGGCTTCAAATTCCAAAATCTGCAAATTGAAAATATCCTTGTCTGATATCGATCGAAACCACTACGATTCACTCAGCTTAACCGTCGCCCAGCACCCTTCCGAAACAACTGAAAGGATGATGGTTCGAATTCTGGTTTTTTGTATCAATGCCCGGGCAGGTCTCGAATTTACCAGGGGTTGGGTGCCGTTACAGGGCTAACAGATGTCTGAGGTTAAGAAACTTTTAAAAAAACACGGGCAGCTCAACCAGTTAGACAACGTGAAAGTCGAGAGCCATGTGCAACGGAACAAAGACGAGTGGGTAATCAATACGATTATGCTGGAAGGATATGACGTGCCTTTCAAATACAAGCGTCAGATAGTTTACAAAAGCCTGCAAGGGGCGCGGGTTAATCTGACTTTCTACCCGGAAACGGAATCCATAGCCGGCATCATATTTGAAGTGATGACTGTGGTTCGAATTAGGAGATCATAGTTCAACCGAACGGTGCGCGCCCCTGGTGCATTGACAGCCATATCTCTGTGGCATAGGCTATGGCATATGCTATTTCTGCATAAAGGAGCATTTGATGCAATCTGAGCGACACGTTCGCCTTTTCCGCAACGGACGCAATCAGGCATTGCGTATTCCCCGTGAGTTTGAACTGGAGGGAGACGAAGCGATCATCCACAAAGACGGCGATCGCCTGATTATTGAACCTGTAAGGAAGGGTAAGTTGTCAGCGTTGCTTGCCACCCTTGATCCATTGGAAGAACTTTTCCCCGATGTGGATGAGACACTGCCAACACTTGATGATGTGGAAATCTGACTTTGAAACCCCGGTTTCTGCTGGATACCAACATCCTTTCTGACCTGGTGCGCAACCCGCAAGGACTGATTGCTCAAAAAATACTGACTGAGGGTGAACGAACGATTTGCACCAGCATTATCGCGGCCGCTGAATTACGCTTCGGAGCCAGAAAGCTTGGTTCAAAGAGGTTAGCCACCCAGCTCCATACCATTCTTTCAGCCATTGAAATACTGCCGCTGGAAGAACCTTCTGATCAACGTTATGGAGAGCTTAGGGCTGGCCTGGAAAAGCGGGGATTAATAATTGGGCCTAACGATATGCTTATAGCTGCACATGCCCTGATGTTAGATTGCGTGCTGGTTACTGCAAATGTGCGGGGGTTTTCCCGCGTGCCCGGTCTAAAAGTAGAGAACTGGCTTCAGCATTGATTCCTGCGCCGCGCCGCTCCCGCTTAGCGCAGCGCATCCAGTTACAGTTAATGGGGCCGGATACTTTTTAAAATGAGAAGATCAATAGAAACTACCGGGTCTCCCGCTTCCATTCACCACCTTCTTTCACATAGATGCCTGTCACCCCGATTCCGGGATCAGATGGGATAAACCAATCGCACGCAATACGCCAGGAAACCTGGGATCGCTGTGGAAGCCGAACGCTGATGGGATGAAAAATATGTACAGAAGGTTACTGTCACGCAGCACCCTTGCGGTCTCGAGCGAGTCAAACGCGGCATCCATATCACCAATCCCGGCCTGGGCTATGGCAACCCACAAGCTTGATGAATAGCCCTGGGGTGATCGTGCTTCGAGTTGCTGAATGAGGTCTTGAGCCTTGTCGGTGGATCCCTGCAACCCGTAAAAACCAGCCAGTATGCCGATCACCATCACCAGGGGGCCTCCAAACTCAAGCGCCTGCTCCATCACGGCAACTGCCTCGTTGATTCGCCCCTGGCGCATCAGCGTGTCAGCCAGGCCGATATGCAGCAAAGGCAGCTCAGGCATCTTTTCGAGCAGGGCTCGAAATGATTTCTCAGCCTCATCCACATCACCAAACAGATAGCGAACCGTTGCCTCCCTGCTCTGCAGCGCCACATCGAGGGGGTCCAGCTTCTGTGCCAGCGCATTCTCAGCGATGGCTGCAGCATAGTCATGCTCAACGTAGGTGAAATAAAACTCCCGCCACATGTGGATACGGGCGATATTGGGGCCAAGTTCCACCGCACGATCAAAATGCGTTTTGGCCGCCCGGTAGTCCCATTCGTAGTACATGGCGACCAATGCACGCGCCAGGTGAGCGTCCGGGAGATTCGGGTCAAGCTCAATAGCCACGTCAGCCTCCTGCCGTGCACGGGGCATGGTTTCCTTGTCAGCCTTTAGCTGAAAGCCGATAGACTGGAGGGTGAGCGCTTCGGCCAGACCTGCGCGAGCAGCTGCAAAGCCGGAATCCAGGGCAATACTCTCTTCGAAACAGGCAGCCGCCTCCAACATGTCCTTGCCGGCAAAACCGGTTAACAACTGCCGCGCCTTCAGGAACACATCGTATGCTGGTAGCTCGCTGCTGCGGGCCACAGGCCGGAGCGCATTACCGGCCAATCGGACGTGCTGTGACAAGCGCTCCGCCACCGCACCCGCGATCTCATCCTGAATCTCAAAAACAGCCCCCACCGACCGGTCGAAACGTTCCGACCAGATATGGTAGCCACTTGTCGCATCTATTAGTTGGGCAGTGATTCGCAGGGTGTCGCCGGCACGTCGAACGCTCCCCTCGACCAGGTACGACACACCCAGTCGCTGACCGATCTCACGAATGTCGGCATGTTTCCCCTTGAACATAAAAGCAGAGGTCCGCGCGGTCACGCGAAGGTCGGCAAGACCTGCCAGCACGTTGGTGATTTCCTCTGTTATACCATCGGCAAAATACTCACGCTCCTGTTCAGGATCCATGCTTTCGAAAGGCAGAACCACAACGGAGTTTGTCTGCGGCGGGGCATCCGGAGAAGGTGTAGCCAGAGCAGGTTCAGCTTCAGCCGTGGTGACCGGTGCTTGCTCCTCAGGTCGCACCTCGCACGCCCAGGCCAGCACCAGTGCAAGCGGAAACCCAAGAACGGTCAGCACCAGCACTATACCAACGGCGCTTTCCGGAAGGTTCAGGCTGGGGAAAGCGATATCGGCTATCTGCCAGATAACAAACGCCACGGCCGCGTAGACGACGGCCACCTTGTAGACCTTCCGGCGACGAAGTTCCGCGAGGAACTTACGGACTGCGTTCATTTAGATTTCTCGCCCACCCTGGTGACGAATTCCTGTATAGGTTACACCAAAAGAAATTGGGCGGTAAAAGCCGGCTGAAAAGAAGCCCTGCTGAGGCAGGTGGTTTTGCGTGATGACAACGACGGGCGTAGAATCTTTGCCCATATCCAACCACAACCAACACATGACAGGTGTCTGGCTATCGCATCGGTCCAAATCACGGGGTAATAATGAAATTCAAATCGCTAACCGTTTTCGCGGCAGTTCTGCTGTTCGCGCAATCCGCCTTTTCCCAGCCAACCCTGTTGCTTCGCCAACCTGCGGTTTCCGCCCAACACCTGGCCTTTGTCTATGCCGGTGATATCTGGGTTGCCAACCGTGATGGTTCCAGTCCACGCCGCCTGACCTCGCAGCCGGCCAATGAGAGTGGCCCGATTTTCTCCCCGGATGGCAGCCTGATTGCATACACTGCCCGTTACGAAGACAACGTCGATGTGTACATCGTGCCCACTGCGGGTGGCCAGCCACAACGCCAGACCTGGCACCCGGGTCCGGATATCGCGACCGGATGGAGCGCGGATGGCGAAGCCATTGTGCTGGTTTCAAGACGTGAAACCGACCATGGGCGTTCCGCCCAACTTTACCACCTGAAACCAGGTGGCGGCCTGCCGGTAAAGCAGATGGAAGCGCGCATTTACCGCGCCAGCTATGATGCCAGCGGTAAGCAGTTGGCGTTTATCGCACACGGTTCGGGCTACAACGGCCTGTTTGGGGGTACCGCCGGCTGGAAGGGCTACCGTGGTGGTACCACGCCTGAAATCCAGATCATGGATATCGCAGCGCAGACGGTTACCACCGTGGAGGGCGCCGGTGCCACCAACTTCAACCCGTTCTGGCTGAACGGGCAGTTGTATTTTATTTCTGACCGTGACAACAAGATGTTCAACATCTTCCACTATGATGCGGAAAAGGGAGCCGTTGAGCGCCTTACGGACGAGACAGTATGGGACGTGCGCGCCGCCTCCGGCTTTGGCAACACCATCGTCTACGAGGCCGGCGGACAACTCAAGCAGTACGAGATCGGTAGCCAACAGGCTCGCGTGATCGACATCAACATCAACCCCGACCTGCCGCAATTGCGCACCCAGTGGAAGTCGGCCGCCGGGAATATCGAGACCATTGGCCTGTCGCCGTCAGGCAAGCGCGCAATCATCACCGCCCGGGGCGAGGTGTTTACACTGCCGGTCAAGGACGGCCCGACCCGCAATGTCAGCGCCGATGGTGCCCGGCACGAATACACCGGCCTGTGGTCTCCCAAGGGTGACAAGATCGCCTATATCACCGAGTCTGCTGACGGCCAGGCGCTGGTCATCCGCGACCAGACCGGCCGCGGTGACAGCACCCGCCATCAACTGGGCCCGTATTTCTACCATTTGCTGGCCTGGGGTGGCGGCGACAAGCCGCGTATCGTGTTCCAGGATAACCACTTATCGCTGTACGCCATTGAAACCGCAAGCGGCAAGGTTCACAAGATTGCCACCGGCACGCGCCGTGATCAGATCGATGTCTCCATTTCTTCTGATGGCCAGTGGCTGGCCTACACGCAGGAGCAACCCAACTACAACCGTGATCTTATGCTGCTGAATTTTGCCTCAGGTACCAGCACACAGGTGACCGATGGTGCCGCAGATGTGGCCTCGCCCGCATTCAGCATGGATGGCAAGTATCTGTATTTCGCCGCCTCGACAAATGCCGGTCCGATCCAGGTGGGTCTCAATATGACCAGCCAGGAACGCCCGTACCGCGCCGGACTTTACGCCCTGGTGTTGGCCGCCGATGGCAAGTCACCGGTGCTGGCTGACACCAGCGACGAAGGTGAAGACAAGAATATCGAGGAAAACAAGGATAAGAAAGCGGGTAAAAAGAAGAAGTCCCGGAACAAGGACGCTGATGATGCCGATAAGCCAGCCGAGACGCGCATTGATCTGCCTGGCTTGGCCGGGCGCATGGTCGCGCTGCCGGTGGCAGAAAACAACTACGGCAACCTGGCGGTCGGTAAGGACGGCAAGCTGTTCTATATCCAGTCAACCCAGGCCGGCGCCAGTGTCGAACCACCCGGTGCCAAGCGCGGTGCCGGTAACACCCTGAAGCACTTTGACCCCAGGGAAAAGAAAGCCACCACGCTGCTCACCGGCATCACTGGCTTCACGCTTGGCGCGAAGGGCAGCCACCTGATCATCAGGCAGGCAGACGGTGCGCTCGTGGTGGCCGAAATAGCCGACAAGCTGGAGCCGAAAAAGCTCTCGCTGGATGGCCTGAAAGTGCGCGTCAACCCGCGTGAAGAATGGCTGCAGATATTCAATGAAGCCTGGCGCATGGAAAAGGAATATTTCTATGCCGACAACATGCACGGACTGGACTGGCAGGCTGTCTATGACCGCTTCCGGCCATTGGTCGACCACCTGGGCCGACGCGAGGACCTGAATGCATTGATCGTCGAAATGATCGCCGAAATGCAGGTTGGCCACAACCGTGCCGGTGGTGGTGATGTGTACAAGGAAAAGGGCGTTAAAGCCGGTCTGCTGGGCGCAAATTTCCGCCTTCACAAGGGCCGTTACCAGATCGCCAAAATATACACCGGTGAACAATGGAACCCGTTTATCAAGGCACCGCTGGCCACACCGGGCAATGCCGCCCGCGAAGGTTACTACATCCTCGCCATTGATGGCAAGGAACTAAGTGCCCGGGACAACATCTTCGATGCCTTACAGGGTACTGCCGGCAAGCAGGTGAACCTGCGGGTCAGCGCCGACCCCAGGGGCCGCGATGCGCGCGATATCGTGGTCGAGCCAGTGAAATCCGAGCGTAATCTGCGCCTGTGGTCGTGGATCGAGGCCAACCGGCGTGCGGTCGATAAAGCCACCGCTGGCCGCGTGGGCTACGTATACCTGCCCAACACCGCCAGCGCCGGCTACACATTCTTCAACCGCATGTTCTTCGCCCAGGTAGACAAAGACGCGATCATCATCGATGAGCGTGCGAATGCGGGTGGCCAGGCTGCCAACTACATCACCGAGGTATTGAGCCGCCGACACCTGTCCGGCTGGAAAGACCGTGACGGGATACCTTACAACACGCCGGCGGGCGCCATCCACGGCCCAAAGGTGATGTTGATCGACCAGGATGCCGGCTCCGGCGGCGACTACCTGCCCTACTCATTCCGCCAACTGGGCATCGGCAAGCTGATCGGCACCCGCACCTGGGGCGGCCTGATTGGTATCTACGCCAATCCACAATTGATGGATGGCGGTACGTTGACAGTGCCGTTCTTCAGGTTCTATGACGCC
>JAJRUM010000064.1 GCA_024277815.1 Gammaproteobacteria bacterium
AGTCCGAGTTGCACCGCTGGTATCTGGGTAAGGAACCACCTAAGTTCTGGCGCCCGACCGATGATGACAATCATGGCTATACAGCGAAGAAAGCCGGGGGCTAACGCTCGGTTTTCCCGCCATGCGCGTAGCACAATCTTTTCTGGCTGCTGCTTCCATTGTTGGACTGCTGACCACCAGCAGTTCGCTGCAAGCCGAACCGTTCCCAAATTCGCAGTGCCAGGAATGCCACGGTGAAAGGGGCTTTAGCGTTCCGCTCAAAGAGCACCGAGAAGCTGGAAAGAGAGCACTTTTTATTGCCACTGATTTCTTCGGTGGAAGCGTGCACGGCAAAAATCAATGTACGGATTGCCACACAGATATTGAAGAACTGCCACACCGCAAGACCGGCCTGGCAACCGTTGACTGCGTCTCCTGCCATGAGAAACTGGCCGACCGTAATGCAGTAGCCAGCAAGCGGCGCAGTTCTCTGCTCGGTGGCCCGCCACCCAAACGTATTGTCGCCTACACCCGTGATTACCAGTTGTCATCCCACGCCGACCCGACGATTGAGAATAACGCCAACTGCGCAAGCTGCCACACGGCACACTATGTCTACCCATCGGAAGACAGCCGTGCTACCACCTACCGCCTGAAGTCTCCTGAACTTTGTGGCAGCTGCCATGAAAAGGCGCTGGCACAATATCGCCAGTCCATGCATGGCGCAGCACTTAAACGGCCCTGGAAAGGCGATTCAGCTGTTTGTAGCGACTGTCACAGCTCACACCAAATCAGCGATCTGAAGAAACTGCCTGCACACCGGCTAATCACACAAGGCTGTGGTGAATGTCACCAGGATGAGCTGGCCGGTTATATGGCCAGCCCACATGGCCAGCTTGCCTGGCACGGCGACCAGGATGCGCCAAAGTGCGTCGACTGCCACGACAACCATGAAATAACCCACGTCGAAAATCCAGCCTCACCCGTCAATGCCGTCAACCTCATCCAGACCTGCCAGAAGTGCCACACCAAAGCCAACGAGCAGTTTGTCAAATACCACCCGCATGGCACCATACGGAATTTTGAAAAGTATCCAGTACTGTGGATACTCGGCAACGGCATGGCCGCACTGATCATTGCAGTGCTGATTTTTTTCTATCTGCACTCGGTATTGTGGTTCTGGCGCGAAAAGAAAGAACGGCCGGTCACCTACCAGCATGTTGATTCACGCAGTTACCCCATACGCGTCAAGCCCGAGAAGAAACGCAGCGGCATCTACTTCCAGCGCTTCAGCTGGTACTGGCGGGTCAACCACTGGGTGCTGGCCCTGTCGCTGATGTTTCTGGTTTTCACAGGCATGGTGGTCATGTATCCCAATACCGGCTGGGCGATGAGAATAGTCCCTATGCTGGGTGGTCTGGAAATTCTCAACAACCTGCACCACTGGACCGGTGTCATTTTCATGCTGGCCATTTTCGGACATGCCGCTGTGGTTCTCATCCGTATCTTCCGGTTGAAGGACTTTGACTGGTTCGGCCCCGACTCTTTATTGCCAAGAAAAAAAGACTGGGCAGATATGAAAGGCCAGTTCCGCTGGTATTTTGGTAAGGGCAAACAACCCCGGTTTGATCGCTGGACTTACTGGGAAAAATTTGACTACTGGGCAGTGTACTGGGGTGCCTTCGTGATTGGCAGTTCCGGCCTGTTACTGTGGTTTGCAGACAGTATCGGCCAGTACATTCCTGGCTGGATATTCAACCTGGCAACCATTGCCCACGGCCTGGAGGCCTTCCTGGCGGTTCTTACGCTGTTTGTTGTGCATTTCTTCAACAATCATTTCCGCCCGGCCAAGTTTCCGCTCGATACTGTCATGTTCACCGGCAGCTGGGACCTGGAAGAACTGAAAGAAGAACGGCCGGAAGAGTATCAGCGCCTGAAAGCCTCAGGCGAACTGGAAAAGCACCTGGTGCCCGGACCATCCAAACGCTGGAACCTGATTTCTCATATTCTGGGATTCAGCCTGCTCGGAATCGGTCTGTTGCTGTTGGTAATGGTGGTTAACGGCTTTCTGACCAGCAGTCTGTTCTGACCGCGGTCAACGATCGACAGAAACCGCCTTACCAGATCGCCTGTAAGCGCCCTTCTACGATCTGGCTATTAATATATCAACACCCCGGCAAGCCTGCCGAGGGTGTATCTTCCCTGTATTCATTGACATAGGTCAACAGGCTGGCCAGTGATCAGCGTTATTTTGGTACGACTGAATAAGGGAGGCTGCCAACGGGCGAAATGTTACTGACAAAGCGTTACTTTATTCCAACCCGTTGTGCGGGTAGCATCGTTACCTGCAAATTTGGCTGTGTTCAGTCTAATAATCGCGAGCAGCAGAGCTGCTCTCTCCTGCATCAACCACACGCCGGGCCCAGCACTTTTCCTGATGCTCGCAAGCAACCCTACCCATCGCAAGCCTGCAAAGCCTTCACGAGAAGCTTTGTAGTTTATTCTGCTCTGATATATAGGAAAAATCTTATGAAGACCAAACTAATCAAATACCTGACGGTGACCAGCCTTTTACTGGCTGCCCCCAGTGCCTGGGCGGAGACGACAAACTGTACGCCCATTACTACGCTGCCGTACGTCATTACCATCCAGGGCATTTACTGCTTTACCGGCAACCTGGCGACCGGTATGGCCACGGGCAATGCCATTGATATCCGGACCAATAACGTCACCATTGACCTGAATGGCTGGAAGCTCGGCGGCCTGGCTGCAGGGGCCGGAACCCGGACCAGGGGTATCAATGCCTACCAGCGCAAGAATATCACTATCCGGAACGGCACCATCCGCGGGTTCTATTATGGAATCTACCTAAATGACAGCTCCCCCTTCACCACCTCCCAAGGCCATATGATCGAGGACATTCGTGCTGACAAGAACACCTACACAGGGATCGCCGTCATGGGCCGCGGAAACAGCGTGCGCCGCAACCAGGTAGTGGATACGGGTGGCTCGCTAGTGACTGGCTGGGCCAATGGCATCGTGCTCAACGGCCCCGGGGCGCGGGTTCTCAATAATGACGTCAGCAGCACGACGGCGACAGACACCGGCCATGCCTATGGACTGTATCTTTATGCTGCCAAAGGTGCCGTGGCGGAAGGCAACCGTATTGATGGTATCAGCTCCGGCTCCGGTAATGCTTACGGGATGCTGATAAAATTATCCGACAGGGTTGTGGTGGAGGATAACCGCATCAGCGATCTCAACTCCAGCGGGTTCGAATCCGGGATATACATCTGGAACTCCAACGACGTGCTGGCAGTCGGCAACCGCATCACCTTTGGGAAATCCGGGATTTACTACAGTAGCAGCACCGGCAAATACATGGACAACCTCACCAGCAGTGTCCTCGTGAGTTTCGCCGGTGGAACTGCGGTGGGTACCAATGGCTGATAACGACCACTTTTCATGACCAGCCCGGTATACCGGCAGGGGTCTTGCCGTTACTCAGAAACCAGGAACGAACTTTCCCTCCCATCCGGCGACGTATACCGGACCCTGGGGGGCTTGTTTGTTCTCGACTGTTTCTTTAGAAAACCGGCTATTGACCGGCATTGAGCATTCCGGTTTCAGAAATATGGAGCGGTGGGTAAAATCCAGCCAGATCGGGGTTTGCTTAAAAAGCATATTCCAACGGCCCGTCCTGGTTTTTTGCAATATCGGTTAAAAAGCGGATTCCACCAGGCAGGTTCACGCTGGCGGTCAGCGTGATGTCACCATCGCTGTAACCTTCGATTTCAGGATATCCTTTGCCGACACCTTTTATTCACCTTAGCTGGCTATCCTTGCTGCCACGCCGGTTAAAGCCACCCATGCTCATATCCTTTTTGTCATGTTCTGCCTGACATTTCACACACAAACGAACACCGGCCATGACCTTGCGGCGGGCTTCGGGGATGACCGCGTCACACCCCTCGCAGCGACTGCGGCTTTTGCCTTCAGGCAGCCGACTGCGGGCGCGCTTGACGGCGTCCTCGATAGTTGCATCAATCTGGTCCTGCACGGCACCATCCTTTGCAAATCCCCCAGCCATTGTTTGGTTTCACCTGTAAGATTAATCAGGTTTGATTGTACTCTAAGACATGGCACAAGGGCGTGCCCGCGAAACGGGGGAGGTGTCGATCGGTTTCAGCAAGCGGTGGAGGCCACATTTTCTCAGCGCCAATCAGCCCGACTCTAAAACAAATTCAGGCGTTCACTTCCAGTGGGTTTTCATTGCCATGTACCAGCCAGTCGGGATACCAGTTACGGTAGAACGGCTCCATCCAGGCGGGTGGTTTGAATGGTTGCCACGACCCTTCAGACTGCGCCAGCCGATCGGCCAGCGCAATCAGAACACGGGGGTTGAAACCCAGACCCAGATGCGCACCGCCGACGTGAATATTTTCAACATCTACACGGTCGGAAAGCTCGACCGTTGATTGCCAGGCCACCACACCGTCACCTCGTGTATAGAGTGCCGTGGTGGGTACCGGTGGCGCATATGCCATGTGTTGCAGAAATGATTCCGGCATTTTTTCGTAGGGTACGCCAGAGAACATATCGTAAATCTTGTATACATTGCTGGAACTGGGGTGGCCACGAAACGGGCTACCCATAGTAATGACTTGACGCACGATGTCAGGCATTTCACGTGCTAACTCACGCGCATAGACGCCGCCCAGACTCCAGCCAACCAAGCTGACCTTTTCGCCATATCGCTCAACCAGCTTGACCACACGGTCTCGCATACCATCGTGTAACTCGTAGCTGTAACCCGTGTTGTAACCAAGCTTCCAGCGATGGGAGCGGTAACCCAGATCCGCGAGGTACCGGCGCAATGGCATCGTGGAACGCGAACTGGCGAGAAAACCGGGTAATACCAGTACCGGATGATTATCCCCCCGTGGCATAAATCTTTTCAAACCCCACATCGGCAACATCGCAGCGGCATCGTATACCGCCCTGCCCTCAAGCATCAATAGTAGCTTGGACGGGCGGTGCGAATGGTCGATCAGGTCTCCCACTGTGGGTTAATCCTCAAGGTGTTCTATGGCTTTATCGAGCGCCTCGCTCGCGTCACGAAACGCTTGCAATGAATCGACGGCTTCAAGTGGCTCTTTCTCATTGCTTGTTTCCTCAGTTGGCGGCCCATTTACGTTGACCTGGCTAACGGCACTCTCCAGTTCATCCAGCGACCGCGAGATACATTCTGTCATATTGTCGGGGTCCGGTACGATTTCTTCGCAGGATGAGATTCCGATCGATATCCTGCCATAGTAGCTGAGAACCACCAGGATAAGACCCAGACCATCGAGAATGGGTGCCATACCAAAGGCACTATGAATACGCGCACCTGCAGCATAAAGCGACACCGGTGGGCCCGGAACGTTGGTAATGGTCACATTGAAAAACGGCCGGTGCAGACCACCCAGCCGGGTTCTGGTATACATCCGCGCAGCCACAGCCAGGGTTTCCGAGGGTAAAAACTCTGTGATCTTGTTGGCTGGAAGAGCGCTGGCGTGCACCTTTGACCGGCGCGTACTTGCACAGATATGTAACAGACGATCACCTGCATTCTCGATGTCAGTTGCCAGGCTGACCAGCATGGCCGATACCTGATTGCCAGTACCCTCGCCATTGTCATCTTTTTCAGCGCGAACAGATATGGGTGCCATGGCCACCAACGGTTTGACGGGTAACTCATCCCTTGCCAACAAATAGCTGCGCAGTCCACCAGCACAAATTGCCAATACAACATCGTTGATGGTCACACCTGGAACCGCTTTGCGAATGGCCCGGATACGCTCAAAATCAAAATTCTTGCCCCAAAAGGTCCGGCCTTGTGACAGTGACTGATTGAAGATGGTGGAAGGGGCACTCAACAGACGGGGTGGGGGCTCAAGTTGTTTCAAACGCCTGTCGGCCTGTAAACTGGCCGCACCTACCGCCACTTTGCCGACAAACCCGGCCAGGTCCAGCGCTTTCTGACCGGCCCTGGACCATGACCGGGTAATGACACCCAACGTGGAAGGCAGCGCTTCGGGTTCCCACGTATCCGCACCATCAACCTGCCGAATATCAGCAGTGACATCCAGCAAGGCGGCCATCATCTCGCCACTGGCCTTGCCATCTACTGCGGCATGGTGCAGCTTTGTGATCAGTGCATAGGAACCACTGGTAATTCCAGGGACACTATCCACTCCTTCAACGAAGGTGATTTCCCACAAAGGCCGCTCCCGATCCAGTACCTGGCCCCAGGTATCTGCGGCCATCTTCATCAGTTCATTCATACCACCTGGTGCAGGTAAGCACGCTCTGGGCAGGTGGTTTTGCAGGTCGAAATCCGGATCCCGGATCCAGTAAGGAAACGACAAATCCCAGGGCACCTCAACCAGGCGCTCACGGAACACTTGCGAAAGTTTGAGGCGGCTTTTTACCAATGATCGCCAGGACTCGTAGCAGTAGCCCTCCGGCGTATCTTTTGCATCGATAACATAAACAGCCCCGATTGCCATCGGGCTATGCTCACTTTCAAGATATATAAAAGTCGCATCAAGTGCAGAAAGCATTTGCATAGCTGCTGTTGCTCCGTGGTTATTTCAGTTAATCAGGCCTTGCGAGTCTGATCTTACTCCTCGGACAAGGCTTCACACAGTGCGATATTGTCGGCGCTGATCCGCTGTTCCTAATCTGGTAGCGATATGGCTTTCAATGCGTCCTATACTCCAAGAGGAGTTTGATGGCTCTGATTTTCTGCCACAGAAGTGCTTTCGGTATTTCTATTGAAAGCGCCAACATGCAACGCTCTATCCATTCGTCCTCTTTTTGCATTCGGTCAATTGCCTTGCTGAGGTCTCGCCGGATAGAGTGCCCATATGCATTCTCAGCTTTTGTCATGGCCGAATGCACCAGTTTGCGGCTTGGCTCCATCATTGCCAGGTCGATCAGGTCACGACCGAATACAGCGTCATCCCGCCATCGATCTGAATTAGCCAGCAGTTTGCCGGTAGCCATGTCCACAGGGGTTAGTGTCGCTATGCCGCAAATTTCATCCCTGGTATCAGGGCTGTCTAGTTGAATTCGCCCCTCCAGGATAATTTGGAACTTAATGGGGTAGTTGTCTACTAACAACATCGTCCTGATCCCATACTGATCTGCTCGAACGGGTCTCGTCTGTTTCAATTTATCGGCATCCTCACTAAGGATAGCGTTAATCCCGGACGGCGATGTCAATCGTTGTCGGAGATTGCGATAGCATTTAATGCCAGAGACCAAAAAATCGATATCCACCGACTCCCGATACTCTCCATAACGAAGCGCAATAGCAGTGCCACCACCAAACAGACAGTAGTTGTCTAACAGAAAAGGGCCATCAAGGGCACTCAATACCCGGGCGACATACTGATGATGCCGTCGATTAAACAAGCGGTTGTCCCTTACCAAATGCGATCTGCAGGGCATCGAGCAGATCGCGCTCATTTGGTTCCATATTTTCCAAATCAAGGTGACGCCAGTTTCTTTCGTACAGGTTCAGCACCTCAGTGGGGGTTAGTTTGGTGGTGGCGTTAATCTGCCAGCCGAGTTGCTTCAATTGCGGGTAGTCGGCAAGTTGGATTTGCGCCGGGATCCACCCCTTCCGGCTTGTTGCCATCTTGTTTGGTATCAATTCATCCAATGGGAAAACTGTAAAATCCAATCCCAATGCAAAAATTACGCTTATGTAAGCGGCCATGGCGGTAGATGGTTCACCTTTCTCGATCCGGTGCAGAGTGACACGCGAGAGGCCTGCCGCCTCCGCAGTAGCTATCGCTGTTATTTTTAACTGCTTGCGGCGCAGGCGTAGCTGCCCGCCGAGAAACTTCAGCTTGTTTCGTGTTGTGGTATCAATTGTGGGCAATTTTGCTGGCATACGTTTCTCATTATATACATAATATCATTATTGTCAATAATGAGAAACATTATAACCCGCTAAAATCATGTGCCTGCAACGACCAGTCTAATGCCAGGCAAGACCACAAATGCCAACGTATATCGATATTCAACGATATTCAATATATACAGGTTGAAAGCAATATGTGTATTTGCATGCGAAATCGACCATTTTTGCATCAAAATCAACACCACGAGAATTCGTCCAACCATTTGTTATTATTCAGTTTACAAGTGGCTACCCAAGTCATGTTTCGATGCAAAAGTGGTGAAAACTGTCATGCAAATACACAGTTTTCATCTTTGCCATCATCTTTTCAATGAAATAAAATTTATTAGTTTTAACAAAATTGACTTAGATCAATTTCTAAGCTTTGCACTTGTGGTATAGATACTACCTGTTCGGTGACGTATTTTGTGCCGAGAATGGATTCTTACGACTCATTTTACCGCCACACCATTAAGCTGGCCGGCTGTGACTAACTGTCTGCAGTCCGGTAATGTTTTTCATGGAGGCAGCAATGATTATTCACAAGCGACTTCTGATACCGCTGGTCATCACCTCAGTTTTCGTTACGCTTCCTTCCTGGGCATTCAATGCCACAGTGGTCTGCGCCCAAGATTAACTACTAATAGGAATGGAAAACCGGTCCAGCTATAGCTCGCTACGAATTTGGTATCGGGCCCGTTAGGGAGAGAAACATGAATATTTCAACAAGATTATCAATTGGCTTATCCGTGTGTCTGGCAAGCTTTTCGATTGCCGCACAGCCCAATTTAACCCAAACCCTGGTCGGCCCGGGGCAGGATCTTGGTCGCGGCGATTCCTACGGCATGCACGTTGAATCCACCAGTGAATGGCTGGCGATTGGCGCACCACGGGAATCTGTTGATTTCAACGGTAATGGTGACCCCAATGAGGTTGGAGAGCGGCGTATGGGGGCCGTGTACATTTACAAGCGAACACCCGGAGGCCTGGTGCTTCACCAGAAGCTGGTCGGCTTTGCTGAAAATGACACCATAGAAGGCGCGCGATTTGGTGCCGGCATCGCCATTCAAGGCAGTTGGATGTTTATCGGCGCCGCTAATGACAACGATTTTCCCGGATTTGTGGATCCTAAGCCACATCCGGATTTTGGTTCATTTTATTTTGCCGGGAAATTGTTTATTTTTCGCTATAGCGCCGCAACCGATCTGTGGGAAGACACCGGTCAGAGATTGATCTCTCACGCTCCTGGATCTGGTTTGCAGTTTGCAGCCCGCACCGGGTCCCGGCACTTTGAGCCGTTTACATTTGATGGCGACGATATGGAAGACGCTGAAACCGATAGCGATGACAGTAGCGATGATAGTAGCGATGACGATAGCGATGATAGTAGCGATGACGATAGCTATAACGAGCCCTCAATATTGCTGGTTGGAGAACCCAATAACGTCGGTATCTCAACGTCCAGGCTTAATACCTTTAAACTCAAACACGGCGTTTGGGAGCGCATCCAGGTATTAAACAGCCCCAGCGATGATCCGGACAGCTTTTTTGCTGACAAGATAGTTCGGGCAGGTAAGTTTGCCCTGGTGACCGAGAGCAACTTTGATTGGCCGATTGACATACCGCTTGTGCACGTTTACCGGGTCAATCCTAACGGCATTACCAAATTCAAGGGCATTCCTGCGCCCGTACAAACTATCGCAGCGCCGAGTGGGCCTGACGACAGAACCGTTTGTGGACTTGTAAATTTCGGGTCAGGTCTGGCTGCCAGCGGCGAGTTGGCGGTGATTGCCAATGGCTGTGATAACACAGCCGGACCACCTACCGGAGCAGTTTATGTGTATACCGTCGGTAACGGAAATAAGAGTCCCCTGACGCTCATGCAGACACTTTATAACCCTCATCCCGGTACGACTTCCTACGGATACAGTGGGGAGTCTGGTATGCAAAGCCTGTCAACCGATGGTCAAAGCATCCTGGTGGGCACATACGATGATATTGATGTAGAAGTTGACCTCTATGAACGATTGGGATCCGGTGTCTTTGTTCTAACCGAGTCCATGGCAACGCCAGATCCCGGATATACCACAACACAATTTGGGATATCAACCAAGTTGATGGGTGATGGGCAGTTTACCATCTCCCGCACAGGCTGGTTCGGACAGGGCGGCGGCAAAGTCTATAACTACTATCAGACTCTGGCCCCGACGATCAGCCCTTTGATCGCCTTGCCCAACGAGATGGCCATTGTTACCGACGGCAACGGGCGTATTCAAGCAGGCGATAACCTCTTTTTCCTCAGTGCCGGCTTTAGCACCGATCCCGTGCCTGTCGCTGGACTGAATCCCGAAGTCGCTGCCGATGGCACCTGGGTGGCCGCTACGGTTCCCCAAGTCCCGGCTGGCCAATACAAGGTCACGGTGCGCGCCTCGGCCGCAACCCAAGAGCGCTTTTTCCCTCTGCAGATTATCGTCAACCCGCTCCCCGACGCGATCATCTCGCCGATCTCGGGTACCGTGGGCAGCCTGTTTACGATCACCGATGACGGCGCACGGATCCAGCCTGGCGACCTGGCGATCTTTTATATGCAAGGCGATAACCCTGCGAACCCTGCGACCGGCATTATCGCCGTCGAGATCAGCATTACCAGCGGTACCGCGCTAACCGCAAAGGTGCCTGCTCTGATCGCGGGAATGGACTATTTCATCACTGTGCGCCCAACGCGTACAGCCCCGTCGCGTTTCAACGACCTCCCATTTAAGGTGGTTTGACTTCACCAGGGCAATCTCCTTCAAGCGCTCTGGGTTAATGGTCCTGGAGCGCTTAGCCCAGTATTTATAGCTACAGCGGTGCGTGCCGAAGGTTTCACACAATGTTTTAACTGAATAGCTCTCTTGGAGTGCCAGAATCATCGAATATTGTTCGTCGAGTCTGTCATCAAGAGATCTGTAGCCTTTTTTAGGATTTCTTTCTCCAGTTCAATCCGCCTGACCGCTCTGTTGTAGATAACACATTACCCATTTTGTTGGTGGGGAGGCCACCTATCGTCATTAATGCAATAATCCTTGAAAACTTGCTTGTAATCGAAGACGGTATCTATACTCCGTTCGTTGAATGGAGTGGCGTTTACAAGTGGTGCAGTTGCTTGAGACTTGGTGGCTGTCTTCTGCCAGCCACCAGAGTTAACTTGCCAATACCATATTCTGGACTATTGAAGCACGACCTCTGTTTGAAAGCGCTGAAATATGTTTGACACTAGAGTCATATTCACTGAATATGACATATATGATAGATAGAATTCTAAAAAACACCATTAAAGATCACGCCAAGAGCGTTCTGCTGCTGGGACCCAGACAAGTTGGAAAAAGTACCTTGTGGTTCTCCCCCGATCTCACGGACATTCAGTTAAGAGCGATTTGATCGGTCATCTTTAGCTTAAGTCTTTTCTCTGATTGTTAAATAGAGTCTGCTCAGCATATCAGAATGCCGCAGCCTGATTGAATCTGCCTTCTACAG
>JAJRUM010000065.1 GCA_024277815.1 Gammaproteobacteria bacterium
CACGCTGATGCTGACCCTGCTCTATGGCTGGAAATTGCTCTAACCCGCAGGATAGCGGTAACCTTTCTCCACTTCCATTCCCCCTTGCCGGAGTCCAGAATGTCAGATTTTCAATCGATAAGAACCGCTATTTCAGGTAATAGTGACGAACTGGTCGTTTACGCTGCCGATAACTTTTCCCAGTTTTCTCGTCGCGATGCCACTGTCACTTCAAAATCTGACCGCGCTCTGGCATCGGCACGTGCCGATGATTTGGTGATCTTACGAGGCAAACTGGACCAGGACTATCACCGCTGGTTACGCTCCCACTGTCTGGGAACAGATCATGTCGTTGCCTACAATATGCCGCCAAACGGCAAGACCCTCTCAGAACTGATTGTGGCCGATCCGCAACCGGTGCAAAGAAAAATCAGCGAGATGGGTAGAAAACCTGTCTACGCCCCCTGGTTTTCGACGCAAATGGAAGCCACAGCAGCCGAAGCCCTTGGCGCTGATCTTTTCGGTGCTACAGCATCCGATACCCTGAAACATAATGACAAGGCGACCTTTAAGGCTTTTTGTCAGGAACTGAAGGTGCCGGTCGTAGATGGTGTTGCCTTTACCATGCAACCGGAAAAGAACGACAATTTTCAGCAGATGCAGAGCCTTGTGGAGCGTTATCTGTCAACCCTGCGTATTCCGGCGAATGTGAACACTGATTCCGGTTCATCGTGAACACCCGATTTCTCAACGCATCACGAAGTTCGTTTTTAACTCAGGTGTTCACATTGAGTCAACCGTGCCCATTATTTTCCGCATGGATTCTCCTTTCAGTTGAAGCCGGTGTGCGTTGTGCATCAGCCGGTCCAGAATGGCATCCGCCAGCGTGTTATCACCGATGCTGGCGTACCATTCATCGGTGGGCAGCTGACTGATCACTACAGTGGATGTGTGCCCATGGCGGTCGTCCATGATTTCCATCAGATCATTTCGATGGGCCGGCTTGAGTGATTCCAGTCCCCAGTCGTCAATGATCATCATCTGGATTCTGGCCAGTTGTTTGAGCTTTTTGTAGTAAGTGCCGTCGGCCTTGGCCTGAGTCAGTTCCAGCAATAAACGTGACAGCCGGAAGTAGCGAACCGTGTAGCCCAGCATGCAGGCGTTGTGGCCCAGCGCACAGGCCAGATAGGTTTTGCCGCTGCCGCAGGGGCCCGTAATCAGCAGGTTTTGAGCCCTGTTGATCCAGTCACCGGATGCCAACAGCGCGATTTGGGATTGTTTGATGTTTCTTGGATGTTGATAGTCGATCTCGGCCACACTGGCGCGCAGTCGGAAGCGGGCCTGGCGGATAAACCGCTCCTGGCGGCGTTGTTCCCGGGTCATACACTCGTGTTCAAGCAGTAACGTGAGCCGTTCAACAAAGGGCAGTCCTTCATAAGTGCCGACCTGTTCCAGTTGGGTTTGCAGCGCAGTGGCCATGCCACCGAGTTTGAGTTGGCGCAGTTGCGCCATGGTTTGGGTTGTCATGGTATTTTTTCCTAATGGTAATCGCGGGGGCCGCGGATGTTTTCATGGTGCTGGGGCAACTCGGCCTGCAGTTCGAGCTGTTCCGGTAAGCGGTCACGGTTGCTTTTGAGGATCGACTTGATCTGTTTCAGCCGGTTCAGGCGGGCCCGGTTGGCGATCCTGCAGGCGGCATCCAGCCGCTGTGCCGGATACTGACGGCTCAGATTCAACAGGCCCAGGCAGACCCGGTAGGCCTGTTCCGGATGGGCTTTGGAATGGAGCTGCTTATCCACCCAGGCCAGCACTTCAGGACCGATATCCCGGGCCCAGCTTTTCAGGCGCCCGGGTGTCCATTGCATGTGTTTGCGGTGCCGGGTGGGCATGTGAGCGGCTTCGGTGGTGATGCCGGGGCCATGTTTACGGACATGGCTGGCCACCACTTGCTGGCGGAAGTAGATCGTCACCAGCGATTCACCGGCATGCAACTCCAGCTTTTCACCCACGTACTGGTGTGGCACCGAGTAGTGATGCTGGCGGTACTGCACGTGATAATCAATATTGACCTTGACCGGCTTGATATGGACATATCGGTAAGGGTGGCGTGGTAAAGGCCTAAGTGCTGGTTTATCCAGATACTCGAAGGCCTGCTGCCGGTTGCCGGGTAACTGCTTGAAGGGTTTTTGGTTAAGATCCTCAAGCAAGGCGGCAATACACTGGTTCAGTTCCGCCAGTGAGAAGAAGCTGTGATGGCGCAGACGGGCCAGGATCCAGCGTTCCACGATCTGCACCGCAACCTCGGCTTTGGCCTTGTCCTTGGGTTTGTAAGGCCGGGCCGGTACCACTGCGACCTGGTAATGCTCCGCCCATTGCTGGTAACTGGGGTTGAGATCCGGATCATAACGGCAGGCCCGGCTGACACCACTGCGTAAATTGTCCGGCACGACCATCGCCGTACAACCACCAAAATAATCGAACATCCGTACATGGCTGCTCAACCAGTCCGGTAACTGCTGGCTCCAGGTGGCTTCAGCAAAGGTCAGGTTGGAAGCCCCCAGCACCGCCACAAACACCTCAGCCGCACGGATCTCACCGGTATCGGCATGGATGATGGGAACCGTCTGACCACAGTAATCCACAAAGCACTTCTCACCGGCTTTGTGGATCTGGCGCATGGAACGTTTCTGTCGACCACGCCAGTGCCGGTAACGGTCACAGAACTGCGAGTAGCTGGAGCAGCGGTTGGGGTACTGCTGAGTATATTCTTCCCACAGCAACAGCTTGGTCATGCCCTTGAACTTGAGTTCCTGGTGGATCACCGGCCAGTCCGGTACCTGGAAACGAGAAGAAGCGCCGGTATCGGCATCGGGATAAAACAGCTGCGCCAGTTGTACCTCATCAAGGTCGTCCGGCAGGGGCCAACCTAATTCCAGCTCAGCAGCCTTGTTTAGCAGTTTCTGGATGGAACCCAGACTGACCTTGGTGCTGGCATTGATCTGCCGGATGGACAGGCCGCCGGCCAGTCGTAATCGTAAAATATCTCTGATTTTTCGCATTGTGATCCTCTGTCGTGCCATGGCCTCTTCCCAAAAAGCGAAAGAGGGTAGCAAATAAGTGATAAAACAATGCGTTGAAATGGATTCTGGTTCATTGTGAACAGTGATTCCGGGATTCTGAACACGGATTCCGGAAAAACCGGGAAAGTGTTCATTTTGAACCAGAATCGGTGTTCACGTTAAACCGGAATGGGTGTTCAAATTGAACCAGAATCGGTGTTCACAATGGACCGGAATATGCAGCAGTATTTTGTCAGCAGTGTTTGCCTGACGCGCCCTGAAAGCCGGATGCTCAAATCGGCGCAACTAAATTATAACAAATTCAACTCAAACTTGCGTTCACAAATTCGCTGTCAGCGTAAGTGAAGCAGCTCAAGTATTGTGAGAATTTGAGATGTTGGTTCTAAGGTGTTTGTAAGACCTGAGATTCATCAGGGTGCGTTGTTTGGCACTGGCGTCACCCGATGGTACCTACTGGTCTTTTGGACAGCTACGCGGTTGTTTAATCGTGCACGATCTCTTTGATGGTTTTCTCCCGCATGATAAATTTCTGGATTTTTCCGGTTACCGTCATCGGGAATTCTTCAACGATCCGAATGTGTTTTGGGACCTTGTAATAGGCGATCTGTTCATTGCAGTAATCCCGCACTTCATCCGCCGTCAGTGTTTCGCCTTCATTTAGCCGGATCCAGGTGGCGACCGCCTCGCCAAACTTTTTATCCGGCACACCAAACACGGCCGCCTCCTGGATTTTTGGATGCTGGAACAGGTATTCCTCGATTTCGCGTGGATAGATGTTTTCACCGCCCCGGATAATCATGTCCTTGACCCGCCCAACGATATCGCAATAACCCTCATCATCAATCATCGCCAGATCACCGGTATGCATCCAGCCTGCTTTGTCGATACCTTCTTTGGTGCGCTCATCATCATCCCAGTAACCAAGCATGACACTGTAACCTCGGGTACAGAGTTCGCCCGAAGTGCCTCTTGGCACCACCGCACCCTGTTTGTCGATGATCTTGACCTGTACATGAGGGTGTACCCGCCCGACCGTTGATACCCGTTTTTCCAGGGGGTCATCGGTAGCACTCTGAAAACTGACCGGGCTGGTCTCGGTCATGCCGTAACAAATCGTGACCTCGTCCATATGCATTTCGCTGATCACATTACGCATGACTTCAATTGGACAGGGCGCTCCGGCCATGATCCCGGTGCGCAAATGGC
>JAJRUM010000066.1 GCA_024277815.1 Gammaproteobacteria bacterium
AACCCCTGCGAAAGGTTAATGGCACCCTCATCCTGTGCCATCTTCGACATCACAGTAAATATGGTCGTGCCCTTGCCGGGCAGTTTATTACGCAGCATGTTTATATGCTCGCGTCACGACACGCGATCATACTGATAGCCTTCATACTCATGACCCTGGTGCCGTCCTGGTTGATAACTTCGACGAAGGAATGCACCAGCCCCCGATCAGGCTGGCTCTTTGAGCGCCTTGAGTTCACTACCTGGGCCCATACGGTGAGTTCGTCACCCGGGCGTACCGGCGCCAGCCAGCGCAGTTCGTCAATCCCCGGTGAACCGAGGCTTGAGGCACTACTGAGAAAATGGTCTACCAGTAGTCGCATAACGACTACCACGGTCTGCCAGCCACTGGCGATCAGGCCGCCGTATGGACCGTTGACCGCTTTTTCGGGGTCGGTATGGAAATCCTGGGGGTCGTACTTTTTGGCAAACTCGATGATCTCGGCTTCGCTGAGGATTACCGTGCCGAACTCCTGCATCTCCCCGGGGAGGTAGTCTTCAAAATAGCGGTCAGGCAATGAGTTGCTCATGCGGGTATCCTTTGTGTGTGCACGGCAGCACAGAACCATTATCCCTAATTTGCACCGGTGGTGGTATGGTTCAGTGCTGTACCAGGCCCATTTTATATTTCATACTGCCGGCCACGGCGTTGGCAAAGTCTTCCAGGTTTTCGTAATTCATCTTTTCGGCAAGTGCGACCAGCTCTTCAACGGGTTTGCGCATCGCGGCGATTTCTTCCTGGCTGCGGCCACAGCCCTTGCAGTGGCTGCCGTCATCAGTACATTTTCCGGTGCATGGGTTGAATTTCATGGCTGGACTCCTAGTTTCGGGCCTGGTGGGCGATACGTTTACGCAGTTCACTGACATCGTCGCCGCGCAACTCCCGTAGTGCATGGCTTACAAAAGAGGGCACCATTTTCTTTCTCCAGATGGGTGTCAGATCCGTGTTGCCTCTTGGCTTGGCGAGTTTTGCCAGGATCCGGCCGGTTTCTTCAATCACCTCATCGGTCAGTTTCTTGCCGTGCAGGAATTTGCTGGCCTCAGCCGACAGCAGGGGCTCTGATGAAACAGCACCGAGTACGATGCGGGCCTGCCGAATGGTACCGCCGGCGTCTGTCCGGGCCGCTGCCGCGACGGACAGGATGGGGAAATCGATCGAACCGCGACGGCGCAGTTTCCAGTAAGTGCTGCGCCAGTCCTGCATCGGATCAAGAATAACTTCGGCAAGAATTTCGTCTGCCCGCCGTTGCATATAGTCGGCGCCGTCATCCTGGTAAAGGTCCTGCATGTCGACCACCCGCTCACCACTGGCCGATACCAGCCGAACCCTGGCACCGAGGGCGATCAGGGCAGGGGCAGTGTCGGTTGAAGACACTGCCCGGCAGGTCTTGCTCGAGGTGGCGACCCAGCAGGTCTCACCATCTTTCTTCAGGCAATAGTTAATCGCCTTGCGCCAGTCTTCGTTCTGATTGTAATAAGTACAGCGTGTATCGAGGCAGATATTGCCGCCGATGGTCGCCGTGTTCCGCAGCAAGGGCGTAGCAACGACACTGGCTGCCTGCCACAAGCCCGGATACATCTTGCGCAGGGACGGGTTCCCTACCAGTTCAGTCAGTGTCAGCCCGGCGCCCAGCACCAGCCCGGTACCATTCGTTGATTTGCGCAGGGATTCAATTTTGCCCAAGGCAACCAGTGTTGCGGGCGTTTGCTGGCCGCGCTTCATGTTGGGCAACAAGTCTGTTCCCCCGGCCAGCAACATCGCATCCGGGCCCTCGTTGGCAAGAATGGCTGCCGCCTCAGACAGCTGTGTCGGAGCGTGATACCTGAAGGCGGGAAGGCGCATCATGATGGCTTAACCGTGTCTGTTGTCTGTTCTTCAACCTTATCCATGGCGTGCATTTTGGCGGCCCGTTTGCGTTCAGGCTTATTGCTGGCTTTGCCATCGCCACCTTCTGCAGGTGGCAGCACAAACATTGCCTGGGGCCAATCGATTGCGGGGAAAGCCCTGGGGCCTACGCGCCCTTCGCGCCCGGCTGCCTTCATCTCAAGCGCTTTGAGTACTTTCGCCGGAGTGATTGGAACTTCGTCGATTCTGACGCCAACAGCGTCGAAAATAGCATTTGCAACAGCAGGCATGATCGGCAGCAATGGCCCTTGTCCAACTTCTTTGGCACCAAAAGGACCATTGGGATCGGGGTCTTCAATGATATCAACCAGCACCTCCGGCATATCGTGCATCGTCAGTGTTTTGTAGTCCAGCATGGATGGATTGTCATGCAGCAGAGCGTTGGAAAGCCGGGGTGACAGACGCCGCGAAGTTGTTTCTTCCATCAGGGCCTCACCGATGCCCATATATACGCCACCGATGACCTGTCCTTCAACCTGCACGGGGTTCAATGAGCGGCCGATATCATGGGCAATATAAATTCGGGACACTTCAACCACACCGGTTTTCTCATCAACCTCAACCTCGGCGACCGCAGCGGTGTAGGAATAGGTCGGGGAGGGCCCGACACCACCACCGGGATACTTACCGGCACTTTTGGGTGGCGCATAGGAACCGGCGGTTACCAGCGTGCCATGCTTCTCCTCGGCACAGACCACGGCTTCCTGGAAGCTCATGTGGCGGGTCGGGTCTTCAACATCAAAGACCAACCGGTCAGCAAAGCCGATGTGGTCTGCGGTAATTTCAAGTTTGTCTGCAACTGCATTGGCAATCAGGTCGCGTGCCCTTTCAGCCGCCTGGATCGCGGCATTGCCCATCATCAGCGTGACACGGCTTGAATATGAGCCGAGGTCCACCGGTGTCAGGTCGGTATCCCCGGTCACACACTTAATATCGATGGTCTCAATACCCAGCACTTCGGTGACCAGACTGACCAGTACATCATCGGAGCCCTGGCCGACATCGGTGGCGCCGCAGTAAACGGTTACCGCACCGCTCCGGTCCAGCTTGATCTGCACGCCGGAGTGCGGCATTTTATTCCAGTAAATAGCCGTACCGGCACCGCTCATGTAGGCGCCGCAGGCGATGCCCACACCCTTTCCGGATGGCAGGTTGTGGTACTTGTTCTTCCAGTCAGATTTCTTCACCACGCTGTCGATACACTGTTTTAGGCCGATGGTACCGATTTTCAGATAGTTGCAGGTCAGTGAGTCCGGCTCTGCGACCATTCCCAGGCGCAGTTGCGCCGGATCCATCTGTAGTTTCTCAGCGATTTTGTCGAGCTGTACTTCCTGACCGAAGCGCGGTTGAGGTGTGCCGTGGCCACGCTTGGGGCCACAGGGTGGCTTGTTGGTGAACACCCGGCAGGCATCAAAGCTGTAGCGTGGCAGGTGGTAAGTCGTGGGTTGCAGGGCGGCTGTATAAAAGGTGCTGGCGATACCATAGGATCCATAGGCCCCACCATCCAGCAGGGTTTGCAGGTGCATACCGGTCAGCTTGCCGTCATTGTTGACGCCGGTGCGGAATTTCATTGTCACCTGGTGGCGGCCACGGTGGCAGAAGAACACTTCCTCCCGGGTCAGGCATATCTTGACCGGGCGGCCCAGCAGCAGGGAGGCTTTGCTGACAACAATTTCGTGGTTGAACGGATCGGTCTTACCGCCAAAACCGCCACCGTTGGGGCAGGCGATGACACGGATATGGGCAGCGGGCATCTCCAGCGCCTTGGCCAATGCCCGGTGGACGTAGTGTGGGCACTGGGTGCTGGACCATAACGTGACCCGGCCATCAGGGTCGGCACTGGCAACAGAAGCATGCTGCTCCATTGCCATATGGGTGTTGCCTTCATAGAAGAAGGTATCCTCAAATACGTGGTCAGCCTCTTCCAGTGCTTCGTCGACATCACCAAAGGAGTAGCTTAGCCGCCGGTGGATATTGTGTTCCTCGGCGTAGTCCTGCAGAGGAGCTTCCGTGGGCAACAGGGCTTCGTCCACCGACGCAATCGTGGGCAGGGACTGATAAGTTATTTCGATCAGAGCCAGCGCCGCGCTGGCTGTTTGTTCATCGCGCGCGATTACCGCAGCGACCGGGTCGCCGACAAAGCGGACCTTGTCGCGGCACAGCGGGCGTTCGTCCTGGCTGACAGGCAGGATGCCGTACTCGATCGGAAAATCTTTGCCAGTCAGCACCAAATGGACACCGGGGTGGTTGCTGGCACGTGCCACATCAATTTTTTCAATGGCTGCATGTGGCACCGTCGACCGCAGCAACTTGCAATGCAGCATGCGTGGCAGCTTGATGTCATCGGCAAACAGGGTCTGGCCAGTTACCTTGGACAGCGCATCAACGCGTACCCGTGGCTTGCCGATAATCCTGAAAGGCCTGACGTTAGATTTGCCGCTGTTCATGCTGTGCTCACGACCCGGCTTTTGCAGGCGCATTGATTGCTGCAGCAGCGTGCTCAACGGATTCAATGATTTGTTGGTAACCGGTGCAGCGGCAGAGGTTGCCTGAAAGTGCCTCGCGAATCTGTGACCTGTGCGGGCGACTGTTGCCGTCAAGCAGTGCCTTGGCTGTCATCAGTACACCGGGGGTGCAGTAGCCACACTGCAAGCCGCCATGCTCGGCGAAAGCCAGCTGCAAGGGGTGCAGCCTGTCTTTATCAGCTAACCCTTCAACGGTTTCGATGAGTGTGCCTTCACACTCGTTTGCCAACAGCAAACAGGACAAAACGGGCTGGCCATCACGCAGTACGGTGCAGGCCCCGCATTCCCCCAGTTCACAACCGTGCTTGGTGCCGGTCAGGTCCAGATCTTCCCGCAAAACTTCGAGCAGTGTCTTGCCGGCTGCAACCAGAACCTCCATGTCTTCACCATTAACGTTGAGGAGCAGTGGGGTCTTTTCCGGCAGGCTCATGTTGTGTACCTAGAGAATATTTTTCCAGAGTTCACGCATGTCATCGGGTATCGCCAGTACTTTCTTGTTCTCCAGATTCATGAAAACCTTGGTGATCTGGGCTGAGAAACACAGCCTGGAATCCTTTTTGCGGCGGATCTCGTAGTGGAAAACTGCCGAAGACCGTCCGATTTTTCCGATCGACAGTTTGACCAGTGCGATATCCCCGTAGCGTAACGGTGCTGAGAATTCTGACTGAATTGCAACCGTTGGGAATCCGCGTTGTTGATGGTTGATCAGGTGTGGATAGGAGACGCTGGCCGCATCGTCGAAAAAGTCTTCAAATGCTTTGTGGCACAGGTGGAAGAATTGCGGGTAGTAAACAATCCCCGCGCCGTCCACGTCATCAAAACGAATCTTTAACAGGCTGGTGAAGGCCATTGTGTATTTTCAGGCAAGGTCGCAGGACAGTGCCAGGCGCTGCGATGGTTCAAAACCACAACTCTCCAGGAATCCCAGCAAACCAAAACTGCTCCATTCAACTTCTGACCTGACTGATTCTACCTGTAGTGTCGACAGGTTGCCCAGCAACTGTGCGAGCAGGGCATGGCCAACATGTTGCGAGCGGAAGGCTTTGGCCACGCCAAGAGTATCTATTACGGCTTCTGCCGCAGTGCGGCCAAACTCACCAAAGTCAACACGCGCCATCATAAAACCGACCACCATGCCGTCAATTTCCGCGATCAGGGAAACCCTGACGCCTGATTCGTACAGCACCTCCTGAAATTTACGCTGGAAAAAATCCCGCCGGTCATGGCCAGTGATTTTCTGGTCAATACGCACGACTTGATCAAGGTCCTGATGTGCCAGCGAACGGACTAAGACGTCATCGCGCGACAGGTCATCGAATTCATTGCGCCCCGGGTTACTGAAATCCGGGGTGGTTCGTTCGAGGATCAGTCGGGGTGCCAGCCTGAAGCCAGTGGCGGCGAAAAAGTCGAGTACCTTTGGTTGGTTCCAGCCTGCCTGGGTCTGCAATTCCCTGCCGCCACGCTCCCTGATCTCGGTCATTAGCTGCGCCATCAGGTCGTGTCCGACCCCATGGCCCTGGCTTTCCGGTTCAACTGACATCGCGTCCAGAACGGCGATCAGTTTATCGCTGCCGAATTCACCTTTCAGTAAATGACAGCAGATGAAGCCGACCATCCCCTTGTCTGCCATTGCACCGATCGAGATGAATGCCCGTGGGTGCTTTTCCTGTGCATCGAACCGTTTGGTGAAGAAATCACGCCGGTGGCTACCATTGGTCGCGCTGTCCAGCGCGACAACCTTGTCGAGGGATTCAACTCCTATTTTAGTGATCTCAGCCATGTAACATCTCGTATTTCATTTGCAGTTCATCCTTGCTTTCCTGGAAGTCCGGGTTGGGTACGATGCAATCGTCAACCGGGCAGACCAGCACGCACTGTGGCTCTTCGTGTTCGCCGACACATTCGGTGCATCGCAATGCGTCAATTACATAAGGGTCGCCCTCTTCGATCGCCTCGTTCGGACATTCCAGAACACATGCGTCGCAAACATCGCAGTTGTCTTTGATAAGTAATGCCATTATTTCTCTCCTTTGTTCTCTCAGGGTGCCTATGCCTAGGATGCTTTTGCCAAACCTTCCAGGCGTTGGAGTTTCTCGTATCTGAACGCGCCCCATAGCGCGGCCCCTATGGCACCGGCAAAGATTGAGTCAGGGTGGCTACGTGCTTCAACGTTGATCTTCTGCTTAGTCAAAGATTCATTAAGGGCGGCCATCAGTCCGTCATCCAGCGCCAGGCCACCGGTCGCCAGTGTCACACCTTCTTTAACTTTGATGACGCGTAATAACTTCGCCAACCTGCCGGCCATGGATAAATGAATACCCTTGAGGATGTTGGATGCAGAAATACCGCGTGACACCATGTTAATAACGTCCGTTTCTGCCAGTACCGCACAGATACTGGAAACAACCTCCGGATCATCTGCCTGTTTTGACAGCGTACCGATCTCGTCCTGCGCGATGCCGAGGTAGCGTGATATGTTCTCAAGAAACTGGCCGGAACCTGATGCGCACTGGCTGGTCATGCGATAACCAAGCACCTTACCGAGTTCATCCATCTTGACAGCACGGCCATGCAAGGCGCCGATGTCCAGTACCGCCCGTGCTTCAGGCTCCAGGTAGATGGCACCCCTCGCATGGGTGGTCATTGAGTAGAAGTGGCCGGTGCGGAAAGGAATGGTTTCTCCGTCACCGGTAGTGGCTACATATTGCACATCATCACGTGTCATGCCGGCTTCTGCAAGCACACTGTTGTAGCCCTTTTCAGCCAGCTCAAACGGGTCGCGCTGGCGGATCCGGTCGGAGCGCCGTGCGAGCCATTCGATATTGTCGTCTTCAACCCTGAACAGAACAGTTTTAATTGTTCCTGTGCCGAGATCTACGCCTGCAGTGATAGTCATGTCGAGCCTCTCTTTTAAGCTGCTTGTACGGCACGGCGGGCAAACTCTGCTGCGCCCAGTGCACCTGTATAAATTGATTCAGGATCGATGTTGATGGTCACATCGCCATAGTTTTCCTTGATAAGCTTCCGCAGTTCTTTTACCGCTGCCTCGTTCTTGGCCACCCCGCCGGTGAAGGTAAACTCAGAAGTGACGCCGCCGGAGCGGGAAATAATAGAAATTGCCCGTAGCACGATGGCCCGGTGCAGGCCGGCGAGGATGTCTGAGCGTTTTTCGCCCATGGCCAGCCGGTCACGCAGTTCTGCACCGGCGAATACCGTGCAGGTCGAGTTGATGCGAATGGTCTTGGTCGCTTTCATGGCGATTGGGCCGAGTTCATGCAAGCCGATATTCATTTCATCTGCGATATAACCGAGGTAGCGGCCGCAGCCGGCTGCGCAACGATCATTCATCTGGAAGTTCACCACGATGCCTTTTTCATCAACCTGGATGCCCTTGGTATCCTGGCCGCCAATATCCAGAACGGTTCGGGTATTGGGGTACATCAGGTGGGCGCCCAGTCCGTGGCAAAGAATCTCAGAGCGAATATGTTCCTTGGGGAAGGGCAGGCGGACACGTCCGTAGCCGGTGCCGACGACGTAGGTTTCTTCCAGTTCGATGGCCAGGGCTTCCTTTACCAGTTCACGTATGGTTTGTTGTTCAACGGGCAGGTCGACCTGCTCGTCCATAACGCGGTCCAGCGCGCGCAGGAAGGTTGCTATGAGGTCTTCAGCCGGCGGCCGGTTTTCTGTTTCGATAATTGATTTATCGTAAATATTAATCAGTACGTCAAACGGCAGTCCGGCCTCTTCCGCGACTTCCTCAGCCTGGGTCATGTAGACCGAACCCGCCAGATCGCGGAAGAAATCAGATTTTCTGTCAACACCGGGTGAGAACAGCAGGGATAGCTGGGTCTTCATGCGCTCGAAAACCTCATTCAGTGCTGCTTCAAGCGCTTCACCGATGTCTGCATGGCGCAAATCGGCGGCATTGTGCTGGCAGGTTTCCTTCAGGTCGCTGAGCATATTGAGGAACAGTTCCAGCCGGAAATTACGTTCCAGTGCTGCCAGCAGTTCGTCGACCATATCCGTCATTTCAGGAACCTTGTTCAACGCGCGCTGACACAGTTCCAGGCGGGTGCTGACAACGGCCTCCAGCTTGGACACCTGGCTTGCGGTGTCATAGTTCGAACGCGAGTTGGTAATGCCGCGTCCCAGTATTTCACCATTCGAATCCATCATGACCGCCTTGGTGGTGGTCGATCCGAGGTCAATTCCAATAAAGCACTTCATCATGCATTCCTTTTATTGTTGAGGCCGGTATGGCTGTGGCCTAGGCCGCAGAACGCGCACCCTGGCGCCGTTGTTCGATCATCTGGAAATAGCTCTCCAGCCGGTTTTTAACATTGGCGGCTGAGAAATAGCGTGGATCTACCAGGTCGGTTTCGATAAAGGCACCGGGTTTGCCGGTGCGTTTCTCTACTTCCTGCATCATTAATAACTGACCGGCAGAGAAGCTGTTGCAACTTTTAATCGAGTTGATCAGCAGGCCATCGGCCTGGTATTCGTTGACATATTTCTCCAGCATGTCGACCCGTTGTGACAGGTTGCGGTTGGTGTAGCAACCCAGGCAGTAATCGGCCAGGGTTTCGATAGGATTGTCAGGATCGTGACGGAAGCCGAGATCATATACCCCGCCAACTTTGGTGTAGGTGCTGGCCACGACCACTGCGCCATCTTCGTAGAACATCTTCCAGAACTCACGGAAGTTGGTCCAGTTTGGCGGGCCTTCAACGACCAACCGGTAGCGCTCGTCCTGCATATCGCCTTCCGGTGTAATCGGGCCTTTGCCCTCGGCGATGCGCTGCTCAATTTCCTTGCGCAGTAACTTGTAGTAGTTAACTGCCTTGTCGGTACCGCGGAAGGCGGTAAAAATGGGGCCGATGTAATACACGCCGCCGAAATAGGCATCAATGGGTGATGGTTTGTTCTTGGCACTCTCAAGCACCCAGACAAAATCGTCTTCTGCCTTGGCGGAGTTGCGCAGATTCTCACGCAGGCGGTCGATGTCGAATTTGACGCCACTGAC
>JAJRUM010000067.1 GCA_024277815.1 Gammaproteobacteria bacterium
CGACCACCGGCAATACGCCCGACACCATGCCGCCATTGACCAGCACATAAACAAACAACGTCAGGCTCAGGCTGCCGGCCAGTAACCTGGAACCGGTGTCCCGGGCGGTGCTGGCAATGTGCAAACCGCGCGCGATCAGCAACAGGTAAACCAGCATCAGCAGGGTGACCCCCAGCAGGCCAAACTCTTCCGATAACACCGCAAGGATAAAATCGGTATGTCGCTCGGGGATGAATTCAAGGTGTGACTGGGTGCCGTTCAACCAGCCCTTACCCGTCATACCACCCGAACCCACAGCAATCTTGGACTGGATAATGTTCCAGCCGGTACCCAGCGGATCAGCCTCCGGATTAAGGAATGTGCGCACCCGGTCTCGCTGGTACTCCTTCATCACCAACCACAAAACCGGTGCTGCGGCAGCAGCCAGGACCGTGAAACCCATCAAAACCCGCCAGCGCAAACCGGCCAGGTACAGGGTGAACCCACCACTGGCAGCCACCAGCAATGCAGTACCCAAATCCGGCTGCCGGGCAATCAACAAGGTTGGCACAAGTATGATTCCAAGTGCAAAAACCAACGCTTTCCAGGCGGGCGGCAAGACCCTCGGGTGCAAGTACCAGGCAACCATCATCGGCACGGCCAGCTTCATCAGCTCAGAAGGCTGAAAACGAACAATGCCGAGATCCAGCCAGCGCTGTGTGCCACGACCAACCCCCAACCCCCAGGTAGCCAGCAACATGACAATGCCGATACCATATAACCAGGGCGTCCAGATTCTGAGGATATGTGGCGGCATCTGGCTGATAACGAGCATGACAAACAGGCCAACACCAAGGCGAATCGCCTGGCGAATCACCATACCCATGTCCTGGCCGGAAGCACTGTACAAGACCACCAGCCCAAAACCGATGATCAGCGCCAATATCGCCAGCAACACCGGATCCAGTCGTGGCAGGCCGAGCCAGCCCGGTACCAGGCGCTTCATGACCCGCTGCCCTGGCTCGTTTCAGGTTGAATTTCCTGGTCCAGCCAGGCATCCAGTGTCGCCCTGGCAACCGGCGCGGCAACCCTGGACCCGGAACCGCCATGCTCTACCACCACGGCAATCGCAATGCGCGGGTTCTCAACCGGTGCAAACGCTATAAACAAGGCATGATCACGCAGGTTTTCGGCTACTTCGCTGGCCTTGTACTTCTCGCCCTCACCCAGTTGGTACACTTGGGCAGTACCCGTTTTACCGGCAATCCGGTAACGGCTGCCCACCGCAATCGCCCTGGCGGTACCGCGTACGCCATTGACCACCCGGTCCATCCCTTCCAGCACCACCTGCCAGTCTTGCGGGTCTTGCATCGGTATTTGCAATGTCAGCGGAGCCTTCACCCGCTGCGCACGTTCATCACCCGCCGTTTTGGTCGCATACAACAGCCTGGGCTGATAACGGCTGCCGCCATTGACCAGCGCCGCCACGGCATTGGCCAGCTGCAATGGTGTAACCACATTAAAACCCTGGCCGATACCGGCAATCACGGTTTCACCCGGATACCAGGGCTGGTTGTGCGCGGCACGCTTCCACTCGCGCGAAGGCAATAAGCCCCTGCCTTCGCCCGGTACATCAATGCCGGTGACTGAGCCAAAACCGAACTGCACCAGGTAGTCGTGCATCCGGTCAATGCCGAGATTCATGGCCAACTTGTAAAAATAGGTATTCACCGACTGCTCCAGCGCAGAGCGTATCGTCACCCAGCCGTGGCCCGTATCCTTCCAGTCCCGGTAAGGCCGGCTGTAGCCCTCGATATAAAATGTGCCGTTGGAAAAAACGCGGGTTTCCGGCGTTACCACCCCCAACTCCAGCCCCGCGAGGCCAACGAAAGGCTTGAGGGTTGAACCCGGCTCGTAGCCACCGCGCAGCGCGCGGTTGAACAGGGGGCGGCCCGGACTATTGAGTATCTTGTTGTAGGCCTTCTGGCTGATGCCATGCACAAACATGTTGGGATCGAAAGCCGGTTTGCTGACCAGCGCGATCACACTGCCATCAACGGGGTCGATAGCAACCACTGAACCGGGCTGCTCTCCCAGCGCATCCCAGGCGGCCTGCTGCACAGCAACATCAATGGACAACACCAGATCGGTGCCAGCTATTGCATCCTCGCGCTCAAGCACCCGCAGCACACGCCCCCGGGCATTGGTCTCCACCCGCTCAAAACCGCTGGTGCCGTGCAGGGCAGTCTCCTGGAACTGCTCAATACCAATCTTCCCGATCATCCGCGTACCGCGGTAGTTACTGGCATCAACCAGCGCGATATCGGCATCATCCAGACGCCCGACATAACCAATGACATGGGTCAGAAGCTCACCATAAGGGTAGTACCTGGACAGGTAGGGAACCACATCGACGCCGCTGAAACGGTGACGATTAACCGCAAAACGGGCCACCTCCTTCTCACTCAGGTTGAATTTGACCGGCACGCTGTCAAACACCTGATTGTAACGGCGCGCTTTGGCAAAACTTTTCCGGTCATCGTCGCTGATTTCGATCAGCCCGGACAGTTCATCCAGCAACGCGCTGATGTCATCGATCTTTTCCGGCACGATCTCCAGCCGGTAGGCAGGACGGTTCCCGGCAATAACCCGGCCACGACGATCATAGATCAGGCCACGGTTCGGGGGTACAGGACGCACACTGACGCGGTTACTTTCCGAACGGGTCGCAAAATTCTCGTGGGAAAATATCTGCAGCCAGACAAACCGGGCTAACAGCGCCAGTATGCTCAGTACGATAATGCCAAACGCGACGCGGGCCCGGCGATCAAATAAACGCTGTTCATCACGCGGATCCTTGATGGCATGCTCGTCGCGGTAAGTAATCACTGTCGCTTACCGGCGCGCCCTGGCTCGCAAGCTATCCAGCAGCAGGAACAACCAGGGCCAGATGGCAATGCTAATCAATGGCGGCAACCAGTATTGCCAGGTCGGCATCGGTTCACCCAGCAGGGCCGTGATCCAGATCAGAATAATCCGGTCGTTGACCAGCAAACCCAGCACGCTGAGCGCTTGCTGCCAGGGCGGAAAAAACCGTAAGCGGTAACGAAAACGCTGGACCAGGAACACCATTACCACTAGGCTCAGGGCATGCATACCCATCAGGCTACCGCTGAGAATGTCCAGCCCCAGACCGACCAGAAAGGCCATGCCCAGATTGATCATGCCGCCTGTTTCCAGCGACCAGTAGATGATGACCAGCGCAACCCAGTAAGGCTTTAACGGCACCAGTATTTCCGGCAGCGGCAACAGCGACAACAACATAGCCGCCACAATGGTCAGCAACATCACGCTGCGGCTTTCACGGCTGGTATTCAAGGCTCTTCCACGGGCGCCGGCACCGGTTCCACTTTGGTAACCCGCTCAATCAGCAACACTTCACGACCGCGATCCAGTGCGGCGAATGGCCGCACGTATACCCGTGCGAAAGTTTCACCGCCATCACGCTGCACCTGCTCAACCTCACCGACTGGAAAACCGGGCGGGAAGCGATCACCCAGACCGGAGGTTACGATCATGTCGCCGGGGCTGACATCCGCCTGCAGCGGCACATTGGGCAGCAGCAGAAGATCGGTCTTACCTGTGCCGTAGGCCACCGTACGCAGGCCGGTGCGGTTAATCTGCACCGGCAAGGCATGATCCGGATCGGAAATCAGCCTGACGCTGGATGAGTTACCCATAACATCCTCGACCTGGCCGACAATACCGAGCCCGTCAATCACGGCCTGGCCGGCGAACACACCTTCTTTGGCACCCCGGTCTATCCAGACCTTGTGTGAGAACGGATCAAGATCGACGCGGATCATCTCCGCAAACAGGAAGGTATAGGCTCTGCCATGCGTGGCCTGCAGCAAGTGCCTCAGACGCTGGTTTTCCTGTCCGAGGGCCGCCTGTGTCTGCACTGCAGCAGCGGTCTTCAGCAGTTGCTGCTGCAACTGGCGGTTGTCAGCAATCAATGTCTGGCGTGAGCTGAATTGCTCGCTGAGTGTACGCAGGGCACTTGCCGGCCAGCCGACCAGAAAAAAAACCGGCTCGAAAGCCACCTGCACGGTACTGCGGATTTTCGCAACGTAATGGCCACGCTGATCCATGGACATCAGCACAACAGCCAGCAGAATATACATCATCAGCCGCGCGGTGCGGGCCCCTTCCTCGCCGAACCAGCGGCTGGAACCTGATGATTCTGTGTTTGCCAAGTTCTTGTCGTTAACCTTTGTGGCCAGGCATCACAGCCTGACACAATATTTCCGGATTTCTAGTTGGTGGTGAAGAAGTCACCAGGGTTCTCGTCCATCAACTCAAGTGCCCGGCCACCACCTCTGGCGACACAGGTCAGCGGGTCATCAGCCACGAACACCGGCAAGCCGGTTTCTTCACTGATCAGGCGGTCGATACCGCGCAGCAATGCACCACCACCGGTCAGTACGATGCCGGTTTCTACGACATCCGCACACAGCTCGGGCGGTGTCTGCTCCAGTGCAATTTTGACAGCATCAAGGATGCTGGCAAGGCTTTCAGTCATTGCTTCCAGCACTTCATTGCTGTTGATGGTGATGCGCCGTGGTACGCCTTCGGCCAGGTTGCGGCCGGATACCGACAACTCCTCGGCTTCGTCGTCAGGCCAGGCACAGCCAATCTTGATCTTGATCTGCTCAGCAGTGGTCTCGCCAATCAGCGTACCGTAATTGCGGCGCACGAAATTGATAATCGCCTCATCAAACTGGTCGCCACCCACACGTACCGAGTTGGAGTACACCAGCCCATTGAGTGAAATAACCGCGACTTCAGATGTACCACCACCGATATCCAGCACCATTGCGCCACGCGCCTCGTGCACCGGGATGCCGGCGCCAATTGCAGCGGCCATCGGCTCTTCAACCAGGAACACCTCGCGCGCACCGGCACCTTCGGCCGATTCCTTGATGGCTTTGCGTTCGACCTGGGTGGAACTGCAGGGCACACAAACCAGCACCCGGGGACTGGGCCGCAGGAAACGGGATTCGTGCACTTTCCTGATAAAGTGCTGCAACATGGCTTCGGTCATGTTGAAGTCGGCAATCACGCCATCTTTCAACGGCCGGACGGTACGGATATTGCCCGGCGTACGGCCCAGCATGCTCTTGGCCGGCGTGCCTACGGCCGCCACAGACTGCGGGCCACCAGGGCCGCGATCCATGCGCACCGCGACCACCGAGGGCTCATTTAATACAATGCCCTGGCCACGCACGTAGACCAATGTATTGGCGGTACCGAGATCAATCGATAAATCGTTGGAAAAAAGGCCGCGAAGACTCTTGAAAACCATGTTGTTATATTCCGGGGGGACAATGCCAGGATCAGTGCTGATTAATGTATCAGTCAGCTTGCTTTTCAGCAAGTACAATGGCCCCTGAACGGTCGACATTAATACAGTTTTTAATAAACTCACGGTTACAACCATAAAATCCGCTAAAATGCCGTTCTTCCCAACACGAATTTCCTGAAAAGGTACAGACCAACGCATGTCAGCACTAATCTGCGGTTCCCTCGCTTACGACACCATTATGGTGTTTCCAGAGCGCTTCAAAGACCATATTCTGCCGGACCAGGTGCACATCCTGAACGTCGCCTTCGTGGTGCCCGAGATGCGCCGCCAGTTTGGCGGAGTGGCCGGTAATATCGCCTACAACCTGAAAATGCTGGGCGGCGACCCCTACCCGATGGCCACCGTTGGCGATGATTTCGGGCCCTATATGCGGCGGCTCAAATCACTGGGTATTTCGACCCGCTACATACGCCATCTTGAGGGCGAATTCACCCCACAGGCCTTCATCACGACCGATGTGGATGATAACCAGATCACCGCCTTCCACCCCGGCGCCATGCAGGAAAGCTACCTGAACAAGGTGGAAGACACCGAGGGCATGACACTCGGCATCGTCGCCCCGGACAGCAGAAAAGCCATGCTGCAACACAGTCGCGACTTTGAACGCCTCGGCATTCCCCATATCTTTGATCCGGGCCAGGCGATGACGCTGTTTGACGGCGATGATCTGAAAACTTTTATCAAACAGGCCAACTGGCTGGTCGCCAACGACTATGAATTTCAGCTGATACGCGATCGCACCGGCCTCAGCGATGCCGAGATCGCCGGGCAACTTGAGGCGCTGATCATCACCAAAGGCGGTGAAGGCTCACGCCTGATCACCAACGGCGATGAAGAACTGATTGAAACAGTAACCCCGACCGCCGTGGAAGACCCCACCGGTTGCGGCGATGCCTATCGCTCGGGCCTGATTTACGGCCTGCAAAACAACCTGGACCTGATCACCTGCTGCCGCATCGGCTCGGTGATGGGCGCACTGAAAGTGGCCGTCCAGGGCCCGCAAAACCACGAGCACACACTGGATGAGATCGAGGAACGCTTCAAAAAGGCCTTCGGATACTCGTTTATCGGCTAAAAGTGTAAAAACTTGCCCCTTTTCGGGCATATAGAGTTGACAACGGGCGCGTGGAAAAGGAAAATTCACGCCCCCGATCGCAATGGTCGGGTGCGTTGTATATTGAAGGTCAAAGGTGATGTAGCTCAGCTGGTTAGAGCGCGGCATTCATAATGCTGAGGTCGGTGGTTCAAGTCCACCCATCACCACCAAACACCAATCTAAAGCCATCCTAGAATATCCTTTTAATTTAAGATAATCAGACTGTTAACTAATTTTATCGGATTATACCGTCTTATGCCGTCTATTGACATCTGGGGGCAATAAGGGGCAATATTGGGGGCAGTCAACTTAATATTGGAAGGAGATGCCCCCAAATGCCCCTTACAGCGACTACAGTTCGCAACGCCAAGCCAAACTCAAAAACCCAAAAACTTTTTGACGGCAGGGGGCTTTACCTCGAGATTTCGCCTCGTGGTGGCAAGTGGTGGCGGTACAAATATCGTTTTAACGGCAAGGAAAAGCGTATTTCCCTCGGCGTGTATCCTGATGTTTCACTAAGCGATGCGAGGGAAAGGTTGCAGGATGCCAGAAAACTGGTTGCAAATGGCGTAGATCCTAGCGAGGCGCGTAAGGCAGAAAAAGCGGCTGGTACTGAACGAGCTGCAAACAGTTTTGAAGTTATCGCTCGTGAATGGTTTGATATGAAAAAACCAGGTTGGGTAGAAAGTCACTCCAAAAAAGTCATTGGTCGACTTGAGAAGAATATCTTTCCCTGGTTGGGCGCTAAGCCGATTGCTGAAATCACAGCGCCAAAACTCCTTCCCATTATCCGTCGAATTGAACAACGCGGTGTAATCGAAACTGCTCACCGTTCACTTCAGCATTGCAGCCAGGTATTCAGGTACGCAGTGGCTACCGGAAGAGCAGAGAGAGATCCAGCGTCTGATTTACGTGGTGCCCTCACCCCAACAAATGCAAAGCACTTCGCCGCTGTAACAACACCCGATGAGGTTGCTGGCTTGTTGAGGCAGCTTGATGGGTATCAAGGGACGCTTGTAGTCCAGTGTGCTTTGCGACTTGCCCCATTGGTGTTCGTTCGCCCTGGGGAGCTACGCCAGGCCAAATGGGAAGATATTGACCTTGATGCGGGACGGTGGGAATTTCTGGTAAAGAAAACCAATACCGACCATATTGTCCCGCTCTCCCTCCAGGCTGTTAGCATATTACGTGAGCTTCAACCCCTGACCGGACACGGCAAGTATGTTTTCCCAAGCGCAAGACACCCGAAAGGCGACAGGGCGATGAGTGACAACGCGATCCTTGCAGCCATGCGAAAAATGGGGATTGCCAAAAATGAAATGAGTGGACATGGTTTCCGGGCAATGGCTCGCACCATGCTCGATGAGATCCTGAGGTTCCGGGTTGACTATATCGAACATCAGTTAGCGCACGCTGTAAAAGACCCGAATGGTCGTGCATACAATCGCACAGCGTTTCTGCCTGAGCGCCGAAAGATGATGCAGGAATGGGCAGACTATCTCGATAAACTAAAAGCGGGTGCTTACTGACCCTCAATCATCTCTTCGGCAGACTCCAATGCCTCCGCCTGCTGATGACGATTATCCGCCAACTGTACTGCAGGAAGTATCAATCTTGGCAAGTGCATTCTAGCGCACTGGTTGCTCAATAATTCCCGCCAGTAAGGCCATACATGATAACTGGCATTTTTTAAACAAAACTCTTCGATACAAGCCTTTTCCAATTCAGCGGTTACCCGGTACTCAGCGATAAATTCCGCTTCTATAGATGCACGCACCAAAAGCTCATCATCTTTACTATCATCCTGCTCATTGTCTTCATCTGTAGAGTCAACCCAGCGCACACCCAAGCGGATAAACACCCTTAATAAGGGATCTTCGCCATCAAACTCAACAACATTTGAGCTCCTGACAAGGTGCATCCATTGCACAGCAAGTTGAATTACGTCGTCATCATATTTGGGATCAAAATCACCAGCACAATTAGCCAACAGGTCACGAACATAGACATCCTGAATCTCCAGACTGTCTATAGCCTTTTGTAACCCTGCACTTATCACGCCGCACGCCTCTGCTCATCCGCGAAAAGCCATTGCTTCTCATCCATGAGGGCCGAACTAAACACCACACGCGGTCGGGATCGCGTGGCAGGGGGCTCAACGACCGAAGTACGAGACCTATCCGTAGCCGCCACTTGCCAGCCTTCCCCAACAGCATTAGCCCTTTTATCCAATCGAGCAAAAGCAGCGGGAAGCTCAACAGCCAACCGCAGCAGCTTATCCATGGCCTCGGATTGTGCTACGTCGTCATGTTCATATTTTGAAAACGCGACCGGGCCACCACCGAAGATCCGTGCAGCCTCGGCCTGGTTAATACCCAGCCTTTCTCGGATAGCACGTACCTCAGTTCCCGTTAAGAGTCCATCCACGTGCTTCTTAAATGCCACCATGGCTCGCTTATTCGTGCGCAGCTGTACAGCGTTAGACTGCTCACTTCCACAAGCATCGCACACGGAAAAGTGCAATTCGAGATCTGTGCGATGTCCTTTGTAATCTACAGCATTTTCACCCACCTGGGTGGTCAGAGAGCCTTCACCACAAATTGGGCACAAGTTATTTAAATCAGTCATAGTTACAATCTCCGTTCTTCAGGTGGGTGACAAGACACCACCAAAAGCACAACCCCCATTTTACTAAGTGCAAACTTGATGTAATACTCAAAATCCATATCCTTGTGGGCGTTTGGCATCCACTCTCGACGCTTCACCAAATAGACATCACATGCCGCCCATGGGCCATTAGGCTGTTGTACACACCATTCTGAACCTCGGAAGCGGCCAGTTCGCAGTCCTATATCGACCAATTCCAACAAATCGTCAGCATCCAAGGTCCATTTCTGCATATCTTCGTTACATTTCTTTGTCCAGGGAGTAATCGCCTGATCGCCAGCATTGGCCAATAACTCTAAGACCTCCTCTGCAGAATAGAGGGGGCCACCCGGAATTATCCGATTTGCAGCCTCGTTAAGAGGGGGTTCGCTTGAGTATTTGCTGACAATCGTAATATTTACCATTATGGTAAGTCAAGCCTTGTTTATCAAGTGGAGGTGAAGAATAATATATCAAGCACTCTTCATAACATGCCTATAATTCCCCCTTAAAAACTCCGTCGAGAATTGAGGGGAGTGAAAAACGAAGACACTGGCAAGCCCCTAGTATCGTACACACCTGAGAGCGTTACAATTACGCAATCAGAGGAGTATCGATATGAGCGGAAAACGCTATCCAGAAGAATTTAAAATTGAGGCTATAAAGCAAGTCACAGATCGCGGTTACAAAGTTGGTGAGGTGGCCCGCCGGTTAGGCGTGACACCCAAAAGCATGCATGAGTGGATCAAGCGATATGGTGAGAACAGTAACCAGCACCGAGTGGTTTCCGATCAGCAAGCTGAACTTCGGCGACTAAAAGCGGATCTCCGCCGTGTGACGGAGGAACGCAACATATTAAAGGAAGCCGCGGTGTACTTCGCAGGCGAGTCAAAGCGAAGTACACGTTCATAAAATCAAGACTTGGAAAATATTCAGTGGTGGCGATGTGTCGTGTTCTCGAGGTTGAGCGAAGCGGGTTCTATGCCTGGCTCAGGCAGCCTGAAAGTAATCGCAGCATCGAAGATAAACGTCTTCTTGGGCAGATCAAACAGTTCTGGCTGGAAAGCGGTTTCGCCTATGGTTACCGGAACATTACCAAGGATATGAAAGATGATGGAGAGACCTGTGGCAAAAACCGGGTACATCGCATCATGAAGGCGGCCGGCATACGCTCTCAACGTGGATACAAGCGCCATCCTGGCTTTAAAGTCGGACTGGTAAGCCATGTTGCACCCAATACACTGGACCGGCAATTTGAGGTTGATAAGCCGAACAAGGTCTGGGTGACAGATTTTACCTATGTGCGTACCCACGAGGGCTGGCTTTATCTGACGATTGTGCTGGATTTATTCTCTCGTCAAATTGTCGGTTGGAGTATGAAAAACAACCCGCGATCAGACCTGGTGATTGATGCCTTGCTGATGGCAATCTGGCGGCGTAAGCCTGAAGGTCGCGTTCTGATTCATTCTGATCAGGGGGTTCAATATACCAGTAGCGACTGGAAAAAGTTCGCCAAGGATAACAACCTGGATCTCAGCATGAGTCGCCGCGGAAACTGCCATGACAATGCTGTTGCAGAAAGTTTTTTCTCGCTGCTGAAGACTGAACGCATCAAGCGCAAGATCTATAAAACAAGGAACGAAGCACGGTCAGAGATCTTCAATTACATCGAGTTTAACTACAATCCAAGACGTCGCCACGGGAACAATGACGGAGTATCACCGGTGGTCTTTGAAAAACAGTATTATGAGAAGCTGTCAGCTGTGTAGAAAACTAGGGGCTTGCCACTGTATGACAAAGCACTAGAGATTGAGAAGAAATCCAAGAAAACCTTTTTCTATCC
>JAJRUM010000001.1 GCA_024277815.1 Gammaproteobacteria bacterium
GCCAGTGCGTGCTTCAGCACGTGCCAGGGCAAAGTTGCACATTTGACCCTTGAAGGGTACCTGCCGGCAAATGCCAGGGCGGCCAACTCCCCCAATTGAAGATCACTCTCCTGATCGGGCCCGTCGATGATAGCAGCACGTATTTGATCGAACAGTTCCCCGGCCTGCTGCAGACTGAGACCGTGCAGGTGTGTGGCCAGCAGCGACCCGGAGGCCATGGAAATGGCGCAGCCAACACTTTCAACGCTTGCTGCTTCAATGATGCCCTCATCGTTCAGGCGAAACTGCAGCTTGATGCGGTCACCACAAAATGGATTTTCACCATGCCCTTCATGGCTGGGGTTATCTATCGTGCCGTGGTGGCGTGGAAACTGGCTATGCTCGATGATGATTTCACTGTAGCGCTGCATGCGGTCGTCGCTCATTTCAGTGTTCTCCGTGCGCATGACCCGCAGCCGCGCACCGGGCACAGTTAACCCACTCAGCGATGCCTGAGGCATAGTGTTCTTTCTTCCAGATCGGCAGGCGGGATTTGACTTCGTCAATGATATAGCGGCAGGCATCAAAGGCAGCGCCCCGGTGTGCTGAAGACACGCACACGATAACTGCGATATCACTGAGCTCCAACAGCCCTTCGCGGTGGATGCACATCGCCTGGCTGATGGCATAGCGGTTGCAAGCCTCGGCGATGATTTTCGTGCCCTCTTTTTCTGCCAGCGGGCGATAAACCTCATATTCCAGCCGTTCTACCGCCCGGCCTTCGTTGTGATCCCGAATCCAGCCTTCAAACACCACCAGGGCACCACAGCTGCTGTCAGCAACGGCCTTTCTGGCTGCCGCAACATCAATGGCTGTATTGCTGACTGTGAACTTCATCCGCCGGCAACCGGTGGAAAAAACAGCACTACATCGCCCTCCTCAAGGGGAGTTTCCCAGCCAGCCATTTCATCGTTGATGGCCACCAGTGCTGCTGCCTCAGCAACCAGCGCAGTATGTGTCTCTGTCATCCGCACAAACAGTTCCGCAGCCGTTCCGCCTGGCCATTCGATGGCTTCGGATGCGCTGCCTGCCTGCTCTCTGAATAGTGCAAAATATTGAACCGTTACTTTCATTAGCCACCCATTCGGTACATTTCTACATGAGGTTGGCGGCGTGGCAAGCGGTTGCGCAACTCGCTATATCGGTCACCACGTTTTGACCACAGCCCCATGATTTCAGCAGCCATTTCCTCAGCGCTCATTCCTGCCCGTATTTTATCTCGCAATTCTGTTCCATGTGCGGAAAATAGGCAGCTGTAAAATACACCATTTGCAGTAATTCTGGCCCGCGTGCAGTCACCGCAAAATGGTTCGGTAATGGAAGATATAAAACCTATTTCCCCCGCACCATCTACAAACTCGTAACGTCGCGCGGTCTCACTGGCCGCTTGACTGGCAACCGGTCGCAGCGGCCATTGATCATGAATTGACTTGAGCAGTTCGGCACTGGGTACCACCAGGTTGCGGTCCCAGTGATTGACGTTGCCGACATCCATGAATTCAATCAAGCGGACCGTATGGCCGGTATTCCTGAAGTGCGAGATCAGATCCATGATCGTGTGATCGTTGACGTCGCGCTGTACTACGGTATTGATTTTGAGTTGTTCAAAGCCTGCGGTTTCTGCTGCTGCGATCCCATCAAGAACTTCCTGCACGGAGCCCCGGCCCCCGGCCATATCCCTGAAGACTTTGTCATCCAGGCTGTCCATGCTGACCGTAATCCTGGTGAGGCCGGCCGTCTTCAGCGCAATTGCGTTTCTGGGCAGGAGTACAGCATTGGTGGTCAGTGCCAAATCCGTCAAGCCAGGAATTGGCGATAACCGCCCGACCAACTCGTTGAATCCCGGCCGCAACAGTGGTTCGCCGCCAGTCAGACGAAGTTTGTGTACCCCGAGGGTGGCGAACACCCGGGCCAGGAACTCAATTTCACCGTCACTCAACAAGTGATGGGGCGGCAGAAAAACACCCCGCCCGTTCAATGACTCTTCCGGCATGCAATACGTGCAGCGCAGGTTGCAGCGGTCCAGCACTGAGATCCGGAGATCTTTCAGTGGCCTGCCGAGTGTGTCGTTTGGAGCTGTCATGGAAAAGCCATACCAATAAATCGCCAGATCAGTCGGGTTGCGACGTACAGTATCAGGATTGCGGTCAGGCGTTTTATCCAGGTCTCGGATAATTTGTATGCACCCAGATGACTCCCCACCTGTCCGCCGATCACAACCGCGATAAATAACGGCCATGCTTCCAACACGCCCGCCATAGGTGAGAACTCACCGGCTTTCATCAACTGCCCGGCAAGCCCGGCTATTGAATTGACCAGTATGAAGCCACTGGTAATGCCAGCTACAGCCCGCGGTGAGGCTATCCGCATCAAATAAATAACGGGGGCAAGAAAAATTCCGCCACCAATACCAGTAACGCCTGCCAGAAAGCCAATGGCTCCACCTACGGGGACTGCTGTCAGCCAGAGGCGGGAAGTGCTTGTATTGCCGGGCCCACTGACCGTTACCGGCTTCAACAGCATTTGTACTGCTGCCAGCAACAGACTGAAACCAAGCAGGCCAACAAATACCTGCTCGGAAACTGACATGCGACCACCAAGCCACGCCATTGGAATCGACAACAGGATATACGGCAACAGCCCGGACAGTGACAAGTGCCCGGCACGCATGTGGTGGTAGACGCCTCCAATAACTACGAGGATATTACAGCTCAACGTTATCGCCGGGACCAGGCGATAGTCCATACCCGTCAGTATGAGCAGGGCGTTGTAAGTCGAACCGCCGCCGAAGCCCACTGAAGCATAGGCAGCGGCCGCCAGGAAAAACAAGCCCACCAGAATCAACAACGGCATAACGAATGGTCCTTTTTGGAAAGGCGGCATTATGAACCAGAAAAATCCGCGCTGCCACAGTCAGCTGACAAACATGTGATATGCTTTTTCCATGGTTTCATTCAGGGAACGACAGGGCCTGTTTCTACGGCCCCGCCTTAAGCGGTTGCAGGAGATGCAAGGGGAGATTTATCGCCAACTGCTTTTGTTGATTCCAGATCAGGTCTCCCTCTATGACTCCTTCCAGTCCCGTGTTTCCGGCTATCCCCTGTTGCGCATGGACGTTCTGGAGCGGCATCCCTACACACATTTCCTGCGACTGACCTACGAGTTTGAAGAAAGTCATCAAGGACGAATTTCCCCGGATGCGCACATCCGCATGTACCAGGATGCCCGCCTGGCGGAAGTTACATCTTTTGATCCAGAACAGGGGTTCAGGCGCCTGGCTCACCCCTGGTATCCGCAACGCCCGTTGTTACAGCGCACCTGGCGCCTGAACCTGGCTTTGGATAAGTGGTTGGGCTACTTGCTGCACCAGGGGCACAGCATGGTTACGATGGCGCCGGCAGATGCGAAAATAGGTACTAAACGGACCCGCAGCGCGGTTGAAGCGGCCAGCGCCATTTAATAAGTGCTTATTGGCGAAATTAGGTTTGACAGTCCCGCATTTACTGCGTAACATTGCGCGCCTTGCGGGGCTATAGCTCAGCTGGGAGAGCGCTACAATGGCATTGTAGAGGTCGACGGTTCGATCCCGTCTAGCTCCACCAAAAACTGTCCCCTTCGTCTAGAGGCCTAGGACACTGCCCTTTCACGGCGGCAACAGGGGTTCGAATCCCCTAGGGGACGCCATACAAAAGAAAAGCCCGCCACCCGGCGGGCTTTTCTTTTGCACGACACCCCCAGGGGACCGAACCACTAGTCGGGCAGCGCCCGACCGGGATCGACA
>JAJRUM010000068.1 GCA_024277815.1 Gammaproteobacteria bacterium
AATCCATGAGGAAAATAATGGCAGCTGTTGACTCAATATGAACACCTGAGTTAAAAAGAGAGTTCGTGATGCGTTGAGAGATCAGGTGTTCACAATGAACCGGAATCGGTGTTCACATTCGCCGGAATACGCACCTGACACGGTGCAGAATGTTGACTAAATCTATTGATTGGTCCATTGAAATGTTCCTCTTTAGTGCTTTGGGCAGATAGCCCCGGTGCACAATCTGGATATCAAATACCGGATCGGATTTGTCTTGCGACTGGACCGATCACCCAATAAAAAACCCACTCAGCAGGCGCTAAAGTGGGTTTAAAATCTTCCCACGCTTTAGCTGTATTTTTTAAGCGCCCGCAAGCTGAATATCAAATCGGCGCTACCCTGCAATTATAGCAAAATGGCCCTAATACAGCAAAACTATCGTTCCATTCTTTTGGCAAAAGTATGTGCTGCGTGTGGATGGGTGTATAGCAAGGTGAACCCACAGGAACGAGACTCCGGAACGCGAACGGCGACGCGAGGGAAGAAATGAGCCTTCTTGCCCCAGATGGAACTCGCTCGCTTTTTGTGCAGTACAAAAATTCATTAGCGTGAAGAGACCGCAGCTTGACCTGACATTTACCTGGTGCATTCACACCCGTTCAGAACAAGCCTCGTCAAAGACCGCCCCCAACCCAGGATGAACACCCCGAAGCTGATCGATCACGTCGTTTGCCCATTCAAAGTATTTCCAACACAAATTCATAAATTTGACATAAAAACGCAACAGGTTGATACTAAAGTATAAAGCAAGAAAACAGCCATCAAGAAAAACCAAGGCAAAGTTCCGGACACCACCTTTTGACAGGGTGCCCCTCACTCTCAGGGAAATGAGCATGTTTTCCAGGATATCGACCTTTTGCATTTCTGTTTCGCTGCTGCTGGCATCAACCGCCCAGGCTGCAATTTTTAACGTCACCACACCCACCCAGTTCCAGGCCGCGCTGACGGCAGCTGAAACCAATGGTCAGAACGATACGATCAATGTGGCTGCTGCGACTTATAGTGCCGGCAGCTTCAGCTACAACCTCAGCGGTGCAGACGACAACAATACATTGCTAATTCAGGGCGCAGGTGCGAGTACAACGATCCTCGATTTTGGAGGGGCGGGCGGCTTGCGTATATCTATCAATCTCGATGTTGGGTCCAATGCGCACGTCACTATTCGTGGAATGACTTTCCAGAATGGCAATCAATGCTCCGGTGGCGGTCTTAGTGCCAGCATGGGAGGGCAGGCGAATATCACCCTGGACAACAACATTTTTGTCAATAACGCTTCATGTGATGGTGATGGTGGCGGTGCAGACGTGGCGACCGGCAGCGGGACAATCACTCTGCGCAACAATGTCTTTAGCGGCAATACGCATGATACTTCCGGTTACGACGGCGGTGGCGCTTATCTTCAAACCAGCAGTGGTGTTATCAACCTTGTCAATAACACCTTTTCCGGCAATACCACCGACGGTGGCAGTGGCGATGGATTTGCGCTCTGGATGTTGGAAAACAGTGCGGTGGCCAATATCTACAACAACATAGTTTTTGGTAATGGAGGTGAGGATATATATGTCAATGATGATGGATACAATGACGCCATAGGGGCCTTCGTCAACCTGTATAACAATGATTTCAGCACCTTCTCGATCAGGGATGGATACAATCTCTCACAGGGGAGCAATATCAATCAGGACCCGATTATTGATGTGAGCTTCCACCTGCAAGTGGGCTCGCCGGCAATCAATACTGGTAATAATGCGGCACCGGTCTTGCCTGCCACCGATTTTGACGGTGAGCCCAGAATCATCGATGGTATTGTGGATATCGGCGCTGATGAGTTCATGACTCAGGGTGCGGGTGTCATGTACTCAGTTCCAACCCTCTCCCGGTGGGCCTTGTTTGCGCTCGTATTGCTCTTAACCGGGCTGGGTCTCCGGTCGCTGATCAGACGGAGTAACTAGGGCAAAAGCCCAGGGGGGCTGCCGTAAGCTTCCGCGTCAAGTACACAATTTAAAGCTGGAGTTTTCCAGCATTAAATTCTGCGTGTACATGGCTGACGGTATTCGCCGCAGTGAATCATGCGGTCGGTATTCGTTATAAGCCTTCAACCGGTGTTTTGAATCCCACGGGCAATACCGTTCACGGTTACCAGCAAAGCCTCGAGCAACTCATCATCACTGCGATCTTCTGCCCGCCAGCGCTTCAGTAAATCGACCTGTAGCAAACTCATGGGGTCCACATAGGGGTTGCGCAAACGAATGGATCGCTGCAACACAGGTTCTCCATCGAGCAGTTCATCCTGTTCCTTTAAGCGCAGGATCATCGTGCGGGCAAGTTTGAGCTCGGTTTCAAGCAACGTAAATATTTTCTGGCTGGGTTCAGGTGCCAAAGCCCGGTAATGCCTGCCTATATCGAGATCTGATTTTGCCAGTGCCATTTCGACATCCGACAACATGCTGCCGAAAAGCAGCCAGCCCCTGGCCATGGCTCTCAAGGTATCGAGTCCATATTGTTCTATCGCCCAGGCAAGGGCGGTGCCCATGCCATACGCTGCCGGCAAACTGATGCGGCACTGTGCCCAGGAAAACACCCAGGGAATGGCGCGCAGGCTCTCCACCCCGTGCCCCGAGCGGCGTGAAGCCGGGCGTGAACCGATGCCCATCCGTTCGATAACATCAATCGGTGTAGCATGACGGAAATATGCAACAAATTGTGGGTGTGCATAAACCAGTTGGCGATAGGTTTGCCTGGAAGTAGTTGCCATAAAAGCCATAACCTGCTGCCAGTTATCTTTTGGTGCGGGGGTAACTGTCAGACTGCTTTTCAATGTGGCCGCCGTTGCCAACTCCAGATTTCGTTCAGCCAACGCACGGTTTCCATACTTCTTGTTAATCACCTCGCCCTGCTCTGTAACCCGCAGAAAGCCGTTCACCGTACCCGCAGGCGCACCAAGAATGCCGGCCACCACATTTCCTCCACCCCGGCTGACCGTACCGCCGCGGCCATGGAAAAACCCGGTGCGGATCGCATATTTCCCGGCGACCCGGGCCAGTTGTGCCTGTGCAGTAGCCAGGGCCCAGCGGGCAGAAATCAGCCCGCCATCCTTGTTGGAATCTGAGTAACCCACCATGATGATCTGGCGTTGCTTGCGGGCGGCGAGATGTGCCTGGTAAGCCGGGTTTGAAAACAAATGCTCCAGTATGGTTTCACCGTGCTGTAAATCATCAACGGTTTCCAGCAATGGGGCGACATCCAACGGGACATTGGCATCTGCATCAACCACCCCGGCCATGCGTGCCAGGAACAGCACACTCAGGACATCATCCGCACCCTGGGTCATGCTGATGATATAAGGTCCCAGCGCATGCTGGCCAAAGTGTTCTTGCCCCCAGGCAATGCTGCGAAAAACATCAATGGTTGCTGTGACAAATTGATCACCCGGCAGTTCGCGCAATTCATCAGACAGGAGTAATTCAGTCAAGCGAGTGGCCCTGGTATCGGCATCAAGGTTGAGCCAGGTATCGTCCGCCAGTATCTGCGCGATAACCTGCCGGTGTACCAGCGAATCCTGGCGAATATCAAGTGTGGCCAGGTGAAAGCCAAAGGTCTTTTCACGGACTTGTAAGCGGTTGAGCGCGAAAATACCGGCGTGCTGGCCCTTGTTTGTTTTCATTGACTGCTGGATCAGTTCAAGGTCAGCGCGGAATTCCTGTGAGTTGCGATAGGCACCCACTGAGTCGCTGAGTATTCGCTGCATCCGCACCATCATTAATTTCAGCAAGCAGCGGTAAGGCATATTGCGGATGCGCTGACCAATTTTCTCGGCTTCATCCGGCAGCATTTGCCGGTACTTTTCCAGCTGGTTCAAAACTGCCTGACTTACTTCCACTTCAGTCAGCGACTGACTGAGGAAGCGGGACAGGGAACGCATTTCAGGTAAATATTTTTTAATGATCTCGCGGCGATGATATTCCAGAGACCGCCGGATGGTGTTCGCATTGACATTGGGGTTACCATCCATATCGCCTCCCACCCAGGACCCAAAATGAAGCAATGCAGGCAACGGCTGGTCTTGTGCGTCCTCCCAGTTGGCTTCCAGAGCCTGACGCAGGCTCTCATAAAATGGTGGCACGACGCGATACAGCACATCGGTAAGATAGAACAATACATGCTCCATCTCATTGCGAACCGACAGTCGTTGCTCGGGATACATTTCAGTCTGCCAGTTGCTGGTTACCGCAGCACGTATGCGTTCCAGCGCAGCGAGTTCCTCTTCCGGTGTTCTCGATGGATCCAGTCGGTCCACAAGTCTGCGCAGGATCAACTGCTCTTTTTCCAGCAGTGTCCGTCGCGTGGATTCCGTCGGGTGCGCTGTCATCACCGGCTCGATGCTCAGCCTGTTGAGCACCTCCATTACCGTTTCGAGCGAACAGGATTTAAGTTCCTGCATCACCGCTAGTAGCCCGCCGGGCTGGGCCTTCTTGCCTCTTCTCAGGTAATCCCGGCGCCGGCGTATCCGGTGAACATTCTCGGCCAGATTGACCACCTGAAAATAGGTGGTAAAAGCACGCACCAACAGCGCTGCTTCAGCAACATCCATGCCGGCAAGCAAGGCTTCCAGGTCCTTCTCTGCGCCGGCATTGCGTTCGCGCCGCCCAATCGCTGCACGCCGCACCGCTTCGACTTGTTGCAGAAATTCTGATCCCTGCTGCTCTGCCAGCATTTCACCCACCAGGGCACCCAGTACATGAACATCCTCACGCAGTGGCTGGTCTTTTTCTGGGAAGTCAATCTCACGCATTCTTTAATTCAACCATCGAAATCCCCGGGTTGGTTATGCTTATTTTCAAGCAAGTTTTTTCATATTCTTGCGGATCCAGGACGTCAGTTCATCTTCAGTGCACGTGCCGTCGGCAATACGCAAAATAGTTAACACATTTTCTACCGGTGATGAAACAAGTTCATATCCATTCAGCATCAGGAATAAGTCTGTCGTGACCAGCGCGGTACGTTTGTTACCATCTGCAAATCCATGGTTTCTGGCTATCCCGAAAGCGTATGCCGCGGCAAGTCTGGCCAAATCGTCACACTCCTCATAAGCCATCAGATTACGCGGACGTGCCAGTGCTGACTCCACTGCTCCCCGATCCCTGATACCCGGCAGACCGCCATGCACTGCCAGTTGCTCGTCGTGGACAGCCAGTACTACTTCATTCAGAACCCAGACAACCTCCTTCATTTGGCCAGTTCATGCAAGGCGTCCCGGTGTTTCGACTGAACTTTGCGGGCTAATTCCATTTGCTGGCTGAATTCGGGGTCATAGGGGCTGATTTTGTATCCACCCGGCATTTCTGTGAGATAAACTGAGCCGCCTTCTGCAACGCCCATATTTTCGCGCACATGCTTGGGCACAATAAGCGCAACAGAATTACCAACCTTTCGCAATTTAAGTTTCATCGATCCACACCCTGACGTTATAACATTAGTAATAACTAATTATACTGTTGTTATTACTATTGCACAAGTCAGCGGTTCGGTAATCAGACGCCCACCCCTTGCTCTGCGCCACAATCACTGCGAAACTTCAGCTATGGGTATTCCACAATTTATAGAGCTGCTTGGACGTGAAAAGGCCACCGCCATTTTGCGTACTGACGACCAGGGAAAAGCGGCGCTTGCCATGCAGGCAGCAATTCGGGGCGGGTTTAAAATTATTGAATTCACGCTCACTGTTCCCGGTGTCTATGAGCTCATTCAGGATTTTTCAAAGCATGACGATGTAGTCGTTGGTGCTGGCACGGTGCTCGATACTGATCAGGCATACAAAGCCGTTGCGGCGGGTGCACAATTCTTGGTGTCGCCGGTGGTGGATGCTGCCGTGGTCGACGCGGCCAATGAACTGGGTGTTGCCAGCATGCCGGGTACACACACGGCCACCGAGATGTATCGCGCGCATCAGGCTGGCGCAACATTCTGTAAGCTTTTCCCGGCACCCCATAACGGACCGGCCTACCTGAAGGCCATTCTCGGCCCGTTGCCATTCCTGAAAATTGTGCCGACCAGCGGCGTCGACCAGTTCAATGCCGGCGAGTGGATTGCGGCCGGAGCATTTGGTGTGGGCTTTGTGGCGCCACTTTTCGAGCCGGGCTTTATGGCCGATTCGAACTGGGATGCGATTGAGCAGCGCGCGGTTGAGTGCCTGCGGGCAGCGCAAAGTTGAGCAGTTCAAGCTGATGCAGTTGGCAGACAAAGATATGGGTGTTTTTCTCTGCGCCACGCCGACCATTGATTTCGATAGTTCGGATGTGCAGGCGTTTGTTACCGCCAACAGTGCAGCGAAAGCCACCGACCTGGAAAAGGCGGTATCGCTTTATTACGCAGTTCGCGACCAGCTTCGCTATGACCCTTACACGGTCAGCCCCCGTCTGGTTGATTATTCCGCCAGCCATACGCTGCAAGCCGGACGTGGCTGGTGTGTGACCAAGGCTATTGTCTATGCGGCGTGTTGCCGGGCGGTTGGAATACCGGCGAGGCTCGGCTATGCAAATGTCAGGAACCACCTGTCAACAGAAAATCTGCGCCGCATCATGGGTACGGATATTTTTTATTGGCATGGTTATACCGATGTTTATCTGAATGACCGTTGGGTCAAAGCGACACCGGCATTTAATCTTGCGCTGTGCAAAAAATTTAATTTGCAGCCATTGGAGTTTAATGGCCTGGAAGACTCCATTTTCCACCCCTGTGATCTCGATGGCCGGCAGCACATGGAATACCTTAACTATCACGGCGAGTTTGCAGATTTGCCTTTTGCACAGATGATTCGGGATTTCAGCCGGTTTTATCCCGGTTTTGACGGGCTTCAGGCACAGGGTGATTTTGAGCGCGAGGTTGATCTGGAAGTGACAGAGTAACAGACGGCAAAACCACCAGGCTCTGATTTCCCCACAGGCTGCCCGCACATCACACGCTTAGCCCCAACACCCTGCCTGATATACTATGATCACGGCTAAGGATAGCCATTGGGTTTATATCGGGGCAGTAAACCGGACAAAATCACGGTTAAATTATTACCGCCCGGCAAGAGGGTGGAACGGTGGACAAATTCAAATGTTGATTGGCAAATGTTGATTGCCCGAACTTTAAGCATGTTGCTGGTGCTGCTGGTAACCACGGCTGCGATGGTACCGGGAGACGATCTGGTGGCACAGCTCAGGCTGGATTACGCTGCCTTTCTGCGCGCGGAGGACGACTATCGCCAACTGCGTGACATGGGTGAGTTGGGTGGCGATGAGGCCACCGAGTACGCAAGCTGGGTTGCTGGTTTGCAGCGACGTGTGTTCGAAGACTGTGCGGCCGTGGTACGCGCAAATGTCGCATTCCCCGATGACCTGCCGTGTCCGGTGATTGTGCCGCCAGCGACGCAATCGGCGGATACCACCTCGCAGTCCGGGCAGACGCTCGATGAAGAACTGGCAGCCCTGGACGCCAGGTTACTTGAGGGCCTGGGTGAATATGATGAGCGCTTGCGCCAGGAACAGGACCGGGTTGAAGCGGCGACACCCAACACCAATGACTCCGGCGGTGGAGGTGGTGGTGATGATGGCAGTGATGGCGGCGGTGGCGCAGGCGGCGGCGGGGAAAATGCTGCTGGACAGGGCGGAGCAGCGAATCAGGGCGATCAACAACAAGCCGGCGAACCCGGCATGGCTGGCGGTCAGCCACCAACCGGCAACCCGGCAGGTGGCGGCGGTGGTCAGGGCAGCGGCAATCCGCAAAACGGTTCTGGCCAGCCGGAAGATATTCCGGATGGTCGTGATGATGACATCGTGGCCCGGCAACTGCGTGAAGCTGCCGAAAAAGAAACCGATCCCGAGCTGAAGAAGAAACTGTGGGAAGAGTACCGGAAGTACAAACAGGGAACCTGATGAGTAGATGCGTATGAAACTATCGAACTTGCCATTGCTGGCCTTGTCATTGGCGTTGTTGACTGGTTGCGCCACGCAAGGTGTACAGCGCAATGTTGAAACGGCGGTCGCGGTCAATAAATCGGTGACCGAAGTACCGGAGAGCCAGTTGCTGGATGTCTGGGTCGAGGTGCTTGAGCCGGGCAAGTTGCCGGAAAAAGAAAAGCAAGCTGCCGGTCTTTCCATGGACATCCGCAAAGCGGAAGCCCGCTATATCGCCGAGGAATTGCGCGCCACGATGGAGGGTACCGGTTACTGGGGTGCTGTGCGCATGGTGCCGCGTGGCATGGAAGGTGGTGAGCTGGTGGTGGCCGGCACAATCCTGCAGTCCGATGGCGCACGGTTGGCGCTCAACATCGTGGCCAGCGATGCGAGTGGCCGGCGATGGTTCAACTCCAACTACAAGGCAGAAGTCTCGCCCTCGGTTTACCAGCTGGGTAGCCAACGCGGAGATGCCTTCCAGGCACTCTACAACACCATCGCCAATGACCTGGCAAACTTCCTCAGTACGCTGACCGCAGATGACATTATCGAGATTCGCAGGGTAGCGGAGTTGCGCTTTGCCAGCGATCTGGCGCCAGATGCATTTAACGCGTACCTGCAGCGAGATGAGGAGGGCAGTTACAAGGTCGTTCACCTGCCCAGTGTCGAAGACCCGATGTACAAGCGCGTGCAGTCTATTCGCGAGCGCGACCTGTTGATGATCGATACGCTCAATGGCCACTATGATAATTTTTATCGCGAGATGGAGTTCCCGTATACCGAGTGGCGCAAATCCCGCAGTGAAGAGGCTGCAGCCTTGCGAAAGCTTGAAAAAGAAGCCAACAAGCGCACCTGGCTGGGGATCGCTGCCATCGCCGGCGCGATCCTGATTGGTGCGACTTCAGATGGCTACAACGCCGGCACCGATGTATTGACAGACGCAATGGTGTTAGGCGGCGCTTATGCGATCAAGAGTGGTATGGACAAACGTTCCCAGACCGTCATCCACCGTGATGCGATTGAAGAGCTGGGCCAGTCATTCAGTTCAGAAACGCAACCGCTGGTGGTAGAGGTGGAAGGCAAAACCCTCGAGCTGACCGGCTCGGCCGAGACCCAATACGGCCAGTGGCGCGAGCTTCTGAGGCAGGTCTATGCCGCAGAGACCGGGCTGCCCGATGCGCCGGACGAAGGTGATCATGACACCGGCTGAGCAACGCGGCAAAGCCCCGTCGCCCCCTGACCTGCGACCACCGGGTGCCGCACACAATACAAGCGCCGGCGCAGGCAGCCAATTCCGGCGCTGGTGGGTGGCGCTGGCAGTCGTTGTAGTGTTGCTGCTGGCGGTCGTGCTGGTGCTGCCGCGCATGGTGCCTGACCCGACCGCAGCGCCGTTAACGGCCAAAGTCAGCCCGGAAGCTGTGACGCAAGCCGCACCGGCAGAAACATCAGCTGACCGCAGTGAAGCAGAACAAACCCTGCAACGTTACCTGAAAGCACGCGCACGCCTGGAGCTTGCCAATGCCATGCAATGGGGCGAGGCAGAGATGAATGCAGCCGAAAATTTGGCAACTGAAGGTGACCGGTCATTCGGGCAACGCGAGTTTGCCATGGCAGCCGTTAGTTACGCCGGGGCCCTGCAGGCGCTGGAGCAACTGGAGTCCAAAAGTGAAACCCGGCTGGCGACAGCCCTGGAGCTTGGCACGCTGGCGCTGGATATGAATGACAGCGCACTGGCCACGCAGCATTTTGAAATAGCGTTGGCAATTGAGCCGGACAACCAGCCGGCACAGTCTGGCCTGGCACGGGCTCAGGTGCGTCCGCAGGTGCTGCAATTGATAAACACAGGCTACCAGGCCGAGGTGGCCGGCGACTTTTCTACAGCACTGTCGGCACTGGATACAGCGGTGCAGCTGGATGCCGCCTATCTGCCTGCCGTGGATGCATTACAGCGTGTGACAGAGGCCGCCAGAGAACGAGATTTTCGGGCAGCCATGAGCCGCGCCCTGGTGGCACTGGATGATGGCAGGCTGGTAGTGGCGGGTGCAGCCCTGGATGTAGCTGAGCGCCTGAAGCCGGGTGAGGCTGTTGTACTCGATACGCGGCAACAGCTGCGTTTGGCCCGCCAGAAATCGCAGTTAATCAGCTTGCGGCAACAAGTCGGGGAAGCCACCAGCAATGAAGACTGGCGTACTGCAGCGGGTTTGTACCTGAAGGTGCTGGCCATTGCACCCA
>JAJRUM010000069.1 GCA_024277815.1 Gammaproteobacteria bacterium
GACTGCTTGAGGTCTTTCATCAAACTCTGGTAGCCGGGATTGTAGGAAATCACCAGCTGAAAATCAGGGTGTGCCTCGATCAATTCACCTTTCTTGTCCAGTGGCAGGGAACGGCGATGATCGGTGAGCGGATGGATAACCACCGTGGTGTCCTGGCGCGCCTCGACCACTTCGTCCAGGTAACAGATAGCGCCAATTCGGGCAGCTGTCGTCAGGGGTCCGTCCTGCCATTTGGTGCCGTCCTTGTCGAGCAGGAAGCGGCCTACCAGGTCCGACGCCGTCATGTCTTCGTTACAGGCTACGGTAATCAGCGGCCTGCCCAGTTTCCATGCCATGTATTCCACGAAACGTGACTTGCCACAGCCGGTCGGACCTTTCAGCATCATCGGCATGCGCACGTTATAGGCCGCTTCGTAGAATTCTATTTCTTTGCCCAAGGCTTCGTAATAGGGCTCTTTTTTAACTAGGTACTGTGTTGGATCTACTGTTGAATCAGACATAATCATACCCATTCATAATCCTGGAAGTTACTACTCTTCATCCCCGGTTTCATGCTCGCCTGACCAGCCGGCGGTCTTTGCTTTTTGTATGGCCTGCGCATGAATTTCACGATGACGTTTGGCTAATGATTCGGGCAATTGACTGACCATGCAGCCATATTTATCCCACTCGGCATTCACCTTCTGCAACAAGGCGTCAATCCCGGCCAGGTTCCAGCCTTCACAGGTCTCGGTTTCGGGAATAAGCCCGAACACCCAGGCATCCCTGACGATTTTCCCGATACTGGTCATGCCACCGTTGATATCGTTATCAACCCCGACATACCGGTCTGGTTTACTCATGTTTCAACTACCTGTTTCTGATAAGCCCGGTACCCCGGCCACACGCATGTATGACCGGGGCAATTTACCGGAGAACAACTGCCTAGACAGTTTTACCGCGATAGATAACCATCGATGCACCGGCAGACTGGGCAAAATTGTCAAAACCCAGGAGACGGACATGATTGTCAGGGTGCGCGGTGTGGCACGCTTCGACTTCCTTGAGGATGGCATCGACATCGGTCTCGCCGAACATCGGGAGTTTCCACATATACCAGTAGTGGCCATTGGCATTTTCGGGTTCTGTATGTTCAATACCCGGGTTCCAGCCCCTGCTGACGATGTACTCGATCTGGGCACGGATCTGCTCGGGAGTAAAGGCCGGCAGGTACGAGAAAGTTTCAAACTTCCGGCTTGAGGCTTCGCTCAGGCTTGATTGGTAATCTTGCATGTTACTGCTCCTAAAAGGTTTGTGCGTATCGTGTTGCTGGCCGGCAGAGTGTACCTACGTACACTCTGCCTCAAGCCGTGACTATTTGTGCGCAACGTCGATCTTGTCAACGGTATCGAATTCAAACTTGATTTCTTTCCAGGTTTCCATCGCGGCGGCCAGTTCCGGACTGTGCTTGGCGGCTGCGGTGAGGATATCCTTGCCTTCCTTCTCAAGTTCACGACCCATGTTGCGGGCTTCCACACAGGCTTCAACGGCAACACGGTTGGCGGCTGCGCCTGCGGCGTTGCCCCAGGGATGACCCAGCGTACCGCCGCCAAACTGCAGCACGGAGTCATCGCCGAAGATGTTGACCAGCGCGGGCATGTGCCATACGTGGATACCGCCGGACGCAACCGGAAGCACGCCGGGCATTGCGCCCCAGTCCTGGTCGAAGAAGATACCGCGTGAACGATCTTCCTTGATGTAGGAGTCGCGCATGATGTCGATCCAGCCCAGGGTGGCATCGCGGTCGCCTTCCAGCTTGCCGACAACCGTACCGGAGTGCAGGTGATCGCCGCCGGACAGGCGCAGGATCTTGGTCAGTACGCGGAAGTGGATACCGTGGTGGGGGTTGCGATCGAGCACGGCGTGCATGGCGCGATGGATATGCAACAGCAAACCATTGTCCTGACACCACTGGGCCAGCTGGGTATTCGCTGACCAGCCACCGGTAATGTAATCGTGCATGATGATCGGTGCGCCGATTTCCTTGGCATACTCGGCACGCTTCATCATTTCATCAGAGGTCGGCGCCGTTACGTTAAGGTAGTGACCTTTACGCTCGCCTGTTTCAGCTTCCGCCTTGTGGATGGCTTCCATGACGAAATCGAAACGGGCTCTCCAGCGCATGAACGGCTGTGAGTTGACGTTCTCGTCATCCTTGGTGAAGTCGAGACCGCCGCGCAGGCCTTCATAACAGGCGCGGCCGTAGTTCTTGGCCGACAGGCCCAGCTTCGGCTTGATGGTGCAACCCAGCAGGGGACGACCGTACTTGTTCAGGATATCACGTTCCATCTGGATGCCCTGCGGCGGACCGTTACAGGTCATGACATAGGCGATCGGGAAGCGGATATCTTCCAGGCGCAGGGCGCGCAGGGCCTTGAAGCCGAACACGTTACCGACCAGCGAAGTCATCACGTTAACAACAGAACCTTCCTCGAACAGGTCGATCGGGTAAGCGACAAAGGCGTAGAAACAGGTATCGTCGCCCGGTACGTCCTCGATGGCGTAGGCACGGCCCTTGTAGTAGTCCAGGTCGGTCAGCAGATCGGTCCACACCGTTGTCCAGGTACCGGTCGAGGATTCCGCTGCAACCGCTGCGGCAATTTCTTCGCGCGGCACGCCATCTTGCGGCGTCACCTTGAAACAGGCCAGAATATCCGTCTCTTTGGGCGTGTAGTCTGGC
>JAJRUM010000070.1 GCA_024277815.1 Gammaproteobacteria bacterium
GCTGGAGTTCGGGGAGATCAGGGAATACGGTGACGTGTTCAAAGTTTCTGCCCGCGCCATCAGCAATGAGCGGTTGGAAGTCAGTTGGGATATCGCAGAGAACTACTACCTGTATAACAACAAATCCCTGCGCTTCAGTACGGATACTGCGGGCGTGGTGCTGGGTAAACCTCAGATCCCTGAGGGTGAACGCAAGTTCGATGAATTGCTTGGCGAAGAAGTGGTTAAGTACCATCAGCGTCTGACTGTGGTGCTGCCGTTGGAGTCTGTGTCTGACGGGGTCGACCTGGTCAGCTTGCGCGTCCGTTCGCAGGGTTGCCTTGAAGACGTACTTTGTTACCCGCCCACCGAACAGTTGCTGGCCGTAACATTGCCGCCCCCGGCGCCAGCGGGCGCAGCTTCATTGGCGGATGTTTTTGGTCAGCCTGCTGCCAGGCCGGTCCGGGATCAATCTGAGAACGCGCCGGCCCTTGCTCCGGATGAGGCCTTTGTCTATGAGGCGATCGGGTTGGCCCCGGAATCCATACTGGTGCGCTTCACCGCACAGCCCGGTTACTACCTGTATCGCGATAAGTTTTCTTTCAGGATCACGGACGCCAGCGGGTTCAAAGTGCGCGATGTGGTTTTGCCCCAGGGCACAATCAAGGACGACCCGGAGTTCGGGCCGATCGAAGTTTATTTTGGCCAGATTGAAGTACCGGTTCAGGTTAGCCGGCCAGCCGGGCCGGAGCAGGCTATCACGCTTGAGGCTGACTATCAGGGTTGTCGTGACGGTGATATTTGTTACCCGCCCCAGACATCCAGTGCAAAACTGGTCATGTCGGCCGCCAATACTGCCACAGGCCCAGCGGTACCTGCTAATGGCCTGGAGGCAAAAGCCGGCGCGGCGAAGCAGCCCGCATCAGAGCAGGATACTTTGGCGCAGATGTTACTGAACAACCCGGCCGGGGCGCTTCTGGCATTTTTCATGGCCGGCATTTTGCTGGCATTCACCCCCTGCGTGTTCCCGATGGTACCCATTCTGTCAGGCATCATCGCTGGTCAGGGTGAACGCATGACGACTGCCCGGGCATTCTGGTTGTCGTTGGTATATGTGCTTGCAATGGCAGTGACCTACACCGTGGCCGGTGTATTGGCTGGCTTGTTTGGTCAGAACCTCCAGGCGCTGTTTCAGAACCCGTGGATCCTCGGCTTCTTCATCGCGATCTTTATAGCTTTGGCGCTGTCGATGTTTGGCTTTTTTGAGTTGCAGTTGCCAGGTCGTTTGCAGTCCCGTTTATCACAGGCCAGCAATCAGCAAACGGGTGGTAGTCTGACGGGTGTGGCCGTGATGGGCTTCCTTTCCGCACTGATCGTAGGGCCGTGTGTCGCACCGCCGTTGGCGGCGGCATTGATTGTCATCGGCGCCTCCGGTAGTGCAGTACTTGGTGGCTCGGCGCTGTTCGCACTGTCTATGGGCATGGGTGTGCCGTTGATACTGTTTGGCATGTCAGCAGGAAAGCTGGTACCCAAAGCCGGTCCCTGGATGGATGCCATCAAAGCCGGTTTCGGAGTTGGTTTGCTGGCACTGGCGATCTGGATGCTGGAACGTATTGTGCAGGGCCCGGTAATATTGCTGTTGTGGGGCGTACTGGCAATTGCCAGCGGTGTATACCTTGGTGCTCTGGAACGTGTTCCGGATGCCGCTTCGGGTTGGCGCAGGCTGTGGAAATCAATCGGCCTGGTACTGTTGCTGCTGGGCAGCATGGAGATTATTGGTGCCGCCAACGGTAGCCATGACTGGATGAAGCCACTCAAAGGCATGCAGGTCAGTGGTGGCATGCCAGCAGCCGTTGAGCATGTTACTTTCAAGCGGATCAAGTCGCTGGAGGATCTGGATGCTGCAGTGGCGCAGGCTGAACAGGCGGGCCAACCGGCCATGCTGGATTTTTATGCTGACTGGTGTGTTGAGTGCCTGCGTATGGAACGCAATACCTTTGCACAACCGGAAATTCGGGCACTGTTCCGGCAGATTCAACCAATGCAGGCGGATGTAACGGAAAATGATGACATCGATCGGGCGTTGATGCGTAAGTACGGCATCATCGGCCCACCAGCTATCCTGTTTTTTGACCGTCATGGACAGGAATTGAAAAACATGCGCCTGGTTGGCTACTTTGAACCGGAGGAATTTGCGGAGCACCTCGAAAGAGTGCTGGAAATACGATAGTGCGGCGCCTCGGGATCATGCTGATAGCGGCAGCAGCACTGGCGGCCGGACTGTACGTATCATCCAGTTTTAATCGTCCGGTGCCACAGCAGCCGAAGCAGATGGTAACGGGCAGTGACCTTGCCGGCAGTTATCGGCCGGAGTTCAGGCTTGGCAGTATCACTGGTGAGTTTGTTACACCTGAAGATTTTCGTGGCGAGGTACTGCTGATTAATTTCTGGGCGACGTGGTGTGCTCCGTGTCGCGAAGAAATGCCCATGCTGGTCGATTTACAGAACGAGTATGGTCCCCGGGGCCTGCAGATTATTGGCATTGCGCTGGATGATGTGCAGAGCGTCAGGGATTTTGTACAAAAATATTCGATCAGTTACCCGGTCCTGGTGGGCGCAGCCGATGTCATGCAGACCAGCCACGATTATGGCAATACGGCGGGTGTTTTACCGTACAGTGTGTTGGTGGATAAAGATGGAGTTATCCGCTGGCAGTATACCGGTGAGATACAACGCGAAGAGTTTTTGCAAATACTCAGGGGGTTGCTCTAGACTTACCTTCGTTTGCTGAAACTAATGTTTCGATATTGTGGCTAACTTCTTCAATACGGTGGCGAACGGTAGACAACAAGCAACTTTTCCTGCAAAATTGGCGGCCCCGGTCAGGAATCGCCTGTAATGATCACTATCCGTGTTTTTAACGGCCCCAATCTGAACCTTCTCGGCCAGCGCGAGCCAGGCCAGTACGGCCATAGCAGCCTTGCGGAAATTATGCAGGGACTGGAGCAGTTTGCAGATAGTTGTGGCGTGGAGCTGGAGCATATGCAGACCAACTCTGAGGGGGGGATGGTAGATGCCATTCAGCAGGCTGGTGGTGACGGGGTAGACTACATCATCATCAACCCGGCGGGTTATACCCATACCAGTGTGGCGATTCGCGATGCCTTGCTGGCCGTTGAAATTCCGTTTGTAGAAGTCCATCTTTCTGCCGTTAGTTCCCGCGAACCCTTTCGCCAGATCACCTATTTCTCAGATATAGCAATAGGGGTGATCAGCGGGTTTCGTGGCGAAAGCTATTTGCTGGCCCTGCAAGCTATTTTGAATCGAATTGAACCCTGAAGCGGGAGCGACAGTACGTGGATATCCGAAAAATTAAAAAACTTATCGAGCTGTTGGAGGAATCCAACCTGACAGAGATAGAAATTGTTGAGGGTGAAGAATCAGTGCGCCTTATACGCGCCGGCCAGCCGGTTGCTGTGCCGGTTGCTACCCCTGCACCACTGGCGCAGCCCGCAGCTCCCCCCGTGACCGCCACACCGGTCATGCAGCCAGGGGATGCTGAGGATGAAATGCCGGAAGGCGAGATCGTGCTGGCACCGATGGTGGGTACTTTCTATGCGGCTTCCAGCCCTGAGGCACAGCCTTTCGTCAGCCTCGGCCAGGCAGTGGGTATCGGCGACACCCTGTGCATCATCGAGGCAATGAAAATGTTCAACCAAATCGAAAGCGATGTCTCCGGCACCGTGGTTGCGATACTGGTGGAAAGTGGCCAGCCGGTCGAGTACGACCAGCCACTTTTCGTCATCCGTTGATCGCGGGTTAAATACTCATGCCTGTCCTGGAAAAACTCGTCATCGCCAATCGCGGTGAAATCGCCTTACGTATATTGCGTGCCTGCCACTCCATGGGGATCAAAACGGTTGCCGTTCATTCCACTGTGGACCGCAACCTCAAGCATGTTGCACTCGCTGATGAGGCTGTGTGTATTGGCCCTGCTCCCGGCACTGACAGTTATCTGAGCATACCTGCCATTATCGCTGCGACAGAGGTTACCGACGCTTTGGCCGTGCACCCTGGTTATGGGTTCCTGGCCGAGAATGCAGACTTTGCAGAGCGTGTTGAACAGAGTGGCTTTATATTTATCGGTCCCCGCCCGGAAACCATCCGCATGATGGGCGACAAGGTATCCGCCATTAAGGCGATGCGGGATGCCGGCGTACCCTGTGTGCCGGGATCCGGTGGCGCGCTGAGCGACGACCTGGCGGAGAACCAGGCCATTGCCCAGCGCATCGGTTACCCCGTTATTATCAAGGCGGCAGCTGGCGGCGGTGGCCGCGGAATGCGTGTGGTTCACACCGAAGCTCACTTGTCCAATGCCCTGCAGTTGACCCAACAAGAGGCGCAGACGATTTTCGGTGATGGCACGCTCTACATGGAAAAATTCCTGGAGAACCCGCGCCACATTGAAGTCCAGGTTATGGCAGACCAGCATGGCAATGCGATCCACCTCGGAGAGCGTGACTGTTCGACCCAGCGCCGCCATCAGAAGGTCATTGAAGAAGCCCCGGCGCCTGGAATTACGCCTGAGCAGCGTGCAGAAATTGGTTCGGTTTGTGTCGAAGCCTGCAAACGTATTGGTTATCGGGGGGCGGGTACTTTTGAGTTTTTGTATGACGATGAACGTTTTTATTTTATTGAGATGAACACGCGTATCCAGGTGGAGCACCCGGTCAGCGAGTTGATTACCGGGGTAGACCTGATCAAAGAGCAAATTCGCGTGGCTGCTGGCGAAAAGCTGGCCTATACGCAGGAAGATATCGTTGTTCGTGGCCACGCCATAGAATGCCGCATCAATGCGGAAGACCCGGAAACCTTTATGCCCTGCCCCGGAACTATCGATGGTTTTCACGCGCCCGGCGGCCCCGGCATACGTGTGGATTCACATATTTACGACGGTTACAAAGTACCGCCGAATTACGACTCGATGATCGGCAAGGTTATCGCCCATGGTCAGGACCGGGAAACTGCCCTCGCCCGCATGCGCATGGCGCTTGACGAGATGGTTCTGAACGGCATCAAGAGCAATATACCGCTGCATAGATGGCTGTTGCTTGATCCGGGTTTTATCAAGGGTGGTTTTAATATTCACTATCTGGAAAAGCGCCTGGCAGACAGGGCGGTAGACTAGGGTCCTGGTCCGATCATGGCCTGGCTGGAAGTGAGTGTCCGGGTGTCGCGGGAAAATGCCGGTCTGGTTGAAAGCCTGCTGCAAAACGAACCCGTGCTGGCTCTGACGTTGACCGATGATGCCGATGATCCGGTGCTCGAACCCGGTGTGGGTGAAACACCTTTGTGGCCATCGGTGTGTGTCACAGCCCTGTTCGCCGGCACTACTGATGCTGCACCGTTGGCGCAAATGTTGAGTCTGGTGCCGGGTGTAGACCGGCCGCAACTTGTGACTTTTCGAAAATTGCAGGATCAACAGTGGGAACGCGTCTGGCTGGACCGGTTTCAGGCCATGCAGTTTGGTACGGGTCTGTGGATTGTTCCGGGCGACTTGCCGGCACCCACCGCAGCCACGGACATAATTAGGCTGGATCCGGGCCTGGCCTTCGGTACCGGCACGCACCCAACCACACGCCTGTGCCTGCAGTGGATAGACGGCCGTGATTTTGACGGGCTAAGGGCAATAGACTATGGCTGTGGCTCCGGCGTACTGGGAATTGCTGCTGCAATCAAAGGTGCGACAGAAGTTATTTGCGTGGACAACGATCCGCAGGCATTGATTGCAACGCGGGACAACGCTGAGCGAAATGGTGTGGCAGATATCCTGACGGTGTTGACACCCGGACAGTTCAGCCAGCTTCCGACTGCTCAGGGCGGTGCAGATATCATGCTCGCCAATATCCTGGCCGGACCGCTGGTAGAGCTTGCGCCTGTATTACTGGCTGCGCTGCGGCCGGGTGGTGCGCTGGCATTGTCCGGCGTACTCGAGGAGCAGGCGGGTGAGGTAATGACCGCTTATGCAGCAGGCATGGTGGATATGCAACACGATGACATCGAAGGATGGGTGTTGCTCACGGGCAGGACAACAGCGCATGGATAACAAGCTGAAAATCAATCTGGGTTCGGGCCACTGGAAGTTTGACGGCTGGGTCAACGTCGATTTGGACCACGGCAGCCTGCCCGACGTTGTTGCTGATCTTGCTGCAGGGCTGCCTTTTGCTGACGGCGTCGCCGCGCTGATGCATACCGAGGATTTCATTGACCAGCTTGAACTGAGCCAGGCTGCAGCATTTTTACGTGAGTGTCACCGGATACTCATACCGGGTGGCGTCTTACGGGTACTCACGCCTGATATGCGCAAGCTGGCTGACCTGTATCTGAACAATCCCGAACGGCTGGAAAGCCTGTGGAAAGATTTCGTGCGCGTACCGTTGTCGCTCGACACGCCCGGTGAAATTTTCAATATTGGCATGCGTTTCGCCGGCCACACATTCCTCTATGATGCAGAAACTTTCAAGGTGCTTACTGACAGCTGTGGTTTCGATGCCCGCAGTGTGAGCTACCAGCAAAGTGAAGTGCCTGAGTTGCGTGGCCTTGATCTGCGTTCGCCGGCCGATGCGGTGTCAATGTACTTTGACTGTTACCGCCGACCCTGACTATGCCTTAGCTTGTATTTGCCGGGTACCGGTGTCTCAGCATTGCCAGTAGTTCCGCTGGAGATGACCAGTCCCTGCCGCAGACAAAACGTGGCAAGTCCCAACGGTTGCTGTGCGCTGATACGAGTTCAGGCCGGGTACCCAAAGCCGCAAGACAGTGATGCTCCCGGCCATATTCCGGAAAGAATACGGTGCGGATATAGTTGCTGGATTCACCAAACGGGTAAGCGAAAACCTGCGGCCACTGACCGGTTTTGTTACGTATATATTCTCCGGCCTGTACAACCTGTTGGCGGCAATGTTCTATCGTCTCGATCGCTGTAAAACCGCCACGGGGGTATTGTTCAGCTGCCAGGTCAGGGTGATTGTGATCCCAGCCATGATTGCCAATCTCCAGTAGCGCGTGCCTGGCCGCAGCGCCCCACCATTCTTCGCTCATCTGGCCCTGACCCGAGAGGGAGCCCTTGTCAATGACTGCACGTGCCTCGGGACTTGCAATGACAAAGCTGGTTGCATGAAGCCCGGGCTGGGCCTGAACCCCGTGTTGCTGAATGAAATCCTCCATGATTTTCAGAAAACCCGGTTGCATGCCATAGCCGGAGAACTCCAGCGTGCGCACATCAAAATCACAACCATCATCAAAGGTCAGGCAGATAACAGGTTGGCCTGTTTGTTCTCCAGGTTCCAGTTCACCACCCTCAAACAAGTGGTTGATGAGTGATAACAAAGGAACAAATCGATAACCTGCATTGTGCAATTCTTGTAAATCTGCTGCCAGAGCCTCGTGATCATTGCTCGCCGGGTCATTACCGGCAATGTTCTGGGAGTGGTAAGTAAGAATGGCGGCTTTCAACGTAGGGTTCCCTGGTCTGCTTTGGAGTAGCAAGAAACTATATGACATTTTGGCAAGCGAGTTGGATAATATGTTCTTTCAGCCATCCAGTTTTCGATGGGTTGCTTCACCTGACAAGTATTTTCCCATGCAAGCTTGGAATTCCATCACCAGACAATTGAATGATTTCCTGCATTACTTGCTGGTGCCCGGACTGTCGGTGTTTTTGCCATCAGCCCTGTCACGTTCTTTGTTGGCGCGCTTGGCACGATGTGGATGGTTGCTGGCAGCGAGGTCTGATGCTGCCTGGGTCATGGCCCGAAAGTTTGACACACCTGTTGCCGTTGCGCGGGGTGATGAAGTGAGGTGGAAGGCGCGCTGGAAGCAAGTCGAATTGCTGGATGTGCGCGACCTGTACCTGATGACTTTCGGTCGTTCACGATCAGTGCTGGCAGAAATCGAGTACGAAACACCACTGGAAACAGCCAAAGACCGGGTCATGGTTGGTATGCACTGGGGGCCCTCTATCTCAACATTGAAGATGGTTGCTGCTGCGGGGCTTACGCCTGCCTTTCTCTATCGCCCACCTGAACGACGGACCTTGCTCAGGCGACCATTTTATTACCTGTTTCTTAGCCTTGCATCCCGTCACCTGGTGCAAACAATGCACAAACGGGCGGTAGAGGTAGGTGGCGCCAGCAAGAAATTGGGCAAAATGCTTGACCAGCCCGGTAGTCTGGTCGTGCTTATGGACGCACCCTCGATGGAGGGCAGGCCTACCTGCCGCAACAAGGTTCTGAACCGCGAGGCTGTTTTTAACGCCGGCTTCCCCACGATCCTGGCAGACAAGCGCAAGGAATATATGTTTTACGCCCTCAGTTTACATCCGGATGGCTCGCTCAGGAAAAAGCTGGAGCTAAACGGGCCATTCAGCTCAGACGACGCACAAACATTTTTACAGGGCTACGCCGCTTTCCTTGAGCAGCACCTGTTATCGGATCCGGCACAGTGGCGCATCTGGCATGCAGCCGGGCAATTCTGGGCTTGAGTGTAAACGACCAGGGGTGCCCCGCCGTGATGAACCGGAAGATGGCCTGACAGGTCAAACTGGTGTTTAATACTGCCCTACACAGGTGGCATACTTTTGAAGGCCGATGAGCAACATTCCCATACTGACTTACCACTCCCTGCATGCGCGGGATGAGTCGTACCCGAATAACGACCATGTTGCTCTGGCCCGCGATCTTTTGACTATCCACGAAATGGGGTATGTCATCGTTTCGCTTAGTGAGATTGCTGACAGGCTGGTTAATGGGGATGCGGAGTGGTTCAGATCAGGTAAAAAAGCCGGCATCAGCTTTGATGATGGCTGCAACCATGACTTTATTGACTTTGTCTACCCTGGTATTCCGACGTTGAAGAGCTTTTTCACCATTATGTCGGAGTTCAATCTGTGTCACCCGTCGCAGGAACCCGCCTGTGCAACCAGTTTCGTTATTGCCTCTCCGGTGGCTACAGCGGTTCTCGACCAGACCTGTATTGCCGGACGTGGCCAGTGGCACAACGGTTGGTGGAAAGCGGCAGCGGAGTCGGGGTTGATTGAGATCGGTAACCACAGTTGGGACCACCTGCACCCCACTTTGCCGAGCGTGAGCCATTCACGCGATGTACGCAATGATTTTTCACAAGTGGATAACGCTGTCGATGCCGGGATGCAGATTAAGCAGGCCGAAGACTTCATCCGCGAAACCATCGGTGATAATCTCGCAACCGGCCTGTTCGCCTATCCCGATGGTAAGACCCACCGCTACCTGCTCACGGAATTCTTTCCTGGACAGCAAGCTATCCGGGCTGCTTTTACCACCGACGGACAGCATGTTGGTCCTGATACGGACCGTTGGCTGATCCCACGATACGTCTGTGGCGACCACTGGAATTCGACCGATGAACTGGCTGAGCTTCTTTAAAGCGGTTCGCAAGCCCGACTTCCTGCTGATTGGCGCTCAGAAATGCGGCACCAGCTGGCTGCATCACCACCTGCGGCTGTCAGAAAGCATCTTTATGCAGAAGGACAAGGACAGTGACTACTTCAGCTATGAGGGTCACCTGACCAACAAGGCTTTCAGGCAGTATTGTGCGCAGTTTTCGGGGGCGGGGGCCAATCAACTCGTCGGTGAAGCGAGTGCCAGTTATTTCTGGACCGGGACCGGCTCAAAATGGAGTCGCAAGCCAGACGGTTTCAACCCGGAAATCCCGGGCAGTGTCCGGCGGTTTTGCGGCAGTCGTCTGAAACTGATCCTGATGTTGAGAGACCCGGTTGAGCGCGCAATTTCAGCCTATTTGCACCATATTCGCCATGGCGCCATCACGCCTGACACATCCATACTGGACACTCAGGTACCTCTTGGGATCATTGATATGGGGTTCTACCGGCAACATCTGGAAAACTGGCTGGCCGTTTTTCCGGAAGAGAGTTTTCATGTCATCAGGGGCCTCCCGCAAACCGATGCCGAGGCTGTCGGAATGCTGGAAGTCACGCTGCGCTTTCTGAATGCGGAGACCATTCCCCTCAGCAGCTATTATTTTGATCCGGTGGCCCCGGGCTTACAACGCATCATCGATGAAACCGGTGTGTGGTTATTGAGCTCAATCGAATACCCCGGAAAAGCCGGCGTCCGTCACGCTCAAAAAGCAGAGTTCAATGGAGAGCCCTACGCGCGTGTGGTGACCCCGGCTGAGCTCGGCGAATTGCGCGAAATTCTTGCTGAGAATGACATTTGACAAGCTAGAAGTTAGGTTTATCCGGCGCTGCACGGTAGCACTTTATAGCATCGAGGAGCTCCTTACGGGCGCTCTCGACACCTTCCCACCCGCCGGTCCTTACCCACTTGTTGCGCTCAAGGTCTTTGTAGTGCTCGAAAAAATGCACAATCTGGTTGAGCAGTATCTCATCCACGTCTTCAACTGACTTGATGTGGCTGTACATTCCGGTGACCTCGGTGACCGGCACAGCGATGATCTTGGCGTCTTCACCCGCTTCATCTTTCATCAGCAAAACACCAACCGGCCTGCACCTGACGACCGTACCCGGCAACATCGGCAAGGGCAGCACCACCAGCACGTCAACCGGATCACCGTCGCCACACAGAGTGTGCGGTACGTAACCATAGTTGCAGGGGTAGTACATGGCGGTTTTGAGCATGCGGTCAACAAAAATCGCCCCGGTCTCTTTGTCCACTTCGTACTTGATCGCCGGGCTGTTCATCGGAACTTCGATAATGACGTTGATATCGTTGGGGACATCCCTTCCGGCCGGGACCTGTTGCAGACTCATTGGCGCTTCCTCTTTTAGTGACCGCGCATTATACGCGAGATTCACCAACTGGCTGCATTTTCAGCATGTTTTGCACATTGAATTAAGTAACTTCGTTTCCATGTGGAGCATAAGCCATTACAATGTGCGCCCCGCTTGTAAGGTACAAAACAATGAGCCCGGCAACACCAGAACAACACCGGCCCCGTGGGTATGTAATCCCTATCGGCGGCGCCGAAGCCAAACGTAAAAACCCGGTCATTCTTGAGCGGTTTGTTGACCTGTGTGGCGGGGATGATGCCCGCATTCTGGTCATTCCTACTGCATCCCTGTTGGATGAGACCGGACCAACGTACCAGGTGCTGTTCGAAGGCATGGGCGCTAAAGCAATGTGTATTCCGATTGAGAATCGCGACGATTGTTACCGTGAGGATATTCTCGAGGTGCTTGAAAAAGCGACCGGTATATTCATCACTGGTGGCAACCAATTGCGCCTGAGTACGATTCTGGGCGGCACGCCTGTGGCTCGTGCCATACGCAGGCTCAATGCTGCTGGCGTCCATATGGCAGGCACTTCAGCCGGCGCAGCAATTATCTCCGAGCATATGATTGCCGGCGGCCGCGGCGGCCCGTCTCCGCGTGAGAGTGGTGTGGTGCTGGCCCCCGGCCTGGGCCTGACCAATCGGGCGATTATTGACCAGCACTTTAATAAACGTGGCCGCCTGGGACGCCTGCTGGCGGCCTTGTCGTTCAACCCGTTTGTCTGTGGTCTCGGCATCGATGAGAACACCGCCGCATTCATTGCGCCGGATGGTGTAATGGAGGTTGTCGGACATGGAACAGTAACCGTTATTGACCCTGCAGATTTGAGGCACTCATCCATGAGCTATGTACGCAAAGCGGAAGCTGTTTCATTGGTTGGCCTGAAACTGCATGTGCTTGCCGATGGTTCGAGCTTTAATCTCGAAACCCGTGAGGCAACATTGGCAAAGGGGTCCTGAACAGGTCCGGCGTGTTAATGTTAAATGCTGAATTAACCAAGGTTTTGCTATGAAGATACTTTCCACCAATGTTTACGTCGGACCGAGTCTGTACGCACACTTTCCTGTTATTCGCCATCAGGTTGACCTCGGCATACTTGAGGATTGGCCTTCCGCATGGTTGGGGGAGGCTTTTATCAACAGCCTGATTGAGGCATTGCCTGGTTTGCAAAATCATGGTTGTTCGTATGGCGAGCCCGGTGGATTTATCCGCAGGATGCGCGAGGATGAGGGGACCTGGATGGGTCACATCTGGGAACATGCGTCTCTGGAACTACAGAATGAGGCGGGCTCAGACGTATCTTTTGGGCGCACCCGAAGTGCTGGCAAACCTGGCGTTTACAACATGGTGTTTCAGTACAAACAGCGTGAAGTGGGGCTGGAGGCCGCCCGCATTGCCCTGCAGTTGTTGCTCAGCCTGTTGCCTGATGGTCTCAGGCAGGAGGTTTTAGCCGAAACTGATGAACGGTTCGACTACGAGCAGGAGCGTGAGGACTTTATTTTGTTCGCGCAACGCAAGGAACTGGGCCCCAGCACCGCCTCGCTGGTCAACGCCGCAGAAGAGCGGGAAATTCCTTACCTGAGGTTAAACAAATACTCTTTGGTGCAGTTTGGCCATGGTGCCTACCAGCAGCGCATACAGGCTACGATTACCAGTAAGACCGGGCATATTGCGGTTGAGATCTCGTGTGACAAGGAAGACACGCACAACCTGCTGCGCGACCTCGGCTTGCCGGTGCCGGAACAAAGGATGATTTACAGTCCCCCGGCGGCCGTGCGAGCGGCCCGCCAGATCGGTTATCCGGTGGTGCTGAAGCCACTCAATGCGAACCATGGCCGCGGCGTGTCCATCAATCTGGTCAGTGGTGAGCAAGTTGAAAGCGCATTTGATTTTGCCCGTGAACACGGTACCAGCAGAGCGGTGCTGGTAGAAAGTTACGTCGAAGGCTATGACCATCGGATGCTGGTTGTGAATAACGAGTTGGTGGCAGTGGCCAAACGCGTTCCGGGGCACGTGGTGGGTGATGGAGAAAGCACCATCACCGAACTGGTTGACCGGGTCAATGAGGATCCACGCCGGGGCATCGGGCATGAAAAAGTGCTGACACGACTTGAGCTTGACCGGCAGGCAGGTGAATTGTTGAGCGCGGCGGGTTTTGACGAAGGCACCATCCTGGCGGATGGTGAGGTTTTTCATCTACGCAAAACCGCCAATCTTTCCACCGGCGGTACGGCCATTGACCTCACCGATGTGGTACACCCCGACAACCGTGAAATGGCGGTGCGCGCCATCCGTGCCGTTGGCCTGGATGTTGGCGGCGTGGATTTTCTGACAGCAGATATTACCGAGTCCTACAAACAGGTTGGCGGCGCAATTGTAGAGGTCAATGCGGCACCGGGCTTCCGCATGCATGTGGCACCCTCAGAAGGTGAACCGCGGGATGTGGCGGGCAAGGTCATGGACATGTTATTTCCCCCCGGCACGCCGACGCGGATACCGGTTGCGAGTATTACCGGCACCAACGGCAAGACCACCACGTCACGCATGCTGGCACATATTCTGAAAACTGCCGGACATACCGTCGGGATGACATCGACGGATGGCGTGTACATTGATGGCCGGCTTTCCGTAAAGGGCGACATGACCGGGCCGACCTCGGCACATATCGTGTTACGTGATCCCACTGTGGACATCGCTGTTATGGAAACCGCCCGGGGCGGCCTGCTGCGTTCCGGCCTGGGGTATCGCCGTTGTGATGTGTCTGCCTGCCTGAATGTTTCATCAGATCACCTTGGCATCAAGGGTATCGACACGCTGGAGCAACTGGCGGAGCTTAAGCGTATTGTGGTTGAAGTGGCCCGTGATACAGCGGTCCTTAACGCAGATGATGAGTTGTGCCTGAAGATGGCTGACTACACGCAGGCCGAGCATGTTTGCTATGTGACCATGAACCCGGCCCATGCGCTGGTGAAGGAACATATCCGTGCGGGCGGCCGGGCGATGGTGCTGGAGCAGGGTATCAACGGCGACATGATCACGCTGTATGACAATGGCACCCATTTCCAGCTGGTCTGGACCCATCAGATTCCGGCGACGATGGACGGCAAAGCAACGCACAATGTGCAAAATGCCATGTTTGCCGCTGCGCTGGCCTATTCGCTGGATAAATCCCTGGATGATATCCGGCATGGGTTGCGCTCGTTCGATTCTACGATTTTCCAGGCACCGGGCCGGATGAATGTGTTCGATGAGCACCCTTTCCGGGTGATACTCGACTATGGTCACAATGCTGCCGCGATTCGCAGCATCTGCCAGCTGGTTGACCGGCTGGACGTCGCGGGTCGCCGCTTGTGTGTTCTGGCGGCACCGGGCGATCGTCGGGATGAGGATATCCGGGCCATTGCCACAGAGGCCAGTGGACACTTTGACCATTACATCTGCAGGGCAGACGATGGCCGCCGGGGGCGTGGAGATGACGAAGTACCGCAAATGTTGCGGGAGCAGTTGCTGGCCAGTGGTGTCGCGGCCGCGACCATAGAGGTCATACCGGACGAGGAAGCTTCCGTTGCGCACGCGTTGGCGATAGCCGAGGAAGGTGATCTCGTGGTTCTGTTCGCCGACGATGTGAGCCGTAGCTGGAATCAGGTCATTCACTACGAGGCTGACAATGAAACCTCAAAGGCCGCTGACGATAGCAAACCGGCACATAGTTTTGTCGAGGAAGATCCGGACGCATTTTCACTGGAGGCTGGCGCACGACTGATCAAGGATGAGCGTGGCGTGCGGTTGGCACGGGAAGAAGAGAACGACTAGCCTTCCCGGGGCTGGCCAGCAGAATGCAGATCGAAGTTCTCGACAGCCGGCGATTGACCGGTCCGAACCTGTTTTGGGACTGGCCGGGTGCCGTGTTGGATGTTGCCCTGTCAGATGTTCCCGCAGAGCGGCTGGTTTTAGCCTGGCGTGGGGAAGTCCGCCACCTGATGGATGCAATGGGGTGGGATGCGGAGAGAACTATTTCACGGCAGTTTGATGGCGGCGTCAGTCTGGTGATCAATGCACCGATAGATGTGCTGTACACAGCCTGCGAACTCAACGAGGTCGCGCTGAGGCGGGCGACCTCCGGGCTGTCAGGGGAGCCACCCATCGAACTGGAGCCTGTGATAGCGAGTCTGAAAGAGCAACTTGAAGAGGAGCGCAATCCGGCGTTGCTGGCGCTGCAGCAAGCGGCGGCAGCACATGGAACACCGTTCCTCTGGGATGACAACGAAGTTTCTGTTGGTTTTGGTGAGACTGCAATTGTCTGGCCAGCCGACCAGTTGCCCGCCCCCGGATCGGTCAACTGGCAGCAAACGGGCTCGGTCCCGCTGGGTATCGTCACGGGCACCAATGGAAAATCTACAACTGTCAGGCTGGCCGCCGCGATACTGGCGGCGGCGGGTTTGCGCGCGGGTATCACTTCCACAGATTACATTCGTGTGGGGGAGGAGATTCTCGATCGAGGTGATTACTCCGGCCCGGGTGGTGCCCGTACCCTGCTGAGACACCCGCGCTCCGAGGCGGTGGTCCTGGAGGTTGCCCGGGGCGGTTTGCTGCGCCGCGGCATTGGTGTAGAGCGTGCTGACGGCGCGTTGATTACCAACATCGCGGCCGATCACCTGGGTGACTACGGCATCAATACGGTCGCAGAAATGGCTGCAGCCAAGTTCATAGTGCGTCGCGCCCTCAGCGAGGATGCGTCACTGATTCTGAATGCTGATGACCCTGAGAGTGTGGAATTTTCCGCTACCCTATCCAACCGGATTACCTGGTTTGGCCTGCAGCCTGATGAAGGTTTTCTACACAAGCATTTGCAGAACAACGGCAAAGCAGCCTTTCTTGAGGATGGCTGGTTGATGTTATCTGCTGATGGCCAGCCGAGAAGAATTGTTGCCGCCAACGACATTCCCATTACCTTTGGTGGTGTGGCGCGCTACAACATCAGCAATGCCCTGGCCGCGATGGCTTTGTGCCATGTGTTGGGGGCCGATGACCGGGCACTGGCGACCGGCCTGAAAGCCTTTTCCGGTGATGCCGGGGAGAACCCGGGCCGTGGCAACCTGTTTGAGAAGGGTGGTGTAAGAATATTTCTGGGTTTTGCACACAACGAACACGGAATTCGGGCCATCAGTGATACCGTCAAGGCATTTCGCTCACAGCGGAATATTGTCCTGATGGGCCAGGCGGGCGATCGCCTCAACAAGGATATCGATGACCTTGTGCGTGCCGTTTGCGAATTGAAACCTGACCGGTTACTGGCGTGTGAGTTGCCGGGGTATGAGCGTGGCCGGGCAGCCAAGGAAGTGCCGGAACGTATCCGCGCGGTTGCTATTGGCGAAGGTGTATCGGAAAATGCAATCAGGCTGTTTGCAAGTCCGCCTGAAGGTGTCAAAGAGGCCCTGGCGGAAGCGGTAAGCGGTGATTGCCTGGTGCTGCTGGCCCTGACCCAGCGTGATGAAGTGCTGGATTTGATCCGGGACTACACGGCCGACAGTTGATGGGCTGATAAGGAAACCTGCATGGCAAAACTTTACTTTAACTACTCTTCCATGAATGCGGGGAAAACCACGGTACTGTTGCAGTCAGCACACAACTACCGTGAGCGTGGCATGAATCCCCTGCTTTTTACCCCAAAGCTGGATGACCGTTACGGTACCGGCTGGATCAAGTCGCGTATCGGTTTGCAGGCCAAGGCTACGATTTTCACACCGCAGGATGATCTCTACGAGTTTACCCGGGCACAACTGGAGGCAAATAATATTCACTGCGTACTGGTTGATGAAGCGCAGTTTTTAAACCGGGACCAGGTCTTTCAATTGACTGAAGTGGTTGATCGTCTGAGCATACCGGTGCTGTGCTTTGGCTTGCGCACAGATTTCCAGGGAGAGCTTTTCGAAGGCAGCACCCACCTGTTGGCCTGGGCCGATGAACTGACAGAGATCAAGACTATTTGCCACACCGGCCGCAAGGCCACCATGGTGGTGCGTGTGGATGATGAAGGTTATGCGCTGAAGGAAGGGGCACAGGTGGAGATTGGCGGCAACGAGCGCTACGTGTCTGTCAGCCGGGCAGAATTCAAAAAAGTATTTGTAGGTGGGCAGCGGATCAAGTTTATTGAGCCGGTTGAGGGTGATGTTAAAGAAACTGATAAATCTGACAGTAAACAGGAAGCGAATACCCTGTTATAGTCATTTTGTCATTTAACTATTTTCTAAGGGGAGTTTGATGATACGTTTACTATTGATCGTGTTGCTTGTGTTAACGATGGCTTTGTATTTCCAGAACAGCAAAGAGGTGGAAACACCCGGTGTCGAAGACGGATTTGTAGGGGGTCCCGTCAAGGCTTTGCACAAAGCAGAACAGTTCGAGAGTTCCTATCTGGATGCGGCCGCAGAACGCAAAAAGAAAATGGAAGAGCAGCTGGAGCAAGCCTCTATAGACTGACCCTGAGTATCGTTGTGAGGCTAAGACATGGCCTGTAGCAGGTCGGCGGCTATATCCTCTACATCTTCGATGCCCACGGACAACCTCAACAGGCCGGGTGTGATGCCCAGGCGCTGGCGTTCGGCTGTGGGAATTTTCTGGTGTGACGTTGCCGTTGGCTGGCAGATGGTGGTTTCCACACCGCCGAGGCTGACGGCGCAAATCACCAACTGCAGGCGCCGCAGATAGCTGACAGGATCTATATCGCTGACCAACTCAAATGATAGCATCCCGCCAAAGCCACGCATCTGGCGCGTAGCGATTTCGAAGCCCGGATCATCTTCAAGGCCAGGGTAAAACACCCGCAGAACCTGCTTATGCTGGTTCAACCTGCCGGCAAGAACACCGGCATTTTCACTTTGTCGCTGCACCCTGAGCTCGAGGGTTTTAAGGCTGCGTTCAAGCAGGTGGCAGTCCTGTGCGTTGAGGCAACCGCCATGGTTCACCGCATGGTTTCTGACCTTATCCAGCAAGCGGGCAGGGCCATTGACCGTGCCGCAGCACAGATCGCTGTGGCCACTCAGGTACTTGGTGCCACTGTGCATGACCAGATCGAACCCCATGGCCAGGGGGTTTTGTAAAATCGGAGTGGCAAAGGTGTTGTCAATGACTGAAATGATGTCCTGTGCCTGGGCATATTCTGCAACCGCAGCCAAATCTACAACGCTGAGCAGGGGGTTGCCCGGCGACTCAACAAAAACCATCCGTGTTTCCGGCCGTGACAGTTGCCGGATCGCATTGATATCAGGGGCTGAAAAATCATGCTGGATGCCAAATCGTTTCAGTTCATTGACGATCAATGCATGGGTCCCGCCGTAGAGCCCCTGCGTAAAGATGACATGGTCACCATCCGTGAGCAGCCCGAACAGAATGGAAGCAATGGCGGCCATCCCGGAACTGGTCACCAGGCCTGCTTCAGCCCCTTCCAGCGCCGACATTTTTTCAGCGACCACGTTGTGGTTCAGGGTATTGAAGTAGCGCGGGTAGCGGACCTCGGAATCATCGAGGTACTCGATCGCACTGGAAGCCAGCAAGGGGGTGTTCAGACCGCCCATATTGATGTCCCGGCGACTGCCTGCGTGTATAACCTGGGTGGCTTTTTTCATTTAAATTCTCTACCGCACTGAACGGGGCTTGTAACGGTTGTCATTTTGCCAGAGAGCGGGGGTTAATGTTGGCATGACGGGCAAAAGTAGCTGGAGCGTTGGCCGATAACCTTCTGGCGGATGAGTCCGCCGCACTGAAAGCAAGCGCTGCCAGCCCGGTCGTAGACCAGTAATTCCCGGGCAAAATAGCCCGCTTTACCATCCGGGTTGGCGAAGTCCCGAAGTGTTGTGCCACCCTGACGGATGGCGCGACGCAGCACATCCCGAATGGCATCAACCAGCCCTGCATACCGCTGCAAGGAAATTCTTCCAGCCGCACGCAAGGGGTGAATGCCTGCCATATACAGGGACTCAGAGGCGTAGATGTTGCCAACGCCAACGACCACCTGGCCTTTCATGATGAAGTTCTTGATGGCGAGTTTCCGTCCGCTGGCGCGTTGGTGCAGGTAACTTGCGGTGAAATCACCTGACAGAGGTTCGGGCCCGAGGTGGCTCAGCAACGGGTGTGAATCAACCGCGCCACCGGCCCACAAAAATGCCCCGAACCGTCTTGGGTCGTTAAAACGCAGGCAGGTGCCGCTCTCAAGTTCGATATCAAAATGGTCATGCTTTGTCGGGGGCCCGGGTTCGTGCAGCACGCGCAAAGAACCCGACATGCCGAGGTGTATAAGCAGGCCGCCTTGCTGAAGGTCGATTAACAGGTACTTGCCGCGCCGGCGCAGTCCGACCACCTGTTGCCCTTCAGCCTTTCCAACCTCATCAGGCACCGGCCAGCGCAAGCGCGGGTCGCGCACGGTTACGCGGGCTATATGCTGGCTCAGCATATGTGGCTGGATGCCTCTCAATGTTGTTTCGACTTCTGGCAGTTCGGGCACGGGGATATAAACCATGTTTGAAATCAGACTGACATTGTAAACTGGTCCTCCTTCAAGATGATAAAGACGGCATGACAGATTTGATATTGGTTGGGATCGATACCGGTGGAACGTTTACCGATATTGTCGTGCTGGAGAACGGCCCGGTTGGCCGCCGCCTGCGCCAATGCAAGGTACTGTCCGATCCGGCCGACCCTTCCGGGCCGATCGTAGAAGGCCTCAACAAGCTTGGCCTGGCAAAGCAGGCTCTACAGGTCATTCATGGCACCACGGTCGGTACCAATGCGGTACTGGAAAACAAAGGTGCCCGGGTGGCTTATATCACCAGTCGTGGGTTTGCCGATGTTTTGTCGCTGGGGCGGCAGCAACGTGAGCAGGTCTACCAACTCCGCCAGCCGGAAGTTCAGCCGCCAGTGGCCGCCTCCCTGTGCCTGGAGGTCTCTACCCGAATCGCTGCAGATGGCAGCCTGCTTGACGAGGCCGGTGATGAGGAATTGCAACGGCTTAAGGCTCACCTTGCAAGCCTTGATGTCGAGGCTGTGGCGATCAACCTGTTGTTTTCCTTTCTGCGCCCGGAAGCGGAGCAACGCATCGCACAGGCGCTGGGAGACCAGTGGTTTGTTTGTTGCTCGAGCACCGTACTGCCCGAAGTCAAAGAGTATGAAAGGGGTATTGCAACCTGGCTAAATGCCAGTGTCGGGCCGGTCATCTCCCGTTACCTGAATCGTCTCCAGAAGCAGTTGCCGTTGGCCCGGATTGCAGTTATGCAAAGTTCCGGCACGACCATAGCTGCCAGCCAGGCGGCATCCCAGGCTGTAAGGTTGCTACTGTCCGGTCCGGCAGGCGGGCTGGCTGCTGCGCAGGCCATCGGTAAGCAAACCGGACACAGGCATCTGATGAGTTTTGATATGGGTGGTACATCCACGGATGTGGCGCTGCTCAATGGTGAGATTCCACTGACCGGGCAAAGCCGGTTGGGTCACTGGCCGCTGGCAATACCGTCCGTGGATATGCACACCATTGGCGCGGGTGGAGGGTCCATAGCGACGGTGGATGTGGCGGGCATGCTGCTGGTTGGGCCGGAGTCTGCAGGTGCCAGTCCCGGCCCTGCCTGCTATGCGCTCGGCGGCTTACAGGCAACCGTGACAGATGCCAATCTGGTGCTGGGGCGTATACCGGAAAACACACTGCTTGGGGGGTATCTGCCATTGAATGCCGGTGCGGCACAGCGCGCCCTGGGCAGGTTGGCGGTTGCTATGGGGTGTGACCTGCGGGGTGCCGCACACGGAGTGATACGGATAGCCAATGAGCACATGGCCCGGGCCCTGCGGGTGATTTCTGTTGAGCGCGGCTACGACCCTGCGGAATACACGCTGTTGTGTTTCGGCGGCGCGGGTGGCCTGCACGCGTGTGATCTGGCGGAGCTGATGGGTATGCGCCGGGTAATTATCCCTGCCCACTCTGGTGTGTTGTCGGCATTGGGCATGCTTGTCAGCGAGCCAGGAAGAGAGTTTTCCGTGGCGATACTGGCACCGCTGGAAAGTATGGCAGATATGGATCTCGAGCAGCACTTCAGCCGACTCGAAGCAGAGGCCCGTGCACAACTGGGTAGTGAAGGGTGTAGTTCGGGCAGCATTCTGTTCAAACGGCAGCTCGAATTACGTTACCAGGGGCAAAGCGCTACGATCAATATTGACGGGTCGGCTGCCAGCGGGTATGCGGAGGCATTTCATGAGGCTCACGTCAGGGCCAGTGGCTTACGCCTGCAGCAGCCGGTTGAGCTGGTCAACCTGCGCTTGAGTGCACGAGCCCCTGCCCCCCTGTCTTCACCCGGCGTTGAATATCATGTCAGCCAGGCGGGTGTTGGTGAGCAGGTGTTCATGCCGGAGCTCGGGTGTGAAGTACGTTGCCTGGAAAGAAACAGCCTGGTGGCAGGCAGGTTGCTGGACGGCCCGCTGATCCTGGTTGAGGCGGCCGCGACTGCCTGGATCAAGCCGGGCTGGTTAGTTACCACAGATGTGTGGGGCAACCTTCTCCTTGGCTGTGGTGAACCGCTGCCAATGGAGCAGGCATAAAAAAACCCGCGACCATGGCGGGCTTTTTTGCTAAAGAAGTAAAACCGGTTATTTGATTTTGGCTTCTTTATACATGACATGCTTGCGCACCACGGGATCATATTTTTTGATCTCCATTTTTGCAGGCATATTTTTCTTGTTTTTGTCGGTGGTATAAAAATGGCCGGTACCGGCAGAGGATACCAGGCGGATTTTATCGCGTGATGATTTAGCCATGATTTATGCTCCTCAGACCTTTTCGCCGCGGGCGCGCATGTCGGTCAAAACGGCATCAATGCCCTTTTTATCAATGATGCGCAAACCCTTGGTGGATATACGCAGACGAATCCAACGGTTTTCACTTTCCACCCAAAAACGATGGCGGTGAAGGTTGGGCAAAAAGCGTCGCTTGGTCTTTGCATTTGAGTGCGACACATTGTTTCCGGAAACTGGGCGTTTACCGGTGACCTGACAAACTCTGGACATTGGATTTTTCCGTTTCTGTACTATTAAAAATGAGCCGCACTTTATACCGCAAAGTCAGTGGATATGCAATTAAAATCCACTGAATGGGTATTATTCATGCTGGCTGGCAGGATAATTCACCATTTTATTACAACATCCCTCTTGAAGCCATCGAAACCGGTGGGCCATCGCCAACGACAAAATGGTCCAGCAGGCGGATTTCCAGCAGCAGCAGCGCGTCTTTCAGGCGCCGGGTAATGGCCTGGTCCGCCAGGCTTGGCTCGCTGACACCGGAAGGGTGGTTGTGTGCCACGATGACGGCTGCTGCCGAGAGCCTGAGTGCCCTTTCTGCAACCACCCGGGGGTAAACGCAGGCACCGTCTATAGAGCCCTGAAAGAGCTCCTCGGCAGCGATTACGCGATGTCGTGTGTCGAGGAAAAGACAAGTGAAAATTTCCCGCTTACGGTCGTGCAACACGGTTTGCAGGTACTCCACTGTGGCTGCCGGGCTGTTGAGCGGAACGCCCCGTTGCAGAGACTGCTTCAGCTGTCGCTGTACCAGTTCATAGGCCACCCGTAGTTGCAAGGCAGTACGGTCATCCATGCCGTTGCGTTCTTTCGTACACAGGCGGCTGGCAAGTTGCAGGCCACGCAAGCCGCCAAAAGCAGCCAATAAGCATTGAGCCTGCTGCAGGCACTGGTGTTTGCTACCTGGTTGCAATAACGTTGTGAGCAATTCCGCATCTGACAGCGCAGCAGGTTGCGCAAGCTGTGGCTGCAGGTGGCTGTTTTGGTTGCATGTTGGCAGATTATCCGGTTTCATTCTGTGGTCAGTGGTTTCAACGAATGTAATCCTGAACCAGTCTGTAAACCTTGTATATCGGGCTTTGACGACAGTTTTTGTAGGACAATCCCAGCGCTGGCTGGTTTGGGATTGTTGCGTTGGCGAGACTACAGGCCGCAGGCTTGCTATTATGTGGCTTGCGACGCAGGGTGCAAAGTTAAGGGACGCCAATTGGATCACCAGAGACTCAAAGGACAGAAGCTCAAAACCATACAGCTAAAAATCCTGGACCCAAGACTGGGTAAGGATATTCCTTTGCCGGAACATGCTACTGATGGTTCCGCGGGCATGGATATCCGTGCCTGTGTTGAGCAATCTATTGTTGTTCAGCCTGGAGAAACTGTGCTGATCCCCACCGGCTTTGCCATGCATATTGCCGATCCAGGTATTGCTGCAATCATCCTGCCGCGTTCAGGCCTGGGCCATAAGCACGGCCTTGTACTGGGTAACCTGGTGGGTTTGATCGATAGCGATTACCAGGGGCAGGTTTACGTTTCCTGCTGGAACCGCTCCACAACAGCCTTTGAAATTGAGCCAGGAATGCGCATTGCCCAGTTGGTTGTTGTGCCCGTAGTGATGGCAGGCTTTGAAGTTGTTGAGTCTTTTGAGGCCAGTGAGCGTGGCGCGGGTGGCTTTGGGCATACGGGTCAGCAATGAATACTGAACTGCAAATGGACACGTCGACCCCGGTAGAACCATCTCCACATACGGGGAAACCCTTCCTCTTGCGTGTAGGCCCGGTCGTTCTTATCGCGGCAGGGGTCCTGTTACTGGCGGTGTTGGCCGGAATGTATTTTCTGGGTCATGACGGCGAGGATGACAATGGTGCTGTACTGGATCAGGCAAAACAGGCTACCGGCGAAATCAGTGACACCATTCAATATTTTCGTCGCGTACTGGAGGATCGTCAGGTTCAGGAGTTGGCGGCCAACGCACTGATTGACCGGCAAAGGCTGCCTGATCTTCAGCGCTATATTCGTGGTCGTATTCCAAAGCTTATTGAGGTCACCTTGTTCGAGCCTGACCTGAGCAAGCTTCGTGGTGATGAAATGGGCTCTTCTGGTTACGCAGTGCTGGATATGTTGATGAAGGTCGAAGAAGACGGCCTCGCTCCAGTGCAGATTCATGGCAAGGGCGAAGAAACCTATCTGGCGACTGTTGTGCGGGTGGGTGACGCTGAATCGCCGGCGGGTTACCTGCTGGCAAGGATTAACCCGGCGGCTGTAACGACGGTGTTTAATGCGATCACTACAGTATTCAATGCTTCGTTGCTGAGGCCGGGTATATTTTCTCTGGATCAGAATAACGGCAGGTTTCCACGCACCATTATCGTCAACCTTGCCCAGCCACTTTCGTCCAAGCAACATCTGGTTTACCTGACGGTGCCAGGCGCCTTGTTGCGGGTCGGCGTTGTACAGACCTACCGGGATTCCGGCGACAGGGGGTTCATGCAACCACTGATACTGATCATGGGACTGTTGCTACTGGCTTTGGGTTTGTTATTGAGAATCCGGCCTTACGAGGAGCCGCCCGACCTGTTGGAAGAGATGATGCAGATGGAGCAGCAAAAAGCTGTCCCGTCATCCCGGGACGTTAAGCAGGTGGTTGCCAAACAAAAGTTTGAACTGAAGGGCGCAACCACGAGCCGGGCTAAACCCGGCGCCAGCGAAGCTGTGGGCGATGGTTTGGGTAAGATAAGCTTACCGGATCTTGGTTATAACCTTGAGCACCCAAGTACCCAGTCGCACAGAAAGCCCAAGCCGCCTGTCGAGCTGGTGCAGAGCATATTCCGTGCCTATGACATCCGCGGCGTTGTGGGCAAGACCCTTGATGCAGAGGTGGCCAGGCAAGTTGGTCAGGTGGTGGGAAGTCTTGCGCTGGAAGCGGATGCTGCGCCCGTGGTTGTGGCCCGGGATGGCAGGGACTCCGGCCCGGACCTTGTCGAGGGTATGATCGAGGGTATCTCCTCCACGGGTTGTGACGTCATTGATATTGGTGCGGTACCTACCGGGGTATTGTATTTCGCCGCTTATGAGTTGGGTAATGGCAGCGGCGTCATGATCACCGGCAGTCATAATCCACCGGACTATAACGGCTTCAAAATTCTGATCGGTGGCATCACCCAGGCGGGCCAGCAGATTATTGGAATGTATGACCGCATACGCAACGGAAACTTCCGGGTCGGTAAGGGCGAAGTCAGCCAGCAGGACATGCTGGAACAATATCGGCAAAGAATATCAGCTGATATCCAGCTACAGCGACCACTGAAGGTGGTGGCAGATTGTGGCAACGGTATCGGTGGTGTGTGCGCTGCTGATGTGTTGCGTGGCATCGGTGCGGAGGTTATCCCCCTGTTTGATGAGGTTGACGGAACGTTTCCGAACCACCATCCGGACCCCAGCGAACCGGAAAACCTTCAGGACCTGATAGCTTCGGTCAAACTGATGGATGCAGATATTGGTGTGGCATTTGATGGCGATGCTGACCGGCTGGGTATCGTAACGCCCGATGGGGAGATTGTTTATTCTGACCGTCTGATGATGTTGTTTGCGCGGGATGTGTTGAGTCGCGTGCCTGGCTCAACCATTATTTATGACGTTAAGTGCACCGGCCAATTACACGAGGTGATTGAGGATGCTGGTGGCGTGCCCATGATGTACAAGACGGGCCACTCGCTGATCAAGAACAAGATGAGAGAGGTTGATGCACCGTTTGCCGGAGAGATGAGCGGCCATTTCTTTTTCAAAGAACGTTGGTACGGTTTCGATTGCGGCATCTATGCAGCGGCCAGGTTGCTGGAAATACTGGCGGCAGACGAGCGGGAGCCACAGGAAGTACTTAACGGCCTGCCCAACAGCGTCAGTACGCCCGAGCTGAAAGTGCAGATGGAAGAGGGTGAAAATCACACATTTGTTGCAAAAATGCAGGAAAGTGCCGAGTTTGATGATGCCAGGATCACCAATATCGATGGGGTGCGGGCAGATTTTTCTGATGGCTGGGGCCTGGTTCGTGCATCCAATACTACGCCGATACTGGTTTTGCGTTTCGAGGCGGATAACCAGGAAGCATTGCGGCGCATCAAGACTACCTTCAAGAAGCAAATGCTGGCGATTAACGATAAGCTGGAACTCCCGTTCTAGCGAAATGTCTACACCATTCAGCTTGAGTTCATGCGCTGGCGCATAAATTTAAGCCTGAGCACAATGTCTGTAGCCAGGAGAATCCAGATGAAAAAATTTATATTTGCCGCAGCGATATTGGTTGTTTTGCCAATGTCTGCCGTATTGGGCAGTGAGGGCATGGCCCAAATCGTGACCCAAAATGGCCGTCCGGCCGATTGCCTGTCACCCATTGAAATCAACAAGGTTGACGGGCAGCAGAAAATTGTTCCACGGCAGGGGTTCAAGATTGAGTCGGGCACACACACCTTGAATGGCCGTGCAGTTCTCGACACGACTTTTTGTAAGGTTGGTCGTGGTGGCAACCGGGGTGGATATGCACCGGACCTGGAAGTGGATTTTGAGGCCGGCAAAACCTACTACATCGGCTATGATCACAAGTCATCGAATCGCGATGACTGGCGGCTGGTCGTCTGGAAAGTAGAGTAGTGCGCTGCTGCGAACTGGAGAGTAAGTAATGAGAAAAACATTTTTGATGATGTTCGTGCTGGCATTGCTGCCGGGCTATGTTGCGGCTGGTGAAGGCGGCACGGCAAAGATAATCACCCAGAACAGCCTTGCTTCGCAGTGCATAGCAAGTGTTGTCATCGATGAAATTGATGGCAAACTGAGCAACGTCACCCGCCAGGGGTTCGACCTGGAAGCCGGCAAGCACACGATGAACGGCCGTGCCATCCTTAACGTTGGCAATTGCCCGGCATTGCGGGGTCGCAACTCCTACGTTGTGCCTGATCTTGAAGCGGATTTTGAGGCCGGCAAAACCTACTACGTGGGACTGGATCACAGCTCAAAAAACAAAGAAGAGTGGCACCTGGTTATCTGGAAAACTGAACCCTAGAAACGCCAGGGTGGGTTTGGTGCAGCCTGGCAAACCGGGCTTGGGCACCCACCGCCAGTCAGTAAGCATCCTCAAGATATACCGGGTCAACCGACCCGTTCCAGACACCTTCGTATAAGGCCAGTTTCTTATCGGCAGGAGTCAGGCCCGCATGTGCGCCGGTAAACAGGGTTTCGAGGAAGCCGGTTTCATTTTCGCCGGACCCGTTCAGGCGGTTCCGTGCGCTCAGGCCTTCGGATGACATTTCCAGAACCTCAAGCGCCAGTGATTGCAGGGTGCGGTTGCGTATTGTCGTTTTGAAGCCCAGCCTGGGGGCGTCCACCCGCAACTGCAGTCGTTCTTCCATGCTCCAGTCATGGACGAGGTCCCAGGCCGCCTCAAGGACCGGGCTTTCATACAGTAAGCCTGCCCAGAATGCGGGTAAAGCACAGAGTTTTCTCCATGGCCCGCCATCGGCACCGCGCATTTCCATATACCGTTTGAGGCGAACCTCCGGGAAAGCCGTGGTCAGGTGGTCCTCCCAGTCCTGGGCTGTGGGCTTCTCACCGGGCAAGGCGGGTAAGTCACCCGCCAGAAAGTCCCGGAAGGACTGGCCGGAAGCATCCAGATACTCGCCGTTGCGATAGACGAAATACATCGGTACATCCAGCATGTAATCGACATATCGCTCAAAACTCATGGATGAGTCAAATACAAACGGCAACATGCCGGTACGGTCCGGGTCGGTATCCTCCCACACATGTGAGCGATAACTGACATAACCACATGGTTTACCTTCTACAAACGGGGAGTTGGCGAACATGGCTGTGGCCACCGGTTGCAGCGCCAGCGCCACTTGGAATTTCTTTACCATGTCAGCTTCGGAGCTGAAATCGAGGTTGACCTGTACGGTACAGGTCCGGCTCATCATGTCCTGGCCAAGTGTGCCGCGCTTGTCCATGTATTCCCGCATTATGCGGTAGCGGCCTTTTGGCATCCACTGCGTGTCCTCACGACCCCACTTGGGTTGGAAGCCCATACCGAGAAATGCGATGCCTAATGGTTTGGCAATAGTTTTGACCTGGGCAAGGTGGGTGTACACTTCATCACAGGTTTGGTGTACGTTATCGAGCAAGGCACCGGAAAGTTCCAGTTGGCCACCAGGCTCCAGCGTGACAGAGGCACCGGAGCTGTCCAGCAGGGCGATAATTTTGCCCTGCTCTGCGATGGGTTGCCACCCAAACTGATCGGCAAGGCCTTCGAGCAAAGCCCGGATACTTCTTGTGCCTGCATATGGAATTGGACGTAGATCATCAATGGTAAAGCCAAATTTTTCGTGTTCCGTGCCCAATCCCCACTCGGTTTTGGGCTTGCAGCCGGATTCAAGGTATTCGATCAGCTGTTGGCGGTTTTCAAGTTGGACCTGGTTTGTTTCCAATTGGAACACTCCCTATAGATTTCGACTAGGATACACGCTGGAAAGTTTACTAAACAACAAAACGATGAAAATGAGTAAATCGACCCCGGGAGGGAAAAGAAAGACACCGTGAAGCCGACGCGTCAATTTTTTGTCCTGGCTGTTTGTGTGCCTTTATTAAGTGCCTGTGGCAGTGATGACGGTGAGCGGTTACCGGGGAGCCTCGACCGCCATGCCCGCGCTGTTGAACTGGTTGTGGCTGAAGATGGACGCCCGGTTCCTTGGGTGCTGGCAGTGGAGCAGGTGCTGCACAGGGACAATGGCGAGGAACCTGTCACCCTTGATCCACACCTGGCCGAGGGCACGCCATCAGCCCATATTTTGCGTGATTTGTTTGAAGGGCTGACTTCGGAGTCCCCAACGGGTCGGGTCATTCCTGGTGCGGCTATTCGTTGGAATATCAGCCGTGATGGAAAAACTTATACGTTCTATTTGCGCCGTGAGGCCCGCTGGTCGAATGGTGACCCGGTTACCGCGGAAGATTTTGTCTACGGCTTGCGGCGCAGTGCTTCACCCTCTACCGCATCAAATTTTGCCCAGGTGTTGCTGCCAATTGCCAATGCAGCTGAAGTGCTGGCCGGCAAGGTGCCCACAGACCAGTTAGGCGTTACCGCTATCAATGACCATATACTGCAGATTCAGTTAAAGGGGCCGACGCCTTACTTTCTGAGGTTATTGAACCACTCTTCAACCTATCCGGTTCACCGCCCAAGCCTGGTAAAATATGGTTCCGCATTTTCGCGGCCGGGAAATCTGGTATCCAACGGCGCCTACATACTTAAGGACTGGGTGCTGCGGTCCCGTATTGAGCTTGTCAAGAACGAGAATTACTGGGATGCAGAGAACGTCATTATCAAGCAGGTTTTTTACTATCCCTTTGAGGACCAGTCTGCTGCCTCCAAGCAGTTCCGCGCGGGTGAATTGCACTGGACCTACGGGGTACCGAACAATCAGTTTAAGTGGCTGCAGAGACACTATCCTGATGAGTTGGTGATCAGCCCCTGGGCCGGGTCATATTTCTTTGGCTACAATGTGACGCGTGAACCTTTTATTGAGAATCAGGATCTCAGGCTGGCACTTGCCTTGGCGCTGGATCGGGATCTGCTGACCGAGAAAGTGACACAGTTTGGTGAGCAGCCCTCCTATGCGCTGGTACCGCCGGGTATTGGTGAGTTTGTGTCGCCCCAGCCCGAGTGGGCGGACTGGACCCAGGCCGAGCGTAACGATGAGGCGCGCCGTCTGTATGCTGAAGCCGGTTACTCTGAAGACAAGCCCTTGCGATTTGAAATACGTTATGACACCGGCCAGAACAACAACAAGAAAATGGCATTGGCCGCGGCCTCGTTATGGAAACAGGTGTTGGGTGTGCAGGCCACTCTGGTTAACGAAGAAGGTAAAGTTTTTCTGCGAAACCGCGAGCAAATGGTGTTAACGCAAGTGTTCCGCTCTGGCTGGACCAGCGACTATGCTGATCCTTTTGGGTTCCTGGAGTTATTCAGGACGGGCCATGGCCGCAACTATTACGGTTATTCCAATGCGCTGTATGACTCGCTGCTGGATGAAATTGCCTCCGAGAGGATTCCCGCCCGCCGCCGTCGGCTGATGTTTGAAGCCGAACGTATTTTGCTGGGGGGGTTGCCGTTCATACCGGTCTATACCTATGTTACCAAGCGCCTGGTGAGCCCTCGTCTCAAAGGCTGGGAAAGCAACATAATGGATCACCATTACAGCAAAAATATGTTCTTGCTCAAGTCTGTGCATGAAGGCGAGGCAAGCGCTGCAGCGGTTGAGCGAGACGAGGAGCGCCCGGCCGAACCGGAAGAAAGCGTAACAGAAGAAGTGTTGCCGACAGCCACAGAAGAAGGGCAGGCCAATGAGGCCCCGGGGGAGCACGCCGCCGCCACTGCAGCACCTGCCGCGGAAGATGGTCAGGCAAGTGAAGACCCGGGTGAAGCGGCCAACAGCGAAGAAGTGCCGAAGTCTGAGCCTGAGGATGACGGCGCAACGGCCCCTGCCGAAGCGGTACCTGCAGAGGTTGAAGCACTACCAGCGGAGATTGTGGAATCACCACAGGTGCAAAGCGAGGCACCCGGTGAAACTGGCGAAGTGCCGGAAGAAAACGATGCTGCCGGTGGGGATTCGGGTAGTGGGGAGGGTTTCAGGGAATGACCCAGGACTCGGGAATGTTAAAGCACACACTGCGACGCCTGCTGGGACTGTTGCCAACGCTGCTGATGTTGATCACGGTGACTTTTTTTATGATGAGGATGGCACCGGGTGGTCCGTTTGATTCGGAGAAGCTGTTGCCGGCTGAGATTGAAGCGAACCTGAATGCCAAGTACCACCTGGATGAGCCATTGTTGCGGCAGTACTTTCGTTACATGGGCCAGATTGCGGTACTCGATTTTGGCCCGTCGTTCCAGTACAAGGACTGGAGCGTGAACGAGCTGATCGCACAGAGTTACCCGGTATCACTGACCGTGGGCGGACTGGCCATGCTGTTGGCTTTTGTGCTGGGCACCACGCTGGGGATCGCTGCCGCATTGAGGCAAAACACACGGGTGGACTATTCACTCATGGGTATTGCGATGCTGGGTATTTCAGTGCCCAACTTTGTTATTGCGCCAATATTGATCCTGCTGCTGGCTGTCTACGCAGGCTGGCTGCCGGCCGGGGGTTGGGATTGGGGTATCGCCAGCATGGTGTTGCCGGTGGTCACACTGGCCTTGCCGGTGACGGCCTATATCGCCCGCCTGACCCGTGGCAGCATGATTGAAGTGCTGCATAGTAACTTTATCCGTACGGCCCGCGCCAAGGGACTGCCGGAAAGCGTAGTCATTCGCCGCCATGCCCTGAAGCCAGCTATTTTGCCTGTTATTTCGTTCATGGGCCCGGCCACGGCAGGCCTGATAAGTGGCTCAGTCGTTATTGAGAGGATATTCTCACTTCCGGGACTGGGTAGTTATTTTGTTACCGGTGCTCTGAACCGCGATTACACTCTGGTGATGGGAGTGGTGATTTTTTATGGTGTACTGATCATTCTGCTGAATTTTCTCGTGGATTTGATTTACGCTTGGCTGAATCCAAAGATTCGTTATGACGAAAAGTACTGACAGCCCCGTCATCGATCCTTTCGAAGCTGCACTGGGCGTACACGCAGACAAAGGCCGCTCACCCTGGGAGGACGCCTGGCACCGCTTGCTCAAGAACCGGGCTGCTGTCTACAGCGCTTTCATCATGGGCACCATTATTTTGCTGGTGCTGTTGGGTCCGCTGGTGGTTTCATGGGAATCGGATTTTACTGACTGGGACTTCACTTCGTCTCCACCGAGCTTCTCCAGCGGCCATTGGCTGGGTACGGATGCGGTTGGCAGGGATATTCTGGTTCGTACCCTGGAAGGCGGCAGGATTTCTTTGCTGGTGGGCCTGGTGGCGACCCTGGTCAGCCTGATTATTGGCGTTGGTTATGGTGCTATTGCGGGTTACTTCGGTGGTACGGCAGACCGAATCATGATGCGCATTGTGGACATTATTTATGCGCTGCCTTTCCTGTTCTTTGTGATTTTGCTGATGATGGTTTTTGAGCGCAATATCGTGCTGATATTTGTCGCTATCGGTGCCGTAAACTGGCTGGATATGGCCCGTATTGTGCGCGGTCAGACGCTGAGCATTAAGAACATGGAGTTTGTCGAGGCGGCACGCTCCTGCGGCGTGGCCCCCTGGGGCATCATCCAGCGGCATATTATTCCGAACCTGATGGGCGTGGTTATTGTTTATGTGACACTGACCATCCCGCAAATCATTCTGGTTGAATCCTTCCTGAGTTTTCTCGGGCTCGGAGTGCAGGAGCCCATGAGTTCCTGGGGTGCTTTGGTCAGTGATGGCGCCCAGGACATGGAATCAGCGCCGTGGACGCTGATTGTGCCGGCGGTATTTCTGACCGTCACGCTGTACTGTTTTAACTATATCGGTGACGGCTTACGTGACGCGCTGGATCCCAAGGACCGGCTCTGATGGCATTGCTGGAATTAAAAGATCTGAATGTGGCCTTCGAGATACCCGATGGCGAGGTGCATGCTGTTACCAAACTGAGTTTTTCGATTGATGCGGGTGATGCACTGGCCATTGTCGGTGAGTCGGGCTCTGGTAAGACTCAGACCATGATGGCGGTCATGAACCTGCTGGCTGAAAACGGATCAGCCAGCGGCAAAGCGCTGTTCAAGGGCGAGGACCTGATGCAGATGAACGCTGCGGACCTGAACAAGCGGCGCGGCAAAGAGATCGCGATGATATTCCAGGATCCGATGACATCCCTGAACCCCTACCTCAGGATCGAGCAACAGATGATCGAGGTGGTTATGCACCACCAGGGACTCACCAGGGCTGAGGCCCGGGCGCATGCAATAGAAATGCTGAGGGCGGTTCGAATCCCGGACCCCGAACGTCGGATTCGGCAATATCCGCATGAGTATTCCGGTGGTATGCGACAACGCGTTATGGTCGCGATGGGCCTGCTGTGCGAGCCGGACCTGCTAATCGCTGACGAACCCACCACCGCGCTGGATGTAACTGTACAGGCCCAGATCAGCCAGTTGATGACGGAGTTGAGGGCAAAATCGAACACCGCGATCATCCTGATTACTCACGATCTTGGCGTGGTGGCCGGATTGTGTGACCGGGTGCTGGTCATGTATGCGGGTGAGGCAGTTGAATGTGGCACGGTGGAGCAAATCTTTTACCAACCGAAACACCCCTATACGAAAGGCCTGCTAAAATCTGTGCCCCGATTGGACCAGCCGGATGATTCCGGGTTGGAGGCCATACCCGGAAACCCGCCAAACCTGTTGTTGCTGCCTGAAGGTTGTCGTTTCCGGGAGCGTTGTCCAAGCGCGCATGATGCCTGTCGTGATACTCCACCGATGCAACTTGACGGGCAAGGCCATGCCTGGCGCTGTTTTTTGGGGCCAACTGATGAATGACCGGGTGCTCAGAGTGCAGGATCTGGCGGTGCATTTTAAGGTGCGCGAAGGTCTGTTATTCAACTCCAAAACATACACGCTGAAAGCGGTAAATGGTGTGAGTTTTGAATTGAATGCCGGGGAAACGCTTGGCATCGTAGGTGAATCCGGTTGTGGTAAATCAACCCTGGCACGTGCCATTCTTGGCCTGATTAAGCCAACCCGTGGCCGCGTTTTGTGGTTGGGTGAAGACCTGGGCAAACTGGATGAGGAAGCCTTGCGCAAAAGGCGCGAGGATTTGCAGATTGTCTTTCAGGATCCACTGGCCGCTCTCAATCCGAGGATGACAGTGCGCGACATCATTGCCGAGCCACTGTGGACCTTTTATCCCCGGATTGCCCGTGTGCAGGTTGATGAACGGGTACGTGGCATGATGAAGATGGTCGGCTTGTTGCCTAACCAGATCAATCGCTACCCACATGAATTTTCCGGTGGCCAGTGCCAGCGAATTGGTATCGCCCGTGCGTTGGTGTTGAACCCCAAGCTGGTGGTTTGTGACGAACCGGTCAGTGCCCTGGATGTTTCCATCCAGGCACAAATCATCAACCTGCTAAAAGACCTGCAGAAAAAGTTGAACCTGTCGCTGGTGTTTATTGCCCATGATTTGTCGGTGGTCAAACATATCAGTGATCGTGTGATGGTTCTGTACCTGGGCCGGGCAATGGAAATATCCAGCCGCAGTGCCCTGTACAAACGACCGCTGCACCCCTATACCAGCGCACTGATTAAAGCTGTGCCGGTACCTGATCCAAAGTTGGCCAGGATTGCCAGTGATACGGGTTTGACGGGTGACATGCCATCGCCGCTGGACCCGCCTTTAGGTTGTGTGTTTCACAGCCGCTGTCCCTACGTGGTTAAACGCTGCGAGCTGGAGGTGCCCGCCCTGAGAAGGATGGAAAACGGCGACTGGGTAGCTTGTCATTGTGCTGAAGAACTTGATTTGACTATCGGCAAAGCCCCCACATAGCGGTAGAATACGCGCTACTGAAAGAAACCTGAATTTGAAAAGGATACTGGAATGATCCGAATGAGCCTGCGAACCCTTTTGCTGGTGGCTGTGACCTTGCTGTTGAGTGGTTGTTTGAAATCGACCAAGGTGATTTCTGACTGGAAGGCCGACAAGGGCGAGATTGAAAACCGCCAGCGTATCGCAGTGGTCGCCATGATGCCTGAAGCCTTGCAGCGCCTGACCATTGAGCAGGAAATCGTCGCTAATTTGCGTAAAGCAGGCCGCAATGCGCTGGTGTCCAGTGATATTCCCGGCATGGCCGGGCGCCTGTCTCGCGAGCGTGCGGAGCCCGCGTTAAAAGCGGCCAGTGTGGAAGCCCTGATTGTGGTTTTTATTACCAGCGGCGGCAAAGGTGAGCGACTGGAACGTGCCGATTACTATTCAGTGATGGTGGATTCAGGGTTTTATGGTTACGGCTATGGCTGGATGACACCGACCTACACAAACGTCTATACCGTGGTTGAAGGGGCCGGGTTTTACGATCAGGAAAATTACATCTATGTCGAGTCAACCTACTTCGACATCATCGATGACCGCGCCAAGTGGAGCATGATCACCCGCTCTAAAGATATAGAGCAGCAGGATGCAGCCAAAGGCGTCGCGAAGAAGATCGTTTCCATGATGAAGTCCTCCGGGACTTTGTAGGAGGGATGATTAAGTCCGTTCATCCGGAGCGGGTCAAGCTTCAGTCTGGTCTCGCTCGCCTGGAGCTGGATGTGCCGGACGAGGCGATCGACCATCTGCTCGGCTATATCGACCTGCTGAAGGAGTGGTCCGGTACTTACAATCTTGTTGCGCCGGGTGAGCGGAGCCTGTTGCTGGCGCGCCATGTCCTTGACTCACTATCGATAGCACAATACCTGCAACCGGGACCGCTGCTTGATGTTGGCACTGGCGCTGGCCTGCCAGGCTTGCCGCTGGCAATAGTCAGGCCCGAAGTTGAAGTTACGTTACTCGATAGTGCTGGCAAGAAGATCCGCTTCATTCGCCATGTCGGGCGTACGCTGAAACTAGCCAATATCCACCCGTTGCACCAAAGGGTGGAGCAACTGGATCAGCCATTCGCCAATATTACTTCGCGCGCGTTTACCTCGTTGCGAGGGTTTGTTGCGGCGGTAAAGTGTTGTTCAGATGCATCCACACACCTGTTGGCGATGAAGGCCGCTTATCCCCATCAGGAGCTTGAAGATCTGCCTGCAGAGGTCAATGTACTGTCAGTGGAGGCGCTGAACGTACCCTATTTGCACGCTGAGCGGCACCTCGTCATTATGTCGGTGCCGACCCAGATAACGGAATAACTACTGAAGACCATGGCAAGAATCATCGCAATCGCAAACCAGAAGGGCGGGGTTGGCAAGACCACCACCTGTGTCAACCTTGCTTCGGCATTGGCGGATATGGATTACCGTACTCTGTTGGTAGATTTTGATCCACAAGGCAATGCTTCCGTGGGTTGCGGAATAAATGCGCGGGCGCTGGAGATATCGGCATTTGATGTCATGACCGGGCAATGCGGGGTGGCAGATGCATTGGTTAACGTGGAAAAACTCGGCTTTGATGTTCTGCCGTCAAATGGCGATCTGACAGCAGCGGAAATTTCCCTGCTACAGGTGGATGAGCGTGAGTACCGGCTTAAAAAGGCCCTGGAGGAAGTTGCACAGCAGTACACCTGGATCATTATAGATTGCCCGCCTTCATTGAATATGTTGACGCTGAACGCCTTGACAGCGGCCAACAGTGTGTTGATCCCCATGCAGTGTGAATACTATGCGCTGGAGGGCCTTGCATCGTTGCTTGAGACCATTGAGCAGGTCCGTAACAGTGTCAACCCGGGACTGGAGATTGAGGGCTTGTTGCGCACCATGCATGACAGCCGCAACAATCTTTCCGGTGCAGTCTCGGCGCAGTTGATTGAGCATTTTGGTGAGCGCGTCTACCGTACCCTGATTCCACGCAATGTCCGTGTTGCGGAAGCGCCGAGCCACGGGTTGCCGGTGTTGCGGTATGATCCGGCCTCTGCGGGTGCTTTGGCCTATCTCGGCCTGGCAGGTGAAATGTTGCGCCGACATCGCAAGCGGCAAACGGCTTAGGCCGTAAAACTTGATATCATGCTTTTTCAGCTCTGGAAATACAGTTAATGGCAGCAAAAAAGAACCCACTTGGTCGTAATTTGAGCTCGATGCTCAGCAAGTCCACTCTGCGCCATGCTGTGGAACAAACGCAGTCTGGATTGTCCGGGCGGGACGCTTTGCGGGAACTGCCCCTGGACCTGATCACGCCTGGCCCTTACCAGCCGCGATCAGTCTTTGATGCAGACCGGCTTGAAGAGTTGGCGGAGTCTATTCGTCACCAGGGGGTGATCCAGCCGATCGTGGTGCGCCCCAAGGGTGACCAGCACTATGAATTGATCGCAGGTGAACGGCGTTGGCGGGCGGCACAGATCGCCGGTATTGAAAAAATCCCGGCCATCGTACGTGATGTACCGGATGAAATTGCCATCGCCATGGCGCTGGTCGAAAATATCCAGCGTGAAAACCTGAACCCGATTGAAGAAGCATCAGCGCTGCGGCGCCTGGTTGATGAATTCCAGATGACCCACCAGCAGGCCGGCGATGCTGTCGGGCGGTCCCGCTCTGCGGTGTCCAACTTGTTGCGGCTACTGGAGTTGTCAGCTGATGTGCGTGAACTGGTTGATGCCCGCCACCTGGAAATGGGCCACGCCCGTGCCCTGTTAACGCTCGAGCCTTCAAAGCAAGCGCAGGCTGCCCGTGAAGTGGTCGCCAAAGCCTTGTCAGTGCGCGAAACTGAGCAGTTGGTCCGGCGCCTGAAAAACCCACCGCAACGCCATGAACAGACCATCGACCCTGACATTCAACGGCTGCAGGATAACCTTTCGGAAAGGCTCTGCGCCCGGGTAAAGCTGCGGCACAACGCGAAAGGCAAGGGCAAGATGGTTATTGCCTATAATTCTGCGGATGAACTGGAAGGCATCCTGATACAGATGGGGCTGGATACAAAATAGCAGCAAGTGAGGGTGAGTTTGAATGCCGGTCGCATTGGCGGGGATGCCCGGTACATGAACAAATCTTGATTAAGATCAAATAGGGGCAGCCTGTTTGCCGTTATGCTGCGGACTGCTTCTCAAAGTGAACATTTGGAGGTAAGCGAATATGCAGGGTTTTCCACACCACTATCTCGCCAGCGCTGCTGGTGAGGCTGAGGGCAGTGTTGTTGTCCGTGGCAATGGCTTGCCGGATCTGGACACGCAGTCTCCGCCGCAGTTTGGAGGGCCTGAAGGCGTCTGGTCACCTGAAACCATGTTGTCGGCAACGGTCGCCAACTGTTTCATATTGACCTTTCGTGCCATTGCAGCTGCATCGAGATTTGAATGGAACTCCTTGCAGTGTGACGCTGAAGGTGTCCTTGAGCGTCCGGAGCGTACCACCCTGTTCACGCAATTCAATATTCATGCAGTTTTGCATGTGCCAGCAGGTGCGAATGCGTCAATGGCGCAGCGTTTACTGGAGAAAGCCGAGAAAATTTGCCTGATTACTGCTTCACTGAAAGCGGAAATCAACCTGACAACAGATATTCTGGAAGATTAGCGGGGTGGCGCGGAAGAGATTCCTTTAAAAACATCTAAATAACATTGCCCAGCCAGTTTGCAGAATGTTAATATAGGCGGCTGAGGACGGGTAGCCTGAGAGCCAGGTTGGCTGTCCATAAAAGAAGAGTGGTGGGTGCATGTGAAGGGTCTGGGTGACGAGAACACGCCAATGGCGGTTCCCAACGGTGGTTTTATCCGCCGTGGTCTGAGGGTTCAGTCCATCGCAGCACTTTTACTGGCTGGCGGCTTGTTGTTGATCGGGCCGGTCGCTGCGTATTCCTCCATGTTTGGAAGTTTGGCGGCGTTCATTCCTGCCCTGTTTTTTGCGCTGATTGTAGCGCCAAAATTCGGGCCGGACAGCGCCGCTTTTCTACGCGCCGCTGTCATCGCCGAAGTGGCAAAGATTGTGCTAACCGCGCTGATATGCGTGGCAGTTTTTATTTGGGTCAAACCCCTTGCGGCCGGGTGGTTTTTTACCGGTATGGCCGTGGTGATTTTCAGCGGAAGGCTGGGGTTGTTTTTCAGGGTTTGATTTTGTTGATCATAATTTTGGACTTAGACACACCTTCCCCACGGGAAGAGAACGGTAAATAGCGGACTGTAAACCATGTCAAGCGGAAGCGAAGCGCCTACTTCAGGCGAATACATACAGCACCATTTGCAGAACCTGACGTTTGGCCAGCATGCTGACGGCAGTTGGGGCATTGCCCACGGGGCTCAGGAAGCTGCCGCGATGGGTTTCTGGTCGTTTCATGTTGATACGCTGGCCTGGTCGCTGATCCTGGGGTTCACCTTCTTCTTCCTGTTCCGCAATGTAGCGAAAAAGGCTAACTCCGGTGTGCCGTCACGCTTCCAGGCGATGATCGAATCCGTAGTAGAGTTTGTCGATACCAGCGTTAAGGAGTCTTTTCACGGCACCAGTCGCTTGATTGCGCCATTGGCGCTGACCCTGTTTGTATGGGTCTTTTTCATGAACCTGATGGATTTGATCCCGGTTGACTGGCTGCCGACGGTCGCCAAGGCAAGCGGCGTACCCTACCAGAAAGTTGTTCCATCCACCGATGTCAATGCCACCCTGGGCATGGCGATCACGGTGTTTGTACTGATCCTGATTTACAGCATTCGCTACAAAGGCGTTAAGGGCTTTCTGGCGGAGTTGATTTTCAATCCGCTGAACCCGAAACAGCTGGGCATGCCGAAAGTGGTATGGCCGCTGGTGATGGCTTTCAACCTGATCCTGGAGACGGTGTCACTGCTGGCCAAGCCGGTGTCACTGGGTTTGCGGCTATTCGGCAACATGTATGCCGGCGAGCTGATCTTTATCCTGATTGCGCTGGTGTTTACTGCGGGTTCCGGGTTGGTTGGTGCCGGCCTGAGCTCGGTGTTTGGCGAACACATCCCCTGGTGGTTCTGGACGGTGGCCGTTATAGCTGTATTTGCCACTCTGGGTGCCAACCTCAAGGGCAAACTGGATAATAAAAAGACCCTGTGGTTATTGTTGGGCGAAATGATGGTGATTGGCGGGCTTGCCTTCCTCGGTGGACAGATAATGCACTTTGGCTGGGCGGTGTTCCATATCCTGGTGATCACCCTGCAGGCATTTATTTTCATGATGTTGACGATCGTGTACCTGAGTATGGCGAGTGAACATCATTAGTCGTTAGCGATTTTGTTTAAGTTTTTTGGTGTTTTATTTTTTTGACGATCTATCTCTGAAACTGGAGTTGAGTAATGGAATATGTAATTGGTATGACCGCTATCGCAGTAGCATTGCTGATTGGCCTCGGCGCGCTGGGTGTTGGTATTGGTGTTGGTATCCTCGGCGGTCGCCTGCTGGAAGGTTCTGCACGTCAGCCTGAACTGGCCCCGATGTTGCAGGGTAAATTCTTCCTGGCCATCGGCCTGCTGGATGCTGTTGCCATGATTGGTGTGGGTATTGGACTGTTCTTCACGTTCGCTAACCCGTTCATCGGTCAGCTACAAAACGCAATGGGTGGATAAGTTGTCGTTCATCGACACTACACCATTTAGCAGACACGAAATGATGAGGTACCCGGCATGAATATGAATGCCACTCTGATCCTGCAGTCGATCGCCATGATGGTGTTCGTCTGGTTTTGTATGAAGTTTATCTGGCCACCGTTATTGAAGGCCACCGATGAGCGACGCGCAAAGATTGCCGACGGCCTGGCCGCCTCCGACCGTGCTGAAAAAGCGCTGGCGGAAGCGAATGTGGAAGTTGAACAGCAAATCAAGGCAGCACGTGATAAAGCGGGTGAGATTGTTGATCAGGCTAACCAGCGCCACAGCCAGATACTCGACCAGGCGAAAGATGATGCCGTTGGCGAACGCCAGCGTCAGGTCGCAGCAGGTGAGGCTGAGATCACCCAGTCTGCCAACCAGGCGCGCGAGGAATTGCGCGCAACCGTTGCCAGTCTGGCAGTGTTGGGCGCGCGTCAGATTCTTGAAAAAGAAGTTGATGAGAACACCCATCGTGAACTGCTCGATAAGTTGATCGCCGAGATCTGAACATGAGCAGCCTGACGACACTGGCCCGGCCCTACGCAAAGGCAGCATTTGAACTGGCTCGTAGTGATGACAATCTTGCGGCCTGGGACGATATGCTATCTGCGGCAGCTGTGGTGACGGCGGATGAGACGATGGCCAATTGGCTGCACAGTCCGCACTCGGTACCTGAAAAAGCGGTTGAGGTTATCGTTGAAGCCATTGGCGGAGATGTTGACCCCCGCTTCAAGGGCTACCTTGGTGTATTGGCTGACAATGACCGTTTGCCGTTATACGGGGAGATATCCCGGTTGTTCCGGCAGTTGCGGGCAGAGGCTGAAAAGCGCCTGCAAGTGCGGGTAGTGTCAGCAGTTTCCTTGCAGGACTCAGAGGCTGAGCGTATGCGGGTAGCGTTGGCGAAGCGTTTTGATCGAGACATTACCCTGGATAACGAAGTTAATCCCGATGTTCTGGGTGGTGCAATTATTTATGCCGGTGACCAGGTCATTGACGGCTCATTGCTGGGTCGTCTGAGGCGACTGGAAGCATCCTTAAACTAGAAATCCAAACAATTGAAAGAAGACCGATTACCTGAAAATGGGTAATCAGACAGGAAAAAGACAATGCAGACTACATTGAATCCATCTGAAATCAGCGAACTGATCAAGCAGCGTGTTGAGGAGCTGAATATTTCAGCGGAAACCCGTAACGAAGGCACTGTGGTCAGCGTTTCTGACGGCATCGCCCGTTTACACGGCCTCGAAGACGCGATGCAAGGTGAAATGATCGAGTTTCCCGGCAACACCTACGGGCTGGCGCTTAACCTTGAGCGCGACTCAGTCGGTACGGTAATTCTCGGTGACTACGAGCACATTACCGAAGGCGATACAGTCAAATGTACCGGCCGCATTCTGGAGGTTCCCCACGGACGTGGCCTGCTCGGCAGAGTGGTCAATGCGCTAGGCGAGCCGATCGATGGTCAGGGCCCTATCGAGAATGATGGCTTTGCACCGATTGAAAAAGTTGCACCAGGCGTTATCTGGCGTAAGTCAGTGGACCAGCCGGTACAGACCGGCCTGAAATCCATTGATGCCATGGTGCCAATTGGCCGCGGTCAGCGCGAACTGATTATCGGTGATCGCCAGATTGGTAAGTCCGCCATTGCTATCGACACCATCATCAACCAGGTCCGCTCTGGCATCAAGTGCATCTACGTAGCCATTGGCCAGAAGCAATCCACCGTGGCGAACGTGGTCAAAACGCTGGAAGCGCATGGCGCCATGGAGCACACCATCGTCGTCAATGCTTCGGCATCTGACTCTGCAGCAATGCAGTACATGGCACCGTATTCCGGTTGCACCATGGGCGAGTATTTCCGTGACCGTGGTGAAGACGCCCTGATCATTTATGATGACCTGACTAAGCAGGCCTGGGCGTATCGCCAGGTATCCTTGTTGTTGCGCCGCCCACCGGGCCGCGAAGCTTATCCGGGTGATGTGTTCTACCTGCATTCGCGTTTGCTTGAGCGTGCTGCACGGGTCAACGAAGAATATGTTGAGAAGTTCACCAACGGTGAAGTGAAAGGCCAGACGGGGTCCCTGACGGCTCTGCCGATCATTGAGACCCAGGCTGGTGACGTATCAGCCTTCGTGCCTACCAATGTAATTTCAATCACCGATGGCCAGATCTTCCTTGAGACCGACCTGTTCAATGGCGGTATTCGCCCGGCTGTCCACGCCGGTCTTTCGGTATCCCGCGTAGGTGGTGCCGCACAGACCAAGGTCATCAAGAAACTCGGTGGTGGTGTGCGCCTGGCACTGGCCCAGTATCGTGAGCTGGCTGCCTTCGCACAGTTTGCTTCTGATCTTGATGACGCGACCCGTGCCCAGCTGGAACGCGGCCAGCGCGTAACCGAGTTGATGAAACAGCCACAATACAGCCCGATGTCTGTGGCTGACATGGCGGTTTCGCTGTTCGCTATTGACCGTGGCTTTATGGATGACGTCGACATGAGCAAGATCGGCGTATTTGAAGCTGCGCTGATTGATTACATGAATAACTCACAAACCGAACTGGTTGAAACGCTTAACCACGGTGACTGGAATGATGAAATCCAGGACCAGTTAAAAGCAGCTTGTGAAGAATTCAAGTCCACGGGGAGCTGGTGAGCAACCGGTTAATACCGGTGGTTCGGGCTGACGGAGTAATCTGATATGGCAGGTGGCAGAGAGATCGTTACAAAGATCCGCAGTGTTGAGAACACCATGAAGGTGACCTCTGCGCTGGAGATGGTTTCGGCCAGTAAAATCCGCAAGTCACAGGATTTGATGAAAGAGAGTCGTCCGTACGCACACATGATGAACCGGGTAATCGGCCATCTTGGCAAGGCTAACCCCGAATACCGTCACCCGTTCACAATCAAGCATCCGGACGTCACGAAAGTTGGCTATATCGTCGTTTCCAGTGACCGGGGCTTGTGCGGTGGATTGAACAATAACCTGTTCAAGAAAATGCTTGCCGACATGCGTGAATGGCAGCAAAAGGAAGTGGCTATCAGCATGATAACGCTGGGTAAGAAGGCCATTGCGTATTTCAAAAACATCAATATTGAAATAACAGCTGCCGCCAGTGACCTGGGTTAAAAGCCGCAGATAGAAGATCTGATTGGTGCGATCCGACCGATGTTGGAAGAATATCGTGACATGAAGGTAGATCGTGTTTACCTGGTGCATAACGATTTCGTCAACACCATGGTGCAAAATCCGGTCATCGAGCAGTTGTTGCCATTGCCGCCGGGTGACGATGAAGAAGTCCGGGATATCTGGGACTACATCTATGAGCCGGATGCAGAGACGCTGCTAAACAGTGTCATGGTCCGTTATATCGAGGCGCTGGTTTACCAGGGAGTGCTGGAGAATCTCGCCTCCGAGCATGCCGCGCGCATGATCGCGATGAAGAGCGCAACAGACAATGCAGGCGACCTGATCGATGAGCTTAACCTGGTCTATAACAAGGCCCGCCAGGCTGCGATCACGCAGGAAATTTCAGAAATCGTCAGTGGAGCAGCTGCCGTTTAAGGCAGGCCATTGGCATAGTAGGAGCTAAAGTAATGAGTGCTGGATCAATTGTTCAGGTAATCGGGGCCGTCGTCGATGTAGAGTTTGCACGTGACTCGATGCCCAAAATTTTCAACGCATGTAACGTAGACGGAACCGATATTGTGCTGGAAGTTCAACAGCAACTCGGTGACGGCGTTGTGCGCTGTATCGCGCTTGGGTCAACCGATGGTCTGAAGCGTGGTATATCCGTTTCTGATACCGGCGCCGCTATTACGGTTCCTGTGGGTGAGAAAACTCTCGGTCGCGTGATGGACGTGCTGGGCAGGCCCATTGATGAGGCCGGCCCCATCGGCGAAGAAAAACGTATGCCGATTCACCGCAAACCTCCGACTTATGAAGAGCAGGCGGGTGGCAACGATGTGCTTGAAACCGGTATCAAGGTAATCGATCTGATCATGCCGATCGCCAGGGGTGGTAAAGTCGGCCTGTTTGGTGGTGCCGGTGTGGGTAAAACGGTAACGCTGATGGAACTGATCCGTAATATCGCCATCGAGCACTCAGGTTTCTCGGTATTTGCCGGCGTGGGTGAGCGTACCCGTGAAGGTAACGATTTTTATCACGAAATGAAAGATGCTGATGTCCTCAGCAAGGTATCACTGGTTTACGGCCAGATGAACGAGCCACCGGGGAACCGTCTGCGTGTTGCGCTGACCGGCCTCACCATGGCTGAAGAATTTCGCGACCAGGGCAATGACGTATTGATGTTCATCGACAACATCTACCGTTACACCCTGGCGGGAACGGAAGTATCCGCACTGTTAGGCCGGATGCCTTCAGCAGTAGGCTACCAGCCGACACTGGCGCTTGAAATGGGCTTGTTGCAGGAACGCATCACGACCACCAAGACGGGCTCAATCACTTCATTCCAGGCGGTATATGTACCAGCCGATGATTTGACCGATCCATCACCGGCCACTACCTTTGCGCATCTTGATGCAACCCTGGTATTGAGCAGAAACATTGCAGAGCAGGGTATTTATCCCGCTGTTGATCCGCTGGACTCCACTTCGCGTCTGCTGGACCCAAACCTGATCGGCCAGGAACACTACGATGTGGCCCGTGCTGTGCAGGGTGTTCTGCAGCGTTATAAGGAACTGAAAGATATCATTGCAATTCTCGGTATGGATGAGCTGTCTGAAGAAGACAAACAGGTTGTTGCACGCGCACGTAAAGTACAGCGATTCTTATCCCAGCCGTTCTTTGTTGCTGAAACCTTCACCGGCTCGCCCGGCAAATACGTGACGCTGAAAGATACGATTCGTGCTTTCAAGGGCATCATTGATGGTGAATACGATCACCTTCCGGAGCAGGCTTTCTACATGGTCGGCGGTATTGAAGAAGCTGTTGCCAAGGGCGCGGAAATGGCAGAGAAAGAAGCAGCCTAGACAGGCTGTTTTGAGAGAATGCAATTATGACCAAGACTATTCGCTGCGACATCGTCAGTGCACACGAGGAGATCTTCTCGGGTGACGTTACGATGGTGTTTGCTACCGGCATCGCTGGCGAGTTGGGTATCAGCCCACGCCACGCACCGCTCATCACACAGCTTAAACCAGGGCCCGTACGGATTCTGGATACGACGGGTGAGGAGCAGTTTTATTTTGTTAGCGGCGGCATTATCGAAGTTCAGCCCCACGTTGTGACTGTGATGGCAGATACTGCCATGCGCGGCGAAGACCTTGACCAGGCTGCCGCCGAGGCCGCCAAGACAGAAGCCGAGCGCGAATTGGCCGATCGCAGTGGTGAAATGGAGATCGCGGAAGCCCAGGCCAAACTGGCCCAGGCGGTTGCCCAGCTTCAGGCAATGGAGCGGCTGCGCAAACACCTGAAACGCTGACCAGCACATGTAAAGCAGTGAACAGGCCGGCCATGAGCCGGCTTTTTTTCTGCAGATTTTTCCCAACACGCTATAATTTTACTTTGGTGCCTGTGCAAGCGGGTTATGAAAGAATTCATCAGACGTGACAAACAGGGAGTGTGAAATGAGTGAAATCGAACCTGGACCCGAAGAAAACAGAACATCTGAACCGGTTGCCGCGCAGGTGGCAGAGTCAGAACAGCCTGGAACACCTGACCGTGACCGGGAAACCAGGCAATGGGCAATGTTTATCCACTTTTCCATTCTGGCTGGTTGGGTTGTGCCACTGGCTGGATTGATCGTTCCGATTATACTCTGGCAGGTCAAGAAAGATGAATTACCAGGTATCGTGCCTCACGCCCATGTCGTGATTAACTGGATGGTGACATCCCTGGTTTACGCATTGATCTGTTTCGTACTCACATTCATATTAATCGGTATTCTGGGTTTCATCGCGTTGGCTATTGCCACCATCATTTTTGCGGTTGTTGGTGGCCTGAAAGCGAATGAAGGAGAGGTTTGGGAGTACCCGGGCACCTTCATAAAGATATTTAAATAATTCACCGTGCAAAAATAGCAATTGTCCAGGATCCACCCATATTACTGGACCGCGAAAAAACTGTCGAAATGGCTGTTCGCTTGGTTGAGAAAGTCGCTGAATGGGGTGCCGGGTTGGTGGTTTACAGAGGGGGCCTGCAGTTGCTGCGTACTTAAAAGCCAGGTCCAAAACCGGGGAGTTGACAGGTGACAGCAACCCATAAGATATTCAGATACCAGATATGGCACTTACTGTCATTGGTGCTGCTGCTCTTTACTGTTCAACAATATATTTCTGGCACCCCCCAAATACTGGCTGGTTCAATTTGGGGGGTCAGCACCAAACTATGGTTTTGGCTGGCTGTGGCAGTACCGGTTGTTCATCAGGTGTATGTGTGGTTGGTCTGGCGACTGGAGCTTTACCAAAGAGTGTTTACCACCCGGTTTGGTGTGAAAAAAGCTTTTAAATTCTATGCCGCAGGGTTTTCGGTTTTGTTTTCCGGCCGGCTGGTGGCCATTATTCTTCTTGCCATAAGTAATCAGGGCACTTTGAACCTCAAGCCAATTGTTGCGTATTTTGTTGCTGTGTTGATTACGCCGTTTGTTATATACCTTTTTTATTCTGTCAGAAAATATTTCACGATTGAAAGAGCCTATGGCATTGATCATTTTGATAAGGACTACAGCGAGCCGTATGTGCGGCGGGGGATATTTAAATATACCGACAATGGGATGTATGTTTTCGGCCTGATGGTCCTCTATTTGCCCGGCTTGCTTTTATTCTCCGAGGCCGCGTTATTGGCGGCCCTTTTCAATCACAGTTACATTTGGGTTCACTACTACTTCACCGAACGTCCTGATATGGTGGATATTTATGGTGATGTCCCCTGATACCGAGCCCATGATGAGTAAACTTAATCCAAAGTCGTTGAGCATGCCCATTGGCGCGGGTATTGGCGTTGCTCTGGGTGCGGGTATAGGTGCCGTGTTCGGTAATATCGCAATCGGTGCCGGATTGGGCGTTGCACTGGGTGTCGCAGCTGGAGTGCTGCTTGGCATGATGAAGAAGTAGAAGGTGTCATTGTAAAATTTAAGGATGGAATTATAGCTATGTTTATTTACAGGTTTTTTGAGTCCGGATATCGATTGTTGGCACTACTTTTTCTGCTGCTCACCAGCGCCCTCACCCTTGCTGCTGACAGTGAGTGTGCGTCTTCCGATGGATACAGGTTTATTTGTGGTCCGAGGAATGCAGAGGACATGGTCATTGTTCCTGATACGAAATGGGTTATAGCAAGCAGTCTGGCACCGGGCGCAGCCATCTACCTTATCGATTCGCAGACCAAAAAATGGACAGGACTCTACCCGGCTGATCAGCCCAGAGTGCAGCAGGACATGGAAGTATTCGCTGCCTGCCCCGGTGCACCGGATCCCGCCAGTTTTGTCACCCATGGCTTGAATATGCGGCCCGGCCAGAAAGGTCATTCCACCTTGTATGTTGTTGGCCATGGCGGGCGGGAAGCCATTGAGGTATATGATGTGGATGCGAACAGCGAGCGACCTGTTTTGACATGGAAAGGCTGTGTGATGTTGCCGGAAGGCATGTCTGCCAACAGCGTGGCATCATTCAATGATGGTTCATTGGTGACAACGGTTCCTCTTTTTTCAGGAAAAACAATCGGTGATGCGATGGCAGGCGAGGCCACCGGCGCAATCTTTAAGTGGTCGCCCGGCGATGCCGTCTTCAGTTTGATCGAAGGTACCCAGCTACCCTATGCCAATGGCATTGAAGTATCTGCTGATGGACGGGAAATCTATGTTGTCTCAGCGGGGTTGTTTACGGTTACGGTGTATTCGAACAGCAATCCAGCGCGTCAGTTACGCACAACCCTGCCTATGGCTTTTGTGCCAGACAATCTTCACATGGGCAGCGACGGGAAATTGATCACGGCTGGCATGCTGGCAGATTATCCCCCATGCGGAAGTTTTCGAGACCAGGAGGTGTTTGATCTTGAAAAAATCGCGAGTTGCCCGCGCCCCTTTGTCGCCAAAGCCATCAACCCGCTGTTGACTGAAAGCAGAGACCTTGCACGGGGTCCTGCCAACGGGTATTTCAGCAATGCCACCATGGCGTTACAGGTAGGTGACGAAGTCTGGATAGGAACTTTCGCCGGTGACCGTATTGCTTACTGGCCCTTGCAACAGAACCGGTAGCGTGTACTTGTGTTTTGGCGTGTAGCAGAGATGATCAAGGAGCCTTATGAGCGTTAGTCAGGCCTATAACTATCGGGTGAGCGCTTTCTATTCCCGCTACGCGATTGAAAGTGGGCGCTGGAGCGTGGTGGAAGCAGATCGCTTCATGCACTCAATCTGGACCCCCACAGAACATGCGGGCTGGCCCGAGTGGCTTGAGCAAGTGACGGCCTGTATTGCGGATAGCCTGGTACCACCGGCGTCAACGGATGCAGTACCACATGATAAACTGTAAAGCCAGCCGGCCAGCAACTGCACCAGGAGCCATGAGTGAATAAAGATTCTAACGGGCAAAAGAGCAGCAAGACAATTGCTGCGGGTCGCGGTGTCGTATTGAGCGCTGGCCTGGTTCTCGGAGTGGCATTTGGCCTGGTCATTGGCACTGTGAGGGTGTCATGAGCCGTAGAAGTAGCGACAGTGTCAATGAAGAAAACGTATTTGCGGAGTTTACGCACCGCCGGAAAATAATCACCATCAGCGCGATTGTTACAGGTACGCTTGTGGGCGTGGCTGTGGTGCTGTTACGCAATAGCCAGGTCTCTGACATGGTCGCCATGGCCTTATTCGTAGTGGTATCGGTACTGGCCGCAATTGTTAACCTGAAGTTCTGGCGTTGCCCGGTCTGCAATGGACACCTGGGAAAACTGTACCTGGGCCTGAAGAAGCCAAAACATTGCCCCGCTTGTGGAGTTCAGTTGGTGGCATCGTAACGAATGCTGCAAACCGTGCGGGTAATATGGAAAGCCGTATGACTGAGGGCCACCTTTGAAAGCAACAATTGAACAATACGACTCCGGCGCTGAGTTTTATATATCAGAAGGATGCCACATAGTTGAGTTGTTGAATGACGGTGACGACCCGAATGTGTCGATTGCCAGGGCCAGGGTGGAACCGGGTGTTACAACCCGCTGGCATCGGCTCAAAAAAACTGCTGAGCGTTATTGCATCATTTCCGGCGAGGGCCGGGTTGAGGTTGGGCGGTTATCGCCACAAGACGTAAAGTCTGGTGATGCTGTGCTGATCCCGCCGATGTGCCGCCAACGGATCACCAACACGGGCTCAGAGGACCTTATTTTCCTGGCAATTTGCTCGCCCCGGTTCAGGCCTGATGACTATGAGGAAATTGAAGACGCCGGGTCTTCGGTAGCGTAGTAAGCATGTCGGAAGTCAACATCACAAGAGAACCCGTCGAACTCCACAAGATTCTCAAGTTCGAGGGTCTGGTTGGCAGTGGCGGGGAGGCAAAGCGGGTTATTGCAGATGGCCTTGTGCTGGTGAACGGGTCGGTTGAAACCCGCAAGCGTAAAAAGATAGTTTCCGGCGATCTCATTGAGTTCGGGGGTGACAAGCTGCATATCCGGTTGACAGGCCCGGTCGGTCCGGAAGAGCAGGAGTGATGGCGCTGGTATGCAACAACCACTGACAGATAGCCCGGCAATTTCAATAAAGGCGGCCATTGTTGAGCAGTGGGCATGAATTACAGGATACCCGAGAGGCTTGAAACCCCGCGGTTGATACTGCGGCTTTTCAAAGAGAATGACTGGATGGACTTGCACGCGCTCTATTCAGACCCGGAATGCACCCGCTACACCCTTCAGCGCACTTTGACCGAGGGAGAAAGCTGGCGCACGATGGCAACCATGATCGGACATTGGCAGATTCATGGTTACGGCCCCTATGCCGTAGAAGAAAAGTCGAGTGGCAAGGTCATCGGGCCGGTGGGCTTATGGTATCCGAATGACTGGCCTGAACCTGAGATCAAATGGGCGTTGGCCCGCGCCTGGTGGGGGCATGGATACGCTAGCGAAGCGGCCCGCGCGGTTAAGCATGTTGCTGCCGTGCTGTTTCCAGACAGGCCTCCTATCAGCTTGATATTTGCTGACAATGAGCCATCAAAACGTCTGGCGATCGCTATCGGCGCGGTGTTTGAAAAAGAAATTGAGTTCAGGGGAGTAAGCGCGCATATATTCAGGCATAGTACCCTTGTTGAAGCGTAACCTGATTGCGTATATGGTTTTTGTTCGCGGCCCGCTGGCCGTGTGTTTCAAGGAGTTCGCGTGATGAGCAATAAGACGATTGATGCCTGGCACCAATTTGTCAAGACCAAGGACATGGGGCTGCTGGAAAGCATTCTTGCCGACACGGTGAGTTTTCATTCACCGGTTGTGCATACGCCTCAGTTGGGCAAGGCAATCACCCTGCTTTACCTGCAAAGCGCGCACGATGTGCTCGCCAATGACACTTTCATGTATACACATGAGCTTGTCGGCGAAGATTTCGCAGTGCTCGAGTTCACTGTCGAGGTGAAGGACACTCAGGTCAATGGCGTCGACATGATCAGTTGGAATAAAGACGGGAAGATCACCGATTTTAAGGTCATGATACGCCCATTACAGGGTATCAATATTATTCACCAGGAGATGGCCGCCCGCTTACAGGCCGCTGCGGGCAATCTTCCGAATTGAAGATCTGGGTGGACGCAGACGCATGTCCCGTTGTCATCAAGGAAATTCTGTTCAAAGCGGCAGAGCGCACGCAGGTACAGTTGACGCTGGTTGCAAACCAACCGGTGCGCGTACCACCTTCGCAATTCATCAGTTCCGTGCAGGTAAGTGCCGGGTTTGATGTTGCCGACAATGAGATTGTTGAGCGTTTAAGTGCAGGTGACCTGGTGATTACCGGAGATATACCATTGGCCGCAGATGTTATTGCAAAAGGCGGGTATGCTTTGAGCCCGCGAGGCGAGCCGTTTACCAAAGAAAACATCAAGGCCCGGCTTAATATCAGGGATTTCATGGATACCTTACGAGGCAGTGGCATCAACACGGGTGGCCCGCCGGCGCTGAATCAGGGCGACAGAAAGTCTTTTGCTGATCACCTTGACAGGTTATTGGCCAGGTATGGAAAAGCCGGGGCTGGCTCATGAGCAGTTTCTCCTCTCTCGCGATCTCCCCGCAGCAACTCGCCAACCTCGACTCGCTTGGCTATAAGCAAATGACGGCGATACAGGCAAAGAGCCTGCCGTACGTACTGCAGGGCCGGGATTTGATCGCCCAGGCGAAAACCGGCAGTGGTAAGACAGCAGCCTTTGGAATTGGCCTGCTGGAGCGCATCAATCCGCAATTTTTTGGTGTGCAGGCGATGGTTTTATGCCCAACTCGTGAGTTGGCTGACCAGGTAGGAAAGGAGTTGCGGCGTTTGGCACGCAGCATTCCCAACATCAAGCTGGTTTTATTGTGTGGCGGCAAACCCTTTGGACCGCAAAAGGGCTCACTTGAGCACGGTGCACACATTGCTGTAGGCACACCGGGACGTATCCAGGACCATTTGCGCAGGGGTACTTTGAAGCTCGACGGCTTGAAAGTGCTGGTGCTGGATGAGGCTGACCGAATGCTGGATATGGGCTTCTTTGATGTAATGAAAGAAATAATTTCGCAGACCCCGAAAAAGCGTCAGACCCTGATGTTTTCTGCAACCTATCCGGATACGATCAAGAAGTTATGCCGCTCCATCCAACACAAGCCGGTGTCGGTTGTTGTTGAGGCGGAACACAAACCCGGGGTCATTGAGCAGCTTTTCTACGAGGTAAAAAAGCATGAGCGCAACAATACCTTGCTGGCTCTATTTGAGCACTATCAACCCGACAACGCGCTGGTTTTCTGCCATACAAAAAAGCAGTGTGACCAGGTCGCGCAACTGTTAAGAGAGCACAGTATCGACGCGCTGGCGATACATGGCGACCTTGATCAGCGCGAGCGTGATCAGGTGTTGGTGCGATTTTCCAACAGCAGTTGTCCGGTGCTGGTTGCCACAGATGTCGCTGCCCGTGGCCTGGATATCAAGTCTTTAAAGGCCGTGATCAACTATGAACTGCCGCGCGATCCCGAGATTTATACCCACCGCATTGGCCGCACCGGCCGGGCCGGGGCAAAAGGCATGGCATTGAGTATTTTCACAGAGTCCGAGCAGTATCGTGTCACTGCAATCGAGCAGCGCCAGAAGCAACCCTGTGTGTGTGATGTTTATGCCTCCCTGGACCGCAAGCCGGGTTTCAGCTTGCAGGCACCCATGGTGACAATCCAGCTTGATGCCGGACGCAAACATAAAATGCGACCGGGTGATCTGTTGGGCGCGTTAACCGGCGATGCCGGCCTGGCAGGTACGCGGATTGGCAAGATCGATATATTTGATATGTCCAGCTACGTGGCGATTGAACGCGGTGCTTTGCGACAGGCTCTCAATTACCTGGCCGACGGGAAAGTAAAAGGGCGGAACATTCGCGCGCGCAAGATCAGTTAGGGCAAGAGAATCAGGGTTGATGAATAACATGGCAGATATCGCGCAATACCCGGCGGCGGAAGAAAAGGCCAATATCATTTCCCATGCGGCCGGTCTGCTTCTGAGTATCGTTGCATTGGTGCTGCTTGTGGTTAAGGCGGGCCTGCAAGGGACCGCCCTGCAGGTCGTGAGCGTCAGTATTTTTGGCGCCAGCTTGATTGCCCTGTATGCGGCCTCCACCCTTTATCACAGCACGAAAGATGCAACGTTTCGTGCCCGCCTGCGTATTGTCGACCACGCCACTATTTATATTCTTATAGCCGGCACTTATACACCGTTTACCCTCGTTTCCCTCGGTGGTTCGGTGGGCTGGGCGATTTTCGGGGTTTCCTGGGCCATGGCTGTGACCGGCATTACGTTAAAAGTATTTTTCACCGGCAGGTTTCACCTGTTGTCGACACTGATGTATGTGTTTATGGGGTGGATCATTATTTTTGCTATCAAACCACTGATCAACAACATGTCAACTGAGGGGCTGTTCTGGCTTTTTGCAGGTGGTGTGGCTTACACAACCGGGGCGATCATATACAGCATTGAAAATATTAAATTCAATCATGCAATTTTCCACCTGTTTGTTTTGCTGGGTAGTTTCTGTCATTTTGTGTCGGTGTATTGTTACGTGTTGCCGCAGGGCTGATTATCCGTGGTTTGTTATCATGGTGGCTGGCCTGTGAAGAACTGCCATCTGGCCGGGAGTGCTTGAGATGTCTGACAGAAAAACGCACTGGGAAAGTATCTACAGCAGCAAGTCACCGCTTGGCGTGAGCTGGTACCAGCAGAAACCGGTTTTGTCACTACAACTGATTCAGAATACCGGGGCGACCAATGATGCCGCTATTATTGATGTGGGCGGCGGCGCTTCTGTGCTGGTAGACCACCTGTGCAATGAGGGGTACACCAATATTTCTGTGCTGGATATTTCTGCCAGCGCGCTCGCCCATGCACAACAACGGCTGGCGGAGAAATCGTGTGATGTGAAGTGGTTTGCGGAAGATGTCACAGGCTTCTCACCACCTCAGCGATACACAGTCTGGCACGACCGCGCAGTATTTCATTTTCTGACTGAGAAAACCGACAGGGAAAAATATATTGGCGTGATGAAACAGGCGCTGTTACCGGGAGCGCACCTGATTATCATGGCATTTGCCGTTGGCGGGCCGGAAAAATGCAGCGGCTTAGAGATCGTTCAATACGATGCCGACAAGCTGGCTGCGGAGTTGGGGGAAGGCTTCGATCTGCGTGAGCAGGGGCACGAATTACACACCACGCCCACGGGCGGGGAACAGAAGTTCGCCTATTTCCGTTACCGGAGGAATTAAAAGGGGGAGTTTAAGCGAAATATTTTAATCCGGCCCGCTCTCACGACTCATTCGGCCGCTTTTGTCTGCGCAAACCCCAGGTCATTCCGGTCATCAATAAAATCAGCAGCAATATGGACCAGCTTGATACCGCTGGAACAGGAAGTGGGGGCTCCCAAGCGAGGAACGTCCAGGCCTGAATATCATGATTGTTGCGTAAGCCTCCGGTTGCCCCGGTAAAACCGACGTAGCCCTGCGCGCCAACGAGAGCCAGAAGATCAAGATTTTGTATCATATCCGGTGTGCCCGGTTTGGTGCTTGTGGTACTGAAAAAGACCGACAGGTCGTTGCTGGTGCCATCATAGTCCACCCACAGGTAGTAGGGCGTGCCGTTATCCAGGTTGACCGGTGGAATAAAGGTTGTCACTGAGGCCATATTGCCCGCTGTGTTGATGCCCAGGTGGTTATTATTAGGGTCCCACCCGCCGTTGAAGTACTCGTCAATTTCCACACCAATACTGTTAACAAGACCCGAGTAACCCAGGTTGCCGCCTCCGCCACCCAGCGCCGTGGCACCATTGTTCTGAACCACGAAAACCATGCCGTCGGCCCCCGAGCCATCGCCGATCCTGAAGCGGAAAGATGTTGAGAAACTGGTATCAGCTGTGATGGGAAATGGCGTGAAAATGTAAGCTGAGCCTGTTCCACCCGTGACCGGCGAGACACGCAAAATACTGCCACCGGATATCAGCGCTGCGGCACCATTCAACTGCATTGTATAGCCGGCAAAGGTCTGGGCCGAAGCCCCTGCGGGTGCGATCAGCAAAGCGGTCATTAACAGGACGAATGAAGCCTTCAGGTGGATATTATTCAGCATAGGTATCCCTGGTCAGGTAATTACAAAATTTAATTTTTGGGCTCCGGGAACACTTCATTGAAACTCTTTTCCTCCCCGGCAGGTCTACAAGTCTATTCTACAGGGTGAAAACTTGCAAAATCCCGCCGTTGTATACTTCAGAAACGGCATTCCTCGACCTAACAATATAGCGGCAGCCCTGAGCCATGGAGCAGAGACTATGAAAAAAAGAATTGTCATCATCGGTAACGGCTTTGCCTCGTTGTTTTTTATTGGCGCATTTCTCGCCCTGCCTTTTTATCCGGTTTTTATGTTCTTTCTGCGCAGAGCGTATTCGCGTTACGACATTACCGTGATTGGTAATGGCCAGTTCATCTACTTCCCCGCCATTCCGGAGTTTCTGGTAGGCAAGAAGAGCAGGAAGGGTGTGACCGTCGATATCCGGCCCTACCTGTGGCGCAGAAAAATTCATTTTATAGACGACCGGGTGATTGATATCCAGGATGGTGGGAGAACGGTGATCACCACCGAGGGCCGCTATGAAAATGACGCGCTGTTCATCGGTATTGGCCCCGCCTTCATGGTGGACGATATTCCGGGCACCAAAGAACATACTTTTTCCCCCTGCAGCGGACCGGATGCCATGGAGGAATTCACGCGCCGGCTTGAGCGCATGCAGGAAGGTATTATTTATGTTGGTTTCAAGCTCAACAAACGGGATGGCTTTGTGGCGGGTCGCGGTGGACAGATGTATGAGTCAGTTTGCCTGCTCGACTATGCGTTGAAGGAACGGGGTGTGCGGGACAAGTTTGAGATTCATATTTTTTCCCCCAACATTGCGGTCGGAGACAGCGGTGCGATAACAGATCGCCTGCAGGAGCGTGGCATTATTCTTGACTATGGCTTTGAACCTGTTGAGTTCGTTGAGGGTGGCATGCTGGATGCCGACGGTTCTCTCCGCAAAGCCGACCTGGTGCTATTCACGCCTGGCATTGTCGCCCCGGAATGGATAAGCGAGACCTGTTTACCGGTATCTGTGGGTGGCCATATCGACGTTGATAAATATGGCCGTGTGGTTGGTTTGCAAAACGTGTTTGCGGCCGGTGATTGCGCCAATCATGAAAACCCACCCCCATGGGTACCCCACCAGGCCCATATGGCCCAGCTGCGCTCTGGGTCTGCTGCTAAAAACATGAATGCTGTGTTGCGAGGTGACGAGCCTTCAAGCACCTATCGCTTCGAACTTTCCTGCATCATGAACATGGAGAACGATGCAATGTGGCTGCATGCATCCAGCGATGATAAGCCACCGTTCTGGAATATTTTCCCAAAACGTTCAAAGAAATTGATAAAGGTTAAGAACACGTTTGAGCACCTGTACCTGTTCAATTTGCGTTACCTCTGACGGTGGTGCGTTGACTCTGGAACCCGCCGTTGGCTGGTTTGGGGCATAGCTGTCAGAAATAATATTTGAGCGATAGCTGCACGAAGCTGTCTTCCCGCAGGAAACTGAGCAGCGGATCTGCTTCCACATTCAGGAAAACGTAACTGTTTAGCTCAGCTTTCCAGTTGTTGCCCAGCCTGCGACTTCCCTGCAGCTGCAATACGGTAGCCTGGTGATCCAGATCACGGATCAAGCCCGCCAACAACTCGGAGGAAGACGCATCGTTGGCGGCAAGGCGGAGCCCAAGCATAATGTCATTGTTCAGAAAGGTATTGAATCTGCTGCTGATGTAAAAACGGGCTGCTGGCACAATAGTGCCGGTGTTGAAGTCGCGGCTGTCATACATGTACTCAACGATCAGGCCCAGGTCCATGTCACGCAGGACCGGTGCTGGCAACGCATACTCAAATCCGACATCAACGGCGTAGAAACTGCTTTCTGCAAGGCCGCTGCGGTAGATGGCCTCCAGTTTCCATAACCAGTCCTGATTGACGTACTGCAGATCCAGACCTGCCTGGTTTATGATTTCATAGAAGGGGGTGAGGCTGAGGGAGCCATCGTCTTGAAGCTCTGCAAGGTAAGCAGGCTCACGGCTGGTGCCATAAAAATCAGAGAGACCGATTTCGAGGTTGCCGATCATGTTGCTGTAACGCAGCGCGTAGTCGACATGGCGCTTTTCTTTGCCGCTTTCGTAAACAGCTTCTAATGTATTGTCAATCGCCGGCTCAAACCGCAATCTGCCGCCACCGCCGGGGAAGGTTCGCTCGCGAAAATAGGGAAGCACAAAAAAATCAAAGTCTCCATGCCCCGAAAACAGTGTGAGATTGACAATGGCCTGGCCCAGTTTCTGTTCTCCATCGATAGCCTCGATGAGGTCGGTCTGGTTGATAATATCGACCAGGTGACCCGCCTCGGTCACGCCCCAAAAGACCTTGCCTATGCCAATGCGAAGGTCATAACTTTCGCTGGGTACGAACAGCATGGCCTCCCGGACATCAAAGTGGGTACGCTGGTCATCGGCACTGTCATAGCGGTAGAAAGGTGTGAAAGTAAATGAATTTCCGTTCTCCCAGTCCTGGTACAGCTCAGGCTGAATAGCGGCCGAAATGCGGTTGGTTTCCTGCTCTGGGTAGAGCGGACTGTTGGGAAAGTAACTGCCTTCAATTTCTAGCCAGCCACTCAAATCCGTGGCTGTGGCCGTGCTGCTGAGTATGACCAGTCCGGCCAGGGTACTGATGCCCTTCGGGATGACGGCAGCACAGAAGTGCCGCGCCGCCAGGCTCAAACGGGTGCAACGGTTGTCAGCTATTCTGATGTTGGCTGTACTCGATGTCTGCGTAGCGCTGGCTACTTTGGTTTAACGCCATGTTGCCGGTGATGGTGGATATACTTTTGTGGTTCCGCATCAAATGCCTGACGACAAACTGCCGCACAGAAGTAATAGGTCTTGTGATCAAAGTCAGAGGTCTCAACAGCACTCACAGGACTGACTTCCATCCCGCAAACCGGGTCCTTGTGGTTTTGATCCTTGTTGAATCGTTTCATATATTGCTCCTTGGCCGGGGTATGCAGCCTTGCCCGTACAACCGGTTAACCGCTATCGCTGGCCTGGTGTGATTTGTTGAGTAACTTCAGACAGTCGAGTGACGAAAAAAATCCGGTTGTTCAAGAAAAGATTTGCTTTCCAGCAAGGATCATCCTGGCAGGCAGGTAAGTGCGTCACCGCAAGCGCTTCATGGCAGAGGGGTCGAAGTCACGGGTTGTGAGGCCAGTTTGAAACCTGAACTCATCAAATGTCAGCACCGTGACCTTGCCTGACCGGTGGTTTTTCATGCGCATTACCTGGGCACGCCAGAATTGATCAAGGTACTGGCGGTAGTTCTCGAACACGAGTGTTTTGAGCAGTTTCCCCTTGCGATCGTAGTACTCGATCTTCATGGGCCGGAATTCCAGCTGATCGATCCAGATGATTTGTTTGCTGTATCCGGAGTTCTGATAGTCGGGCTGGCGCTCAACTTTGAAACAAACCAGATCACCGCAGGGCTCGTCTTTTATCCATCGCTGCTCAAATTTCCCTGCCTCGTCTGACAACAGGTCTTCATAGGCGAACTCACTGCCCACAAACGGGCTGGACATATTGGAAGAGCTGATACGTTTGACACGTTTTAGTGCCGGCAGAAACAACCATTGGTCATCAGGCCGGTCAATATGTGTCCAGCTCAGGAAACCCGTTCCTGAAATGTCTCGTGGTTCATGGAAAACTGTCAGGGAGCGGTCGCCTTCGGCCGGGCCCGCCATCTCCAGCGTTTTCCAGGTGAGTTGTCGGCTGCGCACACGGCCGGTTGAATTCTTCAGTTCCATCCTGAGTTCGACGACAGTGTCGCCATACCCCGCGTCCCGGCGCTCCACTTCTTCCGCAATGGCTTTGCCCCGCGCTGTGGCAGGGAGGTTCGAAATGCCGGGCAGGTCTGCAGCGATTGTGCTGCTGGCAGAAAAAAACAAACCGCTTGCGAGGATGAACTGCTTCATGCTCCATGCCCCTGTCCTGGTGTGTGTTTTTCCTCAGAGATATACCGCTGCGGCTCCAGGCTGAAGCGGTCAAGGCAGCGTTGTGAACAAAACACATAGTGCTGAGCTTCATGGTCTGTGCTGATCTCGGCTGTCCATTCATCGACCCGCATGTGGCAAACCGGGTCATGCACCCAGGAATGCTGCTCAGTTTTTCGGTCACGCAGGGCGCCGTCCTCCAGCCACAGAATCCGGTCGGCAAGATCTTCAACGCGGGGGTCGTGGGTTACCAGGATGACCGACCGGCCTTCGTCACGCGCAATATCGTGCAGGATCATCATCACTTCCTGTCCATTGGCTGAGTCAAGGTTGCCGGTGGGTTCATCGGCCAGGATCAGGGCCGGTTCATTGATCAGCGCGCGCGCGATAGCAACCCGTTGTTTTTCGCCACCGGATAAGGTTCCGGGCTTGTTGGTGCGTCGCTTCGTGAGTCCCAGGCGGGCGATCAACTCTGTTGCTCTTGATCTGGCTGATTCCAGTGATGCGGGAACGAGCCGGGCGGGGAACAGTATGTTTTCCTCAACCGTCAATGCGTCAAGCAGGTTGAATGACTGGAAAACAAAACCAATGCTTCGTGCCCGCACCCGGGGTAGTTGGGATTCATCCAGTTGTGTTATCTCATTGCCATCGATGAAGACTTTTCCGGAAGTGGGTCGCAACAGGCCGCCCAGCATCGATAGCAGGGTTGTCTTGCCGGAACCGGAAGGTCCCATGATCAGCACCAGTTCGCCCCGGCCAACTTGCAGGCTGATGCCGTCCACTGCCCGTACCTCGGTATGGCCGCTGCCAAAGGTTTTTACCAGTGCGTCACAGCTAAGAATTGTTTCATTTTCCATATCGAATCAGTCCTCAGGCATGAAAGGCGGATAAAGGATCGACCTGCGCAACCTGACGGGCCGGTATCAGCGAGGCAAGCAGCGCTACAACGGCCCCCACGACAGCAATGCGCTCAACTGATACCAGTGTGAGCTTCAGTGTCAGCTGTGGTATCAGGGCACTGGCCGCCGGCATCAGTAACAATGCCAACACCGTAGCCAGCACAATACTTGCCAGCGTGATACCCGTCGCCTGTAATGCAATACCCAGGTAAACGGAGCGGTTAGAGGCCCCCAGCGCTTTGACGACAGCCAGTTCGCGTCGCTGGCGCGCGATCAGTGAATAAACAGCGAAGGCCACCAGTAATACAGCCAGTGCGCTGCCGATAAGTGTCATCAAGGCGATGGTCTCCACCCCCATCTGCATGGCCATGGTCTGGTCATTGGCGATGAATTGTTTTGTAGTCAGTGCGCTTACCTTTTCTACCTGACGCTCAATGTTGCCCACAAGCACGACCGGATCCATGCCGGCTTTGGCTTTGACCAGTATATAGCTGACTATATCCAGTGATCCCATGATGTCCTCCAGGTCACTTCTGGCCATGAAAATAACTGAATTAGCCATCGAAAAGGTCCCCTCGGATAGGCCAACGACGGTAAATTGTTTATCGGCTATACGCAGAGTGCCGCCCAGCGCCAGGTGGGTCATGCGGGCAAACACCACCGGTACCACAGCTTCGCCCGCTGTCGGCAAAGCTTTGCCCTCCGCCATGGCCCAGGGTCCGGCACGGGTGTCTCCCTCGTCCAGTCCGACAATGAAGGAGAACCAGGGTTGATTGCCGCTTTTCACAACTGTATTGAGGTAGAGAATCTGGTCAACGCTGGCGACACCTTCGACCTGGCGAACTTCATTGGCCTTCGAGTCGGACAGGTAAGAAGTCGCCATGTGCATATTCGATACTCCCTGCTGCATGACCCAGACATCGGCATCAGTGTGGCTAAGGTAGGCAACCACCTGTTCGGTCTCTCCGGCGTAAACGGCCTCAAATACCATCACTAATAAAAAGGCGCTGGCCGCTGTGGCAATACTCGCCATCAAAGCAACGGGTTGCGCAAGCAGGCTTTTATAGGTCCAGTGCCACATGTTCAGCTCCTGAACACCGCAGACGGATCCAGCCGGCGAATAATCCGCACCGGCGTCATGCTGCCCAGAACGGCAAAAATCAGGCTGGCAACCGCTGTGCGGATGACCGGTATCGGCTCTGATGCCAGTATCAGGTACAGCGGCATGACGGATTCGAAAACGGCTGCAATCAAGCGCGCAAAAAGCACGCCGACGGGAATGGCGATCAGCACCAGCAAAAATGATTCGACGATGACGGAGCGGCTCAGAAAACTCTGCGAAAACCCCAAGGCCTTCAGCACGCCAAAATCCCGTCGCCGGGCATTCACTGCTGAAAAAGTGATAATACCTGTGACCAGAATGCCGATGACATACGCTACATTGATCATAAACCTGAAGACAGGCCCCATCAGGGCGCTGCCAAGAGCCTCATCTTGCGCTGCCAGCGCCTCGGATGTAAAAACGTCGGCCTCCGGTACCGCGTCCTCGATTCTGCCGGCAACCAACTGCCGATCGGCATTATTGTCCAGCTGTACCAGCAGGAAGCTCAGCATTGGGAAGGTTGTAATGTCTGCGGCAATGTCGGACTCAAAATAGAAGTCGATCAGGTCATCGTAGCGAATAAAACCAAACGGCGTAAAGAATGCCGCAGTACCTGTAGATATACCGGAAATACGAAACTCGAAGTCTGACAATACAAACGGCTGGCCAACAGTGAGCGAATACTTATCTGCCAGCGACTCGTCAATGACAATATCACGGGCCTTGTCAGGCTGGATACCGGTCAGAAGCCGGTTCGCGCCACCGCCGGAGTCGTAGACCAGCAGGGAGATGGGTGTCCGCTGCTGGCCGCGCTGGTAGATCATTGGGATGCCGGTAATGGGGTAGGCCGCTGCTACTCCCTCTACGGCTTCTACATCCTGCCGGGTAAACTGTGGCAGGACTGAACGTGTGGCCGTCATATTTGAAACACCAGACTGGGTGACGATCAGGTCTGCGTTGCGACTGATGACGGTGTTGCGTAGCTGTGCAAGCAAACCCTCGTTAAAGCCCTCAAGGATCAGAATGACCGCAATGACCGCCGCCATGGCGGTTATTGTCAGCATCGTGCGGCCTGCATCGTGGCGTAGTTGCCTGTAGACGAAGTGGAACATTAGGCCAGATAGTTCCAGTTTGTCTGTCTGGCTGTCAAGCGCTGTTTGCCATACGTGCCGTAAGCAAAGCTGGCACCGGGTGGCTCATGACACCACAGGGAGTTTGGTTTCTGTGCCGATCTCCACCAGGCCCGGGTCAATATACCTGTGGGGTGGAATCACCAGGTTGGTTGGAGCCGGAACACCCTTGAATACCCGACCGGCAAGATCAAATTTTGACTTATGGCAGGGGCAAAAGAATCCGCCCATCCAATCTGCATCAATATTTTGTGCGGGGAAGTCCGGCCGCCACAAAGGAACACATCCCAGGTGTGTGCATATCGCGATGACAACAAACAGTTCCGGGTTCATGGAGCGCAGTGCGTTTTGGGCATAGGCAGGCTGCTGGGATGCCACTTCTGAGTCCGGGTCTCTCAACCGCTCGAGCAAATGCTCATGCGAAAGGTCCTCCAGCATTTCAGGCGTGCGCCGCACCACCCACACCGGCTTGCCCTGCCACATGACGGTCACCCTGGCACCGGGCTCAATTCTGCTCACGTCGATTTGTACCGGCGCACCAATTGATCGCGCTCTGGCGCTGGGCTGCCATGAGGCCAGAAAGGGCCACATTGCGATCGACGCACCTGTTGCACCTATCACCGCGGTGGTTGCTGTCAGGAATCTCCGGCGTGATGAAGAACCGCCAACAGATTCGCCGTCTTGTTCCGGGTCTGGTGGCTTATCTTGCCCGTCTATCGGTATGATGTTTTCTGTCATAACAACCTCTTGTGCCGATACGGCTTTGCTGGCACGCCATATCATTTTCAGGAATTAGTCAAAAGACTCTCTAATGGTAGACTGTAAATTCAGATAAAGTTTCCTTAACTATTCAGTCTGTTCAGTTTTGTTCAATATGAACACGTGACAGGCGAGGTGGCCGATATGCCAAATGACACAGTTACCGGTGGGTGCTTTTGCAAAAAAGTCAGTTATGAAATTTCCGGTAATATGGGGGTTTTCCAGTACTGCCATTGTTCCCGTTGCCGCAAGGTTACCGGTAGTGCTCACGCCGCCAACCTGTTTCTTGCCCCGGATGATTTTAACTGGACTGGGGGTGAAGGCAGCGTAGTGCAGTACGATCCGCCGGAAACAAAATACTTCGCTACTGCTTTTTGCAAAATCTGTGGATCGTCTTTGCCGTGGTTGTCGAAAAGCGGTCGGGTGATGATTGTTCCGGCCGGCACGCTTGATGGTGACCCCGGCATTCGGCCAGGCCAGAATATTTTCTGTGCCTCCAGACCCGCCTGGTATACACCTGCGAGCAGCTTGCCAGAGTATGATGAAGGACCACCGGACAGGCGTTAAGGGTTCGCGTGCTGGCTTGCGGGTAGCCGTGCAGCAATTATTTCCCGGTGATCGTTGAGTTCAAATAGTATGTCTGCTCTGGCCGGCAGGGATTCCAGCAGGTGTTCGGTTATACGTTGAAAATGCTGGATAAAATTTCTGATGCTTCGGGCGTCCATGATTCTGTCCGTCGGCCTGTCTCGACGCAGGCTGGAATGGGCCAGCGGACTATTCAGCTTGCGTTCCTGCTCAAGCCGCCATTGGTAAACAGCTTCAAAAGAGGGTGCTTTGAGCATGATACAGGTGTCAACCAGGCCAAATAGCGCCGGGTAGACGCGGCACAATTGTTGATTGACGTGGTGTCTCCATTGCGCATCTGGATCGTGGTTCTTTTCAAGTTCGTTGACGGGTTTTACAAGTGCGCCAGAGGTTTGGGGCCTGGCACCGAGACACCACCCTTCGAGCAGAATCAGGCCGATGCTTTCGCTGACATGGGTCCATTGCCGCTGTGGGTAGCGGTCATCTTTGGCCTTATCGAATCTTGGTATCAGGGTTTCGGTCGTGCCGTCACGAAGTTGTAAGATTGTGTCAATGGCAAGCTGTACATCGTGGGTTCCAGGTACGCCACGTGTGACTAACAGCGGGTGTACCGTTGTAGCCAGATGTTGCCGTTGTGGCCGGGTAAAGTAGAAATCGTCCATAGATAGCACGACGCCAGGCAACTTGTGCCGGTCGGCACAAAAAAATGCCAACAAATCAGCCAGTGTGCTTTTCCCCGATCCCTGGGCGCCGCTAATGCCAATGATAATCGTGCCGCCGGTTTTCTTTTGCCGGGTTGCGATGTGTTTTGCTACCGGCGCAAACCACTTCTCAGCCTGCCGGGCATAGGTAACAGGTAAGCAGTGTCTGGCGATAAAGTCATCAAGCCCACTGGTCATGATCGCTCTGTCTTATCCACAGCGTGGAAATCCACTTGCTTCCCGCAGTGACCGGCAAGCCGGCATGCCGGGATTCCGGGTATGGTACGCCAGCATCATCGGCGTTGTGGAAATAGACGACCGCTCCCGCTTCGGGGTCGACTTTGATATCCAGATCAGGAAATGCGGTCTGTCCACCGCCACCGACCTCGTTGAGGTAACAGACAAAAGTCTTGATACGCTGACCACCATTTTCCAGTTGTTGCCTGCCGCCCGCCGAATCGCTGGAAAAATAATCAGGGTGAAGTCGGTACTCCGCTCCGGGAATGTACATCAGCACCGTCAGTGCCTCGGTTTGGGAAAACTTACAACCTGCAATTGTGCATAGACGGCGTATGACATGGGTGACGACGAGGTCGCGCAAGCCATGATGAAAATTCATTCCTTCACTGGTGCGGTCGCCGCTGGTGCGGCTGTCCGGCTGGTCGGAGATAACCCGCGAAGGCTTCAGGTGCGGCATCGACAGTGCCGCCAGGTGGCTGCACTCCAGTGGGTCCAGCAGTGCCGTGATGCGTTCAATTCCTGGTTTTAGCGAAACGGTTTGGCGTTCGGGCTCGACCTGGGACAGCAGGCCGTTCTGAGCCAGCTGCCCGGCCAGCGCGCCGGCGGCGGGGTAGTTGAATGTAGCTGCACGCTGCAGGGCCGCCATGGCTTCATTGTTTTTGCCGGACCAGGCCAACAGTATTCCGAGCTCGAAAAACGCTCTTGGGTGACCCTGTTGGGCTGCTGCTTTTGACCAGTGGATGGCACCGGTAATGTCTGCTGTCACGCCCAGCCCTTTTCGCAGGCAATAGGCCAGGCTCAGCTGTGCTTCAACTTGTCCGAGTTGTGCAGCTTCCGTGAGGTGCTGGCTGGCTTCTTCCAGTTGCGCAGGAAAGTGGCAAGCCAGGGCTTCGCCAAGGCGGTAAAGCCCGGTGGCGCGAAGCGTCCGCTCTTCGCCCGTGGAGCCGGCAGCACCTTCTAGTTCGCGCAACAATTGTAGCGCTCCCGGCAAATCGAACAAAGGTGGCGGCGCTTTGAGTTTCTGGGTGGCAACAAACAGCCGGGCAGGAAGGTGTCCCCGCTCACAAAGACCCTGTAACTGTTGCCATGCCTGCGCGCCTGTCTCGGGCCCGGAGGCAAAAGCGGAGCGAAGTTTCTGAAATTCCTGTTGCATGTGATCTCTGGGTGGTTTGTTCATTCAACAGGATAACCTTTGTGCTCTTGGGTGCAAGCCTCGCACTTACGAAAAGCAAAAATATGCCCAAATTCCAGCGCTGGGAATTGCCCCCGGGAAGCATCGCCTGTAGGCTTCACAACAGCCACATATTGAGAGTATCGACATGACAGAATCTGTAGTGATAAGTAACCGCTTCCATGGTCCACCGAAGTCCGGGAATGGGGGCTATTCCTGCGGTAGCGTTGCAAAGTTTATAGAGGGCCCCGCCGTTGTCCGTCTGCGGATACCGCCGCCACTGGATGCTCCGATGGAAGTGCGCATCAGCGGGCGTGACGTCGAGTTGTTGTATGGTGACCAACTGGTGGCTACCGGCAGCCCTGCCAGCGTGGATATAGACGTTCCTGAAGCGCCGGATTTTGCAGCGGCAATGGCCGCTTCAGAACGATATCGGGGCTTCGACGCACACTTTTACCCGGGTTGTTTTGTCTGTGGCCCAGAGCGCAAGCACGCGGATGGGCTGCGGGTTTTCGCCGGACCGGTGCTGCGGAATGAAGGGCCGGTGGGTATGGTCGCCGCAGGCTGGATTCCGGATGAGTCGCTGCTTGATGCAACTGGCAATATAGCCAGCGAATTTATCTGGGCAGTACTCGATTGCCCTGGCGCCTATGCTTTTCCAGAGCCGGAGACCGGTACTATTCTGCTGGGTGAATTGGCGGTGGCTATTCGTGGGGTTGTTGCACCGGGTGAGAAATGTGTTGTCACCGGCTGGCAGATTAACCATGCAGGCCGCAAGCACTTTACCGGCACAGCTTTATTCGGTGAGTCGGGTACATGCCGTGCAGTGGGGTATGCCACGTGGTTTGAGATTCCTGTCATGCCCGGGGTGTGAAGCTTGAAACCCGTTGTAGGTAAGTCCTGATGTCGATTGTTAAAGTCATTCACTTGAGTTGTGTCGCGCTGTCTTTTTCCGGTTTCTTTATCCGCGGTATATGGATGTTGCAGGGCTCTGCAAAACTAAAGTTGCGCTGGGTGAAAGCCGCCCCCCATGTTGTTGACACCCTGTTGCTGGGCAGTGCAATTATCCTGGCCGTGCAATGGCGGATATCGCCGTTGGCACACCCCTGGTTGATGGCAAAAATTGTTGCACTGCTGGTATATATAGGTGCCGGTATGGTGGCGTTGCGGTTCGGTCGCAACAGGAATCAGCGCCTGCTGGCCTGGCTGTTCGGCTTGCTGACTTTTTCATACATTGTTGCAGTGGCTCTGAGCAAGTCCGCTCTGGGCTGGTTCGCGTACTTTTAGCCGCGCGGCTATACTGGGTCAAATGCGTTTCAATGGATCATTGTGGGAGAAGTCCATGTCTGAGAGAGTAGTTAGTAAAGCGCCCGTCTGGTTTATATTCGTTGCAATCATCCTGCTGGGGTGGAATCTTATGGGCTTGATGGCCTATATCATGCAGGTCACCATGAGCCCGGAAACCATCGCGGCCATGCCGAAGGCACATCAGCAGTTATATGAAAATACTCCGACCTGGGTAACGGCTGCTTTTGCTATCGCAGTGCACGCGGGTGCTCTGGGTTGCCTGCTGTTGCTACTCAGAAAAAGCCTGGCTTTGTTGATGCTTCAGGTGTCGCTGGCCGCTGTACTTGCACAGATGTTTCACATGTTCTTTATATCAAACACATTTGAGGTGCTGGGCTCAGAAGCCATGGTTATGCCGGTCTCGATTGTCGTTATTGCTATTTATCTCGTCATGCTGGCAGCCAAGGCCAAAACCAGGCGCTGGACAGACTGATCTGGCTGAAAACCAGATGGAAAAAAAGCGCAAAATTGTGCCACCGGTTTATTTGCTGGCCACACTGCTGTTGATGTGGTTGATGAACCAGTTCCTGCCGCTGTATGACTATGTTGCACCGCCGGCCGCCTATGCCGGCATTATTCCGGTACTTCTCGGCATAGCCATCACGGCTGTTTCGGCGGGTGCTTTCAAGAAGGTGGATACCAGCCTGGTGCCGTTTCATGAGGCCACCGTGCTGGTTACCAACGGCTTCTACCGCTTTACCCGTAACCCGATGTACATCGGGATGTTTGCGCTGCTACTGGGTGTCGCCTTCCTGATGGGAAGCGTGGGTGCGCTGCTTCCCATGCCGGTATTTGTGCTGATTATCCGGAATAATTTTGTGTTGGGAGAGGAGCGCTTTATGAAAGCCGCCTTTGGCCAGCAGTATCTCGATTACAAACAGAAAGTCAGACGTTGGTTGTAAGCCGGTCTGGCAGAATTTTTTCTGCCAGACTGACATAAGTTAATGGAAAACCAACGCGGATGCGCTATATCATATGTGACCAGAAAGATTTAACTGAACAGGTGTCAATATGAAGAGATTTATTTTATCGGCTTTGATCGTAGCGGCTTCCGCGCCGGTGATGGCTCAGGAAGTAATGGAAGATGGCAGCATGGTTGTTTTGCCAATTACTGCGCAGCAGTGCAATTTGCCCTCGGCACCCCCTCCTATCCCGGATATTCCGGTCTACGATGACCTGATACTGGCCCAGAAAGGCGTTAAAGGCTTCCAGTCCGCGATGGAAAAGTATCGTGAATGCATCAACCATGATGTCCTCAGCGATGAGCTTTCAGACGGCAATCGCCAGGCGATAACAAATGCGCATAATTACTCTGTCGATATGGAAGAGCGCGTTGCCGGGATGTTCAACGAGGCGGTACGGCAATATAAGGCTAACAAGGCCAAAAACTAAAGCATTGCTCAGGACGTTGCCGCGCCTGGTTTGCTCAGTCTTTCGGCAGCAGAAATTTTTGTAGAAACAGAATCGTGGCCTGTTGGTACAGGTCACGATTTTCTTTCCGGCTATAGCCATGGCCCTCGTTCATGGCCTCCATGTACCAGACGGTCTGGCCGCGTAAGCGCAGGGCCTTAACCAATTGTTCTGATTCTGAACTGGGTACAATTGGATCATTTCTGCCCTGTACAACCAGTAGCGGTATATTGATTTTGTCAACATTGTTCAGTGGGCTGATGCTCTCGAGAAAAGCCCGCATTTCCGGATCACGTTCATCCCCGTACTCGGTACGGCGTAATTCCTGTCGGTAATCCTGCGTATTCTCCAGAAAGGTGACAAAATTACTGATGCCAAAGCGGTCAACCGTGGCGCGGATGCGGTCACCATAGTGATACGCTGACGCCAGCGCCATGTAGCCACCATAGCTGGCACCGAATACGGCAACCCGGTCTTTGTCCAGTCTTGGTTGCGAGGCTATCCAGTCGAGCAACGCGCCAATATCCCGGACTGCCGCCTCCCGCTTGTAACCATCATCCAGCGCAATATAGCCTGCCCCATAGCCCAGTGAACCACGGATGTTCGGCGCAACAATAGCGACGCCCAACTGGTCAATCAGGAGCTGAAACTCGCTGTTGAACCCCGGCCGGAACTGGTTCTCAGGCCCGCCGTGAATATGGATAATGACCGGGAACGGGCCCTCGCCTGGCGGCAGGTAGACGAATGCTGGAATTGAGAAGAAACGCTCCTGGTCTTGTAACTTTGAAGGGTACTGGATGGCTAAGGGGACAGAAAACTTGCCGGTGTCCTGCCCACCGACTTCACTGAAGGTCCAGCGCGTCAGCTTTTTAGCTGACAAGGCCTTGCGCCCCAGATCCAGCACCCAGGCATCATTCGGGCTGCGGGCAGAGTTCAGGGTCATACCCAGTTGCTTGCCGTCCGGGCTGAAAATCAAGCCGCTGATCACGCCCAGCGGTATTTTCTGAACCTGTTTGTATTTCAGGCGGGTCGGGTCAAACAGGTACAACCGGCTTATGCTGTTCTCGTTGGTGATGAACGCCCCGCGCCGACGATCGCGGCTCAGCGCAAGCTGGGTGATGTCCCAGTCAGTGACGCTCGGTATAAAAGTAACAACGGGCTCTGCAGCCAGCGTGACGGTTGCCAGTTCTGCTGCACCTTCGCGCTGGTTGGTCACAAACAGAACGCTACTATCACTCTGATCAAAGCCCGTGGCGATATTGGCTGCCGGATTATCCGTATCGCCTACCAACAGGCGCAGTGGCCCGTTGGGCAGTTTTTTTATCCATATGCGTGAATCAACCACGCTGATGAACTGTTGGATGAGCAGGTATTTGCCATCTTTGCTGAAATCTATGGGTTTCCAGAGTGCCCCGTCTTCGGCTTTGTGCACAAGTTTTGCAGTGGCTGGGGACGTGTGGTCCTGTATCCAGATATCATTCGAACGGCCATTTCTGCGGGTAGAGCGGTAAGCAACCCGGTGCCCTTGCTGATCCCAGATCATGCGGTTGTTGAGTGCATGGCCATTGGTCAGATTGCGCAGTAGGCCATTGTTTGGATCCAGCAACAGAATCTGGTCAAATTCATCGCCGTCCTGGTCGCGGGTCAGGGCGAGCAGGTCGCCACCAGGCTGACTGATGACCTCGCCTATTGGTTCGTCCTCAAAGGTCAGTTGAGCCCTCGCCCCGCCCGGAGCATCGACGCGATGAAGTTGGGTAACCGGGCCGAAGCGGGTTTTGATATAAATGCTGCGACTGTCTTCGGACCAGGCGCTGACCCGGGCAGAGCGCATGTTCTGATAACGGCTTAGTGACTGGGCCAGGGCTGTGGGGATGGGTGGGATGCCCTCCATGACCAACTGGCCGTCATTGGCTGTCCGGCGCTCTATTTCAGTGGCTGATGCGACGCTGACAAGTAGCAGAAAAACGATCCCTGTTAGCAGATTATGCATATAGCTCCTTTAGACGTGCGTACCAGTATGGCTGCAAAAGACCCGGGATGAACAGCTTCTTTGCATAGAGCCTGCAGGTTGTTGACGGTATAATCCCTGGCAACCCATCTGCAGAACATTATGCATAAGCCCCTTCATATCATAATACTGGCTGCCGGCACTGGAACCCGCATGAAGTCACGGGTGGCCAAAGTATTACAAACGGTTGGTGGCAAGCCTTTGATTTTTCATGTGCTTGATACGGCCTTGCAACTGCAACCCGCTGCAATCCACGTGGTTTTTAACCCGTCTGTTCCACAGGTTCGGGAAGCCTGTAGCCACTATGAAATTACCTGGGCAGCGCAGGCGAAGCAACTCGGTACCGGCCACGCGGTGCAACAAGCCATGCCGGGCATCCCGGCAGATGCCAGCGTGCTGGTGCTGTATGGCGACATACCCCTGCTTGAAGCAGAAGTGCTGAAAACCTTGCTTGGTGCGGGTGATGGCGGGCTCAAGGTGTTGACCATGCAGGTAACCGATCCAACCGGCTATGGGCGTGTGACGCGCGATACCACAGGGGCGGTGACCGGCGTTATTGAGGAACGTGATGCGACCGAAGCACAAAGGGCCATTACCGAGGTCAATACCGGCATCATTCTGGCGTCACAACCGTCCCTGATGACCTGCCTGGACGATATGGCCAGCGAAAACTCGCAGAACGAGTATTATCTGACTGATGTGTTTTCCATTGCCCATGCAAAAGGTATTCAGACTGGCAGCGTGGTTGCGCCCGTTGCCGCTGACCTGGAAGGCGCGAATGATCGAGTTCAACTGGCTGCACTGGAGTGCCGTTACCGTATGAAGAAAGCAACCGAACTGATGCGTGCCGGTGTGCAACTGGCAGATCCGGAGAGAATTGATATTCGTGGCGGAGTGACTGCGGGCAGTGATGTCTATATCGATATCAATGTGATTCTCGAGGGTGAAATCGTCCTTGGCGATGATGTTCAGATTGGCGCGGGCTGTATATTGCGGGACTGTGAACTGGCGGCAGGAACGCGGGTGCATGCTTACAGCATCCTCGAGGGCATGCGCAGCCAGGGCGCGTGTGATATCGGGCCATTTGCCCGGGTGCGTCCCGGCACAGTACTGGCGACTGGCAGTAAGGTTGGTAACTTTGTTGAGATAAAGAACTCCAGTCTTGGCGAGAACAGCAAGGCCAGCCATCTGAGCTACCTTGGTGACAGCAGCATTGGTGACCGCGTAAATATTGGCGCTGGTACGATCACCTGTAACTATGATGGGGTGAACAAACACCACACGGTTATTGAGGATGATGTCTTTATTGGCTCTGACACCCAGTTGGTGGCGCCTGTCACGATTGGTGAGGGCGCCGATATTGGCGCTGGCAGCACGATAACGCGGGATGTGGATGCAGGAAGGCTGACCCTGAGCAGGTCGAAACAGGTGATCGTGCCAGGCTGGAAGCGGCCGGTTAAGAAGTAATCGAAAAGGGGGGAATGAATTATGTGCGGAATTGTTGCAGCAGCAGCCAGGCGTAATATCCGGGATATCCTGATCGCCGGCCTCCACGCGCTTGAATACCGTGGCTATGACTCCGCCGGTATCGCCCTGCAGCAGGATGGGCATCTCGTACGCCTGCGCGCGGCAGGCAAGGTGAGAGACCTGGAAGCGTTGCTGGAGTCTGCACCGGTCGATGGCCATTGTGGTATTTCCCATACCCGCTGGGCCACGCACGGTGTTCCCAATACTGAGAATGCCCATCCGCACGCATCCGGTGACCAGCTGGCTCTGGTGCACAACGGCATTATTGAAAACCACGCAGAACTCCGAACAGAGTTACTGGGTTCCGGATGTACCTTCAGCTCGGATACCGATACCGAGGTCATGGTGCACCTGATTGCACAGTTGATGGATGGCGGTCTGGGTCTGTTTGCCGCCGTGCAGAAGGCTGTTGGCCGGTTGCGGGGTGCGTTTGCAATTGCCGTGGTCAGCGCTGCGGAGCCGGGCGTTATCGTCGGAGCCCGGCTGGGTAGCCCGCTGGTTCTCGGCGTAGGTCACGGAGAAAACTTTTTGGCTTCGGATATTTATCCGCTGCTCGGTGAAACTCGCCACTTTGTATATCTGGACGAAGGCGATACCGTCAAGTTGACTGCGGATGGCTATGAAATCAATGATAAAGATGGCCAGCGAGCAGTAAGGGAAGTTAAAGAAGTGGAAACCCGCGCTGACGCCGTGCAGCGGGGGGACTACCCCCACTACATGCTCAAAGAGATTTTTGAGCAGCCCCAGGCGGTGGCCGAAACCCTTGAAGGCCGCATCAGTTCGGATGCGGTACTACCCAATATCTTTGGTGTTGGCGCAGCGGACATACTGTGTAAAATCAAACATGTGCACCTGGTTGCCTGCGGTACAAGCTATCACGCCGGGTTGGTGGCCAGCTACCAGATGGAGCAACTGGCCGGGATTCCCTGCCACGCGGAAATTGCCAGTGAATACCGCTATCGACGACCGGTTGTGCCGGCCAATACGTTGTTTGTAGCCATTTCACAGTCGGGTGAGACTGCGGATACGCTGGCTGCACTGAAACACGCAAAACAGGCAGGTTATATCACCACGCTGGCGATCTGCAATGTGGCAGAAAGCTCCATTGTGCGGGAGGCAGATTTGCTGCTGATGACACGCGCGGGGCCGGAAATCGGGGTGGCCTCTACCAAGGCATTTACGACTCAGCTGGTTGCACTGCAATTGCTGGTGCTGGAGTTAGCCAGCCATAACGGTGTCGATAAGGATAAGTATGCGGGCTACGTTGCCGACCTGAATCGCCTGCCGGACTTGCTGAACCAGGCGCTGGGCCTGGACGCCGAATTCGCCGCCCTGTCGGCGGCTTTTGCCGATAAAAACCATGCCTTGTTTCTCGGCCGTGGCAGCCATTACCCAATCGCAATGGAAGGTGCGCTCAAACTCAAGGAGATTTCCTATATCCATGCTGAAGCTTATGCCGCAGGTGAATTGAAGCATGGACCGCTGGCCCTGATTGATGCGGAAATGCCGGTGTTTGCCGTCGCGCCGAACAATACGCTGCTGGAAAAACTGATCAGCAATATTGAGGAGGTCAGTGCCAGGGGCGGGGAACTGTATGTGATCGCTGACAGTGAAGTGGTTTCAAGCTTTGAGCAACGCCATGGGCACATCATTGGCCTGCAGACAGGTGGACCGTTACTGGCACCGGTCGTCATGACCATCCCGCTGCAATTACTGGCCTATCATGTCGCCCTGCAAAGGGGTACGGACGTTGACCAGCCCCGTAACCTGGCTAAATCAGTAACGGTAGAATGAGCATATTTTTACCCCAGACACTGGCGAAAACCCATTGGGTTCAGTAAGCTGTGCCCCCGGTTGACTGAATCGGCCGTGGCAGGTATTCACAGAGGTTTTATCAATGCGTAAAAGACACCATGAAGATGATGAGGCGGAAATCAACATCACACCGATGCTGGATATCGTTTTTATCATGCTCATTTTCTTTATCGTGACCACGTCCTTCGTCAAGGAGCGGGGTTTGGAGGTTTCGCGGCCGTCCAATTCGCCACCCAAAGAGATCAAGAAGAACAAGGGTCCGATCGTGGTCAAAATTGACAGCAACGGCAATATTTCTTTGAAAGGCCGGATGCTGGAAAACAAGGCTGTGCAGGCTAACCTGGAGCGGGAAAAGGCTGAGAAGCCGGATTCGCCGCTGATTATCGCTGCACACCCGGATGCGGATACCAACGCATTGGTAACCATATTGGACGCTGCAGAAGCGGTGGGTGTTGCCAGTGTCAGTGTCGCAACGACCAGTCGGTAGCAAAATGAAATAATTGAAAAAGCCGCCGTGGGCGGCTTTTTTGTGCGTGGGTTTTCAGTATGACGGTATCACAAGGTGTATTTCTGGATTTGGGCTCCGTGGACAACGGCGACCTCGATACGGCAGCACTCGACCGCTCACTACCGGGTTGGCAATGGTTTGATTTTACCGCCGCCGGGGAGGTCAGCGAGCGTATCGGTCTGGCAGATGTGGTGGTGACCAACAAATGTGTACTGGACAGGAAAACACTGGCCCGGGCTGAAAACCTGAAACTGATCGCGATCGCCGCCACGGGTACCGATGTGGTTGATCTGGAGGCTTCTGCCACGCTGGGCATCGCAGTTTGCAATATCCGCAACTACGCCACCCGGTCGGTGGTGCAGCATGTGCTCACGCTGATGCTGAACCTGGTGACCGGCCAGCAATTTTATGCCGACAGGGTCAGGCGGGGGGACTGGAGTAAAGCCCGGCAGTTCAGTCTGCATGACCAGCCCATCAGGGAATTACCACAATTGCAGTTGGGTATCATCGGTTATGGCGTCCTTGGCCGGGCAGTGGAGAAAGCCGCCCGCGCACTGGATATGAATGTTCTGATTGCCGAACATCGGGGCAGCGAACCGCGCCCCGACAGATTAGCGTTCAGGGATGTTCTGAAGACTGCCGATGTGATCAGTATTCATTGCCCTTTGAGCGATGCAACACGGGGTTTGTTTGACCACAAAGTGTTTCGGGCAATGAAGCCCGGTGCCATCCTGATTAACACGGCGCGGGGCGGTATTGTTGTCGAAGCGGATCTTGCCGATGCCCTCAGGGCGGGGGAAATAGCCGGTGCCGGTGTCGATACCCTGAGCACAGAGCCACCGCCAGTCGACCATCCGTTACTGGCGGGCGACATTCCCAACCTGATCGTGACGCCGCATAACGCCTGGGCCAGCCAATCAGCCCGGCAGGCATGCCTGGATCAGGTCAAGCGGGTCATCAACGCTTTTAACCGTGGCCAGCCATTGAACCGCATCGTCTGACTCAGTGTTGTTGCGGCGGTAATTCCAGCAAACCCGTGGTGTCCTCCTGGGGAGGCATTTGCAGGTGATAACCCTGTTCAGAGAGGTTGCGCATTACCTCGTTGACATCTTCCCGGGCCAGTTGCCGTTCAGTGCTGAGTTCCAGCGACATGACGACCGTTGGCTCGCCAAAGACTTTTCTGAGCGCAGTGGGCAAGTCTTCAAACGCTTGCCCCGCTGCCAGGTAGATGTAGGTGAAATCCCTCAGGCTGGAACGCAATACATCGCACTTCATCGATTCATGCGTCCCTCGACCAGTGCCTCGACCACTTCCGGTTCAGCCAGAGTGGAGGTGTCACCCAGGTCTGAGTAATCGTTGGCGGCAATTTTGCGCAAGATTCTGCGCATGATCTTGCCGGAACGGGTCTTGGGCAATGACGGTGCCCACTGGATCAGGTCAGGTGTTGCGATGGGACCAATTTCTTTGCGTACCCAGTTGCGCAACTCAGTACGCAACTCATCGCTGGGGGTCGCGTCGGCGATCAGCGTGACATAGACATAAATTCCCTGCCCCTTGATGTCGTGCGGATAACCAACCACTGCGGATTCTGCCACGGCAGGGTGAGATACCAGCGCGCTTTCAACCTCGGCGGTACCCATGCGGTGGCCGGATACATTCAGGACGTCATCGACGCGACCGGTGATCCAGTAGTAGCCATCCGCATCACGCCTGCAGCCATCTCCGGTGAAATAGTTGCCAGGGAATGCGGAGAAGTAGGTATCTACGAAACGTTGGTTGTCGCCATAAACCGTGCGCATCTGGCCTGGCCAGCTATCGGTAATGACCAACTGACCCTCGGCGGCCCCGGTCAGGAAATTACCGTCTGCATCCACAATCTCCAGCTTGATCCCCGGCAGCGGAAAACTTGCTGAGCCCGGCCGCATCGGTGTCGCACCCGGTAACGGGGTGATCATGATGCCGCCGGTCTCTGTCTGCCACCAGGTGTCAACGATGGGGCAACGGTCTTCGCCAACAACATGGAAATACCATTCCCAGGCTTCCGGGTTGATCGGCTCACCCACAGATCCCAGCAACCGCAATGAGGCCCGGGAAGTGCTTTTGACCGGTTCATCGCCGTCGCGCATCAGGGCGCGGATAGCGGTGGGTGCGGTGTAGCAGATATTAACCTGGTGTTTGTCGCATACCTGCCAGAAGCGGCTGGTATCGGGGTAGTTGGGCACACCTTCAAACATTAACGTGGTGGCACCGTTGGCCAGTGGCCCGTACACAATATAGCTGTGGCCCGTCACCCAGCCCACGTCGGCAGTGCACCAGTAGATATCGCCATCCTGGTAGTCGAACACCAGTTCGTGGGTAAACGAGGCGTATACCATGTAACCACCGGTGGTGTGCAGGACGCCTTTGGGTTTGCCGGTAGAACCCGAGGTATAGAGAATGAACAACGGATCCTCCGCATTCATTTCCTCACAGGGGCAGTCGGCGGAGACCTGCGCCTCCTCTTCATGCAGCCAGTGGTCGCGGCCTGCTTGCATGTGAACCTCGTTGCCGGTGTTGCGTACGACCAGGATTGACTCGAGTGCATCCATCACGCCGTCACGTTCACAGGCTGCATCGACATTGTTCTTCAGCGGAATGGCCTTGCCACCACGCAAACCTTCATCGGCGGTAATGATGATGTTGGATTGGCAGTCAATGATGCGTCACGCCAGTGCATCCGGTGAAAAGCCGCCAAAAACCACAGAATGTATAGCGCCAATCCGCGCACAGGCCAGCATGGCCACGGCAGCTTCGGGGATCATTGGCATATACAGTGTGATGCGGTCACCACGTTTGGCGCCGAGCGCTTTAAGTACGTTCGCCATCCGGCACACGCGTTGATGCAGTTCGCGATAGCTGATGTGCAGATCCCGGTTCGGGTCATCACCTTCCCAGATGATGGCGGTCTGTTCCCCACGGCTTTCCAGATGCCGGTCAACGCAGTTGTAGCAAGCGTTCAGGGTGCCATCTTCAAACCAGCGGATATGCAGGTCATCGCGTTCCAGCGATACATCTTTTACCGTGCTGAAGGGCATGATCCAGTTGATGCGGCGCGCCTGCTCAGACCAGAACCCGGCGTTGTCTTGCATTGATTGCCGGTACATTTCTTCGTACCGCTGCTGGTTGACGTTGGTGCGCTGCGCTGCAGCAGGAATTACAGGGTAGGTTTTACTCATGATGTTGCTAACCTCTTTCTGTCCGGGTTTATTTTTTCCAGGTCATGCTGGGGCGCCAACCCCATCGCCACAATAACCCGGCACCGAATATCAAGCCGCCCAGGTGGGCAAAGTGTGCAACCTGCGGCATGGTGCCCGTGACGCCAAAAACCAGCTCGACGCCACCGTAAATCAATACGAACCATTTTGCCTTGATGGGTACCGGAAAGAACAGCAGCAATAGCTTGTTATTTGGCCACATCACGCCGTAGGCGAGCAGTAATCCGAATACTGCACCGGAGGCCCCGATGGTCGGGTAAATATCACTGCTCAGGTATTGCACCACCAACTGGATCAGTCCGGCGCCCAGCAGGCAAATAAAATAGTAGTCGGCGTAGCGCCTGCTGCCCCATGTTTTTTCCAGCGGAAAGCCGAACATTAATACCGCAAACATGTTGAAAAACAGATGATTAAAGCTTCCATGCAGGAAGGCGTAAGTAACGATCTGCCAGGGCTGGAAGTAGCCGCTGTACAAGGGCCACAAAGCCAGTTGTGGGGAAATGTTCTGTAA
>JAJRUM010000071.1 GCA_024277815.1 Gammaproteobacteria bacterium
TGACATTAATCTGCCGGATCGACAGACCACCGGCCAGTCGTAATCGTAAAATATCTCTGATTTTTCGCATTGTAGTCCTTGGTGTTGCCATTGCCTCTTCCCAAAAAGTGAAAAAGGGTAGCAAATAAGTGATAAAACAATGCGTTGAAATGGTTTCTGGTTCATCGTGAACAGTGATTCCGGGATCGTGAACAGTGATTCCGGAAAAACCGGAAAAGTGTTCACGTTGAGCCAGAATCGCCGTTCACGTTAAACCGGAATAGGTGTTCAGATTGAACCAGAATCAGTGTTCAGATTGGGCCGGAATATGCAGGTGCTTCCAAGTGCGAACGATTGCATTCTGATTTTGGCTTTGATGATTGTCTGCCATAATCTTTTCTTTAGTGGCTTTTTCGCATTTATTTGGTTTTTGATTGTAGAGGACTGTGCATGATGGCCAACAAGTGGCCATGTTACAGATACAGGTGAAAAACTATTGTCACAAACCACATATGGAATACCATTTTCAGCGAGCCTTACCAGCATGGATTGACTCAGAATGAGTCCGTGACCAGCGCCGATCACTCCACAAACCATATCAAGTGGCACTTCACCTAATTTGTTTTTGCCTTCGCTAATAACTAGAAAACCACGTTTGACGGACAGAAACCTGTTGTCACCAGAGATTTCAACAATCTGCATTTTAGTCACCTAGATTCGGATATGACTTTCCGTGCTTTGCCGGCATCATGAATTGACCCGAGCGGGTCTACCCAGATCCGCCGAGCGTTATGTTGTTGTAGCCAACTCGCTGAAGCTCCGATGGAAAGGTCGTCACCAGATTCGATAGCTATGGAATGAGGGCGCAAATAGGCCCTGCCGTCTGAGCGAATTTTTTTTACCCTGCAATAAAAGACCTGACCATCGCCGTCATAAGCTAAAACATCATTAATATGTAGGCGCATTACTCTCCAGGCAGTGGGGTTAGTCTTTCGCCACTCGGGCTGACCAGATTGATGGTGAGCGTCAAACATTGAAACTATAGTTGTCTGCCATTTTCCAGCCTTGCTTCCTTTGTTGTTACACCAGATATCCATACAAAAATTGCTGCCACCCTGTACATAACGATAAGGTATGCCTTGTTTGTCTGAAATGGGGATCATTGCTATATCAGATTTTTGTCTGTGAATTCGGACGCGCCTGACACCATTTCTTGAGCCATAGTTTCTAAGAAATGCTTTCCAGGATTGTGACGTGTGCAAGTTCTCATGTTCGTTTAGAAGGTCTGCTCGAATATTTGCACAAGCGATTTCATTTATTGGTTTAGGTTTCTTGTCGATATCTTGAAGAGGCACTCTGGTTGCATAAATGGAATAGCCTTTCTTTTCACTGGGCCCGACTAACCCATAATTTGTTTCTTCGTGTAATGCACCTTTCGTTGTTCCGGTAGGCGCGTTTTTTTGAGGGTTCGAATTATCAGGCTTATACGAAATAACAATGTTTTCGACAACCGACTTAATACTTGTGAGGTTAAACCCTTCAAAGGGTGCCGGGAGTTGCTTGATCGTTCTTTCAAGGTATTCAGACTCTGCTTTCGCAGCGGAAGTTGAGACTTGTTGAATGGTCTTTCTCGAAATACACGCAGTTACCAAGGCATCAATAGCATGATGTCTGTGGTCGCCACGCTCTTTGACATCATCTTTAGACAAAAAACTATTACAACCCCAGTGATGCCGCAATTTCGCAGTCAACCTGCCGTTTGTTGCTACGACGCGATTAGGAGCACAGACATACTCCATATACCGCCTTGCGACTTTGCTCATATATTGCGTGTCAGTAAGCAAACGAGCAATAATTGACTCGTGCTCTCCTTTTAATTTCTCCATTGCATCATGGGAAAACCGCCATCTTTTGGATGAGTGCATGTTTTCAACTCGGGCCAATATATCATTCCAATCATATCCGACCGGACTATGTCCAAAAGCTTCGAATGGTGATTGATTTCTTTTGTCACGGTTCGCTTTTCGGGAACAAATAACTTTGTTGGCCCGGCCATCGTCAAAGCTTCTGGAAAATGGTAGTAAGTGTTCTATTTCATAGCTGGCAGAAAAAAGATCAGCTAAAGGAATTATTGCTCCGCTGAAAGGACAAACCCGTCGGTCAGGTTCTCGTGCCAAGTCCTGCCAAAGCTTGTACCTCATTCGATTGTTATAGTTTGTCTGCACACCAATATCCTGAAGGACGTTATTAATTTTCTCGTTGTCCTTCCTGTTTTTTTCCTGTGAGCTTGTTATTTCAGCTAACCTTTGAGGTGAGTTTTTTAAATCTCTAGCCAGCTCTATATGGACTTCCTGAGGAGCTGAACGATATCGTTTATAAAGTGCGTTGATAATAAGTTTTAGTTGATTCAGTGCGATATGGACTGTTGGGTTGTTTATCTTTCCAAAATAAGACTCAGGATCCGTGTTTTGATCTACGTTATGATTAGCGCCCAGCGTTGATTTGGAAAGGACGCTTCCATAGTAAGGGAGGTCGCCATGATCGAAACGTTCACCAGTATGGTCGAAACTGTGGTTAATACCTGCTAATGCGCAGGCTTTATCATATGTGAGACCTTGCTCAAGGAATGGCAGAATCATCTTGATTGCTTTTACGCTTACATGGCCATAACCTTTTACCAATGAACAGGAGGCTACTTTGGATGATTTTTCTGGGTCTAGTTGATAATTGTCTTGGAGCCAGTTCTTAAGCTTTGCTTTATTAGGTTCGGAAAGTATTTTGGTCACTATCAACTCCTGACTAGCTGGTGACAGATCGAACCATGGGGAGCCAAAGTGGCTGTTTTGAGAAAGTATACGATTGGTTTTGTTACAGAAAACCCCCTTACGCCCAGCTTTGTTAAGGTTGAAATCTATTCTGCCACTAAGGCCCAATATTTTTTGGATTTTTTTCCAACCCAGATAGCCAGCTTTCGTTATACCCTCAAATGATTCTTCCAGAACATTTCTAATCTTCAGCCTTTGTTCGTTAGTTATTGGTTCTAACTCATTGCTAAGGTCTTCAATTTGAAGATTATTTAATTCTTGAAGGATTCTAAATTTTTGCACGATCGGAAGTGCCAGTGGTGACCGTTTCTCGTTGTGAAGCAATGCGCACCAACCGGGTTCTGGGATGGTTAGTGGTCTTTGTCGAAAAATAATGCTTTCCAAAGATTGCGCTGCGTCATCGGTTAATGAAGGAATACTGTCAATCTGTTTTGAAGCTATAGTTTGGAACTCAGCAAGGTACATTTCTCTGTCAGCGTAGAAATCCCACTGATTCTTATTGGAATCACTAACTGATGGTCTCATGCGGACGTGCTTTCCCGAACTCTTTCTTTCATAAAGATATTGACCAAGCGTCTGGTCTCCGAGATCTACCCACAAATTGGCGATACCTTGTTTTAATCCGGCAATTTCAGTTTCGTCGCCGGAACTATCTGCGAGTCGGTTGCTTTTGAACCCGCGACGTTGATTGATGTGAAATAGAGCGCGGCCTAATATATATGGATCAACAGGTTTTCGCGCAGCATCGGATCTTGCTTGCCATGGATCAATATGTTGGACAGTTTTTCTAGCTGATGCCGAGGCAGGCATCAATTCCAACTGTACTAGCTTTTCCATTAAATCCTTTCGGCGAAGTAAGTAGCGGTCACGCCTGCGCCTTGCTGATCTAGCTTTTCGTCTTGTAACGGAGAGCGGTTCTCTTGACTTTGCATCACGACCATCATGGAAAATACGAACGCCCATATCCAGTACGCTGACAGGTTCGTCCCTTTCATTGAGGCGTAAAGCACACCAACCAATTGAGGTTGCACCCATATCCAATCCAAGACGGTAGTTAATTCTCATGGAACCCCCCGCGATATGTTGTTTATCTTTCTATAGTTATAGGCGAATAGTCCTTGACTGTCGATGATTAGAGTGCAATATTTACTGGGCAAATTAGAAATCGTGGTTTTTAGCCGTTAATAAGGTTTTATACCAACATCTAAGGGACAGGCTACGGCCTGTCCTTTTTTGTTTACTAAGAAGTCTTTTTTACTCAAACAAAGTGTGTCGTACGGGCAAGATAACCAAATATAGTAGTCCAGGGTCAGGGTTCGTTTATCCCACTGAGTAAATGTCGCCCAGTAACACCTTACCGTCAGCGCCGGTAATGGCCGCAGTATTTTGAGTTCGGCCAGCCAACCGCTCACGCGCCAGCCAGGCGAATAGCAAACCCTCTACCCAGTCGGGGTCTGCGCCGTAGCGGGTTGTGGGTTCAACGATGACCTCCGGCAGTGCGGCTGCAATTCTGCGCATCAGGTAAGCATTGTGTGCGCCGCCGCCACATACCAGCAGGCGTGTTGGCAGCCCGGATATCTGTAGGCTGGAGGCAATACTCCTGGCGGTCAACTCGACCAGTGTGGCCTGTACATCCACTTCGGCCGGGCTGGAATCACCCAGCAGTTTTTCCAACCAGGACATATTGAAGTACTCAAGGCCGGTGCTTTTGGGTGCCGGCAGGCTGAAATATGGATCTGCCAGCAGGCCTTGTAAAAGTGCGTTATTGGCTTGCCCTTTGCTTGCCCAGCGACCGCTGTCGTCATACTCTTCCTGCAGGTGACGTTGGGTCCAGGCGTCCATCAGGCAGTTACCGGGGCCGCAGTCGTAGCCGTGAATCCCGGTCTCCTTTTTACTGGCTGGCAACAAGGTGAGGTTGGCGATGCCGCCAAGGTTCAGTATGGCGCGGTCTTCCGTGTCATCGTGGAAAAGCACCTGGTGCAGCAGAGGCGCCAACGGCGCGCCCTGGCCTCCTGCCAGCACATCCGCACTGCGAAAATCGGCAACCACGGTGGTTTTAGTGCCCCTGGCGATCAGTTCCGGTTTACCCAGCTGGATAGTAACAGGGGGATCTTCCGTGGGGGCATGCCATACCGTCTGGCCGTGTGAGCCTATGGCGCGTATGTCCTGCATTTCCAGTCCGGCTTCGCGCACCAGGTTCTGGGCGACGCGGGCAAAAAAGCAGCCCAGGTTCTCATCCAGCACGCTCGCCACATCTCTGGCGGGCGGACGGCCCGTTGCCAGCAACTGCTCAAGGGTCAGTTTGATGGCTGTCGGGTAGGGTGTGCAGAGCGCATGCAACAGTTGCATTGAGCCGTTGCCAAAACTCACCAGTACCGCATCTACGCCATCGCGACTGGTACCGGACAACATGCCGATAAATAACGCTTCTTCCTCTGCCAACATTGTATTCGGCGGGCTGATCATTGGCTGGCATACATCGAGGCGGCCTCGAGACGGCTTAGCCGGGACAGGATCGGTGCGGCAGCCACCCGAAAAGCAGCCAGTTGGTCGGCCTTGAGAGTATCCACTTTTGGCAGTGGCACTGTGCGGGGGTTGCGGTGCACGCCGTTGACAACAAATTCATAGTGCAGGTGGGGTGCCTGGGCCAGCCCGGTAGCGCCCACATAGCCGATGACCTGTCCCTGCTTGACCCGCTGTCCCTGTTTGACCGTGCGCCTGGTAAAGTGCAGGTACTTGGTGACAATGCTGTTGGCATGCTGGATAAATACGTGGTGGCCGTTGTACTTGCTATAGGCTGAGCGGATAACTTTGCCGTCACCTGCGGCAAACACGGGTGTGCCTTTGGGCGCCTTGTAGTCAATTCCATTGTGAGCTTTCACCCGCTTCAGAATTGGATGATAGCGCTTGGGATTGAAGCTGGAACTGATATAGGAAAAGTTCAGTGGCGCACGCAGGAAAGCCTTGCGCATGTTCTGCCCGCCGGGTGCAAAGTATTGTGCCTGGCCGTCAAGCATAAAGCGTATGGCCTGAAACTTTTCGCCCTGGTTGACGAAAGTTGCACCGATGATCTCGCCATCGCGCAGAAAGCTGCCATCCCGGTAGATTTTTTCATAGATCAGCCAAAAGCGGTCGCCTGCACGGATGTCGAGTACAAAATCAATGTCCCAGCCGAACAGGTTTGCCAGTTTCATCACCATGCCATCGTTAAGGCCGGCCTGTTTGCCGGCCAGGAACAGTGAGGAGGTAATCGTACCGCTGGTTTCTTCAACACGGGTGATGAGGTTACGTGCCACGGTACTGGCGATGGCTTCCTCACCGTCGTGGTCAATAATCAGGTAGTTGCCCTCGTCAACGGCATATCGCATGCGCTTCAAGGAACCATCTTCATGGCGCTGGAACTCAAACAGGTCGCCGGGGCGGATCTTCTTAAGCTGTTTGGTATCCTGGTTGAGCGCCATGATTTCAAACAGTGTTCTTGCACTGAAACCCTGCTCACGGAAAATGGTGTCCAGAGATTGGCCGGCGTTGACGGTTACGCGCTGCCACGATTCGTCTGTGGCCGGTGTGGTGACGCTTTCAGTTTCTGTGCCGGTATCTATGCCGGCCAGTGGTGCAGGCTTGAAGTCGTGCCGTGCTGGCAGGTCCAGGCTGATGCTGACGGGTTGCACGGCCGGATTGCCTTGTAAGCCTCCGAGTGCAAAGCCAATGGCGATCAGGGTAAAGGCAAACAGCAATAGTTTTGTACGGTTGGAACCCGAGCGAAACGAGCGCAGCTTGCCGGTGAATCTGGTGAAGGGATTATTATTGTGCATGCAGCGTAAAGACCCTCAACAGGGCCCTGAGTTCAGGCAGCGCTAAAGATAACACATGACGCATAAATTCGAGTGTGATTTTGCCGCGTCTTGATGCACTATGTGGCTTGGCAATACAATGCCATGCTTCTTCTCCACAGCGGAGTTGCCCTGCAGCTAACGGACCCGAACATGAGTGAAATTAAACAAGCCCTGGAACTGATTGCCAGGGGCACCGAAGAAATCATCAAGATCGAAGATCTGCAAAAGAAGCTGGAAGCCGGCAAGCCGTTGCAGATCAAGGTCGGCTTCGACCCGACCGCCCCGGATCTGCATATTGGCCACACGGTGGTCATCAACAAGATGCGCCAGTTTCAGGATCTCGGCCACGAAGTGACCTTCCTGATCGGGGACTTCACCGGCATGATCGGCGATCCCACCGGTAAGAGTGCGACCCGCAAGCCGCTGACGCCGGAACAAATCAAGGAAAACGCTGAAACCTATGCCACCCAGGTATTCAAAGTGCTGGACCGCGAGAAGACCCGCGTGCGTTTTAATTCGGAATGGATGAGTTCGCTCGGTTCGGAAGGCATGATCCGGCTGGCGGCAAAATACACGGTGGCACGTATGCTGGAGCGGGACGATTTTGAAAATCGCTATCGCAGCGGCCAGCCAATCGGCCTGCACGAACTGCTTTATCCGCTGGCACAGGGCTACGACTCCGTGATGATGGAAACTGATGTGGAAATGGGTGGTACAGACCAGAAGTTTAACTTGCTGGTAGGCCGTCATTTACAGCAGCAATATGGTCAGCAGCCACAGGTGATTATCACCCTGCCCTTGCTGGAGGGGCTGGATGGTGTGCAAAAAATGTCCAAGTCGCTGAATAATTATGTGGGTATTACCGAGGTACCGGACGAGATGTTCGGCAAGCTGATGTCAATATCTGATGAAATGATGTGGCGTTACTTTGATTTGCTGAGTTTCCGCAGCAATGCAGACCTGAAAGGGCTAAGGCAGCAGGTTGTGGATGGTATCAACCCCAGGGATATTAAATTCCTGCTTTGCGAGGAGATCGTGGAGCGTTTTCATGACCGTGCCGCAGCCGTTGCAGCCAGGGAGACCTTTATTGCCCGCTTCCGGGGTGGCGCGATGCCGGAGGATATTCCGGAGCAAATGCTGGAGACGGACGGGCAGGGCATTGGCATTGCCACGGCGCTGACCCGGTGCGGCCTGACCTCGAGTAACTCCGATGCGTTCCGTATGCTCAAACAGGGTGGTGTGCGTATCGACGGAGAGAAGGTTTCTGACCGGTCATTGCAATTGGAGGCAGGTTTCGAGGGCATCCTGCAAGTCGGCAAACGCAAGTTCTGCAAAGCGCATGTCAAATAGCCCGATATTGACGCCCGCCGAACTGCTTGAACTGCGCCAGCGGTTGGATGAGATTGATACCGGCATCATCGACCTGATCGCGGAGCGCCAGGCAGTGGTTACCACCATTGCCGAACACAAATTGAAGACCGGCTTGCCATTGCGCCACTACGAGCGTGAGCGTGAAGTGATCGATCGTGGCATGGCTCGCGCTGAATCTCTGGGGCTTCCCGGCTCTGTGGCACGTGACATACTTGAGACCCTGATTCATCATTCATTGAGCAACCAGGAAACGCACAAGCTGGTGCAGTCGGATCACGGCCAGGGGCAGCGGGCACTGGTGATCGGTGGCCTCGGGCGGATGGGCGTGTGGATGTCACGTTACCTGGACATGGTCGGTTACAGCGTTGATGTCGCCGACAGTGCTGCGGGCGACACCCCTTTTTCCCGGATTGAAAACTGGCAATCGGCGGTCAATGACTACAATGTGATTGTCGTTGCTGTTCCGCTGCGGCCCAGCAATGATATTTTGCTGCAACTGGCGGAGATAAAACCCACGTGCCTGGTCTTCGATATCGGCTCATTGAAAAGCCCGATGCGTGAAGGCCTGGACGCGATGCGTAATAACGGTTGCCGCGTGTGTTCGGTACACCCGATGTTTGGCCCGGATGAGGTCGGTCTGTCGGGGCGCCATATCCTGTTTGTTGATGTGGGTGACAGCAAAGCAGTGAAGGAAGCCAGGGCATTGTTCTCGCACACGGCGGCTGATTGTGTTGAGCTGAGCCTTGAAGAGCATGATGAGGTGATGGCATGGGTGCTGGGATTGTCACACCTGGTTAACATCGCGTTTGCCGGAGCGCTGGCCGCAAGTGGGGAGGCCGTACCGCTGTTGAAGAAGATATCCAGTTCGACGTTCAGTGCGCAACTCAATGTTGCCACCCAGGTCGTGAGTGAAAATCCGCATCTGTACTATGAAATCCAGCAGGGCAATGACAATACTGCCGAGGTCAGCCGGCAATTCCGTAAAGTACTGGATGAACTGGTATCTTCCGTGGTTGAGAATGACGAAACTGTGTTCACGCGTTATATGGCCGCTGCCAAGCAGCGCCTGGCGACAGAAAAAAGTGACACGGGTATCGGCCGGCGATGAAAAAGCTGGCCGATATAGACTGGGAGAACTGGCAGGCCACTGATCCGGCGACGCTGGTGTTTGTGATACGTGACGGCCGGGTATTGTTGATCAACAAGAAGACCGGGCTCGGCAAAGGCAAGATCAACGGCCCCGGTGGCAAGGTGGAAAAGGGCGAGACCCCGCGGGACTGTGCTGTCAGGGAATGCCAGGAAGAACTGGGGATTACCGTTTCCAACCTGCAGTATTGTGGCCAGCACCGTTTTCAGTTTGTTGGTGGCTACTCCATACATGTTTGGGTCTACCGCACAGAAGATTACGCCGGTGTGCCGACGGAGTCGGCCGAAGCAAAGCCGCTGTGGGTATCGGTTGATGAAATCCCTTACGAGCAGATGTGGGAGGATGACCGCATCTGGATACCGATGATGTTGCGCGGCGAGCGTTTCCTGGGTCGCTGGATATTTGATGGCGACAAGATGCTCGATTATGAATTACTACCGGATGACGGACATGAATAACACCCACTGGAACTCACTATGAAATTGCTGAAAGTTTTCATCACCATAAGCCTGGCCTTGTCAGGGACTTCACTGCAGGCAGATCCTCCGAACAGCAAAGAACTGGCGCATCAGATTGCACACGATTACCTGATTACCGACACGCATATTGATGTGCCCTATCGCCTGCAGGAAAAATGGGTCGATGTCACCCGCCGGACCGATGGCGGTGATTTTGACTACCCAAGGGCAAAGCAGGGTGGGCTGAACCTGCCATTTATGTCTGTCTACACGCCGGCAGACATGGAAACTGAAGCTGGCGATGCCAGCGAAAATTACAAATTGGCCAACCAGTTGATTGATTCCGTTGAGGCATTGGCCGCCCGTGCACCACAAAAGTTCATGCTGGTGCGCTCGGTGTCAGACGTTGAAAAAGCCATGCAAAGCGGGCGTATTGGCCTGGCCATGGGTATGGAGAATGGTTCGCCGATCAACCACAAGCTGGAAAACATCCAGTTTTTCGCTGACCGGGGTATCAGCTATATCACGCTGGCACATGGGTTGAGCAATCATATTTCCGATTCCTCTTATGACGATAACCACCAGTGGAATGGCCTGAGCTCGTTTGGCAGGGAAGTCGTTGCCGAGATGAACCGCGTTGGCGTCATGATCGACATCTCGCATGTGTCTGACCAGGCTTTTTACCAGGTTATTGAACTCAGCAAGGCGCCGGTGATCGCATCGCACTCTTCCCCGCGCCACTTTACCCCTGGCTGGGAGCGCAATATGAGTGATGACATGATCAGGGCGCTGGCAAAGAATGGTGGTGTAATCCAGATCACTTTTGGTTCGGGGTTTCTGCGCCAGCAAGCCAGAGAGTGGTATGACCTAATGGATCAGCAACGCTCTGCCTATCTGGAGGCCAATGGTTTTGTAGAGGACAGTAAAGAAGCCAGCCAGTTCCTGAAAGACTACCGGGTTCAGCACCCTTACCCTTTTGCCACGCTTGATGATGTGGTGGCGAGTTTTGAGCATGTGATTAACCTGGTCGGTGCTGAACATGTGGGTATTGGATCAGATTTTGATGGTGTGGGGGACAGCCTGCCCGAGGGTATGAAGGACGTTTCCTACTACCCGGCACTGATAGAAGAATTACTCAAACGCGAATACCCGGTTGATACGATACGGGCCATCATGGGTGGCAACCTGCTGCGGGTCTGGGGTGAAGTGGAGGCACAGGCACAAAAAACCATGCCATGACCGCTTATATAGCCGTTGCGCTTGCTGCGCTGGTTGCCGCTGGCCTGACACTGTACTCAGGGTTCGGGCTGGGAACGTTATTACTTCCTGTGTTTGCATTGTTTTTCCCGGCCGAAGTGGCCGTGGTGGCGACCGCCATGGTGCATGGTGCCAACAACGTGTTCAAGGTATTCCTGCTTGGCCGGCACGCTGACCGGGAGGTGGTACTGAAATTTGGGTTGCCAGCAATTGTTGCTGCAATTTTGGGCGCAATGGCACTGGGATGGATCGCACAGTCAGGTTCTGGCACTACCGTTGAGCTTGGCGGTAAAGCCTATTTTGAAATTGTACCGGTCAAGATGGTGATTGGCCTGCTGATGATTATCTTTGCGTTGTTTGAGTTGCTGCCACGCTTGCGTTCACTTCAGTTTGAGCGCCGCTATTTGCCATTGGGCGGTCTTCTATCCGGGTTTTTTGGTGGGCTGTCCGGCCACCAGGGCGCACTGCGATCCGCGTTTCTTGCCAAGGCCGGCTTGAATACGCAACGATTTGTTGGCAGCAATGCCGTCATTGGCTTCCTGGTGGACCTGACGCGGCTCTCTGTCTATGCAGCCCTATTCACCACCGCCGGTGGTCATTTGACTGAATTCAATGGCTGGCTGCTGGTGGTAGTTGGCGCACTCGCTGCCTTTTGCGGGGTTTTGCTGGGTAAAAAATTTCTGCGAAAAGTTACCATGACCAGTATTCAGCGATTGGTCGGTCTGCTTCTGTTTGGGGTCGGTATAGCACTGGTTGCAGGTCTGCTTTAGCCGCTAAGATCTTTCAGCAAAGCCTGCTTTGTTTCCTGTGACACGGTCGTTGTATGGGTGTAGAACTTATGGCTTGAGCCCATCCGTAGTTCAACACCATTCCGCAATGCTGCAATCGTGTCCGGTTCCAGTTCAAAACGCATGAAATGTACCGCTGAGGTTTTTTCGGCATTGCTGCGTTCAAGGTCTTCATTGGCGATGGCATAGGCCGGATCAAAGCCCTCGACCTGTACCCAAATCAAATCCTCAATACCCCGGAGCAGGGCCAGTTGGCGTTTACGTTCTTCGACATCCTGGTACTCCAGCATGGCGGTTGCTTTCAGGTTTTTGCCATCAGGAATAAGCGGGTTGTATACGTTGAGCTCGTCTTCGATACCTGTGGCCTCGAAGGTCTTTTCAATACGCAGCATTTCCTGAATCTGGTACTGGACCGTCAGGCGGTTCTCAAAATACAGGTGTAAATATCGACCGATGGATACCCGGCGATTCTTCTTGTGTGCGATAACACTGGTACGGAAGTCTTCGCGTTGCTCGGCGTATTGTTCCAGACTCATCAGGTCTGAACGTGTCAGGGGTTCGGTCGTATTCATATTCCGTAAGCCTTTCTCAGCAATGACAAGGGGTTGGTTTCAGCATGCTTCAGTTCCAGTCCGTCGGCGATCTGAGTGGCTGCCATGGGGCAATCAGAGACCAGGTAGTCGGCCTGCATTTTTTCTGCACGGGAAATGACAGGCCGGGCAATCTTTTGTGACTTTGCATAGCTGTTGTTGCGTACGCCGTAAGTGCCGTCATGGCCGGAGCAGCGTTCAATAGCGTTGATTTCTGTGCCGGGTACCAGCGACAGGATCTGTTTGGTTTTCGGGCCGATGTTCTGTACCCGCTGGTGGCAGGGTACGTGCCATGCCACAGTGCCGAGCGGTTGGTGAAAGTCTGTCCTGAATAATTCTGCCTTATGCCGGTGCAGCAGGTATTCGAAAGGGTCAAAGATGTGCTGTTTAACCTTTAGTACGTCCTCATCAGCAGGAAACATCAATGGCAGTTCCTGCTTGAACATCAGCACACAGGAAGGCACAGCGGCAACGATGTCCCAGCCTTCATCAATTAGTTTGACCAGTTGCGGGATATTTTTTTCTTTGTACTTCTGAACGGTTTTAAGGTCGCCCTGCTCAAGCTTGGGCATGCCACAACAGGATTCCTTTTCGGTCAGCCTTACCGGTATGCCGTTGTGCTCGAATACAGCTACAAGGTCTTCGCCAATACCGGGTTCATTGAAGTTGCAATAGCAGGTGGCGAACAGGGCAGCGCGACCCCGGGTTGGCCCGGCAACGGTTGTTTGAATGCTCCGGGGCTGATGGTTGCTGAGCCGTTTTCTGAGTGTGGCACGATGGAAATCCGGTAATTCCGCAGCGGGGTGTATGTCCAGCATTTTTGCCGCAGCTTTGCGCATGGCGGGACTTTTATTCGCTGCGTTGATGACCTGGTTCAGGACGGGCAGACTGGCAATTTTGCCGTTCAGCGTGGTGTTGCTGATCAGCTTGTGGCTGAGTTTGCGTTCACCTTTCCCGAACTGGATCGCTTTGGCCCTGAGCATCAGGTGTGGAAAATCGATATTCCATTCGTGGGGCGGAACGTACGGACATTTGACCTGGTAGCAAAGGTCACAAAGAAAGCATTCATCAACCACTTTCCAGTAGTCAGATCTGGCCACACCATCTACTTCGAAGGTGTCTGACTCATCCACCAGGTCAAACAGTGTCGGAAATGCATCACATAGGGAAACGCAGCGCCGGCAACCGTGGCAGATGTCGTAGACCCGCTCCAACTCTTCGAACAAGGGTGTTTCATTGTAGAAATCCGGGTTTTGCCAATCCAGAGGGTGCCGTGTCGGTGCTTCGAGGCTGCCTTCACGTGGAGATGTTGGTGATTTACTCATAACGGCGTATTTCCAGGGCAAAAAAAGGGGCGCTGGTGCGCCCCTTCAAGATAAAAGCAACTGGGGGGACGGTTGCTTTTAGTCTAGATCATCCAGTGCTTTCTGGAAACGGTTGGCGTGTGAGCGTTCCGCCTTGCCCAGGGTTTCAAACCAGTCGGCAATTTCATCGAAACCTTCTTCACGTGCGGAACTGGCCATGCCCGGGTACATGTCTGTGTACTCGTGTGTCTCACCTGCAATGGCGGCCTTGAGATTGTCACCGGTGGCACCGATGGGTAAGCCGGTTGCCGGATCGCCTGTTTCCTCAAGGTACTCGAGGTGGCCATGAGCATGCCCTGTTTAGCCTTCTGCGGTTGAGCGGAACACCGTAGCAACATCGTTGTAGCCTTCGATGTCTGCTTTTTGTGCGAAGTACAGATAGCGACGGTTGGCCTGGGACTCACCGGCAAAGGCGTCTTTCAGATTCTGTTCAGTTTTGCTGCCTTTCAATGACATGTTGCGCTTCCTCTGTTGTCAGTTTTAAAACTCATGGGATACACCTAAAGCATAGTTGTTGAAACCTTATTGGTGAAATTGATTTTTACAATCGTTTCGATAGGCAACATCAATGGAGTGGGGTAGCATAGGTTTTTTACCGGGCTTACGGAAAAGTTATGCAACGACTGATCACGCTGGCTGTTTTTCTATTAATTGTAGTGGTGGCGGCAGCGGTGGGTGGCCAGTTTGTCGGTGGCGACTGGTATCAGGCGATGAATCAGCCTGCCTGGAACCCGCCGGCGGGGGTGATGGCATCCGCTTGGGCGGTGATGTACGTGCTGATGGCCGTGTCTGCATGGCTGGTGTGGGACAGCATGCGTGGACTGGCACAGGCAGCCCTGAGTTGGTGGGGCCTGCAACTGTCGCTGAGTATTGCCTGGTCATGGACATTTTTCGGTTTGCACCGCGTTGGCTGGTCGATGGCGGTCGTGGCCCTGTGGGTGTTGGCCGCGTTGATAACGGCGAGATCGTTCAGGCCGGTCAGGTTTGAGGCATTTGGCCTGATGCTGGCCGTGGCTGGTTGGCTGTTGTTTATGTTGGCTCTCAACTTCAGCCAGTGGCTGATCAACGGCGGTGGCCTGGGTTCACTTATTTGACACAGGTGTAACCTCTGGTGGTTTCGCATTACGGGAGCGTGGGGAGGTCCCGGATATTTGCTGCGCAAATTCCGGGATGACGGGGCCTCTTTTTTATTGATGGCTCGCCGTACCCCAGTAGTTAAAACTTGCGGGCCTCCAGCCGGGCAGGTACATGGTTTGCATATCCATTGATTTGAGCCCGGATTGCTCGAGCAAGCCGGGAATGGGGCGGTTCAGGTGACAGCCGCCGCCGATTTTGCCCCATAACGGGTTTACCCTGTCCTGCCAGCGCTGAACACTTTTATCCGGTGCTCTGCCGTGTTCGCAAAAAATCAGCTTGCCGCCAGGTTTCAGGACCCGTCGTATTTCATCCAGTGCAGCGTGGGCATCGGGAATTGTGCACAGGGTATAAGTCATCATGACCGTGTCGGCGCTGTTGTCATCGAGCGGTATGGCTTCGGCACCTGATTGGATGAACTCTGCATCCAGGTGGTGCCTGAGGGCACTTTTTTGTGCAATGGCCCACATTTCAGCGGATGGATCCAGGCCCCACAGGTGTTGTACTTTGTTAGCGTCATAGAACGGTATGTTCAGCCCGGAGCCTATGCCAATCTCCAGAACCCTGCCTTCGGCCAGTGGCACGACTTTTTCACGCTGCCGGGCCATTGGCTTCTGGCCACAGACAAAATGGATGACTTTTGGCAGCAAATATTTCTCGTAAATACCCATCGGCCTGAGGATAGCATTTTCTTCCGGGTTCACAGCTATGTCATATTAGTTTAAACTTAAACTAATTGTCTGGGCGGGGTCGAATAATGAAAATTGCTTGTGTCGGGGGTGGGCCCGCAGGTCTGTACTTCGCTATCTCCATGAAACTGCGCTCCCCGGAGCACCAGTTGACGGTGTTTGAGCGTAACCGTCCCGATGATACCTTTGGCTGGGGCGTGGTGTTCTCGGACAGTGTGCTGGCTGACCTGGAGAAGAACGATCCGCCGTCCGCCGCCATGGTCACTGACGGCTTTATCCACTGGGATGACATAGACGTCCATTACAAGGGTGAGGTTTTGAATTCCGGCGGCCATGGTTTTTGTGGCATCGGACGCCAGCACCTGTTGGATATCCTCTATCAGCGTGCTGCTGAACTGGATGTGAAGCTGGTATTTGAGACTGAGATAGAGCCGGATATTGAGCAGTTTTCTGATTATGACCTGGTTATCGCCTCAGACGGTATTAACAGTCGTTTCCGGGAGGCTTACAAGGAGCACCTGGACGTAGATATTGATGTCCGTCCGAACAAGTTCATCTGGTTGGGTACCCACAAGCTGTTCGATGCATTTACCTTTATATTTAAGGAAACGCCAGCCGGCTGGATATGGGTGCATGCCTATTGTTTCAACAAGGACACCTCGACGTTCATCGTGGAGTGTCAGGAATCAACCTGGCAGGAACTGGGTCTTGGCGATATGAGCCAGCAAGAGTGCTCAGCTTACCTGGAAGACCTGTTCAGTGAGTATCTGGATGGCCATTCACTGATGAGCAATGCCAAACATATCCGGGGTTCGGCGTGGATAAGCTTCCCGCGTGTATTGTGCGGTCAGTGGCGCTATAAAAACCTGGTGTTGATTGGTGATGCAGCGCACACAGCGCATTTCTCCATTGGCTCCGGTACGCGGCTTGGATTCGAGGATGCCATTCACCTGGCCAACGCACTGAACTCAAACGCGGACCTCGACCTGGCGCTGGAAGATTATCGTGAGACCCGTACGATTGAAGTCTTGCGCCTGCAGAGTGCTGCGCGCAACTCCATGGGTTGGTTCGAGAACCTGCCGCGCTACACCCACCTTGATCCGATGCAGTTCAACTATGCCCTGCTGACCCGCAGCCAGCGGGTCAGCCATGAAAACCTTCGTTTGCGCGACGCTGACTGGCTGCGGAAGATGGAACAATGGTTCGCAGGCCAGGCCTTTGAGCAGGCGTCGGTGGCCGCTGAGAATGAAGTTATCGCACCAATGTTCACGCCTTTCAAATTACGTGACATGGTGCTGAAAAACCGGGTGGTTGTATCACCGATGGCCATGTACAGCGCTGTTGATGGTACCCCCAACGACTTTCACCTGGTGCACCTGGGTGCCAGGGCACAGGGCGGTGTCGGTTTGATCATCACTGAAATGATTGGTGTTTCAGCCGATGGCCGTATTACGCCGGCCTGTGCCGGGCTTTATAGTGAAGAGCATGTTGAGCCGTGGAAAAGAGTGGTTGATTTTGTCCACAGCATTGAAGGTGCAAAGATTTGCGCACAGCTGGGCCACTCAGGCCCCAAAGGGGCAACAAAAATACTTTCGGAAGGGGCAGACAAACCCCTGGACGAGGGTGCCTGGGAGGTCATGGGGCCATCCCCCGTTGCCTGGACAGCAGAGAACCAGGTACCCCGGGAGATGACACGGGCGGACATGGATCTCGTGCGGGATGAATTTGTCAGCGCAGCAAAGCGGGCGGAAGCCTGTGGTTTTGATATGGTTGAAATGCATTTTGCGCATGGCTACCTGATGTCTGCGTTCCTGTCACCGCTCAGCAACAAGCGCAGCGATGAATATGGCGGCAGCCTGGAAAACAGGTTGCGCTTCCCGCTGGAGGTGTTTCGGGCGGTACGTGAGGTTTGGGCAGAGCACAAGCCGATGTCAGTGCGCATATCCGCCACCGACTGGGTGGAAGGCGCGCTTGATGGCGATGATGCAGCGCAGATTGGACGTGCCTTTGCCGCAGCAGGTGTGGATATCATGGATGTTTCAGCCGGGGGGACCAGCACGGCTGCCCGGCCGGTCTATGGACGTATGTTCCAGACTCCGCTGAGTGACCAGGTCAGGCACGAGGCCGGTGTGGCCACCATGGCAGTAGGGAACATCTATGAAACTGACCATGTAAACAGCATTATCGCCGCAGGGCGTGCTGATTTGTGTTGCCTCGCCCGGCCACACCTGGCGGATCCGTACTGGACATTGCATGCTGCTGCACAGCTCGGCTACAAAGGTCAAAGCTGGCCGGTGCAATACCTTTCCGGGCGCAACCAGTACGAGCGTAACCTTGCCCGTGCGGCAGAAATGGTTCTGAACGCCTAGGCCTGATTAACGGGAATCAATAATGACGGGTAAAGCACAGACCGCAATCGACAAAATGGAGCAAACGCCGCGCAGAAAGATGGCTTTGCGCATCTGGTTGCGCCTGTTGACCTCATCACAACTGATTGAGAAGCAGGTTCGTGGCCGTTTTCGTACCGAGTTCGATACGACTTTGCCGCGCTTTGACGTGATGGCAGCCCTGGCTCGTGAACCGGAGGGGCAGACCATGGGTGATTTGTCCCGCTGGCTGCTGGTTTCCAGTGGCAACATTACCGGCATCATTTCACGCCTGGAGGATGACGGACTGGTCAAGCGCACCCGCAGTGCAGATGACCGTCGTACACACCTGGTCAAGTTAAGCCGCCGGGGTGAAAAAGAGTTTGAGCGCCTGTCGCTGGCGCATGAGAAATGGATTAGAAACCTGCTTTCCGGCATGACGAGAAAGGAAATGGCGACACTTGATGAACTGCTGACCAAAGTCAAGGTATCGCTGGCCACAGAGGAATCCGCACAATGATCCACGCTGAACACTTTGACTGGCAACAACACGGTAACGTCGGACTGGTCACGCTTAACCGCCCCGAGCGTAAAAACCCGCTGACCTTCGAATCGTATGCTGAGTTACGTGATACTTTCAGAGGCCTCACCGCGAATGACGGGATCAATGCCATTGTTATCTCCGGGCAGGGTGGGAATTTTTGCTCCGGTGGCGATGTACATGAAATTATCGGGCCGCTCACGAAGATGGATATGGGTGGCCTGCTGGCCTTCACCCGCATGACGGGAGACCTGATCAAGGCCATTCGAAATTGTCCGCAACCGGTTATTGCGGCAATTGACGGCGTGTGTGTGGGTGCTGGTGCTGCGGTCGCGATGGCTGCGGATATGCGTTTTGGCACAGCCCAAAGCAAAACAGCATTTCTGTTCACTCGGGTTGGATTGGCAGGCTGCGATATGGGTGCCTGTGCGATGTTGCCGCGATTGATTGGCCAGGGCAGAGCTTCGGAGTTGTTATTCACTGGCCGCTCAATGTCGGGTGATGAAGCTTTCAACTGGGGTTTCTTCAACCAGCTGTGCGAGCCCGAAGAAGTGAATTCCAAGGCGGTTGCCATGGCACACAGGCTCGCTGATGGCCCCAACTTTGCACATGGAATCACTAAGAATCAGCTGAATACTGAGTGGGATATGCCGTTGGATACAGCCATTGAGGCTGAAGCACAGGCACAGGCAATATGTATGCAAACCGAAGACTTTAAGCGTGCCTATCGGGCTTTTGTCGCCAGGGAAAAACCTGAGTTCGAGGGAAATTGATGCCGGATTCAAGTTACCTTGAGTGGCCCTTTCTGGATGATTCTCACCGTGGGCTGAAAGCAGGCCTGGATCGCTGGTGTGAGGCGAACACTGCCTTACTAACCCAGGAAAATGCAGACCTGGATGCAAGCTGCCGTGCGCTGGTGAAATTATTAGGCGCCGGTGGCTGGTTGGCCAACACCGTTCCGGATCCGGCCACAGCAGACCAGCCGCTGGATGTACGCAAGCTGTGCCTGTTGAGAGAGGCGCTGGCCTATCATTCCGGGCTGGCAGATTTTTGTTTCGCCATGCAGGGCCTTGGCAGTGGCCCTGTCAGCCTGTTCGGCAGTCCGGAACTACAATCAGAATGGCTTCCCGGGGTCGCATCCGGTGACAGTATCGCGGCATTTGCGTTGTCCGAGAAACAGGCCGGATCTGATGTTGGCGCCATGGCGACCATTGCTGAACGCGATGGTGACCATTATATCCTCAACGGTGAAAAGAGCTGGATTTCCAATGCCGGCATCGCCGATTTTTATACGGTATTTGCGCGCACCGGCGAAGCGCCGGCTACCGGAGGCCTGAGTGCCTTCGTGGTTGGGGCTGATACGCCCGGCCTGTCGGTCAGCGAGCGGATTGACATCATTGCTCCACATCCGCTTGGCACACTGGTGTTTGATAACTGCAGGGTTCCCGCCCGGCAAATGCTGGGCGAACCGGGCAAGGGCTTTCAGGTCGCTATGGCGACCCTGGATGTTTTTCGCACTACCGTTGCTGCTGCCGCACTGGGGTTCGCGCGTCGTGCCTGTGACGCGACGCTGGATCATGTTCTGCAGCGGGAATTGTTTGGTGCGCCGCTGGCCGAGTTGCAGATGACCCAGGCAGCGATTGCCGATATGGCACTGGATATCGATACCAGCGCATTGTTGGTTTACCGCTCTGCATGGGTTAAAGACGGTGGTCAGCAGCGGGTCACTCGCGAAGCGGCGATGGCCAAATTGCATGCCACCGAGCAGGCCCAGCAGGTCATTGATCGTGCCGTGCAGCTATTTGGTGGCCTGGGTGTGACTTCTGGCCATGTGGCTGAACGTTTGTACCGTGAAATACGCGCTTTGCGTATCTACGAGGGTGCCAGCGAAGTCCAAAAAGTGATTATTGCCCGCAATGAATACAAGCGCCATGAAAATCAATCTGGAAATTGAAAGGTAACCATATGACTCAAAAAATTCTGCTGCCACCCGGTTGGTCAAGACCGCATGGCTATTCCAATGGTATCGCCGCTGAAGGCCGCATGGTTTTTGTGGCAGGCCAGATCGGCTGGGATGATACCCAGGTGATCCGCACCGAAAGCATGGCCGGGCAGGTGGAGCAAACGCTGAAAAATACCATTGCGGTACTGGCCGAAGCGGATGCAAGGCCAGAGCATATTGTCAGGATGACCTGGTACATCACCAGTCGCAGCGAGTACCTTGATGAAATCAAGAAGATCGGCAAGGCCTGGCGGGAAGTGATCGGTAAACACTACCCGGCGATGGCCGTTGTGCAGGTGTCTGCACTCATTGAAAGCTCGGCCAAGGTTGAAATTGAAACCACGGCCATGGTTCCCTGACTGCCAGCATAGATGTACAGGCCACCGCAGCGAATCAAGTACAAACCTGACCCCGGCGAGCCGCCAACCGCCGCTGAGGCTAAGGCCGCGAGGCTTTTCAGCCCCATCAGCTATCAGAACTTACAGCTGGAGCAGCGCACCTGGGTGCCGGCGATGGTTCCCTGGCGCGCCAGCGAAGATGGTTTTGTCACAGATGACATCCTTGATTGGTATGAACGCATGGCTCGTGGCCAGCCCGGTGCATTGGTCGTCGAGGCAACTGGAATTCGCGATGTCCCGAGCGGCCCGTTGTTACGCATGGGACATGACCGTTATATTCCTGGCCTGAAAGACCTGGCCGACGTCGTTCGCCATGCCAGCAGTGGACGGACGCGGTTACTGATACAAATCATCGATTTTCTTTCAATCCGGCGCCGGCCATCGCCTGAGAAGTACTTGCAGAAGTTTCTGGGGATCACGCCAGAGCATGTAAGGTTGTTACGGGCAGAGGGCTGCACGGAGTCTGAAATTCGGCAGAAGCTTGCGGCGCTTTCGCTGGAAGAGTTGCGGGAGATACTTACTGAAAGAGAGCTCGAAGGCCTTACGCACGGTTACCGCGAGCGTGTCACGGATACACAGTTGGAACATATCCGGAACTTGCCGGCGGTGCTGCCAGACCTGTTCGCAGCAGCGGCCGGGCGCGCGCAGCAAGCCGGCATGGATGGTGTGGAGCTTCACTATGCGCACGCCTATACCATGGCCTCCTTTCTGTCCGCACTGAACCAGCGTGATGACGGTTATGGCGGTTCCAGGGAAGAACGGATCCGCTTGCCGCTGGAAGTGTACCGGCGTGTCAGAGATGTGGTTGGCGACAGCTACACCGTGGGTTGTCGCTATCTCAGCGAGGAGTGTATTGAAGGCGGCAGCACGGTCGAAGACGCTGTGTTTTTCGGTGTGGAGTTTGCCCGTGCGGGCATGGATTTTCTGTCACTTTCACGGGGTGGTAAGTTTGAAGATGCGGCGCAACCCAAGCCTGGTTGGTCAGCTTATCCGTACACGGGTCGCAGTGGTTATGAGTGCATGCCATCGTATATATCTGACCAGCAAGGCCCGTTTGGTCGCAACTTTAAACCCACAACAGATATCAGGTCTGCCATCCGGCAGGCCGGATTCGAAGTGCCGGTGGTTGCTGCCGGGGGTATTCATGGCTTTGAGCAGGCCGAAGCGGTGCTCTGCGATGGTATTGCAGACATTGTTGGTGCCGCCCGCCAAAGCCTGGCCGATCCGGACTGGTTTTTGAAGCTGAGGCTTGGCCGGGGTGATGAGGTTAATGTCTGCGAGTACACCAATTCCTGTGAGGGCCTGGATCAGAAGCACAAACAAGTAACCTGCAAGCTCTGGGACCGTAAGTGCCTGGATGAGGCCGGTGTCAGATTGAGCCGCGATGGCCGGCGTCGGCTGACAGCGCCGGCCTGGGACAAATAGTTAGCCCGTCACCTTTCTGAGCAGTGCACGAGCAATAAACCTGGCTTTATTGCTTGCAGAGAAGCGGCCCAAATTGGTTTTAACGATACCTTTGGTAAACCGGGTACGTTTTGAGTAGTCAATTTTTACGTCAACAATTACCGGTTTGCTTTGGGTTGCATGCGCAAGGGCCATTTTGACGCCCTCTTCAATAGCCATATCGTTGTCAATGGCAACAAACTCGCAGCCGGTCGCCTCGGCAACACCTTTAACTTTCATCTGGTGTAAAACGGAACAGGTCTTGCGGTTGTAGGGAATCTCCTGAGCCTGTGATATTTGTGATAACTCACCGTCACTAAATACAAAATACACTCCACCGACCTCGAGTGATGCGGCTGTCAACGTTTCCATGCAGGTCATCAGAAATGCACCATCACCGATAATACCCACCACTTGCCTGTCAGGATTGGCCAGTTTGGCGGCGGTTACCGCTGGCACTGCATACCCCATGCAGTTGAAGTCAGTGGGCGAGATAAATCCGCGTGCGCAGTGAATGGGCATCAGTTCTGCTGCCAGGAAGGTGTGGTTGCCGTCATCTGCCACCACGATGGCGTTATCGTCCAGTTGCTTGCGCAGTTCCCCGAAGAATTTCGCCGGGTTGACACGATCCTTGCTGTCGTGTGCGAGCCACTCTTTGAGGTAGGCACTTTTATCGCTGGCAATGGCTGACCTGACCAGACTATTGGTGGGTCGCGGCCTGTCCAGTGCTTCAAGTGCTGTGGCGAGTCGCTTCAGCACCAGTTTTGCGTCCCCTTCAATGGTTAATGCGGCTGGGTAGTTGGCATTGAACACAGGGGGGTTAATATCAATATGTATCAGGTTCCGCGGTGGTTCGACACCGAAACTGCCGGTGGCGATTTCACTGAATCGGGTGCCGACAGCCAACATGCAGTCACAGTTTTTGAAGGCATTTTCAGCGGCGGGAACAGCTGCCCGGCCAAAACTCATACCGGCATGCAGCGGATTATTGGCTGGAAAAGCACTCAAGCCCTGCAGTGTGGTTGCAACCGGCGCGTCCAGAAGCCCGGCTATGCGTACCGATTCTTCGCTCGCGTGAACAGCCCCCCAACCCAGAAACAGTCCGGGGTGGCTGGCTGCGTGCAATAGCTTGGCCGCTTGTTCAATTGCCTCGATGTCCGGCTCTGCCGGCCTGCCATCGGCCTCAAAGGGCTGTAACCCGGAAACCTCACCCGGAAACAGTTGCAAATTGACCGGAATCTCAACAAAAACCGGTCCGGGTTCGCCGCTTGTTGCAATTCGATAGGCCTGGTAAATAGTGTCGATCAGTTCATCGTGTGTTTCAATTTTAAAAGTTTGTTTGGTGATGGGTGCCAGCAGTGCATGTTGGTCTACTTCGTGTAACTGGTAAGTTTTATCGCTATCGGTACGTATGCCGCCTGCAATGACCAGCATGGCGATACCATCCAAAAAGGCCTCGCCGATGCCACTGGCTGCATGGGTAACGCCTGCTGCCGGTACGATCAGGAGGGTACCAATGCTGTCGGCTGTGCGACTGATGGCATCAGCCATGAAGGCGGCACCACCTTCATGGGTGACCAGAACAGGTTGAATGCGGGAAGACTTGTTAAGTTCGTCGTATATTTCTGTATTGTGGACGCCTGGAATCCCAAAAGTGTATTCAACACCGATCTGCTCAAGGGCGTAGCGTACCAACCATGCACCTGTTTTTTTCATACTGCCGCCTTTATTTGCCGGATAACGCCACGACTTGTCAAAAGTCATTTTCCCGGATATTGAAATCGTCCATAATAGGATAGTGGGTTATATATTAATTAATTTATAGCAGGGATTGTATCTGATGAGTGACTACCGTTTTCCGTACAAGGATGCCGAATTTCTATTAAACGAAGTTCTCGGCTTTGAGCAGGTTTGCGCAGAGGCTGGACTGGAGGATGTGAACGCTGAACTGGCCACGGCGATCCTGGAGGAGGCAAATCGTCTGGGTAGCGAGGTTTTCGCCCCCCTGAATGCCGTCGGTGACCGCGAGGGTGCGACGCTGGATGAGAATGGCGTGCAGGAGACTCCGGGTTTTGTGGACGCTTACCGCCAGTATGTTGACAATGGCTGGGCATCACTGGCTGCTGATGAACAATATGGCGGTCAGAACATGCCACGCATGCTGGCCGCTGCGGTGGTGGAAATATGGGATTCCTCCAATCTTGGACTTTCGTTGTGTCCACTGTTGACGACCGGCGCGGTTGAGGCTCTTGCGGCGCACGGTTCCGATGAACTGAAAGATATCTACTTGCCCGCCATGGTAAGTGGCGAATGGACCGGGTCGATGTGCCTGACCGAACCGGCGGCAGGTTCAGACCTGGCCGCTGTAACCACCAGGGCCGTAGCCGAAGGCGATCATTACCTGCTGACCGGGCAGAAAATCTTTATTACCTGGGGTGACCACCAGATGACAGAGAATATCATCCACCTGGTGCTGGCCCGCCTGCCTGACGCCCCAGCGGGTGTCAGGGGTATTTCCCTGTTTCTGGTACCAAAATTTCTATTAGATGACAATGGTCAGCCCGGTCAGCGCAATGATGTCAGTTGCGTTGGCCTGGAGCACAAACTGGGTATCCACGGCAGCCCGACGTGTACGATGAGTTTTGGTGACAATGGCGGTGCGGTTGGCTACCTGGTCGGCCAGCCACACAATGGCTTGATGGCCATGTTCACAATGATGAACGAAGCCCGACAGGGTGTCGGCATTCAGAGTCTCGGCGTTTCGGAGCGGTCGTTGCAGCAGGCTGCCGCCTATGCCCGGGAACGTTTGCAAGGCACCCGCAGTGATGGTTCCCGTTATCCGATCATTGAGTTCCCTGATGTGCGCCGGATGCTGATGATCATGAAGTCGGCGACCGAAGCGATGCGTGGATTGATTTACATCGCTGCGCGCGAAGCGGATCTTACGCACTGGGCGAAAAGCCCGGAGGAGGCCAAAAAGCACGCGGCCCGAAACGCTCTTTATACACCGATCGTGAAAGGCTGGATATCAGAGTTGGCGCAGGAAATTACCTCCCATGGAATACAGGTCCATGGCGGCATGGGCTATATCGAGGAGACGGGTAGTGCCCAGTATTATCGTGATGCCCGTATCCTGACCATTTATGAAGGCACCACCGGCATTCAGGGCCTGGATCTGGCGGGGCGGAAGACCCTTGCGGATAAGGGTGAAGCCTTGCAGGGCCTGCTACAGGAAATCCAGACAACCGCTGATGACATGGCAAAAGTAGAGGGGCTTGCCGGTATGGCCGCTTCGCTGGCAGAGGCAGTCCAGGTGGGTGCTGATGCAATGGCCTGGCTACTCGGGCACGCAACCCGGGATCGCAATGCTGCCGGCGGCGCAAGTGTCAATTTCATGATGTTGCTGGGCTATATCTGTGGTGGCTGGGTATTGGGGCAGTCTGCACTCAAAGCACAACAACTGCTGGAAGCAGGCGGTGGTGATGAGGCTTTTCTGCAAGCCAAGCAGGTAACTGCGCAGTTCTACTTTGATCATTTGTTGCCACGGGCCAGCAGTTACCTGACGACCGTCAGGTCAGGCAGTGACAGTATGATGGCGCTGGATGCGGAGCAGTTCTGAACTGTAATCAAGTAAAGGAAGCGGCACCTCTGCCGCTTCCTCTTAAACTGGCTCTGCCAAATCTGGCAGGCGTTACTGGGCCTGCGCCGCCAAAGCCTCGCACAGTGGGATATTGTCGGCGGCGACACGTTCAATCGGTACACTTCCCTGCATCCCGATGGAGGGGATGTCGTAGGTAATCGTCGCACTGTTGCAATCGTTGAATGTGACAATCATGGTGCCATCGGCAGCACGGTTAATTGGGGTCTTGGTGTCAAAAAGGCCGCCGGAGGCAATCTCTATATCCAGCGTTGCCTCGTTGCCTGAATAAGGACCAACCGCGATCAGCCAGCGGTGTCCGGGCTCACCCAGGTTTGACGGCGTCCCATCGGCAGGCCGTACGGTGTCATAGGTAAACCATGAAACCAACACCACACCCAGGGTCGGCAGGACGTTGATGAAAAAACCTTGTCCGTCTGTTTCGCGGTAGTACCAGGCATCATTCAGGCCGGTATTGATCGGCAGCCCAACAACGGCTTGTGGTGCAGGACTTGTGCTGGGTTCAACATCGACTTTTGCAGTATTCTTGGCGACAGCCGGCGGGTTAACCAGCGCTTCGCAAAGTGGAATATTATCGGCCGCAACACGCTCTATAGGCACGATCCCCGTTCGCCTGATGGACGGAATATCGTATTCAATGGCCGCGGTATTGCAATCACTGAAAGTTAATCTCATGGTGCCATCGGCGGCCCGGTTAATCGGCGTTTTGGTGTCGAACAGTCCACCGGATGCAATTTCAATGTCCAGTACAGCCTCGTTGCCTGAATATGGACCAACCGCGATCAGCCAGCGGTGTCCGGGCTCACCCAGGTTTGATGGCGTCCCATCGGCAGGCCGTACGGTGTCATAGGTAAACCATGAAACCAACACCACACCCAGGGTCGGCAGGACGTTGATGAAAAAACCTTGTCCGTCCGTTTCGCGGTAGTACCAGGCATCGTTCAAACCGGTATTGATCGGGATGCTCGCGGGTTCAGCAAAAATCTGGATGCGGTTATTGCCCAGGTCAGCGACAATGATGCGGTCCTGGTCGTCAACAGCGACACCCCAGGGGGCATCAAATTGCCCGACACCCCTGCCGAAACTGCCGAATGCGGTACAACTGCCTTGTTGTGTACAGACCTGAACCCGGTCATTGAAACGATCGACTATGATGATGTTGTCATTGCTGTCAACTGCGATGCCTGCCGGCCCATTAAACTGACCAGGCGCCGTCCCTGGGCGGCCGAAGGCCGTACAGCTACCGGTGGTTGTGCAAATCTGGATACGGCTGTTGCCACGGTCTGCAATAATGATGCGGCCCCTGCTATCAACCGCAATGCCTGCCGGTGAGCTGAATTGTACGAGAGCAGAGCCGGTCGTGCCAAAGGCTGAGCACGAGCCCTGTGCGTTGCATATCTGGATGCGGTCGTGGTCCGTATCGGTAATGTAAATCCGATCCCGGCTGTCAATCGCGATCCCCCGGGGAGATTCAAACTTGCCGACAGCAGTGCCGGAACCTCCAAAGTCTGTGCAACTGCCGGTGCTGCTGCAGCTTTCTATACGGTCATTGCCTCGATCGGCAATAAAAAGGCGGTCGACGCTGTTAACAGCGACTCCCCTGGGCCGATCGAACTCACCGGAAAGGACACCAAAGGCACCCCATCCTCTGCATTTACCCACGTCGGTGCAAAGCTGCACGCGATTGTTAACCGATTCTGTTATAACTATTTTTCCAACACTATTGACCGCGACCCCCCGGGGCCCGTTGAATTGCCCAAAGGCAGAGCCGGTACTGCCAAATGATGAGACAAACTCATATTTTGCATAACTGCTGATTGGAATAGCAGTTAAAGACAGCGTAATTGCCGCTGCTAACCAAATGAATGCAGGTGATTTTAAGACTGGTGGTGTTTTCAATGTAACGCTCCGATGCGCAAAATCCGTTTTAGCATCAAGGGTGAACCCTGAAACTGGCCGTTCAGTGACCATGTATGCAATGTAAACTATCAGGAAATAGCTGCCTTGTCGATGACCAATAAATAATTAAAACATGAACATACAGTAAAGCAAGCAATGTCCGTAGCGTGTACTATAGCGAAAATAAGCCTGGTTTAAGTTAAACAAACATTAACCAGTTAAAGGAAATGGAATTCCCATGGCCAAACCGAAGCCACTGAGACAATCACTGCCAGGGTTTGTAGCGCTCCTCAGTTACATGTGGCCCTATATCAGGCAGCATCGTCCCCTAATTGCCGGTTCTTTCCTGGCTTTGTTCGCTGGCGTGTTGATGCGCGCACTTGAGCCCTGGCCGTTAAAAGTGGTCATCGACCATGTCATTATTCCCGGTGCTGACGGGGTTGCGGATGGCTGGATTGGTAGCCTGGAACCCCTCACCATCGTCGCTGGCGCATCATTTGCCCTGATTCTTATTCTGGGCGTCCGGGCGTTGAGTTCATACTGGCAGAAAGTGGGCTTTGCGCTGGTGGGCAACAAGGTGTTGAGTGAAGTCCGGGCAGCGCTGTATCGACATATACAATGCCTGTCCCTCGCGTTCCACAGCAAAACCAAAAGCGGCGACCTGCTGGTCAGAGTGATCGGCGATATCGGTTTGCTCAAGGATGTTGCTGTAACTGCATTTATGCCGCTGATCGGCAGTGTGCTGGTGTTGGCCTCCATGGCTGGGTTAATGCTCTGGCTCAATTGGAAACTGGCTTTGTTGGTACTGTTGTCGGCACCGCTGTACTGGATACCCACTTTGATATTGGGCAAGCGAATACAGGGTGTGTCCCGCAAACAACGAAAGCGGGAGAGTGCCATGGCATCAACGGTTGCAGAATCAATCGGTGCCATGCAGGTAGTGCAGACGCTTTCCCTGGAGGACACCTTTTCCGATCAGTTTGGTAAACAAAACCAGAAAAGCCTGAAAGAAGGCGTTCAGATCAAACGCCTGCTGGCCCGGTTGCAGGGTACGGTGCAGCTAATGACCGGGGTTTCGACAGCCGTTGTTCTGTTTTATGGCACTGTGCTGATTCTCAGGGGGGCCTTGAGTGCCGGCGAGTTGCTGGTATTCCTTTCCTATCTGAAAGCTGCTTTCAAGCCCATGCAGGATTTTGCCAAGTACTCGGGCCGGATGGCCAAGGCTTCTGCGGCAGGTGAGCGGGTTGTCCAGCTGTTTGAGACCCCGCCGGACGTGATGGATGCCGCAGATGCGCAACCTGCGCCGTCTTTCAGGGGGGCGGTAAGCTTCGATCATGTCAGCTATGGCTATGAAGAGGGCCAACCGGTATTGAGAGATATATGCTTCAGCATAAGCCCTGGTCAGAAAGTTGCGATTGTAGGGCCATCGGGTGCCGGTAAGTCCTCACTTATCGGTCTGTTATCCCGGCTTTACGACCCGACTGACGGGCGGGTGTTGATCGACGACCGGGATATTCGCCACCTGACGCTTAAATCGTTGCGCACGCAGATCAGCGTAGTGCTCCAGGATACTTTGCTGTTCGCTACCTCGATTGCAGAGAATATTGCTTTCGGCGCGACGAACAGTTCGGCCGCGGCCATAAAGGAGGCTGCCAGACTGGCAAGTATTCATGACTTTATCGAGGGGCTGCCGGAGGGCTATGCGACGCAGGTGGGTGAGCGTGGCGTTACGCTTTCGATGGGGCAACGGCAACGGATAGCACTTGCCCGGGCCGCATTGCGCAGAGCTCCATTACTGGTTCTTGATGAGCCAACCAGCAGTCTGGATAAGGACAACCGTCACGCCGTGCTGCAAGCCTTACAGGAGATCAGCGCTGACAGGACAACCTTTATGATTACCCATAACCTGTCAGACATTGAACATGCAGACGTCATACTGCATCTGGAAAAAGGTGTGCTGATTGAGAGCGGCTCACATGCCGGGTTGTTGGCTGCGGGTGGTGCGTACGCCCAACTGGTCATGAGTGAATATTCCCGGGAAGATACCGATGCCTGAGGATGCAGTAGCCAGCCCATTTATGTTTGTCGTTGGGTGTCCCCGGTCCGGCACAACCCTGTTACAGCGGATGCTCGACAACCACCCACAGCTCACAGTGGCCAATGACACACACTTTATTACGCGCGCAGCCAAGCGGGTATTACGCAAACAACCCCGGCCATCTATGACGCCTGAACTGCTTGATGCTGTGCTGGCCTATCGCCGCTTTTATCGCATGGGCCTGGGTCAGGCTGAGGTTATTTATGCAGCTGAGGATTGCCCTGATTACGCAACTTTTGTTGGCCGCCTCTACACTTTGCGGGCGCAGAAAAAACACAAGCAACTCAGCGGCGAAAAGACGCCCGACTTTTGTCGCAAGATGCCCGTGCTGCATACACTTTTTCCGCACGCCCGGTTCGTGCACATTGTGCGGGATGGGCGCAATACTGCACTTTCAACCTTAAACTGGGCAACACCCACCAAGGGTCCGGGCCGGTGGCCGTTATGGAAAGAAGACCCGCTCGGCACTTGTGCGCTGTGGTGGCGCTGGCAGGCCGGTACTGGCTTGCAGCATGGCCGGGCTCTCGGTCCGGAGCATTATCTACAGGTGAAATATGAAGACCTGGTGGCCAGGCCGGAACAGCAACTTGCGGTTATCGCGGCCTTTCTGCAGATTCCTTACGCTGATGAAATGGCCAACTATCATGCTGGTAAAACCCGCCACCAACCCGGCTTGTCAGCCAAATCCGCCTGGCTCCCGCCGGTCAAGAACCTGCGCGACTGGCGTCAGGACATGTCACCTGAAGATGTTGGGGTATTCGCCGGAATTGCGGGGGATTTGCTAAGGGAAAATGGTTATGACTGCGCGTTGAGCACACCTGTGCAACCGGTGTCTGACAGGGTGCGTCGTTGTCTTGGCTGGTGGGAAACAAATCGCAAAGCTTAGTGTCAGAACCCGGTTGGCTCAGTAGCGGTAGCGAATTTGTACCTTGCTGACCCAGGCATCATCGCGCCGCCGGAATGCTTTGCCCGGTTTGAAGCGGCCCAGAACCAGCTCGAAATCCCAGGCCCGTACCGGGCGCCAGCCAATGATCGCGTCAATCTCCCAGCCCAGATCGCGGCTGATGCCATCCGGACGCTGATCAAGATCTGAATCAATGATTTTGCGCGCCGCCTTATCCTGCCGGTAGTAGTGGCCGACCAGATCGATTGAGCCGCGTGCGGCAAACCGGTAGCCAAGTCCCAGCGTACCGATATGCATGTTGGCCAGCTCCGGATCCAGCAGTTCGCCGTAGTAGCGGAACGAAGTGACGCCGCCAAACTTGCCATTGTTATCCTGCAAGCGGGTTTGCCGGAAGCTGCCATCGGTTCCGTCGCGGGTATTGTTATCGCCCTGACCGAAGGCCCAGCCAGCCGTCAGGAACCAGTGTTTGCCGATGGATCGGGTGGTGCCAATATCGAAACCCCAGCCGCGCATATTGATGCGTCCCCGGTTCCCGGCCCGGTTGCCTCTCATGCTTGAGATTTCGAGCCAGCTTTCATGCTGTGGCGGCCATTGGCCAAATGCCCTCAGGCCTATGTGGGTAACTTTTCCCCTGCGCCCCGGCAAGTCTGTTTGGCGCTGGATAGCATAGGCCGCGAAGTTGCGTCCTAAATCCGACACATAGGCCACAAAATTATTGGTGGCCTCATCTCTTGGTTTGCCATCAGACAGCGTGGTGGTTGCCGATAGCTCAGCCACCCATCCAGCGACGGCCCAGTAAACCCGCACGCCGTCGAGGTTCTGGTCATAGACCCACTCGCGCCGGTCATCAAAGTCCATGCGTCCTGCCTGAATATCGAAGTCGACTCCAAACGGGTCATCGAGGAATATAAAACTCTCACTGAGGCGGGTGTCGCTGATATAAAAGGTGCCGAATAAATCGTGATCCACTCTCACCCGTGTATACCGGAATTCCAATTGACCGGCCACGCCGTGATTGCCGGGTGCCAGCACAAAGCGGCCGCGAACCGAGCCCGCTGCCGTCTGCAGGCCCCGGTCCCGGAGGTCATCCAGGTCGTAATTGTCTTCGCCTTTGAAGCGCGCCTCCGCCAGGGTGGTGAAATGAATCCGGTCACTGATGCGAATGCCTTGGCCAAACTGGTCGTCTTCAGACAACTGCTTGCCCTCTGGCAACGCAACATTGAGGTGCGCGATTGCGTATGCCTCTATTGGATTATCGTGCCTTAGCTCAATTTCAGCTGGCACATAAACTTGTTTATTCAGGACGGATAGAGTGTAGCCATTGTCCCCTTCACGGATTTTGCTGACCATCCCGACCAGGCGGTCACGGCCAGCACCACGGGCACTGACTTTGCGGGCAGAAAACCGTTTCGGCCCACGATAATGGCCCTCAACCTTGACCCGCTTGTTGAGCAGTCTGCTGCCGGCAACTTTGCTGAATACGGTTTTGGGCGAAATCTGTACAGACTGGCCCAGCAACAGGAACTCTCCGGATTTTGACGGGGTTGAGACAGTGCCTATCAGGACTTCTGCGAACTCAGGTGCTACCAGGTCAATCCGCTGTGCGACAAAAACCCCCTGCTCATTCAGCTTGCCGCGGACTTCGACCCAATGCCCGGGCACCAGGCCAGCCGGTTCATAGCCAGCCACCGGCCGGGACAGGATAAGACCTGCCAGCATCAACCACACCACTGGCTTAAGCAAAATCTTCATGCGCTGCCCTGGAAGACAGACAGCTTATCAATACACTGTTTTCCAGCATCGATAAGGGGTGAGGTCAAATGTTTCCAGCGTGGCCGCAAAGCATAGAGGAGGGCCAACCGGTAATACGTAGTGGCCTGGTAAAAGAGTAGCCGTTGTTCAAAACCAGCCTCATTCTGCCGGCCCAGGCCTGCCAGGAATGACTGGCAGCAGGTGGAGAAGGCGGCACCCTGGCTTTCTGCTTCTCCCTGTAGCACTCTCAGTTGCATATGGGCAAGAAGGTTACCCGCATCCAGAGCCGTATCTGCATGGCACAGCAGGTCGAAATCCAGCAAGACCACTGTTTTGTCACCAATGATGAACTGCCGGTCGTGCAGATCCCGGTGCGCCAGAGCTTTGACTGTGGGTGGCAGGCTCATGATGGCAGCGTCAAGGTTCTCCCGCCCCGCTTGCCAGTGTTGTGGCAGGTCAGGTTTAACCAGCAGTAAGCGGCGAGCGCGCTCATCCAGCACTTGCAACTCTTGCTGGTGGTCAAACTCTTGTAGTCCTTCAGCGGCTCCAAATTGTTGAAAGTGTTGCAGGTATGTACCGACCAAACCCCAGGTGGAGACAGCATCAGGGGCTATGGCAAGTGGCTGGCCAGATCGCTTGGCCAGTACCAGGTGGTCATGCCCGGGTTGGCTTTGCAGCAACTCGGGAATATCGAAGCTGTGGTGGTGGCAGGCGTGTATGGCAATGGCGTGTTTGTCAGCGGCCGGTTTTGCCTGGTGCTTTTTATAAGCTTTGGCGATGGTGCCTTGCCTGGCGATCGGGTCAAGCACAATGCGCCGTCCCGGCCGGTAGCTCACAATGGCGTATTGTGATGCCAGTTCTTGCGCAGACAGGCTTCCAAGCAATGGGATTTCCGGGTCATTGTAAGGCTGAAGTTCCTGTAATTCATCGGCCTGGAAGAAAAAGAAGCGCTGTTTGTCCGAAGCCTGAATCTCGATATGAAGTACACCCCGGCGTGTCACTGCCACCCGCCTGACCTGACTGGTGCTGAGTTGCTGTGCCTCCAGTTTCTCCAGCGCACGTTGTAAGGTGTCAGTCTGCATCAGGGACCCGAGGTCAGGGGTATGGGCTGCTGGTCTGCAGCTGACTCAAGCACGTTGCGGGCGATGTGTTCCCAGCTGTGCTGGCTGGCATCGCTGGCGGCATGGCTGGCAAGGGATTTCAACAGGGCCGGATCGTGTATCAGCAATTGCAGTTGCTCAAGCAAGGCCTGTTCATTTCCCGCAGCGTATACCAGGCCCGTCTTTCGGTGGGAAACCGCATCGGGCAGGTCACCGAGATCCGGTACCAGTGGCACCACACCGCAGGCCATGGCTTCATTCAATTTCAATGGTGAAAAATAGCATGGCATATCAGCCTGATAGGTCAACGGCAGCACATCGCAGGCTGCGACATAGCGTGGAACCTCCCGGTGGGCTTGCCAGGGTATGCGCGTATAGCAGTCGTCAGGTAACTGCTTCAGGCTGTCAAAATCACCTTCGCCAACGACTAGAAAATGAACAGCCATGCCATGATCCAGCAATCTGGCGATCACCGCAACCAGCATATCAAAGCCATGCCAGGGCCGTAGCCGGCCGTGAAACCCGATCACGAAGTGGCCAGGCGGCAACAATGATTTGCGCACAGAAGTAGCGCGTGCCGCGAGGTTGAAACGATGAGTGTCGATGCCGTTGGGGGTGATTTCCACCCGTGCTGCATCGGCGCCCCTGTCGATGGCGTAACGGGCAACATCACTAGAGACAGCAACGATTTTGCTGGCCGCAGCCATTGCCAGGGCATCCTGGTGTGCGTCCTCTGCCTCATTCGAACCGCCACGCCAACGGTGTTGCTCATCAGCCAACGGCGCGTTGACCTCCATCACCAACGGAATATTGTGTTGCAGGGCGAAGCGGGCTGCCGTCGCTTTGCCAAGCGCGTAGCGCTCATATATCAGGTCAATGCTGCCTGCCTCAAGCATGTTGCCGAGGGCTGTGGTCAGCCTTGTGTCATCCGGCTCATCAAGACCCCGGCAATCTGTGCCCAGCGCCGAGAAAGCCTCGCGCATGGCGTTTAAATGCACGGCGGCACCTTTGGCCCGCTGAGGGCCGATGCCTGCATCCTGGTTGACAGAAACCACAACCCGCCGGTGACCTGCGGTATTCACGGTCATGCATTCCCACTTCGTGGGTCCGGGGCCAGGTTCTGTCCTGTCATGGTTGAGAAGAAGGTGCGTATCTCTGCTGTGTTTTTATCGATATCAAACTGTGCTTCAACCAGTTGCCTGCCACTTTGGGTTAAACGGTCACACAGTTCCTGGTCCGAAAGCAGGCGCTCACAGGCATCAGCCAACCCGGCCTCATCGCGCTCTTCGACCATCAAGCCGGTCGCTTCATGTCTGAGCACTTCCGGTATGCCGGTAACGGGTGTTGAAATACACGCAGTCCCCAGCGCCATGGCCTCCAGCAGTATGGTCGGCAAACCGTCCCGGTCATCATCTTCAGCATGCACACAAGGGGCCGCCAGCAGCCTGGCCTGGCGGATTTTCTGTTTCACGTCACTCTGCGACATCGCACCGCAAATGGTCACTAATCCCCCAAGCTCAAGCGCTTCCAGTTGTGCCCGCAATGCCGGTTCAAGTACGCCACCGCCGACAATCTCACAGCGGAATTGAACACCTCTCGAACGCAGCAGGGCGCAAGCGCTGAGCAGATAGCTAAAGCCCTTCTTTTCCACCAGGCGGCCAACGGCCAGAATCAACGGTGGCCGGTGGCCACCGGGCTTATAGCGGAAGTCCTCGAGATCCAGGCCGTTATAGATCAGCTTGACGTTCGCCGCAGCAGTGGCGTACTTTCGTTGCAGATAATTGACATTGAATTGGCTCACAGTGACGACACCTGCTGCATCCGCCAGTTTCTTGCGCAATACATCCTCATCGACAATTTCATGAAAAATATCCTTTGCATGAGCCGTGAAGGAGTAGCTGATGCCGGTGATTCTTGCTGCCAGGCGCGCGACCACAGTAGCGACTGTTCCAAAGTGTGCATGCAGGTGAACGATACCGCGCTCAACAATGGCACGGGATAAACGGGCTGCCTGTAACAGGTCTTCTGCATTGGCGCTGCTTTCACGCACGACCTGCCAAAGCTGTGGAAGGTGCTCGCCATGCTCGCGTAGCTCGTTCAGGACCAGCGTTGCCTTGGTGCCGGCCCGGGCAATCTGGAACACCGGCGACTGGACGCGTGCCAGTGCGGCGTGAAACCGTGTGTCATCTGTCCGTCGCAGTGAGAAGATATCCATCTCAAGGCCGGCCTTTTCGTGTGCCAGTATTTCCGTCAACACAAAAGTCTGTGAGGTGCGTGGGTAAACTTTCAGAACATAGCCAATTCTAGCACCCATAGCGTAGCATCCAGCATCGGGTGTAAATGCAACCTGATGAAACATATGGCATAAACAGCATTTTTAAATCCTCTAAGTAAAGGTTGTCACGACCCCGGTTTCTTCCGGGCGTTGGCTTGTGTGAAGGTGCTAGTGGCTGATTTCTTCATTGTTCCGGTATCCCTGATCAGGCTGTGATAAGGGCTTCCACCCGTGCCAGCAGCTGTTCTGTTTGGGTGGGCCAGTTTGCTGTCCAGTCCCTGAAGGGTTGGTGGATCAGGCTAAACAGCCCAAGCGCAATGTAATGCTTAAGCTGGTCAGGGCAGATGCTGCCGGCTGATTGTTCATAGGCCTGCAGCAGAGAATCCCGGTGGGTGCTCAGGTCATTTGGTGTGATGCTTTGGTCAATGGATTGTTTTTCAAGGTGCGCAATGTAATTCCCTAAATCCAGTAACGGGTTATCCAGATGGATTGTGTCGAGGTCTATCAGCGCTGTTTTGCCCTGATCAACGATCACTTGCTTATCGTAAAAGTCACCGTGGACGGGTTGCGTGACCGGCACCTGGGCGGTCAGCCAATCGGTTAACTGCAGCGCAACCCGCATGCTCCTTTGCTGCAAAATCGGCAGCAGATAGCCAGTTTGTACAGCAAGTTCATGCAGCTTTTGAGCTTGTTCATCCGGTCTGGCCGGTGACAGTCCTTGCTGCGCTGAACGGTGTAGATCAGCCAGCGAGCAGGCTGCAGCGGCGAGGGTATCCATCGACAGATTTCCATCGATGTGTTGTTGCCGCAGTGTAACCCCGGGTTGCCACCGGTAGGCGATGGCAGCATGTTTTCGCGACTTGCCAATGGTCTCAGGGTAAAACCCTTCGCGGTTATCGCGTAGCTTGCGGTTGAGCGTCCGGGCCTGGTCGAAGCCCCTCACCGAATAAAACTTGAGTAATGCAGACTCGCTATCTGTTTGAGTCAGGCGGGTCACGTAGCGGCGTTCCGGTTTGTAGTTCAAAGCCGGTCCGGGAGTGCTGTCCCGCCACCCGGATTGTGGCCCGAAAATACGCTGAAAAAGGCGTTGCTGGAGGTTTTTACTGCCAAGGCGTTGCAAGCTGGCCAGTTTTGCGTCGTTGGGAAAGGTAGAAAAAACGATCTGCCGCTCTCCGAGCGCGACCCGTCCTGGTCCGAGGACGCCATCGACGACCGGGCGTTGCAGGGACTTCTTTAGTTTGTTATTCGCATCCTGGCCAAAAGCCTTGGCGTGAGCATGTATTATGTACTCGTCGGTTTGCACCCGGTAACGGGCCAGGCAGTTCATGCCGGGTTTATAGCGCAGATAGACCAGCTTGATATCATTCACGCGGGTACAGTCCAGTGCCCCGTCCAGGTCGGTCAGTAACCGTGCAGGATCCAGTATCAGTTCAAGGCCGGGGATGCCGGTGTCCCGGCGAATCAGGTCTGACGCAGCAGCAATAGCGTTTTTTGTCTGCACCTTTGTTTCACAAGGCCCTGCTTAGTGGTTGTGCTGATTGTGGCACGTTTTCCACCACCCCGACGGTTTGTAATTGCTCAACAATGATGCGGCACAGCGCACTCAGTCCATTGAGGTCGGCTCCGGAGCGGGGTTTGCGGGGAGATGACAGTGCAAATTCGACGGCGGAAAATAATTCTTGTGGATCTGGATCTGTTGATGGAATGACAGTTGCCCACCCAAGCTGTGCGAACCGCGTGGCACGAATAAGTTGTTCTTTACGCGGGAATGAGCGTGGCAGCAGGACTGCGGGCACACTGCTTTGCAGTATCTCTACACAGCTGTTGTATCCAGCCATGCTGACAACTGCGTCTACCTGCTGAAGCAAGGCAGGAATGTTGCGGTGAAAACGGTAAACCCTGACTGAACCGAGTGGCTGAAGTTTCTTTGCCCGGTTTTGAATCCGTCGCCGGGTATCCGCCGCCATCAACGGCCCGGTAATGATGTGGCTATCCCAGTGTGCCGCCCCCGTGGTTAGTGAGAGCAGGTATTTCTCTGCCCGCTGAGCACCGTCACCACCGCCGCCGAAAGTCACCAGAACTTTTTTTCGTTTTCCGGAAAGGAGGTTCTGCGCAGGCTTTTTGAGCCCGGGAACGATGTAGCCGGTGAAATCTATTTGTTTGACCTGGTCAAGGAACGGAGCGTATTCGACCAGCGGGTCAAACACACTTTGCATGCCATAAACACAAACCCGGTCATAGCACTCGTTCAGCGCCCATCTGCTGCTCTCAGTACTCCAGGTGCGCCGCACAACTTCCGGATTGTCTTTGATATCCCGCAAACCGAATATGGTCTGCACACCTTTCTGCTTCGCCGCTTGCAGCATGGGCAGGGCTTCACCTAAAAGCCCGGTTAACTGGTGGTCCATGATGATCAGGCCGGGTTCAAACAACTGGAAAGCCTCAAGGATCATCTTGCTACGGAACTCCAGCGTGTCCTGCAGCGCGCCAGAGAAATTGCGCGTTACGTAACCGCCTTCATCGTTCTTGGAAATCGAAGGGATATTTATCAGATCAGTATTTTTTGGCAGTTTGAAGCGTTTATCGCAAGAAGAGCCTGTCAGGATAAGTACTTTGGAATTCAGGAATGTGCTGGTGATTTCACGCGCGATGGCCAGGTTTCTGCGCAAATGCCCGAGGCCGACCGAATCATGGCTATACAAAAGAACTTTCAGGAAATACTCAGAGCCGTCTTTTTCCAGCTCGGCGGAAAAAGATGTACGGTATCTGGAGTTTTGGTGACCCGACATAACAACAATCCTTGTTGATGGAGCTCCCCTGTTGGCGCAGTATCCAAATGCTGATAGAAACAATCCTTGTAAAAATCAGCAGTTGCATTGGGATTATGCGTTATTCCTGCAGCAATTACAATTGCATAAAAGATCACCCGCTGTACGTAACATCCGCATGGCTCTGAATAGCTGAGAGGCCCATACTAATCCGTGCAAAGGCAGGTGTCGCCCTGGCGGCCAATTGCTTGTGAAAAATTGCTGGCAAAGGCTGCTAAGATTAGCGCCTTCAGCAACCTGATTCAGCTATTGGATAAACGCAGTATGAGCCCCCAGTTTTTTATTCGGCGCCCCCGTTTTGCCTTCGTGATATCCATTCTTATTACCTTGCTTGGCGGACTGGCACTACTGGTGATGCCTGTTGACCAGTATCCGGAGATATCCGCGCCAAAGATCATGGTCCATGCAAGCTATCCGGGTGCCAGTGCTGAAACTGTGAAGGCAACTGTGGCAATGCCGATTGAGGACCAGGTCAACGGCGTTAAAGGCATGATCTACATGTCTTCCAAGTCCGCTAGTGATGGCAGCTACACGTTGACGATCACTTTTTCAATCGGAACAGATGCGGCGCTGGCCCAAATTCATGTACAGAACCGGGTGACACTGGCAGAGCGGGTGTTGCCGGAGGAAGTCCAGAAACAGGGGGTCGTTGTACGCAAGCACTCACCTGACATATTTATGGTGGTCAACCTGTTTTCACCTGAAGCCCGCTTTGACAGTGTTTACCTGTCTAACTATGCCAACCTGAACATTGAAGGCGAACTGGCACGGGTACCCGGAGTCGGTGAGGCCAGCATTCTTGGCCCGCTGGACTACGGCATGCGGGTTTGGCTGGATCCGGTAAAGCTGCATGACAGGCAGGTTTCCGTGCCACAGGTGTTGGCCGCAATTCGGGAGCAAAACCTGCAAGCGGCTGTAGGTAGCCTTGGTGCCCCACCCAATGCGCCTGACACCCGGTTCCAGTACGTGTTGAAAACCAAGGGCCGGTTGGCCAGTGCTGACGAGTTTGGTGAAATTATTCTGCGAGCAGAAGAACAGGAACCCATCCTCTACCTGCGTGATGTTGCACGCCTGGAAATGGGGGCACAGGCCTATAAGGGCTTCGGCGAAATCAACAACAGCCCTGGCATACTGCTGGCAGTTTACAAGCAGCCGGATGCGAACGCGCTGGAAACCTCGACCCGGGTGCGTGACAAGATGGCGGAATTGAACCGGTACTTCCCAACCGGGCTGGCCTATTCAATAGGCCATGACAGCACCCGGTTCATCACAGCTTCTTTGCATGAAACCATGTCGACCCTGTTGCTGGCGATCGCGCTGGTCATCCTGGTTACCTATTTCTTCCTTGGCAATCTGCGGGCAACGTTGATACCGGCACTTGCAGTCCCCGTGTCAGTCATCGGCGCTTTAGCCGTGCTGCACTTGCTGGGCATGACCATCAATACGGTGACGCTGTTTGCGTTGATTCTGTCCATCGGACTGGTCGTGGATGACGCCATTATCGTAGTGGAAAAAGTAGAACGAATAATGCGTGAGCAGGGGCTGTCACCCAGGGCCGCAACAGAACAGGCGATGCGGGAAGTGGCAGGGCCGATATTTGCCACCTCGATGGTGCTGGTTGCCGTTTTTGGGCCCGCGATGCTGTTACCGGGAATAACCGGTGAAATGTTTGCCCAGTTTGGGGCTACGCTGATCATCGCGATCCTCATTTCCCTGGTCAATGCGATGACTCTGAGCCCGGCTCTGTGCGCCCTGATTCTGCGCCCTGGAGAACCTATGCCTAATGCGGTCATCCGGGGCTTCCACAAGTTGTTTGAGCGCATAACGGACGGTTATGTATCAGTGGTGGGATGGCTGGCCCGGCGGCTTGTGGCCAGTAGCCTTATTATCGCGGGTCTGTTTATCAGCTTGCTGGTGCTGTTCCTGTGGGTGCCTGGCAGTTTCCTGCCCGATGAGGACAAGGGCTTTTTCATGGTAGATGTACAGTTACCGGAGGCGGCCTCTCTGAACCGCACGGCCGATTTCATGGACCAACTCTACGCGGAGTTGCAAGCTGACCCTGCGATTGACGAAGTGTTGGCAGTCAACGGCTTCAGCGTGCTGGACAATGCATTGCAATCCAATGCCGGCATGATTATAGTCAGGTTGAAGCACTGGGATGAGCGTAAAGATGCGTCCATGCATCAATTTGCCCTGCAAAAGAAATACCAGCAGCGTTTCAACCAGATGGAGGGTGGCCATACGCTGGTGTTCAGTGCGCCGGTCATTCCTGGTATGGGTGCGGTGGCGGGATTCTCCTTTGTACTCGAAGATACCCAGAGCCAGGGAGAGAAAAAGCTCTTCAAAATGACCAGGCAGATGGTTCAGCTTGCCCGGCAGCGTGCAGAAGTATCCAGCGCATTCAGCACATTCCGCATAGACCACCCACAAATCTGGTTGCAGATTGATCGCGCAAAAGCCAAGTCAAAGGGGGTGTCTATTCACGATATCTTCCTCACTCTACAGACCCAATTGGGTAGTTTTTATGTCAATAATTTTGAGTTCCATGGGGGGGGCTTCAAGGTAGTAGTGCAAGCTGATGGACCATTCCGCCAGCGTGAACAGGATCTCAACAGCCTTTATGTCAATAATGACAAGGGTGAATCCATTGCCCTGAGTACACTGGTAAAGACCGAACCCATCGAGGGGGCCAATGTGCTGTACCGTTACAATGCCTATGACGCCGCAATCATCAACGGGGTACACAATAGCGCCGGGGGGTTCAGTTCTGGTGACGCGATGAATGCCGTGGCCAGGATGGCCAATCAATTCTTGCTGACCGGTTATAAGTTCGACTGGACTGGTTCCAGCTACGAGGAACGCAAGTCTGACAGTATGGCAACGTTGGCGCTGGCTTTGTCATTGCTGTTCACGTTTTTATTACTAGCGGCACTTTACGAGTCATTCCTGACACCGCTGGCGATTATTCTTTCGGTACCCATCGCCATGATCGGTGCTCTGGTGGCGCTCAAGCTAACCGGGCAACCACTCAGCCTGTACGGGAAAATCGGCATCGTGTTGCTGGTTGGAATGGCATCAAAGACAGCCATACTGGTTGTCGAATTTGGCAAGGCATTGCGTGAGCAAAAAAAAATGGACTTGCTTGATGCAACCATTGAAGCGGCCCGACTCCGATTCCGGCCCATGGTAATGACTGGTCTGGCCTTTGTCGTAGGTGTGTTTCCACTGACTTTCGCATCAGGTGCCGGTGCGGCCAGCAGGGTGTCCTTGGGTCTGGCGGTATTTGGGGGCGCCATTATGGCGCTGCTGGTGGGTACCTTGCTGGTGCCGATATTCTTCAGGTTTGTGCAGGAGTTCCGGGAGGTTGTGCATGGCGGACCCACCCAACCACCGGAATAGTGGCCTGAGTGAGGGCGGTTTCGTGAGGGTTTTGTGGCGAATACCCGGATTCTTCAATCGGCGGGCAGATCTTTTCGTTCTGACAGCAGGCGGGCGAGTTGCTCCTTGGCTCGCCGGGCATTGCGCTCTTTAACATACCCAAAACCCCGAATACCTGAAGCCAACGCGGCTATCTGCGTCGTATTTTCATAGTTGTTGTGGCTGAGTGAAGCAACCAGTTCAACACTTCTTGCCTCGTACTCCATGATACGCCCACGTTCTTCGCATCGCTCGCGGGTGTAGCCGAATACATCAAAAGGCGTGCCGCGCAGCACTTTCAACCGCGCAAGAACACGCAGAAAAGGTCTGATCCATGGGCCGAAAGCAAGCTTGCGCAGCTGTCCTGTTTTCGGGTCGCGGCGAGCTAAAAACGGGGGTGCCAGATGATGGGTTATTTTGGGTTTGGCCGAGATGGTTGACTGTAGTTGCTGTTTGAATGCTGCACTGGTGTGTAGCCTTGCCACTTCGTATTCATCTTTGTAGGCCAGCAGGTGAAAAAAGCTGTCGGCCACGGCGCGGCTGAACGCCTGCTCGTCAGTCTCAATGCGTTGTTCGGCTTGTATGGCCGAATCGACCACAGACCGGTAGCGCCGGGCGTATGCGGTGTTCTGGTATTGGGTCAGGAACTGCTCATGCAGGGCCATGGTTGCTGGCAGTGATGCCGGTTCAGGTGCGACTCCCGGTTGGCCAATGCCGGTCAGTTCCTGCATCAATTCGGAGTTGTGGGCGGCCAGGCGTCCGTAGGTGAAACAGCGGATATTAGTTTCTGACCCCGCACCATTCAGGCGTATGGCCTGCTCGATGGTTTCGGCGCTGATGGGAATGGCACCGGCTTGCCAGGCGAAGCCCAGCAGTAGCATGTTGGCGGTGATGGTGTCACCGGCAAGCTTCTCACTGAGCCTCGTAGCGTTGATAAACAGGGGGTCAGTATCACCAACCGCCAGACAGATACTGTTCCTTAGCTGCGTCGAATCAAGCATGCTGGCGGGGTCCAGCACGTTGCCGCCCGTCGGGGAAACGTGGGTGTTAACGATTGCCCGGGTGACATTCCTGCCTATTCGCCCAACCGTTTCCCTGTCCAGCGCGGTGACCATGTCGCCGGCCAGCAACAGGTCAGTTTTGCCCATCGGTACGCGCGAAGCCTGGGGTTTGTCGGTTTGGCGGTTAATGCGGATGTAAGACATGACCCCGCCACCTTTCTGTGCCAGTCCAGGGAAATCCAGCACCGAGCACCCCAGGCCCTGCAGGTGTGCGGCCATGCCTACAATGCGGCCGATGGTGACAACCCCCTGGCCGCCAATGCCGGTGACTACCATGTCAAAAGAATCTTGCAAGGCAGGCAGTTCGGGTGAGGGCAAGCGGGCCAGCGCCTGCTCAAGCTGGCTGGTTTCGTTAGCCAGGATAGTTGCTGGTCTGGCCCCGGTGATGCTGATAAAGCTGGGACAAAATCCCAGCAGGCATGACTTGTCGATATTGCATGAGGACTGGTCTATTTGGCGCTTCAAGCCAAGGTCTGTCAGCCGTGGGATGACAGACAGGCAGTTGGATTGTTTTACACAGTCACCACAGCCTTCGCATACGGCTTCATTGATAAAAAGCCGGGTTTCAACACCGATGGATTGCTTGCGCCTGTTACGGCGGCGCTTTTCTGCTGCACAGATCTGGTCGTAGATCAGTGCGGTCACGCCGCCGAGCGTGCTTAGTTCCTTTTCAACCACCTGCAATTCATCGCGATGGTGAATTGTCACACCCGGTGCGAAGCCGGTGGTATTTGGGTACTTGCCAGGCTGGTCTGACAGCACGGCGATACGTTTTACACCTTCCGCGTGCAACTGCCGGCTGATCTGGGGCACGGTTAAGTGGCCGTCAACCAGTTGCCCGCCTGTCATGGCCACCGCGTCGTTGTACAGGATCTTATAGGTGATATTGACGTTGGCGGCCACCGCCTGACGAATGGCGAGAGAACCGGAGTGGGTATATGTCCCATCACCCAGATTCTGAAACATGTGGCTTGTCTTGCAGAATGGAGCCTGCCCGACCCAGTTCGCCCCTTCCGCACCCATGTGCAGGAAACCGCTGGTGTCCCGGTCCATGAACACGGCCATCAGGTGACAGCCGGTGCCGGCAAGTGCGCGGCTGCTGTCGGGCTGGGCCGTGGAGCGGTTATGCGGGCAACCGGAGCAGAAAAAGGGTGTGCGTGTTGTGCTTGCCAGGGTACTGATGCTGTGCTGTTGCCGGATCCTGGCGAAGTATTCCTGCGCTTGCCGGGGCGCCGCAATGTCGGGCCATTGCTGTGCGATGACTTTAGCGATCAGTTCGGGTGAGAGTATACCGGTAGCGGGCAGCAGCGGTTTGCCGCGTTCATCCATTTTTCCCAGTACTTGCGGTCGGGCCGATTCGGGAAGTGCGTAGAGTGCCTCTTTGAGCTGGCTCTCAATGAAACTGCGCTTCTCTTCAATGACAAGGACCACTTCCAGGTCACGCGAAAAACGGGTAGCCCCGCGGGTTTCCAGCGGCCAGGGCATGCCGACTTTGTAGATTTCAAGGCCGACCCCGGATGCACGGGTTTCGTCAATACCCAGGTCCTCAAGGGCCTGGCGAACCGACAGATAAGCTTTGCCGCTGGTGATGATGCCAATGCGCCGGTTTTTTGTACCCCAGACCAACTGGTCAACAGGGTTGGCCGCCGCAAACGCGAGTGCTGCCGGCAGCTTGAAATTTTGCAGCCTCTCTTCGGCCTCCAGTTGCTGGTAGGGCCAACGGTAGTGAAGCCCCCCGCGCGGACTGGAGAACTCCGGCAGGATTATCTTCGGGGTCTCACTTCCAACGCGCACGGAAGCCGCAGACTCAATGATTTCACTTTCAATTTTGAGGCCAACATAACAGCCTGAAAAGCGCGACATGGCCCAGCCGATAAGGCCAAAATCCAGTATTTCTGCAATGCTGGAGGCGTGCAGCACCGGCATCATCCAGGCAGCAAACAGCTGTTCGCTTTGGTGGGCCATGGCAGAAGAAATCGCATTGTGGTCGTCGCCTACAACAATCAGCGCACCACCGTGAGGACTTGAGCCCATCGAATTGGCATGTTTCAACGCATCGCCAGCGCGATCAAGCCCCGGACCCTTGCCGTACCAGAGGGCAAACACACCGTCACAGGTGACATCGGGTTGGGCAGCCACCTGCTGCGTGCCAATGATGGCGGTTGCTGCCAGTTCCTCATTAATAGCCGGTAAAAAGGAGATCTTTTGAGCATCCAGCAAGTGTTGGATTCTCTTCAGAATCATGTCATAACCGGCTATGGGGGAGCCGCGGTAACCTGAAATGAAGCCGCCGGTGTTCAAGCCTGCCCGGGTGTCCCGCATCTTTTGTTGTAGTGGCAGGCGGGCAAGTGCCTGGGTGCCGCTCATGAACACGCGGCCTGTGTCCAGAGTAAAGGTATCTTCCAGTGTGGTCTGTTGCTGCGTCTTCATACCTGTGTTCGCCCCAGGTTGTCCCAGAGTCGCGACAGAAGCATATTCAGACGCTCAAGGTCCGCATGACTGAAGCCCTCAATGGCACGTTCATAGTGGCGTAACTCCAATGGCCGAATGGTTTTAAACGTGCGCTTGCCAGTAGCAGTGAGGTATACCCGGACGACCCGGTTGTCATCGCTGGCGATGTGCTTGGTGACCAGGCCGTCACGCGCCAACTGGTCGACAATGCGGCTCAGGGCAGGTTGCTCAATAACCATGCAAGCTGCCAGCTCACCCATGCTACGGCCATCGCTGGCGGTCAGGACCGACAATGTGCGCCAACGCGAAAGGGTGATTCCGGCGGGGCGGAGGTCGCTTTTCAGGTTCAGGGTCAGCCGATTGACGATACGAAACAGCTGGTAAGGGAGATAATCTTCCAGTGGTGCACCGATCGCCAGTTCGTGGCTTGTGTGTTGATTGTTTTGCAGTGTTTTGTTGCTGGTCATTTGATTGCCGGTTGACCTCGTTGGAGGCGCTGAGACTGACGATAATATGAAATATTATATGAAATTACAAATAAATTATTACCTGACTTTTAAAATGTCGTTTTGGTCGCCTGAACGGGAGGTTTCCCCCATAATGTGTTGATGAGCGAAACGGCTGAAGCAATCAGGTACGAATACAGCTTTCAGCCGGAAATTGGCGAGGCCGTGGATGTGTTGCCGGGGCTTAAATGGTGTCGTCTGCCGCTGCCGTTTTTGCTGGGGCACATCAATGTCTGGTTGGTGCGGGACGGTGATGGCTGGGCGGTGGTTGATTGCGGGATTTTCACCTCTACGACCCTTGAAGTGTGGGAGAGCATATTCGACCTGCACCTGTCCGGTGAGCCTGTTACACGCGTATTTGTGACCCATTTGCATCCCGATCATGTTGGTTGTGCCGGCTGGTTGTGTGAGCGTTTCGATATTGAATTATCCATGTCCCGGGACGAGTACTTGCTGTGCCGGTTGCTGGTGTCCGACACCGGAATGCCCGCACCCAAAGCGGGCAGGCGTTTTTACCGCGCTGCAGGGTTTTCTGACCAGGACCTGTCTCGATATATAGAAATGTTTGGTGCGTTCGGGCGGATGGTCACCCCGCTGCCACAGTCTTTCAACCGGCTTGTCCCGGAGTCGGTATTCAGGATTGGTGATCATGATTGGCAGGTAATTACCGGTTATGGCCATTCCCCGGAACATGCCTGCCTGTATTGCCCGGAACAGAATGTGTTGTTATCCGGCGACCAGATTTTGCCCACCATTTCATCCAATATCAGCGTTTTTCCGACTGAGCCTGGCGCTAACCCGCTGGCTGGCTGGTTTGAATCCCTGCAGCGCCTGAAGGTAGTGCTGCCCGATGATGTGCTGGTCCTGCCGGCGCACGGCAAACCGTTTCGAGGTGTCAAACCGCGTCTCAATGCATTGTTGGCGGAACACGAAACCGGCCTTGAGAAACTAAGGGTATTTTGCCAGCATCCGCAGCGTGCAGTGGATGTTTTTCCTGCCCTGTTTAAAAGCAGGATTGATGACAACAACCTGATGATGGCCACTGGCGAGGCCATTGCGCATCTTAATTACCTGTTTTATGCCGGGGAGCTGGAAATCAGTCATGAAGAAGCGGGTGTTCGTTGGTATCGGAGCAGGTAGCCAGAGTTAACGTTGCCGCAAGACATGTATCAGCATAGTGGCCAGGCTGATGCCCGTGCCCAGCAGCAGCAGGCCGGTGATCCTGGCAAGAATATCTGATTGGAACACGATCGCAGCAACACCCAGCACGACCGAGCTGGTATGTAAAACGAACCCGATTTGTATGCGACGCTGGGGCAGCAGGGTACGCATGGATGGCACCGGTTCCAGTCCAACACGTGCTGAAAACCGATGGAACCAGACCAGGAATGGCGCGATGCGACTCAACATGCCGTGCATGATCAATGCCGCCCACCCCCAGACCGCCAGCCAACCGAATATTACCTGCCAGCGGGGATCAGGCAGCGCGAGGGCTGCGCAGGCGATGGGAAGCAGTGAAAGGGCAGTGCCAAGGCCGGTTTTCCAGAACAACAGCGAAGCATCTTTGCGCTTGCGTTTGCGCTGTGAAATGCCACGCAGCAGCAGCAACGGGTGCAACAACCAGATGACTGCCGCTGCAGGCAGGGCGCCAATGGCTGCGATTTTGCTGGCAGTGAGCCCACCGCCGATGGTGTTGCCAGCGAAAAGTGCCATGAAGGGCAGAATCAGGCCTGCCAGCAACATACCGAGTAACCAGCGGTTGGCGGTCTTGCCGCTTGCCGGCGCGAGGTAAAACATGGGTATGACCTGCCAGGATACCGCCATGATTAGCCCGCCGACCCAGCCAAGCAAAGCCAGGGTCAGGTGAATCTGTACCCACAATATCCGGTTTTGGGGAAACGTGCCGCCCGCGTAACCCGCAGCCATCATCAGACCAATCAGTGTGATGGCAAGCAAGCTTAGTACAGCCAGTCGCATACCCAGTACGGTTTCATTGCGCGTGGCCGGGCGCAGCAAAGCCCAGCCCACTGGTAGCAGGAATGCAACCAGGGCCAGCTTGAAGCTGATGATTGCGGCTGACATTGCGCTTGCAGGGCCGCCCAGCAAACGCCAGATAAAACCGGCCAGACCCACCAGCAGCAACAGTTGAACAAGGTGGGCAATACGTGTAAATGGTACCGGTGTGCCGGCAACAACCGGGGTCATCTGGTAGAGCGCACCCATCATTCCCGCGGCGAGAATGCCAAGCGTTCCGGCATGTGCCAGGGCCAGGGTCTGGCTCATCCATGGCGAAGTCAGGGCCAGTAAGCCATTGCTGAGCAGGATACCGGCAGCCATCAGCATGCCAAGTGACACGGTCAGAAAAAAGCTGACAGGTATGGATAATGGTGGTGCCTGGTCGAGGCTCAGGCTGCCGGTCTTCAAGCTTCCTTCCTCACCAGCAGCAGTGCGCTTTGATCAGTTTCTGCATGTACCCACCAGCACAGACCCCGGTTCTTCAGGTGTGGGAACAGCATGGTGGGTATGCGGGGTACCTGTGCCAGAAAAAAAACCCCATCCTCCAGTTGTGAACAGGCCAGCAGCACCTTTTCCATCGGCCCGGGTGCTTCGAGATCCCGCAGGTCAACAATTTCTGGTGACAGGTCGCCCAGTACTGGAAATTTATCTGATACAGTTTTGTCCATTAAGTCTTCAAATTTTGTAACATATTGCTAAAATAAGTGAGCAGCTATAAATTTACCAGAACTCGCCTGCTTCATGTAAGTGAATCGTACTAGGAGATACCGATGACAGCGATAGATATCGAAGCCGGCCTGGCTGGCTTCTTCACGCAAGACCACCGTGATTGTGATGCCAGCTGGGCTCAACTTGAGGAGCAGCTTGAGGATGCTGATGAAGCCACCGCCCAGGCGTTGTGGCAGGCTTTTGACAGCAGCATGCGCAGGCATTTCGCGATGGAAGAAGATGTATTGTTTCCAGCCTTCGAGTCCCGCAGCGGCATGGGTGGTGGTGGACCGACAGCGATGATGAGAATGGAACACCAGCAAATGCTTGGCTTGCTCGACCAGATGGGTGCAGCGATGGCGTCGGGTCAGACTGACGAGGTACTTGATCTTGGCGATACACTGCTGATGGTGATTCAGCAACACAACGTCAAGGAAGAAGGCATGCTGTATCCGATGGCCGAAAACATGCTGGCAGGTGAATGGGCGAGCCTGGCTGCCCAACTTGAGAAATACCAGAACGAGACATAGCAGACCCTGTTACAGCCAATATGAAAAATCCGGATATCACAGCCGAGTATGACAAGCTACCAGACCGCAAGGTTTCTGTGCGGGAGCTGTTCGGTATTGATTCAGATATGCAGCTACAGATGTTCTCAGCAGCAAATGAATATGTGCCGGAAATCGATGAGACCTACCGTTTTGATCCGGAAACCACGCTGGCTATCCTCGCCGGGTTTGCCTATAACGCCCGTGTCATGGTGCAGGGCTTTCATGGTAGTGGCAAAACCACGCATATCGAGCAAGTTGCCGCACGGCTTAACTGGGCTTGTGTGCGCATCAACCTTGATAGTTATATCAGCCGGGTCGATCTGATTGGCCGTGATGCCATCGTGCTGCAGGATGGCAAGCAGGTGACGGAGTTTCGTGAAGGTATTCTGCCCTGGTCTTTACAGACGCCGACCGCCCTGGTGTTTGATGAGTATGATGCCGGCAGGCCTGACGTAATGTTCGTTATCCAGCGGGTGCTGGAAGCTGAGGGGCGGTTGACCTTGCTGGACCAGAATCGCATCATCCAGCCGCATCCGGCATTCCGTCTGTTCGCGACCAGCAACACCATCGGGCTTGGCGATACCACCGGCCTTTACCACGGCACCCAGCAGATCAACCAGGGCCAGCTGGATCGCTGGAATATCATTGCCACGCTGAATTACCTGCCACACGATGAAGAGCTGGGCATTGCCCTGGCCAAGGCGCCCGGCTATCAGAATGAAAAGGGCCGTGAGTTACTGAGCAAGATGGTGCAGGTTGCCAACCTGACCCGGCAGGGTTTTATGAGCGGTGATCTCTCCACCGTTATGTCGTTGCGCACCGTCATCAACTGGTCCCGCAACGCGGAGATATTTGCCGATGTCGGTTACGCGTTCAAAGTGACCTTTGTAAATCGTTGTGACGAACTCGAGCGTCCGTTGGTGGATGAGTACTATCAGCGATGTTTTGGCGACGATCCGGGCAAAGGGCCGGAACCGAAGCAAATCGAGGAGCCACCAGACCATGAGGCAGGCGAGCCCGGGGCTGACCAGGGCGATAGCGCGGGCAATCAGGGCGGTGATGAAGAGGCTGAATGTCTGGATACAGGCGCGGGGCAATTCGGCGATGAAGAGAAGGATGATCAGGATACACAAGGACAAGGTGATGGCGAATCTGAAGCGGGCAAAGTTATTCCTTTCCCGCAGTCATTCGACCTCCAGCCCTCTCCACTTGCTCCAGATTCCGTACAGGGCGCGCCCGAGGAGCCGGATGCAGCAGAACAAGAGGTAAAACATTCATCTGCTTACCATGTGTACACCAATCGTTTTGACGAGGTGGTACATGCCCGGGATATGCTCGGCAGTCATCAAATGACGCAGTTGCGCAAGCAGCTCGACCATGATATTTCCGATCACCGGCGTGTCGCCATCAAACTCGCTAATCGCCTGCAAAACAGCCTTATAACACTACAAAAGAAAGCCTGGACCTTTGACCTGGATGACGGCCTGCTGAATACCCCCCGCTTGTCACGCCTGATTATTGACCCCGCCAGTCCGCTGATTTACAAACAGGAGCAGGATAGCCAGACCCGTGACACGGTCGTCTCTTTTCTGATTGATGACTCCGGCTCAATGCGCGGCAAGCCGATCGCACTGGCTGCCATGTTTACCAACATACTCGCCCAGGCACTGGAGCGATGTCAGGTCAGTACTGAAATACTCGGGTTTACCACGCGCCAGTGGCGCGGTGGACAATCCAGCCAACGCTGGCGGCAGGCTGGCAAGCCATCTGACCCGGGCCGCTTGAGTGATCTGCGTCATGTCATTTACAAGACAGCGGACGAGCCCTGGCGCAGGGCCCGGCAATCGCTGGGGGCCATGTTGTGGCCGGATCTGCTCAAGGAGAACATCGATGGCGAAGCCCTGTTATGGGCACACGGCCGTTTGGCCGGGCGGCGGGAGCAACGCCGCATACTGGTCGTGATATCAGACGGCGTACCGGCGGACGATGCCACCCTGACAGCGAATAGTCGCGGCTACCTGGAAGCGCACCTGAGCCAGGTTGTCGACTTGATCGAAACAAAATCCAGCGTGGAATTGCTGGCCGTTGGTATCGGCCACGATGTGGGGGCGATTTACACTCGCAGTGTCACCATTGCCGACAGTGAGCAACTTGGTGACGCCATGGCGCATGAGCTTATTGAATTATTGGCGGAGGTGCCGTCTGGCGCGCGTTACCCGCTTGCCATCAACCATTAGACATTCACTCCCGGACATTGACCCCGAACATTAGTTATTAACGCAAAGAGACTGTAGGAAAAACGCATGAGCTATCAATTCAAGGATATAGAACTTTCAAAAATTACCATCATTGGTGCAGGGAATATTGGTCCGGACATCTGTCTGCATTTTGCCAAGGTGTTTGCTGCCGATGGTGTACAGATGGTGCTCGTCGATATCGCCGCCGCTGCGCTGGAAAGTGCACAGGCACGAATTGAAAAGAAAGTTGCCAGCGGCGTTAAGGTTCGCGCCTTCCGCCCTGAACTTGCTGAGAAGATGCTTGCGGCTATCCGCTATACCAGTGATTATGCTGATATTGCCGGTTCAAGCCTGGTACTGGAGGCTGCTACCGAGGATGAGGGCATCAAGGACGCCATTTTTAAACAGGTTGATGCAATCTGTGATGGTCGTGCGATCTTTCTTTCAAACTCATCGCATATGCGGCCGGAAGTCATTTTCCGCAACACCTCCAACCCCGGGCGTTGCCTGGTTGCACATTATTTTTTCCCGGCAGAGCGTAACCCGATTGTAGAAATTATTCCGGGTGCCGGCACCGATCCAGCGCTGACAGCGAATTTGCTGGGCATGTATGAGGCCATTGGTAAAGTACCGATGGAGGTGGCCAGCTCCTATGGCTATGCGATAGATCCCATTTTCGAAGGCCTGTTCCTGAACGCAATCCTGTGCCTGCATAAGGGCTATGGAACGGTCAAGGAGATTGACCGGGTGTCGATGGATGCGCTGGGTTGCGGTGTAGGTCCGGTAACGGCGGTTACCCTGGCGGGTGGTAATGAGATCACTGACCATGGCCTGGATGAGATGCATACTGAATTGCTGCCCTGGTTCAAATCACCCGATTTGTTGAAGCAACAGATTGCCAGTGGCGAGCGTTGGGATATCGCCAGCAAGGGCGATGTTATCGAAGTTGAAGAACAGAAAAGAGCCCACCTGACAGACCAGGTCGTTGGTGCATTCTGTGCTCTGGCATCCTATATCGCGGACCTGGGTATTTGTGAGATCAGCGATCTCGACAAGGCGTGTGAAATTGCACTGGTAATCAAGCCACCGTTCTCGATGATGAATGAAATGGGTATTGAGAAGGCCTACAGCATTGTCGAGGCCTGGTGTGCTGATAATGAGGGGTTCCCCATGCCTCAGGCATTGATCGCTGCCCGTGATGCCGGTGGCTGGAAGCTTTCCAATGTAACGCGCAAGACCCTGGGAGATGTTGCAGTGCTGACGATCAAACGGCCCAAGGTACTCAATGCCGTCGACACAACCGTACTGGCAGAATTGCGTGAGAAGTTCACAGAAGCTGAAAACGATCCGGCCATTACCGGTACGGTATTAACTGGTTTTGGCGTAAAAGCTTTTGTTTCAGGCGCAGATATCAATGATCTCGCTGCATGCAAAACGGCACAGGCGGGGTATGAAAACTCACAGAACTTCCAGAAAGTTTGTAATTTCGTTGAAGCGCTGAGTAAGCCAGTGGTATGTGCCTGGAATGGGTTTGCTTTCGGTGGCGGCGCCGAACTGGCGATGTCTTGCACCGCCCGCGTCTGCAAGGCCGGCATGAAGATTGCCGCTTGCCAGCCTGAGGTCAACCTGGGTTTTATCCCGGGGGCTGGCGGCACGCAGCGCTTGCCGAGGCTGGTCGGGATCAATAAGGCCGCAGAAATATTGCGTACTGCGCGGCCGGTTCCCTCTGCTGAGGCAGTAGAAATAGGCCTTGCGCGTACCGAGGTAGAAGGTGACCTGGTGGATGCGGCCGCGGTGCTGGTACGGCAAATTGCCAATGGGGAGGTAGTTGTACCCGCCATCGAAACCGGCCCGCTGAATGATATTGGCGAGCCGGAAGACCTGGATATTGGTCATCACAGCCGTAAAATTGACAGCATCCTTGTGAATGCGATTTATGCGGGGGCTGGCATGTCTCTGGCGGCTGGCCTGGACCTGGAATCCAGGTCATTTGGCAAGTGTATTGAGACCGAAGACATGTGGATCGGGCTGGAGAACTTTATGGGCAAGGGTGCGGCTTCCAAAGCTGAATTTTTACATAAATAAATAGCTGTGCCGGCCAGCAAAGTTGGCCGGCCTTTCGGCTTGAGTCGGAGCGGCCTCAGGAAATGGCTTTCATTCTGTCGGCAAATTAGTTTACACTTAAAGTAATTATCGCGTTACAGGGCGGTGCTGTTGTCTTCGGAAGGCCAGCACCGTGCGGGTTTAAACCGACAACATAAAAGTCAAACTGAAGAGGTGGGTGAATAAGATGCACAACGGAAATTACGGCTCGTTAAAACAGAAGAAGCCCCTGGTGCTGGCCA
>JAJRUM010000072.1 GCA_024277815.1 Gammaproteobacteria bacterium
CGGCGGTAACAGCGCTATTTTCTCGTAATATCGCAGCGTATCTGCTGACATTCCCAATAGCTCGGAAACTTCACTTATCCGGGTGGCTGGCCGAGACTCCGGGACGGTCATTTTCCCAGCTCTGCCTTCAGAGTCTGCATCACAGTCGCCCGTTTCGGCAGCGGTGAATACACCAGCTTGCCATTCACCACCAATGCCGGTGTCGCCAGCACGCCCTTCGCTACTGCCTGATCAAGGTTTTCGACCACATCTATGAATTTGAGCTCAACCCGATCATCACTTAATTCCTCCACTAACCCGCGGAGCATACTTTTGGCCTGCTCGCAACGAGCGCAAACGTTCGCAGTAAATAATTCGACCTGTACTTTCATAGATGACGCTCTCTAATACCCCGGAATTTGGTGTTGCGGGCTCCGGAACCTCAGGAATCAAGCCAGATGCGCAGCGGCAAAGCTACAAATGCTGCAAAAAATCCCACACCCCACAAGCCAACGGAAGTCCAGTAAATACGTCGGTTCCATAGCTGGGTCCGGTCACACAGCTTACCCAAAACCGGATCAACCGGACAGGCACGAGCAGGGCGATACATTATCCAGCCAGCACCGGCCAACAGGATTGCAGAACCGGCAAAAACCCAAATTTTATGTTGGCTTAAGGTAACCAGCAAAGGTATCGAACTGGTCAGCGCAACCACCGTCGTCCCCAATCCCAGAGTTACCAGGATAATGGGCAATGCGCAACAAACCAATGTTCCGGTCGACGCAAACAAGGCCAGCCAGGTCGTACCGGTCTCTATTCGTGGCGTTGCGGGTTCCGCTGCCTGGCCTTCAACGGGGTTCATTCAGGAACTTTGTTATCGTTCTTCTCAGAATGGCTGATCGTCATTCCCCGGTAGGTAAAGCCAGCATCATTGAATAACTGTTTCATTGCACCTTCAGTTAACACGACCCCATCGCTGACATCCACCCGCACGATCCCGGCCTCCAGATCAACATCAAAGCCCTGCACACCATCAATGGCCGTCAACTTCTTCTCTATGCCATATGCACAGTAGGGGCAGGCCAGTCCGTCAACCCGCATTTCATAATGTGCGCATGATGCCCACAGCGACATACTCGTGAACAGTCCCGCAATCGCGGTCACTACCAATACTCTCATCGTTTATTCTCCTAATGTCAAAACTCGTGTCTGTTACAGGTGCCACTCGAAGATGACCCTGGCCCGGTAATCTGTTTCATTCTGATAACCATTCAGGCTGGCGGCAAAAGGGATTTGTACGCCCGCTTTGATGGCAAAATTCCGCAGCGTCCAAAAAACGCCCGGGGAAATAAACCATTCAGTTCCACCGCTGTCTTTCAGCGTATGCCCATCCACCTCCGACCGTGCTGCGTACTCACTGTTCAGTTCAAGCAGCCAGACCGTGTCTGGTTTGTCATAGGCGGTGGGTTTAAAACGAATACCACCCACAATATCTACCAACAATTTATTGCCACGGCGTAAACCTGAGCCGTTCTCGCCATTGACCCGGTAACGCACGCTGGCCCAACGATACCATTTGCGACTTTCATAGCCGTAAGCGACACCCAGCAAACCATCGGTTGAACCTGACCCCAGCGATGGATCGCCGCCGGCACTTGTATCCAACTTTATTTTTCCCAATACAGCAGCTGACTGCTGTACACCCAGACTATCCTTGCGCCAGAATCGGTATTTTGTAAACAGCCTGGCGTCTCCCGGACCATCATTGCTGCCTGTTCCGTTTTTGTAGGCATAAGGTAGTTCAAGTCCTGCAGCCCAGTCACCCGTCAACCCATAGGTCAGTTCCAGGCTTGGCTCGGTGCTGCGGTACACCCCTTGCTCTCCAGTAGTAACCCCTGCTGCGATCTCAACTCCATCTTTGAAAAGAACGTGTGGCCCCGGCGCGAAAACCGGGTCATGCGCACTGACAGGGCGTGCAAACAAACCCAGCAGCAATGTCAATTGCCAGATTTGTACTATGTGGCGAGCAGGCGCGGGGGTCATCGCAAATATGGAATGGGGCAACTTTTCAGTTGCCCCATTCAGTGCTCCTGATCCAGAAAACCCCATTCTAAAGTATGGAGTCAAGTCCAGGTCAAGAAGTTATTGGCACTTCCGTGGCACGAACCAGGGAAAAAACATTTAGAACGCTGCAGCATTCAACCACAGATGCGTGGCAATACTGGCAGCGTAACCGATGACAATTGCCCACGCCCACTTGAGATGTGCAAAGAAGGTGTAGATACCCCGTGCCTGCCCCATAACAGCAACCCCGGCAGCGGAACCGACCGAAAGCATTGAGCCCCCGACCCCGGCAGTCAGCGTTACCAGTAGCCATTGCCCATGGCTCATTTCCGGATTCATCTCAAGAACAGCAAACATCACCGGAATGTTGTCCACGATCGCAGAGGCAAAACCAACCAGTATATTGGCTGTTGTCGGGCCCAGGCCGCCATACAGAAGTTCTGAGCCAATCGCCAGGTAACCGAAAGCACCCAGACCACCAACACACATTATGATGCCGTAGAAAAACATCAGGCTGTCCCATTCGGCACGTTGCAGATTGCGGTAGATATCATAAGCAGGTTGCGTTGTTTTCTGCGCTTCCTTTGCTTTGGACTCAATCCCCAGCGCACTCTTCATGAGCATGGTCTTGGCAAGATAGGCGATACGCTCATCACGCCGCTGAAGGTAGTACCCAAAGAGCTTCAAGAGACCCAGGCCGGTCATCATCCCGGCGACCGGCGGCAAGTGCAGCGTATTGTGTCCTACTACCGCCATGGTGATGGTGAGTATGAAAAGAAAAACCACAACCCAGGCACCGTGCTTCAACTCGGCCTTGCCCTCAAGTGGCTCTGGCTGAACCTTCGGCACGGCAAAATTCAGAATCACCGCCACAATCAGCCAGTTCACTACAGCCGGAGCAAACAACGCGAGAAAACCGGTAAAGTCAATGATGCCCTTTTGCCACACCATCAAAGTCGTAATGTCGCCAAATGGGCTGAAGACCCCGCCGGCATTCGCCGCAACCACAATATTGATACACGCCACCGCGATAAACTTGCTATTGGTGCCGCCCACTGAAATCACCACCGTGGCCATCAGTAAAGCCGTGGTAAGGTTGTCCGCCACCGGAGACAAACAGAACGCAATCAGCCCTGTGAACCAGAATATTTTGCGTAAGGAAAAGCCTTTGGCAACCAGCCAGTCCCGCAAGATATCAAAAATTCCACGCTCTTCCATCGTGTTGATGTAGGTCATCGCCGCAAGCAGGAAGAGAAACAGCTCAGCGAACTCCAGCAAGTCATGCTTGAAAGCTATGCCAGCGCTGGCTGTATCGCCCTGCTGTACATAGGCAATGGATACCAGTAACCAGATGATGCCAGCCGCCACCATGATCGGCTTTGATTTCCGTAAGCGTATGGCTTCCTCACTGATAATCAATGCGTACGCCGCAACGAAAACCACCAAAGCAGTTATTCCCAGCCAGGTAGTGGAAAGATCCACTTCGGTAAGCGGTACCGCACCTGCTGCGAAAAGAGTTGCAGGCACAGTGAGGCCTGCGAGGACGATCATAACTACCAGCACGTATTTTACTCCTGAGACTTCCACAGCGTGGACAAGGCAGACCGGAACAGCACCCGCATTGCCATAACCAGCAAAGCACCACCGACAAAAATCATCACGTCGGACATCGCCGCGCCGATGAAGGAAAACTGCTTGAAGGCTGAGGCACTTACCTCAAGCGCGATACCCGTGATGAGAAATTTGGTGGCGTCAGTGTCGACAACGTTGACCAACCCGACAAAAATCCCAAACACCGCCAGGCCGGCTGGCAACCAGGGGTGCTCAAAGCCAATTCCCGCTACGAATGCGAAAAGGATTCCAAGAATAAAAAGAATGTGTCCGATTTGTTGCATGGGTATAACCTCTGTTTGACAGCAAGCTTTCAGGGCACGTATTATAACACTATATACGACATTACTGTCACGTAACCAGTGTCGTATATTGGTATAAATAAGGCAATAAACTATGGGTCAAACTGACAAGAAAATTGAAAACTGGACTTTCTTCAGTAATAACGCACACGTACTTGTTTGTCTTATACATACTCCGCAACCAACAACACGCAATATTGCTGTTCAGGTCGGCATTACCGAACGTGCAGTGCAGAGAATCATCAAAAAAATGGTCGAGGCAGGTGTTCTTAAGGTCAGTAAGTACGGGCGGCGCAATCGCTACGAACTGGATCTTGACCAACAATTAAGGCACCCACTGGAGTCCCACAAGACAATCGGGGAGTTTCTGCAGTTAATGAATGACCCTTGCTAAGGTCGAACGCCGCAAGTTTCCCGCCATTTCCTGGTGCAATAGGTGGCTAATGTGAAAAAACTTATATTATCTGTGAACTTTTCTGGATTGTTCGTGCCATACCGTCAGGCACATCAGATATAATGAATGAATGAAATATATTTTCCTGGCTATTTTTGTACTATTAGCAGCGCAACCTTTGCAGGCTTCGCTGTGTGATATGTGCGATGCCCAGGGCACGGTGCTTACCCAGCACGGTGATATGAGTGACATGGATTGTTGTGGCCATGATACAAACGATTCCTGCGACCCCATGTCCCACTGCGGTGCCTCAGCAGCAGGTGTTGCAGATCTTCGTTCCGAATCACTGCAAACTGCATTTCAATCAGACTCGCGGCAGTACTTGTATGCCGACGGTGCGCTGCTAAGCAGATCTAATTCTCCGCCATTTCGGCCTCCCATCAGCTAAACATAAAGAACAGATCGGAACTGCATTGAGAGCAGTTCTCATCTAAACTGCTAAGTAGCAGTTTTTGTTTAACGTTTATCGTACAGGTCAAACCATTCCTGTGCTGTTGTGGAGAAAACGATGTACCAACTCTTTGCCAGTAAGGCATTCCGCCGTGTTGTTGTAGCAACGCTGTTACTTTTTACAGCCAATGGCAATATTTTTGCCACCGGCCTGACGCTTTCAGAAACTGAACAGATTGCGTTGAAAGAAGATTATTCACTGCTTGCCATCAGGTCTCGCAGCCAATCAATGTCAGAGCTTTCGGTCGCTGCAGAAGCGCTACCCGATCCGCAGTTGAAACTGGGCCTTGCCAACCTGCCAACTGATACCTTCAACCTTGGCCAGGAGGCCATGACACAGACCGTCATCGGGGTCCGGCAAATGTTCCCCCGCGGCCATACGCGGGCACTGAAGAGCGAACGCCTGACTCAGTCGGTTGCACGCAGCGATGCTGAAGCAGAAGATCGCGAACGCATGGTACTGCTGGCAGTGCGGGAAGAATACACACGTATCTACCTGCATAAGGAACGGCAGAAGATCCTGCAGCAATCATTGGTTGTGTTTGACGACCTGGCAGGCATAACCCAGGACTACTACGCCACTGGCCGGGCACAACAGCAGGATGTTGTTCAGGCCCAACTGGAACTGTCCAAAGTAGAAGAACGGTTAACCCGCATTCAGCAACAGGAAGAAGAAGCGCGGGCGCGACTGGCCGAGCGGATCGGTGCAGACGCTTACCGGGACCTGGATCCGCAATGGCCTGCCGTTACCCAGCCAGAACCCGCACCAAAAATTATTGCGGCGTTAACTTCGCATCCACGTATACGCGCCTGGCAGCATGAAATTGCCAAAGCCAGGACGTCAGAAGAAATAGCCCGCCAGGCGTACAAACCAGGCTTTGCCGTTGATCTGGCCTATGGCGGACGTGGTGGCCAGAACCCAAATGGCACTGACCGCTCAGACATGCTTTCAGTGTTCGTCAGCATGGATATACCGCTGTTTACCAAAAACCGCCAGGATCGGGTGCTGGCTTCAAGTGTCGCAGACACGTCTGCCACCCAGTTTGCCCGTGACGACATCTACCGTGCGATGAAAGCCCGGATTGACCAGAACGCGGCAACCCTGTCGCGTCAGCAGGAACGTATCGGGTTATACCAGGAACTCTTGCTGCCACAGGCAGCTTATAACGCTGAAGCAGCTTTTGAGGCCTATCAAAATGCTGTTGATGATCTGACCACATTAATGCGTGCCCGCATCGGCGAGTATGAACTTAAATTGAGCTATGCAACATTGCGCGCCAATGAAACCATAACCCGCGCCCGGCTGTTGTACTTACAGGGAGAATCCTCATGAATCTGAAAAACAAAACGACTGGGCGGGCGATATTACCGCTACTGGTGACCTTGATCGTTGGCCTCGCCGGGGGTGTATTGATCAGTAATTACACCATTCTTGGCCAGGGCAACGGGGGGAAAGCCGGCAGCGGCAAGAAAGCAGAAAAAGAAATTCTGTATTGGGTAGCCCCAATGGACCCCACCTACCGCAGAGATGAACCCGGCAAGTCACCGATGGGCATGGACATGGTCCCGGTATATGCTGAAGAAAAGAAAGAACCGGAAATCCTGTACTGGGTCGCGCCGATGGACCCCAGTTATCGCCGCGATGAACCCGGCAAATCACCCATGGGCATGGACATGGTCCCGGTATATGCTGAAACAGGTGCAGACAGCGATGCTGTACACATCAAGGCGTCTGTCGAGCAAAGCCTTGGCGTACGTACCAGCACTGCTGAAAGGCGCTCACTGTGGCGCAAAGTGGAGGCCACGGGTTACGTAGGATTTGATGAATCGATTGTCAGTCAGATTAATTTGCGCACCGAGGGCTGGATCGAGCGTCTGCTGATCAAAAACGAAGGTGAACGTGTCAAGAAAGGCCAATTGCTTTTTGAATTCTATTCACCGCATTTGGTGAATGCGCAAAAAGAATATGTCCAGGCCAAGCGCCGCAACGATGGCCCAATGCTGGCTGGCGCCGAAGAAAAACTGCTGGCGCTGGGCATGGAACCGGCAGATATCAAAAAACTGGACAAAACCTCAAAGGTCAGCAACACAGTACAAGTGTTGGCACCGCAAGACGGTACGGTGACCAGTCTGAACATCAGAGAGGGCAGCTTCGTCAAGCCAGCCACTGAAATCATGGGTCTTGCCGATCTGTACAGCGTGTGGTTACAGGCAGAGGTCTTTGAGTCTCAGGCTGACTGGGTCATGGAATCCCAGGCGGCAGAAGCGCGCCTGAACTACATGCCCGGAGAAGTATTTAGTGGCCGGGTTGATTATGTTTACCCGGTGCTGGACCCGAAAACCCGCACGCTGCAGGTGCGACTGCGCTTTGATAACCCGGGTGAAAGACTTAAGCCCAATATGTATGCACGGGTAACCATTTTTGGTAAATCTCATCCGGGCGCTTTGAGTATTCCCCGCGAGGCCCTGATCAGGGGACAGGATGTTGATCGCGTGGTCGTCGCACTTGGAGACGGCAGCTATACCGTTTACGAGGTCATGACCGGTATTGAGAGTGGTGACTGGATAGAGATCGTTGCCGGACTTGAAGTGGGTGACGAAGTAGTGACTTCTGCACAATTCCTGATTGACTCCGAAGCCAGTCTCGCCGGCAGCATCAGGCGCCTTGATGCACTAAGCATGACGGACAGTCAAGATGACCGTCAAACGGTATACGGCAACGGTACAGTAGAGGCACTGAATCCGGAATCACGTCGCATACGTATCAGCCACGGCCCCATTGAAGCTTTGGGCTGGGCTGCCATGACGATGGAATTCGACGTCCTGCCCGGGGTAGACCTTGATACCCTGAGTATTGGTCAAAGCGTACACTTCTCACTCGGCCAATCGGATGTTGGCGACTACGTTATCAATATCATCCACCAGCCAGAACCGGCTGGCGTGGATGAAGATAGCGAAGCAGGCCAGCAGGAGGACGCATCGTGATCGAAGCGATTATCAGGTGGTCCTTAAACAACCGCTTCCTGGTACTGCTGATGACCGGTATTCTGGTTCTGGCTGGCGTACAGGCTATTCTCACTACCCCCATTGATGCCCTGCCCGATCTTTCGGATGTGCAGGTGATTATCAAAACCAGCTATCCGGGCCAGGCACCTCAGGTTGTCGAAGACCAGGTTACTTATCCATTAACCACCGCCATGCTGTCGGTTCCAGGCGCTACCACCGTACGCGGTTACTCTTTTTTCGGTGATTCATTTGTCTATATTATTTTTGCGGATGGCACCGATCTCTACTGGGCACGCTCAAGAGTGCTGGAATACCTGAATCAGGTGTCGGGCGACCTGCCACCGGCAGCCAAACCCGCACTTGGTCCGGATGCCACCGGCGTAGGCTGGGTTTATGAGTACGCACTGGTTGACCGCACCGGCCAGCACGATCTCTCCCAACTGCGTTCCATACAGGACTGGTTCCTGAAGTTCGAATTACAAACTGTACCCGGTGTCGCTGAAGTGGCGACCATCGGCGGCATGGTGCAACAGTATCAGGTGGTCATTGACCCGGATGCCCTGCAGGCCTATAACTTCTCTCTGGCCCAGGTGCGTAGCGCCATCAAACGCGGCAACCAGGAAGTTGGCGGCTCAGTAGTGGAAATGGGTGAGGCAGAGTACATGGTACGTGCAACCGGTTACCTGACTTCCATCGCCGACCTGCAAAAAATCCCGTTGGGTATGAATGACAAGGGTACGCCCGTCAGGCTGGAGGATATCGCAGATATCCGCAAGGGACCGCAACTCAGGCGTGGCATAGCCGAATTGAACGGCGAAGGTGAAGTGGTCGGTGGCGTGATTGTAATGCGTTTTGGCGAAAATGCTCAAACAACCATCGCCGGTGTAAAAAAGAGACTGGCGGAACTGCAGGACAGCTTGCCCGATGGCGTTGAAGTCGTAGAAACCTACAATCGTTCGGCGCTAATTGACCGATCAGTTGAAACACTGAAGATGAAATTGGTTGAGGAGTTTCTGGTCGTGGTACTGGTTTGCATCCTGTTCCTGTTCCACTTCCGTTCATCGCTGGTTGTCATACTGTCACTGCCGGTCGGAATCATTATTGCTTTCCTGATCATGCGCTTCCAGGGCCTGAACGCCAATATCATGTCGCTGGGTGGTATCGCCATTGCGATCGGTGCCATGGTCGATGCCGCCATCGTCATGATTGAAACTGTGCACAAGAAAATGGAGCACGAGGACTACGACCCGAAGAACCACTGGGCGACAATAGCTGAAGCGGCTTCCGAAGTCGGCCCGCCATTGTTTTTCTCTTTGGTGATCATCACGCTGAGCTTCCTGCCGGTGTTTACGCTGCAGGCCCAGGAGGGTCGAATGTTCGCACCGCTGGCGTTCACAAAAACTTACTCCATGGCGGGTGCAGCAATACTGTCGATTACGCTGGTACCGGTCTTAATGGGCTACTTCATCCGTGGAAAAATTACGCCCGAGCATAAAAACCCGCTCAACCGTTTTTTGATCTGGGCCTACCGGCCACTGATCAATGTGGTCACCCACAAGCCATGGCTGGTACTGGGAGCCTCAGCGGTACTGGTCGTAGTCGGTATGTGGCCCGCGACCCAACTGGGTTCGGAGTTTATGCCCGACCTGAATGAAGGTGACATCATGTATATGCCGACAACATTCCCCGGCATATCCATCGGTAAGGCACAGCAGTTGCTGCAACAAACGGATAAGCTGATCAAGTCGGTACCCGAGGTCAAAACTGTATTTGGAAAAATCGGCCGGGCTGAAACCGCAACCGATCCCGCACCACTGACGATGGTTGAATCTGTCATTCAACTTAAACCGGAATCAGAATGGCGGGAAGGTGTCACCATTGACAGCATCAAGGATGAGCTGAATCAGCGATTACAGTTGCCCGGTGTGACCAATGCCTGGGTATGGCCCATCAAGACCCGTATTGATATGCTGGCAACCGGCATAAAAACACCTGTGGGTATCAAAATCGGTGGGGCTGATCTGTCTGTCATCCAGTCGATCGGCAAGGATATAGAAAAAGTACTGCTCACTGTGCCAGGGACCACGTCTGCGTATGCTGAACGAGTGGCCGGAGGGCGCTATATAACCGTTGACATCAACCGTGAAGCGGCCTCGCGCTACGGACTTAACATCGACGATGTTCAAGACGTGGTAAGAACCGCCATCGGCGGCATGAACGTCACTGAGACCGTTGAAGGTCTTGAACGTTACCCGGTCAACTTACGTTATCCACGCTATATGCGCGATTCGCTGGGGCAATTGAAGTTGCTGCCTATCGTAACGCCCTCGGGCCAGCACATAACACTACAAGCCGTGGCAGATTTAAGGGTCGAAGATGGCCCGCCGTTGATCAAAAGTGAAAACGCCCGCTTGAATGGCTGGATTTACGTTGATATCGGCGGTGTCGATCTTGGCTCCTATGTCGCCGCAGCGCGCAAAGCGGTTGCCGAACAAGTTGATTTACCCGCTGGTTATTCCATCACCTGGTCCGGACAGTATGAGTATATGGAGCGAGCCAAGGAACATCTGGCTATCGTGATCCCGATCACTGTTATTACCATTATGTTGCTGCTGTTTCTCAACTTCCGGAATGTGACTGAGGTGCTGATTATCCTCGGTACATTGCCCATGGCCACTATCGGCGGCCTGTGGTTGCTCTACTTGCTCGACTACAACATCTCAGTGGCAGTGGGCGTGGGCTTCATTGCACTGATGGGCGTCGCGGTGGAAATCGGTGTGGTCATGCTGGTCTATCTGAAACAGGCTTTGAGAAGCCATCAACTGTCCGCGGAACAGGCGGGCAAGAGCATGCAGCGTGAGGATGTTGAAAATGCTGTGCACGATGGTGCCCTGATGCGTGTACGTCCGATCATGATGACTGTTGCTGCCATTATTGCAGGCTTGCTGCCCATTATGATGGGTAGTGGTACCGGTTCCGAGGTCATGCGACGTATTGCAGCACCGATGGTGGGTGGCATGGTCAGTGCAACCATTCTGACACTGGCCGTTATTCCCGCCATTTTCCTGGTCTGGCAGGAGTGGAAACTTAAGAGAGCGTCATCCCGCTGACCCTGGAGAAAAATGATGAAACACGAAAAAGACAGCTTAACCGTCCTGAAAATTGATGGTATGCATTGCGCCTCATGCCAGGCCCCGATCGAACGGGCACTGAAGGAGGTCCCCGGTATTGGCGATATTAACATCAACCTTGCAGATCGCGAGGTCTATGTTGAGGGCATTACGGACGATGAGATACTGGTCGCCGCTGTTGCCGGGGCCGGATACGAAGCCATAATTGACCGGGATGAGTCTCCGGAAGCGGTCGACAAGGCCAACCAGGACTACTACCGCCAGTTGATGCGCAATACCACTTTGGCACTGGTTGTTGGTGTGCCACTCATGATATTTGGTTTTTTCGAGTCTGGAATTGATGCCACGTGGACAACGCTGCGCTGGTTCTGGCTGGCAATGGCGGGCGTCACTCTCGGCGTGCTGGTGCTGGCCGGACGGCACTTCTATATCGGCGCATGGCAAGCTTTCAAAGCACATTCAGCCACCATGGATACACTGATTGCCCTGGGTACAGGCATGGCCTGGTTGTACTCGATCACGATTGTCCTGTTCCCGGAACTGGTTCCGGAAATTGCCCGACACGTCTATTTTGAAGCCGCTGCCATCATTATCGGCCTGATCAACCTTGGTCAGGCGCTGGAACAAAAAGCACGTGGCCGGACTTCCCAGGCCATTCGGCGCCTGCTGGACCTGCAGGAAAAAACGGCCCGCGTGGTGCGCGACGGGGAAGAAATTGATGTGCCAATCGGCGACGTTCTGGAGGGTGACATCATACGTGTTCGCCCTGGTGAAAAAATTGCTGTGGATGGTGTGGTTGCAGAGGGCCAGACCAATATAGATGAGTCCATGCTGACCGGAGAACCTGTACCCGTCAAAAAAACTGAAGGTGATGAGGTTTCTGCCGGCACTTTAAATAAGACCGGCAGCATCCTGTACCGCGCAACCCGGGTGGGTGCCGACACCGCACTTGCGCGCATTATCAAAATGGTACGCCAGGCTCAGAACTCCAAACCGCCCATTGGCAAGCTGGCTGATATCATTGCCGGCATTTTTGTACCTGCCGTCATGCTTATAGCCATTGCATCCGCATTGGTATGGTTCAATGTCGGCCCGGAACCCCGGGCAGTCTATGCCATCATCACCGCTGTCACCATTCTGATCATAGCCTGCCCTTGCGCGCTCGGACTGGCAACACCCATGTCGGTAATGGTTGGGGTAGGTAAGGCTGCTGAAGCAGGCGTTCTGATCCGCAATGGTGAAGCACTGCAAACAGCCAGCCAGATCACCACCATGGTGCTCGATAAAACCGGCACCATTACTGCAGGGCGACCAGAGGTCGTGGAAATATATACCATTGATGGCAGGCCGGAAGCTGATGTGCTGGCACTGGCAGCCAGCCTCGAAACCGGCTCCGAGCACCCATTGGCAGAGGCCATCATCGATGCCGCGAAGCAGCGGCAACTGGACACGCCTCCTGTGGAAGGTTTTGAGGCCATCGCAGGCCATGGCGTCAAAGGTGTTGTGAAGGCAACAGAGGTGTTGTTCGGAAACCAGAAACTGATGCAGCAAGCCGCTGTTGAAATTGACCCCACATCGCTCAACCGCAGCAATGAGATGGCAGAAAAAGCCTGGACACCCATGTTCCTCGCCGCCAATGGCCAACTGGCGGCAATCATTGCCGTGGCAGATCCTATCAAGCAGGATTCAATTGAAGCGATCAAGCGCATGCATGCCAACGGCCTGAAAATTGTCATGCTGACTGGCGATAATGAACGTACAGCCAGGGCTGTTGCCAGCCAGGTCGGAATCGATGAGGTTCGTGCCGAAGTATTGCCCGATGACAAGAAGGATCAGGTGGCTGAATTACAGGCCCGTGGCGAAAAAGTTGGCATGGTTGGCGATGGCATAAACGATGCACCAGCGCTGGCGCTTGCCAATGTTGGCTTCGCCATCGGCACAGGCACCGATGTGGCCATCGAAAGTGCAGATATCACCCTGATGCGCGGATCCCTGCACGGGGTGGCCGATGCCATCGAGGTTTCCCGTGCTACCTTGCGCAACATCCGGCAAAACCTTTTCGGTGCATTTATCTACAACGCTGCAGGGATCCCGTTTGCAGCAGGTGTTCTCTATCCGGTCATCGGGGTATTGCTTAACCCGATTATCGCAGGTGCAGCGATGGCCTTTTCATCCGTCACGGTTGTGACAAACGCCAACCGCTTGCGACTGTTCACGTTCGGGAAGGAGTCATCATGATCACGTTAATTGTCAATATTTCCGCCCTGCTGTTGATGGCTGCTGTCATTTGGTGGTTCTGGCTGGCCGGCAAACGCAAAGCCGTGCAGGCAAGTGATGGTGTCATTGAAATCCATGTGGTCAACGGTGTGTATTCACCGGATCGTGTGGCTATTCCCGCCGGCAAAGCGGTCACTTTCAGATTCACCCGGGAAGACCCGACACCCTGTGCGGAAATCGTTAAATTCGATGGCTTGTCGGTCAGTCGGGAACTCCCCCTTAACAAACCGGTAGACCTGTCCATTCGTTACGACGAGCCAGGTGAGTATGCATTCACCTGCCAGATGGGTATGTACCGGGGCCACGTAGTGGTCAGCTAGATACCAGGAGATAAAACCATGAGTATTAAGCGAATTACCATTATCGTTCCACTGGAATGTATTGAAAAACTCGAAGCATGCCTGCGGGGGGCCGGCGTACATGGATTGACCATAACCGAGGTGCAGGGGTTTGGTGAACACGCCAACTTCTTCCATCGCGACTTGACGGTCAGCAACGTGCGTGTGGATATCTATGCGGGTGTAGATAAGGCCGAAGATATCGTTAACACTGTCATCAATTTCAAAGCGGATGACTACACACCGGCGGGCATTCTCGCAATCGAGCCTGTGGAACGACTGATCAGCCTCCACAGCGGGGAGGATATCGCCGCAGCAGACTACTAACACCTGGGTGCAGGAAGCCGACAATAAAAATTGCCGGCTATTTCTGACAAGCCGAATGGAGATAGACTACAGAAATGAATAAGTCATTTCTGGCCAGGTCCCTGCATAAGTGGCTGGGACTCATCGTGGGCCTGCAGCTTGCAATCTGGCTGGTCACCGGTTTGTACATGGTCATTGTGGACCTGGATTTTATCCACGGCGACCCGCTGGTTAAAAACACCCAACAAACGCTGTCACTGCCCGCGTCCCCGCAGGTCTCCATAGACACACTGCGACAACAGTACCCGACTGCCACAGCGATAGATTTACGCACGGTGATGGGAAAACCTTTTTTTGCAGTCACCACGCCGAAGCAACGTTACCTGCTCAACCCACAAAATGGAGCAGTCGTATCACCGCTGGACGAGAAAACTGCCCGGGAAATCGCAACTTTCCACTTCAACGTCAAGGCCGCCATTGTCAATATTGAGTTACTGACCGACAACCCACCCACAGAGATTGGCCGGCGCCCATTGCCGCTGTGGCGTGTAGATTTTGATGACCGTTTCAGTACCAGCTTTTACATCAACCCCTATACCGGTGCACTGGCCACACGTCGACACCAATACTGGCGCATTTTTGATTTTCTGTTCATGTTGCACATCATGGATTATGACGAGCGTGCGGATGCCCATAATCTGTTACTTCAGGTCGCCCAGTTTACCGGCGTGGGCTTTGCGATTACCGGTTTGTGGTTGCTGTTTTACAGTTTTAAGCGGCGTCGTAAGGCCACAACCTGATGATGCGGTTTCTGAAAAAGGTGCACAAATGGGTTGCGCTTCTGATCGGTATCCAGGTGTTGCTCTGGCTGGTCAGTGGACTAATGATGAGTTTGCTGAACCCGGAAAAGGTCAGTGGCCAGAAGTGGGCGCGTGAGGCCGCACACCAAGTCGAAGCCCTGCCGGCAGGAACATTACTGGAACCCGGTGACCTGCCTGTTGAGCAAACGACAGGCGCACAACTAATCCGCCTGATGATGCACAAAGGCCAACCGGTCTACCGTATCAGCCGCAATGGCAGCACCGTACTCATTGACGCGACCAATGGAACGGTCATCACGTATGACAAAAATGCCGCAGTAAAACTGGCAAGCGACGACTATCTGGGAGACGGCCAGATACGCTTGATCGAACGCGGTATTGCGCCCGATATGGAAACACGTAATCACCGGGGGGATTACTGGCTCATCGATTTCTCTGACGGGGTAGAAACTTCACTATATGTTTCCACATCAACCGGGGCCATTCTGGAAAGACGCAATAATTACTGGCGGGTTTTTGATGTGTTCTGGATGTTGCACATCATGGACTACAGTGAGCGCAGCAATTTCAACAATACATTGATTATTGTTGTTGCATTAATTGCTATCTGGCTGGGCTTGAGCGGCTTCCTGCTGCTGTTTGGGAGTTTTGAGCGGTCTGATTTCTATTTCTGGCGCAAAACAAAGCGTCCTAACGATGTGCTGGTAACGCTGATCGACCCGGCCATCAGCACACCACAGCAGGTCAGACTCAAGCATGGCGGCAACCTGTTCCTTTCGCTGGCGGCCAACAATGTCACACTGCCAACCAACTGCGGCGGTGGCGGTAGTTGTGGCCTGTGCCGGGTACAGATGGAATCCACCGAACTTGCAGCACCCAATAGTTCTGAGAAAAAACTTATCGCCCCGCATTTACTGAATGACGGCTACCGCCTCGCCTGCCAGCAAAAAGTTGACCACAGTATTACCCTACGGCTAGCCGAAGGCACTATTGCCGCAGAACTTATCACGGCAACAGTAAAAACAGCACGCATGGTAACGCCCACTATCAGGGAGATTACACTTGAGTGCGAACAACCGCTGATTTACGCAGCCGGCAGCTTCTTCCTGCTCAACATTCCTGCTCATGATGGCTCCGCTACACCCACCCAGCGGGCGTATTCAGCCGTTAACTATGCCGGGGAAACAGACCGTTGCCTCATCCTCAATGTCCGCCTGCAGCCACCGCCTGCAGCCAAACCCGGGGTTGGCAGTGGCGTCGCCTCATCATGGCTGCATGCTGTCAGTCCTGGAGACGGGGTTACGCTATCAGGGCCACACGGACACTTTCACGCCCAGGATACACAGCGCGAAATGGTCTTTATCGGTGGCGGCGCCGGCATGGGACCGTTACGCGCCATCATTCTGGATCAGCTCGTTGACAAAAACAGCCCGCGGCGTATCAGTTACTGGTACGGGGCACGCCACAATGGTGAACTGTATTACGTCGATACGTTTGACCAACTCGCCCGTGACTTCGAGAATTTCAGCTGGAATGTAGTTTTGTCAGAGCCTGACACGGCTGCCAACCAGCAAAGTGAAGCATGGGAAGGTCCGACTGGATTTGTCCACCAGGCCGCGTTGGACGGCTACCTCGCCGGCCATGCTGATATTGGCAATTGTGAATTTTATATCTGTGGGCCGCCGGCCATGCTGATGGCTACACTGGAAATGCTGTCAGAGCTGGGCGTCAAATCTGACGCCATCCGCTACGACGATTTCGGCAGCTAGTTGCGGGTAAGTTGTATGGTTAAAAGTAACGAAAAGCCGTGCACACATCGGGAACTGCTTAGCCTCGATCAAATCCTGCAATACATAGACCCGCCATTGCGTAAACAACTGCGTAGCCTTGAGATTGAGGCAAGCCTGGATTCAACAAATTCAGCACTACAGCGACTTTCCACCGATGCACAGCACGGTGCGGCAATCCTGGCGGAACATCAGACTGCCGGCCGGGGCCGACGTGGCAGGAAATGGCACTCTCCGTCCGGACAAAACCTGTATATGTCTCTTGGCTGGCGCTTTGAACAATCACTGTCCGAGTTGGGCTGCCTGCCGCTGGTGGTAGCCACCAGTGCAGCACAAGCGCTGACCCGGGCCGGGCTTAGCCGGCACAAGATCAAGTGGCCCAATGACCTGTTGCTCGACGGCAAGAAGTTCTGTGGCTGCCTGGTGGAAGTAAAAGGCGATACCGGGGGCCCCTGTCATGCCGTCATCGGTATAGGGGTCAACATTAGTATGCCGGACCTGCCAACAATGACTGAAATCGACCAGCCCTGGACGGATATAGCTGCTGACTTGCCCGGCTGCTCGCGCAACCAACTGGCCGGCCTGCTGTTGGAGGAGTTGCTCTCTCAGTTGCCCATCTTTTCAGCACAGGGGTTCACCCCATTCCTGGAAATGTGGGAAACGATGGATGGCTTAAGAGGGCGTGAGGTCAAAGTCATGGCCACCAACCGGACGATCAAAGGTACGGTGAGCGGCATCAATCTGCAGGGTGAACTGCTGCTTGATACCGGCCACGAGATTCTCCAGCTAAACTCCGGCGAAGTCAGCATCCGCAACAGCGGAACATGACAGTTCCGAGGGCTTGCTTGGCCACAACCCCAAGGCGGAGCAGGTACAGTTAAGTACTCCAACCGCCAGCAAAAAAAAGGGCCGCTGCTGCGACCCCTTTTTTCACGTCATCAGTAGGCAGAGAAATCCTTACTGACCAAAGGTTTCCCTCAAGTGCTCTATGACAGCTTTTATATCCGCATCCGTGAGGCTCATATTGCCCCCTTTGGGCGGCATCGCCATCGGGGAACCAGGGCTTTTAAACCCCAGTTTAACGTGCTTGAAGAGCGTTTCATCAGACTGGGATAACGGACCACTTGCGCTGGTAAAGTTCGGCGCACCCGGAACGGTTCCCTTGCCATTCGCACCATGGCAGGCAATACAGGTCTGGGCATATACCCCATCCCCACTCAGGGCAACCACAGACTCTGCAGCCTTGCTGGCCGGCCCACCTTCAAACACCAGCGGTTCAACCACAATTGGCACATTGGAGTCCTGCATGAATGTCAGCACGTCACGCGTTTGCTGGCCGGTCAAACCTGCCCGCATACGCATATGAAACGCTGTGCTGATCCATTGGTCATCGCGTAAATCAGCGGGATCCCTGGCGTTGTGGCAACGAGAGCAGTTCTCCGCCCATACCTTGGCACCCGCAACCGGGTCACCCGGCTCCGGAAAATGAGAAGCAAATGCCCAGTTTGGCAAGCTTAGTGAAAGCAGCAGGAAACTGATGGTGAACAACATTTTGGCTCTAAATAAAATAATCGATTTCATAATCATATCCTCCATCAGAAGCCGTAAGCCAGCTGGAATAACCAGCGGTCAATATCAGCTTTGGTGCCCACCTGGCCATCATTAAACTCATAAGTCACTTTGGCAATGACATTGCTACTGATCAGATAATTCACACCAAGCCCCCACTGGGTCTGACTCTGTGCCGCGTTACCTGATTTGAAATCGGCGTAGCGTATAACAGGTTCAAACTTGGTTTGTGGAATCAGGTAAGCCAGTTGCGTGTACCAGGAACTCCAGGTCGCACCTTCAGAGGCTGTAACACCCGTTTGTGCTGCCCCAACTTTCGACTTGACATATTCGCCCCTGAGTTGGAAATTACCAAGGCCCCAGACAAAATCTGCACCAAGTACATCATAGTCTCTGGCTTCTTCATCATGCAGATCAAAATCAGGCGCATCCGGATCCTGAGCTTCGGCAACTCCATGCCCGGCTTCCGCTTCTATCGAGGTGACAGTCGCTTTACCTGTAGCCATTGAAAGGCCAATCTCCAGACCAGGCAGCGGCAATATACCGAACCGTCCGCCGAAAACTTTCTTACCATCGGCATCGTTCCCAAATCCTTCAGCCTTAATTCCTTCCAGTTCATATACACCGTCTTCAAACGCAGCAATCAACTCAGGACCATTACCCGCATAAGCCGCGTAGTTTGCGTATATGCCACCGATCTGGAAGCCACCACGAGCCTGCAATCCAATTTCCGAAGTAGGCGCTGCGCCATCATGGCCGAAGCCTGGAGGTGCTGAGGCCAGCTTGTTGATCCAGGATGGGTGCAAATTCTGTCGGAATTGCCCAATCGGGCTAAGAAATTTACCACCTGACAAGGCAATATAATCATTGAGAAAATAGTCAATAGTTAAGTATTCCATACCCAGTTCTGTTTCACCGGCTTCATTCACTTCGAACTCAAGCTCGGCTTCCAGCATGACGAGATCACGATACTGGTAGTGGAAAATGGGTGAGAAACGACCGACGGCAAAACTGCCATCTTCCCCGCTGGCGAAAGAATAGCCAACATCAGCGTAGCCCGCCAGGTGGATCAGGGTATCTGAATGCTTCCACTCATCTGCCCGGGCCACATCTTCTTTGAGTTGTGTGACGACCTCTTCTACCTGACCCTCTTTTACGGTCATTTGTTCCTGATACTGCTGCATAACCTCCTGAACTTCCTGGAGTTGCTTTTGCAGCGCCTCCACCTGTTGCTGCAACAGCTCAAACTTTTCATCGGCAACGGCTGATAACGGCATGGCCACGGCCATTGCCAGAATCAGCGCGCAGCGTTGAAACTTGCGGTTAACGATACTCATGTTTAATACCTCCACTGGTATTATTCAAAAAAAAATTGTTTTCAGATGTTCCATAGCCAAGAACTGGTGTACATATAATACACCATAAATGAGAATGACTATTATTTGTATTTTGTACTAAGTACGCAGGAAGTGAGCCGGAGGTTGGATTTCCGGCAATATGTGGCGAACTGGAAAATGATCACCAACCACACGTACATTGTGCTGCGGTAGCTTTGAGGGTGAAAATTCGTGTGCCCTGAACAACACGGCACTGACAAATTGCAAGTTTAAACAACTCTGGCAGGGAGTACCCATATCACAACTGCTGGCATCGCTACAGCAGTCCAGATGACATGACTCTTCGAAATTGCTGTGCTGTGATGACATGGATTTCATATCGCACGCAACCGGCTCAACCGTCTGGCTGACAGGATCAATAACATCGGGCATATCCAGTGCCAGTCCTGCCACAGGGTTGCATAGCAGCGATAATACCAATACAAATTGTGCGAGCGCGTGCTTCAAGAGACTGCCAATACTTCTGTTTACTGTATTCTTCAATACTATAGTGAATGTTATACATGACAACACTGACTTACATCAAGTAATATTGATTATCATTTGCAACAACCTGGCCGGCTCCTGTTAACAGCCGCCTTTTTAGATTTTAGACTCACGCTATTGTGCTATATCAAAACGGAGAAAAACGTGAACAGGTTATTCGGAAAAATTATACTTTACACCATGCTCATGGCGTTGGCAGCACCTGCGATAGCAGTGGCACAAGACGATGACGCTGCACTACGGGAAATCATTGAAGCCGTCAGGGTGGGCTGGATAGAAGCAGACGGCACACCCTTTCGTGAACATTTTCTGGATTTTGAGGGCGCACGATACTTTGAGGGCGGTGGCCAGAATGAAGGCCTGACAGACCTGATCGAGCACCATGTGGAACCTGAAGCAGATGCTTTTGAAAACTTTTCGCTGGATTTCAGCAATATTGAAACCCATATTGAAGGTGGCTTTGGGTGGGCGCTGGTAGATACGGAAATAAAGGCTAAATTAAAGCGCGATGGCCGGGTTATACACAATAAAGGCCGGGGAACCTACCTGTTCCGCAAGGTGGATGATGAATGGAAGGTAGTACATACCAACAGCGCTTCCAGGCCAGTCAAGAAAGAAGCACACAAACACTGAAAGTAGTGGCGCTAAAGAGTCTCGCCTGAGGTTGTCAGAAAAAAAGAGGTTCCCGGCAGACAAACATACCGGGAACCACCTTTATACCATGCAGATTTTATTCAGCCGGAAAATCAACCTTCAGTATCACCTTGCCTGACTGCATCACTTCAATGGTCTGGCCCCGGGGGTCGAAGTCCAGCGCGTAGCCGCCATACAGTTGCGGGTCGCGGAACATAACCCTTCCAAACACCCCGCTATGCATCATCTCGCGTGCTGCAATGGTGGCTACTTCAATACCGCCAATGACCAACGGGTAGTCACCTGCCGGCACATCTTCAATCTCGACAGAGAATTCAATGAAGTCGGTGGTCATTTCCCATTCCGCTTCGCCACTCGCACCCGGAAGCTGGCCCGTGCTGACCAGGTCAGCCCTGACCTCAAGCGCCTCGCCATCTGCAACGCAATCATCAGCATTGTGATTGCCGCCATTGCCCATATCTGCATCACAGCTGTAGTCATGCTCCTGATCGCCATCATGACCATGTGATTCACGTACAAACATACCGTCCAGTGATGAAAGAACTTCACCTGTCGCATCATGGATTCTTATCTGCATTTCATGCGGATCAAAGGTGAGCAGCATCTTGCCATTCTCCATCGGACTGCTGAATTCAAGTTCTCCACGGCCACCATTCACTATAAACTCACCGCGGTCATCCATGCCAACGTAGAGGTGGTAATTGCCATCCGGCAGACCGTCCGTTGTTATTTCAAACTGACTGCGGCCTGGCGCATCTTCATAGCGGGCGTGACCGCTCGCATTGAGACCTTCACGAGTGGAAGTCAGCTGGATGCGCTGCTCACCCAACATCGCTGCGGGATCCATATCGTCTGATATTCCACCACTGCACTTGGTGTTCATTATCTCTGTCAGGCGCCCTATTTCGAAGGAACCACGGCCAACCTCATCGTGGCTGGTATCAAAGTCAACCCTGCCGCTGTCACAACTGGTAAATGTCATGGTCATCGTGCCGATGGGCCTGACTGCGTCGTCACCCGGCTTACCGTCTTCCATAAAACCAACACCCTGCGCGTTGTACAGGTCAAAATTGATATGATCGTCAACAATCTGGCCGACACCCAGGTACCAGGCTGACGTCCTGTCCGCACCGTAGGTGTACCAGTAGGTCAGTGCGACCCTCGAATCATCTGCCTGCTCAATTATCTGCAGGCTCAGCCCCTGGCTTTCCTGGTTGACCTGGTCCCACGCACCAGTGAAACCTCTTGTTACCATCAGTTCTGCCGACAAAACCACACTACTGAAAACCATCAGTATCAAGCCGGCCAATAAGCCGGGCAACCATCGGTACATTCTCATAACAGACCTCCACAAAGCCTCGATTCAAAATTCACTAAAGATAATTAAGGATACCTTATATTACGTTTTCTTAATATGACCTGAATCAGGTATACCTGCGCGGGCTATTACCAGCTTGCAATTTTACCTTTTCAATCTGCACGCCACCGTATCAGCTGAGCGATCACCCAGATTTCCCAGCACATGAAAGCGAGCAGTGCCGCCCGCTCCGCCAGTCCCGGCATCACCCCAATCTGATTGGCAATCACAAACCAGCTAACCGTAAGTGCGGCAATCACTGCCAGTGAAAGCGAAACAGATTTTTGCTGATGCCATTGGTGACAGCGACTGAGTGCAAACACCAGCGAAAAAACGAACAATGCAGCCAACTCAAACACAAAAGCCCCACTGGCAACAGCCCTGTGTATGCGTCCACTCGTTGTCACCAACTGGCCGACCGGATCAATGGGAAACATGGCCGTCAACAACACACCCAGAGCGGCTATGGCGAATAACAAAACGCCCCAGTCGCGTAACCGCCCAGGGCGTAGTGCGCTGCGCAAACCCAGCGCCAGGGCCAGGTTCCCCCAGCCATGAACAAACGTTCCGAAGCCGAATAGCCAGCCATGGGGCTCGTTCGCCAGGTTGCTGACATAGTCATTGGTCCACGAAATGCCAGGGCTGCCTGAATGTAACAGCACAAGCGATACAAGGAATGTGCTCAGGCCAATGGCAGCCAGCCAGCCATAGCGCCTCACCTGCGGAACTATGGGGCCGGAGTCCACAACATTTTTCCGCACTTCACCTGACATTTTCTAAAGCACCCATCGCCGGTACCAATAAGGCACCTGTTATGCCTACTGTCAGTATCGCTGCGGATAGCAATATAACTAAAATACCCATGCGGTTTCTCCTGAAGTTTAAGGGGTGCTCTTGCCCATGCGAGTTGCATACCAGGCCACATTTCCAGAGTCATCTACGCTGAGGACCTTGTAAGCGGATGGGTTGGGAACTTCCATACCAGGGGAGCCAGGCGGCATTCCGGCCACTGCGATGCCCTTGATATTCTTCGGTTGCTCTTGCAGTAACCGAGTCACCAGATCTACAGGTACATGGCCCTCGACCCAGTACTTACCAACCACGGCTGTGTGGCATGAAGCCAGTTCTCGCGGTACACCCAGTTGCGTTTTTATCAGTCGGGTATCTTTAACCACAACCACATCAACGTCCAGGCCACTTTGCTCCAGTTGTTCAGCCCACTTGGTGCAGCAGCCGCAGAACTCCGACTTATATACTGTCACGTCTGCCTGGCCATCTGTATCAACGGGCTGGGCAGCCCAGGCCAAACCGCTGGTAAAGGCCGCTAACAGACCTGTAGCAATTAGCAGCTTGAGGTTTCGGCCAGTCAAACCTGACCTGACCATTAAATTGTTAATATTCATATTCATAATATTCTCCAAAACATAATTTTCAAAAAGACTGAGGCAGGGTTCGTTGAACAAACCCGTGGAACAGATACTGTCTCCGCGGTGGTTAGAACTACTTGAAATTACGCTGGTTGCGTTGCAACCGTTGATCACCACTGGGAAACCGTCAGATCAGGCAGGCTTTAATTCAGATAGGCACGAAACAGAACAATGATCGATGGCGTGGAGAAAATACTATCGGGAGGGGAGTAAAAAGGTACAGTTTTCGGAACAAACTGATTACTAACCAGCGCCAGCGTGTCCATAGCGGGTAACTCAAGCTGTTTGAAGCTGGTTTTTTCCTCAGTAGCCGCAGTGCTGTCAACGCCAGCCATGTGTTCACTCTCGAAACATGCCTGGCCTGATGCAGAATTACAGCCATCACTACGATCCTGATCGCAACACCCGGAGGCGTGCCCCTGGCCTGCCTCAGCAATTGACATAGCCCCGGTAACAGGGTCGGCCATACCGGCCCATGAGCCAGCCAGCACGCAAGGCTGCAGCAGCACGGCCAGCAACACCACCGCCAGCAACAGGCTGAAAGCAGATCGCGTAGGCTTAAAGGTTCGATGATCCTGAGTATGCTGTGTCATTGGGCAAGTCAGTTGTGAACAGTTAAGATTTTCGACAGGAAAACACCCAATAAATTCGGTTTGCAGCGTAATATTTTCAGCCTGGCGAACCGGAACGGCCAGTAAGCCGATCAAAAGCAACTGTACGCAGGGAATATTATGGGTCTTCGACCGTCTAATATAGTTAACTTGTTGAGCAAACAGGTGTAACTAAAACTTATCGAGGGCAATAATTATGATGAAACCCACCAGAATACGTTTGTTTTCCGCGCTGATAGTTCTGAGCACGCTGCTTATAACCAGTAGCAGCTTTGCCTCTGATTATCCACTCAAGGAAAAGCTTCAACAATGCGAAGATGCTTTCGACAAAATGCATAGCGGCGAGCTATCCCAGGAACAAGCCTGGAAATTGCGTCGTGAGCACAAAAAACTGGTCAAAGAGATTCTTGCCAGCCTGAATGAACACAACCACGCCATTCTGAAAAACAAAGACCACGAGATGACATCTGAAGAGATCCTCGACAATTTCATCGTTATGGGAAGCCTGCTGGAAATGCTGGCATCAGAAAACCTGCGATTGACCGATGAGTTTGGCTACCCTGTGAGCCGTTAGTTCCGAAGGCACCGGTCTGCACAAGCTTTTTAACAAGCTAAAGACCGGAATGCTGAAATGTCGCGAAAGCAAGCAGTGGCGCACGCCACAGGCTTTCGCGACTTATTAACCAATAATTAACAATTAGCTTGTCTGGCCTCCCTTGGTAATGCAGAATACTCCGCAGTCTCGTCTCAACTGTGGGGATTCACACATGCTTTCGACCAAACCTAGAAAAGAGTCACATAAATATGCGCTTACGCGGTCTTTACTGCCCGCACATTTGATGCGCTCCAGTACCATTCTGGCATCATTGCTGATTGTACTCGGCGCCAGCCAACCGCTGTTGGCCGAGGCAGAAGCCGAAACCAGCAGTACAACTTCGGCACTTCTGGAAGAAGTCATAGTGACTGCCCGGAAACGTGAAGAATCTGCCCAGGATGTTCCACTGATGGTAACAGCCTATGGTTCAAGCCAGCTCGAAGCACTGAAAATTCGTGACCTGAGTAATCTGTCCGTGGCCATGCCCAATGTCGCCATGGATGACATCGGCACTTTTAAGACCGTAGCCAACTTTTCAATCCGCGGCCTTGGCATCAATAGCTCCATTCCTTCCATCGACCCCACTGTTGGCGTATTTGTTGATGGCGTCTACATGGGCCAGAACGCAGGCATGGTGATCGACATGTTCGATATCGACAGCATAGAAGTCCTGCGCGGGCCGCAAGGTACGCTGTTCGGTCGTAACGTGACGGGTGGCGCCGTGCTGATCAATACCAAAGGGGCTACTGACGAACTTGAGTATTCGGTACGTGCTGCGCTGGATGGCAACCCGAATGGCAAAGGTGGATTGAACCGCTACATTATGGGCAGCGTATCCGGACCCATTGGTGACAATTTCGGTTACCGGGTCAGTGTCTATAACAATTCTGATGATGGCTGGTTCGTTAACCAGTTTGACGGCAAGAATTTCGGTGCGGCCGACACCACTATTTTCCGGCCGGTGCTGGAATGGCGTCCCAATGACAATGTCGAAGTGATCCTGCGCTACGAGCGCACTGAGTCAGACGGCGACGGGCCAGCGGCTCAAAGCCATGTCAACGGCATCGGTGTTCCCGGTTTCTGGGCAAACTTCGAGCGTGACAGCTTCGATTTTTCTATTGATGAAACGGGCTTTTATGAGTTTACAACTGACTTCCTGACCCTGGAGCTCAACTGGGATGTAGACTTTGGCGACGGCACGATCACCAACATCTTCGGTTGGCGCAACTACGAATCCTCAGCATTGAGCGACATCGATGCCAGCCCGCAGTGGCTGTTCCACGCACCTGCCTGGAACAACTCTGAACAGTTCAGTAATGAACTACGCTTTAATGGCGACTTTGGTGATGCCAACGTCACCGCCGGTGTCTTCTGGTTTACCAATGAAATTGCTTACCACGAGCGCCGCAATTTGCTCGGTATCGCTACCGGTGGTGTTGCACCAGCACTTACCCAGGACGGCGGTGGCGACTACAACGTTGACTCAATCGCTGTTTTCACTGCCTTTGACTATGCACTCAACGATGCCTGGAGCTTGATTGGCGGCATTCGCTACACCTACGAAGAGAAGGCCGTAAAAATTGCCTCTCTGTCACGCAATGTCAATAAGTCCTGCAATATCGTCGAAGGCACCTGTCCTTTCGACTTTATAGATGATGACAACTGGAGTGCTTTTTCCGGGAAGCTGGGATTTGGATACGCACTTTCTGACGAAAAGCATGCCTATGCGCATTGGTCCCGCAGCCAGCGTTCCGGTGGTTACAACCTGCGCAACACGGCCATTGATACCGTCAACTTTGGACCGGGACCGTTTGATCAGGAGACCGTTGATAACTTTGAATTCGGTTTCAAAGCAGAAATGGGTGGCCGTGGACGAATTAATGCTGCTGTATTTTATAATAAAATTAGTGACATGCAACGCGAAGTTGGTTTAACCAGCCCAATCTCCGGAGTTGTGCAGTTGATCCGCAACACCGCAGATGCTGACATTTTTGGTCTTGAGTTTGACGGCACTTTCATGCTCGGCGACTCCACCTTGTTGATTACTTCCATTGGCTGGATCAAACCTCAATATACCAACGTAAAATTCGACCTGAATGGCGATGGTGTAGTTGATAAGAAAGACGAAGATCTCAAGTTGCCGCGCGCAGCGGAGGTTACAGCCAGCGTTGGCATCACGCACGATACCGAACTGGGCGAATGGGGTTATATGTCCTGGCGGTTAAGCTACGCGTTCCGCGACAATTCATTCACCACCGACAATAACCTCGGCCGCATTCTGGCACAGGACATTGTTGATGCTGGTATTGATTTTTATACAGCCAGTCGTCGCTGGACCTTCTCACTGTATGGCCGCAACCTGGCCAACTCAGTCAAGCACGGCACGGACACCCAACTGCCACCCAAACTGGGCCCTGTACCGTTGGGTGGTACTTTCGGAACACTCGCCAGAGGTGCGGTTGTCGGTGTTGAGGTTACTTTCAATAATTAACCTTCCCAAAGTGTACCTGCCGCTTTTCTGCGGCAGGTACATGCGGCCAGGCAGTGGGCTGTTTTTCGCATCCATCACATTTCTGCTTTTTTCCGGCCCTGGCCTGGCCGACAGCAATGAGGCCTGCCTTAAAAAGATTTGCCCACAGCTTGTTATCCCCAATGCCACCGCTCTCGAACTGCACCAGCAGAAAGACAGTTTTGGTCCGACCTATGCGGGCAGTGAAGCGTGGAACGATTATCTCGCCCTGATTGAAAAACAAGCCACGCAATACGACATGGTTGATTTCAGTCGCAACTACTTTAGCTATCAGCGCTGGTTCACCAGCGACTGGCCGGACACCTCCGGCTGGTCCTTATTGATTGGTGGCCAGAAAATTGCTGTCTCATCCTATGGCGCTAACTCAGGAAGTACCGATGCTGCTGGCCTGACCGCCGACCTTGTTCTCTTCCCGGACATTCAAAACACGGACCCCAAGGGCAAGATACTGGTGCTGGAACTGGAACCCAGCAGCTTCCAGAAAAAAATTCCTGACTGGATCTATGCCCCGCCGGAGAAACAGCTTCAGGTTGGGCACGAAGTCACGCCCGAGGAGACCATTTACCAAAGCACGGTTTCACAACTTTTTGCTGCCAACCTGGATGGCAGCCTGCCACTACCCGGTCCGCACTACCTCAAGTTGATCAAACAACTGGGCGTTGCTGGAGCGATCATTATTTTCGACATGAGCAATGCGCGCGCAAATGGCCTGTACAGCTTTCCGGTGCCGGCAATTTATTCTATACCGACGCTTTATCTGGGCAGAGAGTCCGGCCGGGAATTGTTACAGGCGATGAAAGCACATAGCCAAGCAACCCTGAAACTGGAAGCCACGATTGAATCGGCAAAAGCCTATCAGTTAACGGCGTTTTTACCCGGTCGGAATTATGGCAGTGATGATGACGAAATCATCATGATGATTACGCATACTGACGGGCCATCGATTTCCCAGGAAAATGGACCACTTGGCCTGTTAGGAATTATCCACTACTTCAGTCAGATTGAACCTACCCTACGCAAAAAAACACTGATGTTTTTTCTGGATGGACGTCACTATATCCCCAACAGGGAAGCCTCATTGCCAGGCTATGATATCGATAAAGTCCTGGTGGGAAATGGCCCTCTGGCCCCGCAACACGGAAAAATTGTTGCCAGTGTGCACCTGGAACATCTAGGCCAGCAGGAATTCAACGAAGTTGACGGTCGCTACCAGCGTACCGGTAACATGGAAGCGGGCTCGATCAATATCACCGGCTACCCGTCAATCGTCGATATAGCCAGGACAGCACTTATTGATAACCAACCAAAAAACCAGTTTTTACGCTCCACAGATTTTCCCGGTCAGCATTGCAAGTCGCAGGGTATGTGGTTCGGCCTGGGCCGCCACCCCAGAAAAATCGGTATCGAAGCCATTGCTTCAAGTCTTTCCTACATGGGTGCTTACTGGTCAACTGCCGCCAATATTGACTACCTGGACATCAACCAGTTTGTCAAACAGGTGAACGTTATGACGCAGATAACCGGGAATTTCATGCTGGCTGACGTGGACGGGTTACTGGCCGACAAAATTACCACAACATGTAATATCAATACTGCCGCAAGCGCGGATTGATAGCGGCTTTTCCGTCAGGTGTTTTCTGGCTCCTGTGGCTGGTTTCCGTGGCCATAGCCACCTCCACCAGGTGTTTCAATCGTCAATAACTGCCCAACCCTGGCAACGAAGCTCTGCTTGCCTGGCATTTCCATGCCATCCAGTGTATTCCGGCCACGGTGCCCCGCCTCTCCGCCCGCTAACCCCCATGGCGCCAGTTTACGACGCTCGGTCAGCAAAGATACTTCTGCTTCAGCAAGAAAAAGGTACTGGCGTACAACACCATTGCCGCCGTGAAACTTGCCCTGCCCGCCAGAACCCTGCCTGATTGCATAACGTTCTATTCTCAATGGATAGTTCAATTCGAGCACTTCTACCGGCGTGTTTAAAGTGTTGGTCATATGGCTATGGCGTGCTGAGCAACCATGGCTGTCACTGCAAGCACCCATGCCGCCGGCCAGCGTCTCATAGTAGTCCCAGCCATCCGCGCCACGACCGCCCATGGCTATGTTATTCATGCTGCCCTGACTGGCAGCGGGGATCTTCTCCGGCAAAGCCTGCACGAGCGCGCCACAGACAGCATCAACAATCCTGCTGCTGGTCTCGACATTGCCCGCCGCCACCGCAGCGGGAGACTCGGCGTTGACCAGGCAGCCCTTTGGCGCACTGATCCTGATGGCCTGAAAAGTACCATGACACGCAGGCAAGTGTGCCGGCATCAGGCAACGAAACACATAGAGAACTGCGGCAGCAGTAACCGGCATGGAGCAATTGAGGTTGCCGGCGACCTGTGGTGCCGTGCCTGAGAAATCAACACTGGCGCCATCAGCATCGATGCTTACCACTACTTTGACGGGGATGTTTTGTGCCCCCTGGCCATCATCATCCAGATAGTCAGTAAATGCGTAAGAACCAACAGGGATAGCCGCCAGGCTGTTGCAGGCCAATCGTTCTGCCCAGTGCTGCAAGCCCTGTTCCCGTTGTAAAAATGTGTCCCGGCCCGTGGCTTCTACCTGCGCCTGCAAACGTTCCACACCCAGCAGGTTGGCAGCAATCTGTGCGTTAAAGTCCCCCCTGGATGTACCCGGACTGGTCAGCCTGTCCAGCATGGATTGCAGAAACTTTTCATCCACCTGGTGATTTTCTATCAACAGCGTCGGCGCAATCAGCAGGCCTTCCTCTTCCAGCCTGCGGCTGACCGGCATGGAGCCAGGCGCATCGGAGCCAATATCTGCATGATGGGCCCGGTTGGCACAAAACCCGACCCGTTCGCCTGCGCAGAACACCGGTGCCACCAGGGTGATATCCGGCAAATGGGTACCACCTTTATACGGGTCATTCAGAATTAACATATCGCCCGCTTGCCAGCTTCGGCTATTGACCAGATCAACCATGGCGTAGGCCATGCTGCCCAGGTGGACGGGAATATGAGTGGCCTGGCCCAGCAATTGGCCCTGGCAGTTAAAAAGTGCGCAGGAATAATCCAGACGGTCACGAATATTGGGAGAAAATGC
>JAJRUM010000073.1 GCA_024277815.1 Gammaproteobacteria bacterium
CACGCTCTGCTAGTTGCATCGGCTCTCCCGGTGTATGCTAATGCGTTACCAGATTTAGATACTTTTTCGGGGACAACCATGTTTATCGGCCATTTTGCAGTGGGATTCGGTGCGAAAAAATACGCACCACAGGTGTCATTGGGCATCTTGCTGCTGGCCAGTCAGCTGGCCGACCTCATCTGGCCGAACCTGGTCCTGCTGGGTATTGAGCGGGTCGAAGTCGAACCTGGCATCACCGCGATGGTGCCGCTGAACCTGTCGTACTACCCGTACTCACACAGCCTGCTGGCACTGGCCCTGTGGGCGGCGATTTTTGCCGGGATTTATTCGCTGCTTCGGCGCGTCAATATGAAGGCAGTTATTACCATCGCGCTGGTGGTGCTCAGTCATTGGGTACTGGATGTCATGACCCATCGCGCGGATATGCCGCTTACTGTCACTGACCCCGCAGTGTTCGGACTGGGGCTGTGGAACTACCCGGCCATTGCCATACCGCTGGAGTTGGCGCTGTTTGCCTGGGGTATATGGAGTTACACGCATTACACCCGTGCTCTGAACCTCAAGGGCAGCATCGGCTTTTGGTCGCTGGTGGCGTTTTTGCTGACTGCCTATGCCTTCAACCTGCTTGGCCCGACCCCGCCCTCCTCTACGGCTGTTGCCTGGAGTGCGCAGTCACTCTGGCTGATCGTGTTGTGGGGTTTTTGGGTTGATCGCCACCGGATCTCCAAAAAACGCTGACAAAAGCCCTTTTCAGGGCCCTCTCACGCCCGCAAAAACTGGTGGGTGTGAAAATGTCCACACTCTTTCGTTATGGGTGTCCTTGCTTTTTTTACAACTGGTGGATGCCTATGCTTTGAGCTATATTGGCAACCTTACAAACACCCACCCCGAACACTTCTTTGGATAACACATGAAAAACTTTGCCCTGACGTTGCTCGCCATGAGCATGATCTTTGCCACCACCTATACCCACGCGTGGGAACCCGACAACACCAACAAGCTGTCACTGGCAGTGGCCCAAGCCCTGATCAAGGCCAAAGACAAGGACTCCGCCATGAAACACTGGTTCGATGAAGCCTACGCCTATGCGGTGTTCCCCAAGGTTGGCAAAGGCGGCATTGGCATCGGTGGCGCTCACGGTAAGGGCCTGGTGATTCGCGGCAACCAGACAATGGGCAAAACCTCGCTGTCACAGCTGACCATCGGCTTCCAGTTGGGTGGCCAGGTTTACGCTGAATACATTTTGTTCAAAGACAAGACCGCCTTCGATCATTTCACCCGGGGTAATTTCGAAATGGGTGCACAGGTTTCTGCCGTGGCACTGACGGCAGGCGTATCAGCCGACGCCAACTATGATGGCGGCGTCAAGGTCTTCACGCTGGCAGAAGGCGGCTTGATGTATGAAGCCAGCATCGGCGGCCAGAAGTTCAAATACAAAGCCCGCAAGGATAAATAATAAAGACAGCGTAAATAAAGACGATAAAGACAGGACAGCCATATCATGGGTGTCTCGGCTTTATCTTATGGGTGTCTCGGCTTTATCGGCTTTTATGGGTGTCTCGGCTTTATCGGCTTTATCCCCTACAGACCGTAAGCGAAGGCCAGCACCAGCGTTAACACCACCCACATCAGCAGGGTCAGGGGGGTGCCGACGCGCACGAAATCGTTGAATTTATAACCACCTGCGTTCATCACCAGCAGGTTGGTCTTGTAGGCCATCGGTGTAACAAAGCTCAGGTTGGCACCAAACAGCACGGCCAGTACGAAGGGTTCCAGCGGCATGCCCAGTTCCTGCGCGATGCTGATGGCGATGGGTGTCCCGATCACTGCCGCTGCATTATTTGAAATCACATTGGTCATGACAGCCATCAGCAGCATCAGGAAGGCCAATACCCAGGTCGCCGACATGCCCGCAGTCAGGTACAGGAACACCTGTGCCAGGTACTCGGCACCGCCGGTTTTCATCAGCGCGGCACCCAGCGCCAATGAAGCCACGATAATTAATATGACCTGCACACTCAGCGCACGGGTGGCTTGCTGCCAGTTCAGGCAACCGGTGCCGATCAGCACCAGGCAGCCCAGCAACGCGCTCACGGCAATCGGCATGATGCCAAAGGCTGCCAGCGCCACAATGCCGACCATGGTGGCCAGAGCAATGGGCGCTTTGGATGAACGCGGCAGTTCAGTGGTACTGTCCAGCACCAGCAACTCACCACCCATTTTCAACTCGCGGATGTCCTTGTCATGGGCCTGCACCAGCAATACATCACTGGCTTTCAGCTTGCGCTGGTTGAGGCCGGGCGCATCGGCAGAAACCACCGAGCCACGATGATGTACGGCCAGCAACTCCAGCCCATAGCGCGTTTTGAGTCGTGCATCGGCGACCCGCAAGCCATGCAAGCGCGAAGCACCGGTTACCACCACCTCGGCGAGGCGCAGGTCATCGTTGTCATCATCACCCACAGGCTGGTCGCTGTCGTCTTCTGTGCCGGCCAGCAGTTTGGCCTCCAGCAAGGCCTCGTACTCTTTCAGCTCTTCTGAAGTGGCTGCCACCAGGATTTTATCGCCATCACGAATCACCACGTCAGGTAGTGGTGAAATCTGCAGGTTATCATCGCGCACGATACGTTTGACCCGCAGAACCCCGCCTGCGGCATGGATGACATCGGCCAGCGATTTGCCAATCAGGTCATTGTCGTCAGTGAACAGCAGGTGTGCCTGGAAAACCCGGTTGGAGGCATCTGACATCGGTGGTGAACGCTCGGGAATCAGGTGCGGCGCCACCAGCCACAGGTACAGGATAGCGACCACTGCGGCAATACCGACCAACGGCATAAAATCAAACATGCCAAACCGCACCATGCCCATATCCGCAGCCACCGCTACCACCAGCAGATTGGTTGAGGTGCCAATGGTGGTGCCCATGCCACCGATCAGGGTGGCAAAGCCCATCGGCAACAGCACGCCGGAAGTTGAACTGTTGCTGCGCGCTGCGGCGCCGATCAGCATCGGCAACATCAGCACCACGATGGGGGTGTTATTCATGAACGCGCTCAGCACCGCACCGACCAGCAAAGTCAACAGCAGGGCCACCGCCGCGTTCCAGCGCCACAGCCTGGCCAGTTGCCGTGCCACCGGTTCCAGCGCCCCGGTACGCACCAGGCCCTCGCCGGCAATCATCAGTGCACACACGGCCACCAGCGCCTCGTGGCCAAAACCATAGAAAAACTCCAGCGGCTCAATGGCGCCGCGAGAATCATGAAACGGAAATACCTCAAAGCCCACCACGATCATGACCAGGATGGCGAGGCTGGAGGACTCAAGCGGAATCTTCTCACGGGTAAACAAAAACAGTGCGACCCCCGTCATCAGCAACATAACCATCGCATGTACGTTTGGAATGACTGGAAAGTCCATAGCCCCTCGACCGTTATTGTTGCCAGCATCCATGTTACCCGCACCGGGCAGGCTCCGCCATGGCGCAGGCCGGCCCCGCAACCGGTTCCCGGCTTCACCTCCTGCCTTGTTAGGTCATGCCGTGAGCATCAGCAGGTAGCCCAGGCCATCTCCATGCACTACCGCGATGCCCGCCCTTTCCCTTACAATGCACAATGCCTTACAAAACCCCGCTGCTGATACCCGCCTTCGCACTGTTACTGCTGTCCGCCTGCGACCCGCAAGCGCAGCAGAAAACCACCCCCAAAGCCCCACCGCCGGTCGTTATCGAAAGAACCGGTTACCTGGATGCTGATGAATTGAACGAAGCCAGTGGCCTGCAGGCCAGCTTCTCGCATGCGGGTGATTTTTTTGTGCACAATGATGACGGCCCGACCGTGCTCTATGCCATCGACGAGACCGGCAATGACCTCGGCGTGGTCAGCATCGACCCTGCCAGGAACAAGGACTGGGAGGACATCACTTCGGTACCGGTGGGAGACGGCCGGTGGCTGGTGGCCGGTGATATTGGTGACAATTTTGCCCGGCGAAAATATATCAGCCTGTATTTTGCAGAAGAACCCCAACCCGACAAGGATGGGCGTTACGACAGCCAGCAAATGCTCAAGCACCGGCTGGACCTGACCTACCCGGACGGCCCGCGCGACTGTGAATCGATGGCCTATGATCCGGTGGGCGAGCGCATATTACTGCTCAGTAAACGTGACAAACCCGCCCGCCTGTACGCCATAGGCCTGCAAACAGCCCTGCAGGAGAGCCAGGCCGAGCTTACATTCCTCGGCACCATCCACAAATTGCGCCCGCCCTCAGCAGCCGACAAGGCTTCCTGGGGTGGCCAGCTGGACTGGATTTCACAGCCGACCGGCATGGATATATCCGCCGACGGCACAGAAGCCGTGGTCATCACCTATCGCAGCCTGTACCGGTTTCAGCGGCGGGGGGATGAAGACTGGTTTTCTGCCATGCAAAGACAACCCACCGAAGTGGTTGGCCCACCGGGACCACAAAACGAAGCCGTTGCCTATTCGAGTGATGGTAAGTCGGTTTTTGTGACGACGGAGAAGCGGCCATCACCGGTTTTCCGGTTTGAGTTCAGGCGGGTTGAGTGAGGAGGTCCCGGGTGGCGCTATTCGCGGTCCCGGGATGACGACTTGTCCAGGTAGTCGAGGTACTAGGATTCTGACATCACTTTCACACCCAGCTTGTTGGCTTTGGTGAGTTTTGAGCCAGCAGCTTCGCCGGCGAGCACCACGCTGGTTTTTCCCGATACACTGCCGGAAACCTTCGCGCCCAGCGCTTCAAGCTGATTCTTGAATTGAATTCTTGGCTGCGACAGCGCGCCGGTCAGTACCCAGGTCTGGCCGGCCAGCGGTTGCTCGCCGCCGGCGGATTCGACTTTTTGCCAATCGACACCGGCATCACGCAGGGCCTGGATCACTTCGCGGTTATTCGGCTGCTGAAAAAAAGCCACCACGTGGCTGGCAACAATCGGACCGACATCGCTGACCTCGGTCAGGGTTTCTTCATCCGCCTGCTGCAAAGCCTCCATGGTGCCGAAGTGTGCTGCCAGTGAATGGGCGGTCACTTCACCGACCTCACGTATCCCGAGTGCGTACAACAAGCGGTCGAGCGGCGGCTTTTTGCTCTCCTCCAGTGCCTGCAACAGGTTTTCAGCAGACTTGCCGCCCATGCGTTCCAGCGAAGCCAGTTGCGGGTGGTCCAGCCGGTACAGATCGGCCACCGTGTGCACCAGACCGGCCTCCACCAGTTGATCGACCAGTTTGTCGCCAAGGCCTTCAATATCCATCGCCTTGCGGGTCGCAAAATGGCGGATGCTGTGTTTTCTTTGTGCCGGGCAGATCAGTCCACCGGTACAACGACTGACGGCCTCGCCTGCAACACGTTCCACGTCCGAACCACACTCCGGGCAGGTGGCGGGCATGCTGAACTGCAGCAAGTCGGAACTGCGGCGGATATGCAGCACACGGGCCACTTCGGGGATCACATCCCCTGCCCTGCGCACCACCACCCAGTCACCGGCACGCACGTCTTTACGGTGGATCTCATCTTCGTTGTGCAGCGTGGCGTTGGTCACGGTCACGCCACCGACAAACACCGGCTCAAGCCGCGCCACTGGTGTCAGCGCGCCGGTGCGGCCAACCTGGATATCGATGGCCAGCAAACGGGTCACCTCTTCTTCGGCCGGAAACTTGTGCGCCAGCGCCCAGCGCGGTGCACGGCTGACGAAACCAAGAATATCCTGTTCGGTAAAGCGGTCGACCTTGTAGACCACGCCATCGATGTCATAGCCCAGGCTGGCGCGCCGTTCGGCGGTTGCGCTGTGGTAATCCAGGCAACCCTGCAGGCCGGTGACCCGCCTGACTTCGGGGTTGACCGGCAGGCCCCAGTCACGCAAACGGGCCAGCGTATCGAACTGCGTAGCGGGCAAATGCTCACGGGTCGGCGTGCTGTAGGCAAAAAAGGCCAGCGGGCGTTGCGCGGTAATTTTAGGGTCCAACTGTCGCAGGCTGCCGGCAGCGCCATTGCGCGGATTGACCAGCGGTTTCTCACCGCGTTCCAGAGCCTTGCGGTTAAACGCTTCAAAACCCTCCCGCAACATATAAATTTCACCGCGCACTTCCAGCAGGCCCGGCCAGCCTTCACCACGCAGTTTTAAAGGTATCGCCCGGATGGTACGTACATTGGCGGTCACATCCTCACCACGCTCACCATCGCCACGCGTAGCCGCCGTGGTCAGAAGTCCGCCCACATAGGTCAGGGAGATGGCAACGCCGTCGAGTTTGGGCTCAGCCGCAAAGGTAATCGGTTCGCGTTCCAGTCCCTTGACGATGCGCTGGTAAAAATCTGCCACTTCGTCAGCGTCAAAGGCATTGGCCAGCGACAACATGGGTACCCGGTGGCGGATCTCGGCAAAACCTTCCATCGGTGTGCCGCTGACACGCTGGGTGGGGGAATCGGCACTGACCAGTTCAGGCCAGGCGGATTCAAGGGCTTCAAGCTCACGCATCAGGCGGTCGTATTCGGCGTCCGGAACCTCCGGATCGTCGAGCACGTAATAGCGGTAGTTATGCTGTTCCAGTAGGCGGCGCAGTTCCGCCGCGCGCTGTTGCGCCGCCGCCTGCGTCAATTCCACCCGGGTCATGGCTGGCTGGGATTCTGCCGCTCGTATTCGCGCAACTCATCCTTGATCTGCAGGGCACGCTCACGGGTAAACACGCTGCAGGTATCATCCAGCAGGTCCGTGTGCAGCAATTCAGCCAACCGACGGGCGGTTGCCAGCATCGAATCCCAGGCATCGAGGGCGTTTTTTGGCCCCGGCAAGGTCATGAACAGCGTCACCCCCTTGATCTCGACGGTATTCCAGGCGGTTTTATCAAAGCGTCCGGGGTTGGTCAGGTTGGCCATGCTGAATACCGGCTCGATGTCTTCCTCGTCGATGCGGTGGAAGATATCCTGATCACCGAACACCAGGCCGGATTTCAGCGATGCATCCAGCAGTTCCACACCGGTGATGATGTGATTGTCGCGGCCTTGCAGGAACAGGGTGACAATGATGTCCGGCAGTTTGACATTGCCGGGCGCGGGCTTGTTTTCACCCTGAGAATCAAAGCCGGGTTCATTGCGCTGGTCGGGGTCATCGTGCCCGCCAATCGCGAGTTCGGCCTGTCTGGCCTCATCACCCGACTGTTCATCGTCTGTGGCACTGGCATCCAGTGACGGTTCATGCCGCACTCTCTCAGCATGGTTACGCTTGCGCGAAGCCCTGGGCTTGCGCTTTCTGTCCGGATTACCAAACAGGAAAATGGCGGTAATAATGGCTATCCCAACCAGAACCAATATCCAACGGAGGCTCGTAACATCCATATCTCTCAATCTCCAGCAAACTTGGCAGCTTCTTCAATATCTACCTGGACCAACCGTGACACGCCGGGCTCGCGCATGGTAACACCGCTGAGCTGATGTGCCATTTCCATGGTGATCTTGTTGTGCGTGACCACAATAAACTGCACGGTTTCTGACATTTCCTTCACCATCGCAGTAAACCGCGAAACATTGGCGTCATCCAGTGGTGCATCGACCTCGTCGAGCAGGCAGAACGGCGCCGGGTTCAACCTGAATATGGCGAATACAAACGATACCGCAGTCAGCGCCTTTTCACCACC
>JAJRUM010000074.1 GCA_024277815.1 Gammaproteobacteria bacterium
CTTCGATGGCCTCAACAGTACCTGCCTTCGGCAGTTCGGTAAAGACGTAACGCAGATAGGCATACGGTTCCAGGCCATTGATCTTGGCGCATTCAATCAGTGAATAAAGGTTCGCACTGGCTTTCACGCCCTTGACCGAGGCAGAGAACAACCAGTTGCGCCGTAAGCGGTCAAACCAGGCCGTTCTTCCCCTGATCAGGCATCCTCGTTAACGTACTCCGTTTTAACCAGAGAGGAGTACCATCATGTCAGCAACCAGCCATGCAGGCAAACGCCGTGACCGTGAAGAATGGCAGCGTCTGATCACACAGCAGCAAAGCAGCCATCTCAGCCAAAAGACGTATTGCCAGCAACACGGTCTGGGGCTTTCCACTTTCCAGTACTGGAAACGAAAACTGGTATCGGCAGGACTGCCTGTTTCATCGGCAGATGCATGGCTGGAACTGCCCTCGGCTGTGGAAGGTTCTTTGCTTAGCGGTTGGGATATTGAGCTTGAGCTTGGTCATGGCGTCTGCCTGCGATTCAAACAGCACTGATGCTGTTTCCAGAATCGCAGGTTCGGATCTGCTTGTACAACCGGCCCTGCGATATGCGTAAATCCTATGATGGCCTGTCCGCTCTGGTCAAAAGCCAACTGCTGGAAAATCCGCTTAGCGGTCAGTTATTTGTCTTCATCAATCGCCGAAGAACCCAGATGAAGATTCTTTATTTTGATCGCAGTGGCTATTGCATCTGGAGCAAACGTCTGGAGCAGGGACGATTTCACGCGCACGCAGGCAGCGCCGACAAACGCCGTCTGGAGTGGACCGATCTCAAGCTGATTCTGGAAGGCATCGATAGCCGTTTTATTCGCCGCTACAAGCGTTATAAACACCCTGTTATGAGGCCCGTTCTGGTATAATACAGACCCATGAAAGCGGCTGTTTCCAAAGCAGAAATCACCCATGGGGCTGCCCCTGAAAACGTTTGTCAGCTGACTGCGGAAAACAGCGAACTCAGACAGAAACTGCAGCAACTTGAACAACACAATCAAAGCCTGCAAAACCAGCTTGACTGGTTCAAGCGTCAGCTGTTCGGCCCCAAATCCGAAAAACGGTTTATAGACGCACCTGGGCAGATGGATATTGCGGACCTGTTGGGAGCGGCAAAGTTACCGGTGCCACCCACCCCTACCGAGAAAGTTACCTACCTCCGGCGCAAGCGCAAACAGCGAAGTGCTGATTGTGTCACCGACGCGGGTCTGCGCTTTGATAAGGATGTGCCGGTCAAGGTGATCAACATCGTCCACCCGGACCTGCAGGGACCGGATGCCAATGAGTACCAGATCATTGATCAGAAGATCAGCCGCCGTCTGGCGCAGCGCCCCGGCAGCTACGTGGTACTGGAGTATCGCCGCCCGGTCGTCAAGCACCTACCGACACAACAACTGAGCACTGCGCCGTTGCCCGCTGCGGTGCTTGATAAGAGTCTGGCTGATGTCAGCCTGCTGGCAGGGTTAATGGTGGACAAGTTCGCTTATCACCTGCCGCTTTACCGCCAGCACCAGAGGATGGCGCATAGCGGCATTACCCTTAGCCGCACCACACTGACCCACTGGGTGAAACGGGCGATTGACCTTCTTACTCCCATTTACCAGGCCCAACACAGACACATTCTGCTGAGCCGGGTATTGGCGATGGACGAGACGCCGATCAGGGCGGGGCGGAAAACACCGGGCAAGATGCATCAGGGCTGGCTGTGGCCGATCTATGGTGAGTGTGATGAAATCTGTTTTACTTACTCGCCCACGCGCGGCACGCAGCATATTGAGTCCCAGCTCAATGGCTTCAAAGGAGTCCTATTAACGGATGGTTATGCCGCCTATGACCGCTTTGCAAGGAATAAACCGGAAGTTACCCGGGCCCAGTGCTGGGCGCATGCCCGCCGGTACTTCGTCCGTGCCGGGGCCATCGAACCGGTAGCCGTGGCACAAGCACTGGAACAAATCGGCGCCCTCTATGGTGTCGAGAAAGACATCCGGAGCAAGAAGCTTCGTGGTGCAGAGAAGCTCGACTACCGAAGCCGACACGCCAGACCGCTGGCGGATGACTTCTTTGGCTGGTGTCGTCAGCAGCAACAGCGGATCGACCTGGTCAACAGTAATCCCCTGGCAAAGGCCTTGGTCTATGTGGCCAACCACCAGGAGCAAATGAGCGTCTATCTGTGCGATCCGGAGGTAGCCATCGACACCAACCATGTGGAGCGCAACCTGCGCGCCATACCGATGGGTCGGAAAAACTGGAATTTTGCCTGGACCGAAGTGGGCGCAGTACATGTCGGCATCATCCAGAGCCTGCTGACGACTTGCCGCTTGCATGGCATTAATCCTTACATCTGGCTAGTGGATGTGTTGCAACGTATCGATCGGCACCCGGCCCGTGGGGTCACTGAACTGACCCCACGGGTCTGGAAAGAAAAATTTGCCAACAACCCTTTGCGTTCAGCACTATATGACCATGACGATTGATATCGGGCAAATGTCAACGGATGAACTGGTGGCACTGAATCACCGCATTGTGGAGCGTCTGAAATACCTGGAATCTGTGCACACGCATAAGGCCATGATGGCGTTTAATCTTGGCGCACGGGTGAGCTTTGAATCACCCCAGGACGGGAGGGAACTTGGCATTCTGGTCAAGTTCAACCGCAAGACCGTCACGGTGATGACCGACAGCGGTTCACGATGGAATATCTCGCCGCATCTGTTAACGCTTGTGAAAGATGTCGGACCTACGCAAATGTTCGAATACGCTGGTCAGAAGAGCCTGGAATAACTGCCCTGTAGTAGACTACTGGCATAAAACATCGCAGATATTTATGCCAGTACGTCCTCGTTTGAACGCTTACGCTAAAACTA
>JAJRUM010000075.1 GCA_024277815.1 Gammaproteobacteria bacterium
CCCTGGGCTTTGACATCATGTGTCAACGCACGGGTCAAACTCTGTGCCTCTTTATGCAAGCGCTCGTTCAAGCCCTCCATCTGCTTGAGTTTCTCCTGCAACGCAGCATGCTGACGTATGTCCTCGCGACTGTTCTTGTCTACCGTCTCGCGAAACGTTTCGAGGTCCTTCGACAACGGTTTGAGCAAGCCGGACAATTGCTTTTCGCTGAGCTCGGTAAAGCGTCTGGAACGCTCGTCAAAGACCTTGCCGGCGAGACGTTCAAAAGATTCTGTGAGGCGCTTCTCTGCCTCTTCAAGCGAAGCCTTCTCAAGCTGATGGTGTTGCCTTTGCTCGTCCAGACGGGTCTCAGTGACCGCCAGTGCGTGCTGAGCCTCCACCAATTGCTGGTCCCGCTCCTGCAGGCGGCTTTCAAACACATCAATGGTGGGCTGCAAGCGCTCAATCTCCGCGTTGGCAGCTTTGCGGCCGGCCATTCGTGCCAACATCGCTGCAACCAGCAAGCCAGCCAGCAAGCCGGCAAACACACCGATGACTACGCTGTTGGTATCCAGCAACATTAGCCATTCACTCATAAGTTGTCACCTTTGTTATCAATGTCTGCGGCCAGCCGTTTTTTAATTGTTTGCCAAAGCGCTTCCATGGCTTCGAGTTCCATCGCTTGCAGCCCGTCCTGACCGCCAGCAGCGGCCTCCATCGCCCTGAAACGTCGCTCAAACTTGGCATTGCCACGCCGTAATGCAGTCGCCGGGTCAATATCCAGCTGCCGGGCCAGATTAGCAGCCACAAACAACAAGTCTCCCAACTCATCCTCCATGGCATCCCGGTCACCGGAAGCCACAGCTTCGCGCATCTCTGCCATTTCTTCGTCAAACTTTTCCAGTACCGGCCCGGTTGAGGCCCAGTCAAAGCCAACCTTGCCCGCGCGCTTCTGCAACTTGACGGAACGCTGCAACTCAGCCATCCCCACCGGAATCCCATCCATCAGGCTATGCTCACCACGGGCTTTTCTTTCCGTTGCCTTGTAGTCCTCCCAAACGCGCCTCTGCTCGGCCGCATCCTTGATCTCAAGGTCTGCAAAAACATGCGGGTGCCGGCGCAGCATTTTGTCGCATATCGCCTGATGCACATCGTCAAACCCGAACTCACCCTTTTCACTGGCCATTTGCGCGTGAAACACCACCTGGAAAAGCAGATCACCCAACTCATCTTTCAGGTCTTCCATGCTGTGACGGGCAATCGCATCAGCCACCTCGTAGGCTTCCTCGATGGTGAACGGTGCGATTGAGGAAAAATCCTGCTCCGCATCCCACGGGCAACCATCCACAGGGTCACGAAGGCGTTGCATGATTTCTAACAGTTGCTGCATGGATAATCCCTGTTAATGTGTCTTCAGGCGGACACGCACACACGCACCACCCAGGTCACTTTGGTCAATCGTTATGTCGCCATTGTAGGCGCTGACTATCTCCAGCACGATAGCCAGGCCGAAGCCGTGGCCGTCAGCACGCTCATCGCCACGTACGCCCCGGCGTAACAGTCGTTCACTCTCACCGCTGGCGATACCGGGCCCGTCATCATCCACCTGCAGGCAAATTCCGGCACGGGGGTGCGCGGCATCAAGTGGCTGCGCAACCAGGCGAACCCGCCCATTGCCATACTTACAGGCATTATCAAGCAGGTTACCCGCCAACTCCAGCATGTCACGTTGCTCACCGTAGAAAGCCAGCCCAGGTTCAACGTTAGCATCCATGCTTATCAAATCCTGAGAATAAACACGCTGCAGTGACTTAACCAGACGCTGCACCTGAATCTCAACGTCCACGGCCTGCGCCATCGTCCGCCGCGTCGAAGCTGCGGCGCGTTGCAGGCGGGTGGCTATCAGGTGCTGCATATCCGAAATTGCGTTATCAATAGCTTCAGTTTTTTCCGCGGTGTTGGCAGGCAAGCTGGTGCGAATAACCGACAGCGGCGTCTTCAAACTATGTGCCAGCGAATCCAGGGCATTGGAATAACGGGCCTGGTTGGCTTTCTCTGTATCCAGCAGATTATTAAGGCTGCGGATCAGCGGCTCCAGTTCCTGCGGATAACTGCCTTCAAGACGTTGCAGCTTGCCCGATTCAATACCTGCAATATCGCGTGTTATGCGCCGCAAGGGCCTCAGCCCAAGGGTCAGAAATAGCAGTTGTGCCAAAACCAGGATAACACCCGCTGTTCCCAGTGAACGGGATAGCCCTGCCCGGAATGCCCGCGTTTCCTGCTGCAGTTCCTGCGAAGTTGTGAGAATGGTGACTGTGACGGGCAACAGGCGTCCGTCCGGCAATTCGAAAGCAACGCCATAACGGAAAGTGTAAAAGCCAATATTGTTATCAGGTGTCAGAAACTGCTTACTGCCCGGCTCAGTGGTTGGCATCGGTGGCAAAGCAATACCCAGCACTGAAGGCGAAGTCCAGAAGTTCTGTTCACCCTGCACATGGGCATATATCCCCGAACCGGGCTGACCAAGGCGGGGGTCACCCGGATCATCCTCCACGCTTAAGACACCACCGTCGGCAACCTCGGTCGCTGCCAGCACCAGGTAAACCAGAGACTCCATGCGCGCCTTCAGCCCGGCCTCGCTGCTTTTGCTGAATGCAGAATCCAGGGCAAGGCCAACCAGACCGAGCGAAACCGTCATAACCAGTATCGCCAGCACGATCAAACGCCAACGGAGGGAAACAGGTGTTGAACGATGCTCCCCGGAGTTACCCATAGACTGTGTACTACCCTGTGTAATGACTCAGGAAGACAGTGCCTGCATACTCAGGCGATAACCTCTGCCACGCAATGTTTCAATCGGATTTAAGCGGTTCTTTGGGTCAATTTTCTTACGTAACCGACCGACAAAAACCTCAATAACATTACTGTCACGATCTGCGTCTTCTTCGTATATGTGCTCAGACAATGCTGTTTTTGTTACCACTTCATCGGGGTGCATCAGCATGAATTCAAACACTTTGTATTCGTAGGTGGTTAATTCAATTTCATCTTCGTCTTTATGTACGCGCTGGCTGGCAAGGTCGATTTTAAACGGCCCAAACTCAATGACAGGCTGCGAGATTCCAGCTGACCGACGTAACAGGGCACCCACCCGCGCTTTTAATTCTTCCGGGTGGAACGGCTTGGTCAGATAATCATCTGCGCCGGACTCGAGTCCTTCAACCTTATCCTGCCATTCTGATCGAGCGGTCAGAATCAGGATAGGAAACTGCTTTTCCCCGGCCCGAAGTTTGCGAATAATCTCCAGCCCGGAAATCCCGGGCAAGCCCAGATCGATTATCGCCAGGTCGACCGGGTACTCCTCTCCAAAGAACAGGCCCTCTATACCGTCACCACTGACATCCACCGCATAGCCTGCGGTACGCAGCGTCTCCGCCAGAGAACCCTGCAAGTCCGGGTCGTCCTCTATCAGCAAAACCCTCATTTACGTTTACGCTTTTTGGAGTTGTCTGGAACCCTGACCGTCTTGACCACGCCCTTGTTGGTCAGCAACTTGATTTCATGCTGCCTGCGCTGCCCCTGCTGAACTGTCTTTGCCGACAGGACTTTCGCATTGTTCTTACGGGCTTCCTGTTTAGCCGCTTCATCCAGTTTGACAGCCACAGCAGACACCGGCAGCAACAAGGCCAGCCCGCAAAGAAAAGCTATATATATCCGTTTTCGCCGCATGTTGATTATTCTAACGCAATAGCATGAATTAAGCCTGAATGGATAGGGGACAGCCAAAGACTTCAGCCACCATGCAACGCAGGCTTCCGCCTGCCTTCTCAATTTCGTCCAGCGCTACACTGTGGACCTGAAAACCCCAGCTACGCAAACGCGCCAGGCTGGAACCCCGCAAATTGTTCACTCCGGTCAGGCTCATAAACAGATCCCGCTCTGACAGGGCGATACAATTCCCGGCGAAAGCATTTTTCTCTTGCTCGTTCAAAATCAGTGTGCGCCCCGGAAACGCCCGCTCAATAGCCGCGGGCACCAACGGGTCAACGAATGCACCGGGGAAAATAACGCAGGCCCGACCGGCCAGTACCATCATGACAACGTTGGTGTGGTATTCCTCAGCATGCAACTCAAAACTGAAGATCATTTCCAGATCAAAAGCATCATGCATGGCGGCCAGGCCAGCCTGGTCTACTCTGCCGGTCATACCACAGAAGCCAATCCGGCGGGCATGGTCGATAACCAGAGGACCGGTCAGTTCGGCAATGCAATCCAGGTGGCTCAGGTCTACTGTTTGATAGCCTCTCGAACTGAAGTACTGTCGAATATCTGCCCTTTTCGCCTCTCTCTGCCGTACCGGGTGCAGCATGTGACCAATAATGAGACGGCCCGGAATGGTAGCAAAAACATTATTTGGAAACACTGCGTCGGGCGTGTCTACGCGGCCCGGAAAAGAAATCACCTCTATACCCTGGCACTCCAGTGCCTGCGCCAACGCTTTCGACTGCCGCATTGCACGGGCCGAATCAATCGCACCTGTCAGATCCATATAGCAATTATCTGCGGCCGACTCCGGCGAGACGCTGAAACCTGATGGCTCGACCATCAGCACCGCATCAGCACACACAGGTGACCCGGCAGGGTAATCACCCTGGTCCAACTGGTTAAGAAAATCTTGCGACTGGTTAACAATCATCGGGTTGCTGCCTGTGCCTGTCTTTCCCGGGCCTGACGCAACAAATTAGTATTGCCATCATCCCGCCAGGCATTTTCACTCAGGTACCGACGCCAGGCTTTAGCGCCCGGTAGTCCCTGGTACAGGCCCAGTACATGCCGGCTGATATGTTTTACCGCAACGCCCTCACCTGCCTGCCTTTGCATGTATTCGGTCATCTTCTCCACGACCTCATCCCGCTCCACGACAGCCCCGGAGGAAAACAAGTCGCGCTGACACTCTGCCAGCACCCAGGGGTTCTGGTAGGCCGCCCGACCCAGCATTACACCGTCCACATACTCCAGCTGAGAGCGCACTGATGCGACCGAATCAACACCACCATTGAGGATAATCTCCAGCCCTGGCATGTCACACTTCAAGCGGTGAACCCAATCGTAGTGCAGCGGTGGTATTTCACGGTTCTGCTTCGGGCTCAGGCCACCCAGCACGGCTTTGCGCGCATGCATGATAAATACCGTGCAACCGGAATGTGCGATCCGCGCTACAAAGTCATGCATGGTCTGATAACTGTAGTGGTCATCAACCCCCAGGCGGGTCTTGATGGTCACGGGAATAGAGACGGAAGCGCGCATGGCGGCCAGGCACTCCCCGACCAATTCCGGCTCAAGCATCAGGCACGCGCCGAAACGACCTTTCTGCACCCGGTCGGACGGGCAACCAACGTTGAGATTGACTTCATCATAGCCGTGCTGCTCGGCGATGAGTGCGCAGGCCGCGAGGTCTTCAGGCTCACTGCCACCCAACTGCAAAGCCAATGGATGCTCTTCCTGATTGAAAGCCAGAAAACGATCAGCATCACCGTGAAGGATGGCACCCGTGGTCACCATTTCTGTATACAGCAGCGCGGATGGCGCCAACAAACGATGGAAGTACCGGCAATGGCGGTCTGTCCAGTCCATCATGGGCGCTACTGATAGTAAGCGATTGATTTTATTTTGATTATATTGGTTCATTTGGTATTGCCAACTTAACTCGCCGAAATGAGATAATCCGGCGATGAATACATACAAACGCCACCGCTTCCCACCAGACATCATTTCCTACGCCGTCTGGCTCTACTATCGTTTCAATCTCAGCCACCGCGATATCGAAGATTTACTGTCACAGCAAGGCATCACTGTCACCCGTGAATCGATACGTCTATGGTGCATCAAATTCGGTGCCATATACACCAGAAGATTGAAACGAAAGCACCGAGGCTATGGCGACACATTCTACATCGACGAAGTCTTTGTGAAGATCAACGGCAAGCAGCATTATCTGTGGCGGGCAGTCGATCAGGACGGTGAGGTCGTTGATGTGTTTCTACAGGCTCGCCGGGATGGGGCTGCGGCTAAGCGTTTCTTCAAACGGCTATTGCGAAGCCATGGAGAGGACCCTCGGAAAATAATGACAGATAAGTTGCGAAGCTATGGCGTTGCCCATCGAGAGTTGATTCCTGAGACGATCCAACCTGGGAAGACACCTGAGCAAGGCCAGGTACTATCGGAAATTGAGGGAAGGTGCGTTCGCAGAATGGAGTAGGGCGAGCTTGAATGCAGATACCGGGTTTTTGTGATCTGGAGAAGTTAATTTGCCAGTATCACTCTAACAGGTTAAGCAAATAGCTCAACACCGGCAGCCACTGCAGACGCCTTTAGTTTCTTATCTCCAGTGGCCAGTGGCATGTTTTCACGTAAGGCCAACTCCAGGTAGAGTGCGTCATAGGATGTCAGCGTATGGGTCCTGCACAGGCGCAATACATGACCCATGCTTCCCAGTGGCAGATAATCTACATCTATCGGCAGTTGTGATAATACTCGCATTGCCTGATTCACTTGTGCCGCAGTAATACGCTTTCGGCGCTCCGCCTGAAACAACACATTAGAAACTTCTGCGGGCCATATTCCTGGGGTTACGGCGACAACGCCCTTGTTCAACAACGCCTGGCGTACGAGTTCACTATATTTACCAAACTCATCCTCAAAAAACCATGCAACCGTTACTGAACAGTCCAGCACGAAGCGTTTCATTAACGGCGTCCTTCTGCACGCAACTCCGCAATAGACAGGTCGCCACCAAGCCGGGTACCCTTTCTAATGCTATCCATTTCAGAAAGCAATTTATGCAATTCATTTTGTGAAGGTCGCCTTGCGGATATCAGTTTTACCAATGGCACTTCATGCCGTGTTACAACGATTTCCTCTCCGAGAGACGCTCTGTCCGCTAGCTCGGAAAAATGAGCTTTTGCGTAAGTGAGGGCTACACTGGTCATGATTTAGTTCCTTTAATAATGACTATTCACTAGTTATTCTAATAATTGACTAGTGATTAGTCAATTGGAGAGTTTAAGGAAGGATTAAGGCCCTATTCCATGAAACTGACATGTATTGAAGTAGCATTTTGTGTCAGCTAACCTTCTACCATCAGAACCCCGCACAGGCGCACCACCGCCAGTTGTAGTCGTGTGATAAACCGTCTTCGGCGGGTTCGCTTTACCCACAATACTTTAAGCATATGCCCGTTGTGCCGCGCAAGACCACAAACGAATACTTTCAGGTGTTAACCTCACCCGCTTCCACGCTGTTTTTGCCCCCAACAGCAAGCACCGCTCTCAAGTAACACCCACAAAACGAGGTGAATTTAAGAAAAACCACCTGGTTGATAAGGATCAAACTGCCGCCGAGCGCAGGGTGGCCATGACCTGGGCAAAGCGTTTAAAACGAGTGTTTGATATTGATGCTACAACCTGCTGTGAATGCGGTGGTGCCGTCAAGATTATTGCCAGTATTGAAGACCCAGCCCTTACAGAAGATACTCGCTCACCTGGACGACAATGCAACTTCTACAGCAGCACTGTTGCCGGACTGTCGAGCACCACCGACCGTGGGCTTGTTCGTCTGAATCAACAAAGGTAATCACGCTGATCCTAACCTGGTAGCGGTGTGGCTTTTTTCGTCCAGTCATTGAAGTTGGCGTGAAATAGAGCCGTAAAAATATAGAATCCAGTCTTCACCATTCAACTAGCGTGACAATTCATGCCGAAGTAACCCAAATGCTGACGAAATGCGATATTCAATGTATGCAGATTTCTGGCAATATAGCTTTAATTTTGTGCATTTGCACCGAAATTTGAACCAAAAACAGTATATATTTGCATTCATAATTGCCTCGGCTACAGCGGCCAAGCTGCTTGACACTATTGCTCCGATCCACATCAGGACGGGGTAATTCTGACATGCAAAATCCGGTTCAATATTGGATGCAAATCAACAGATATTGGCAACAGGCGGCTCAAATTTAATATTTGCTTGTATTTAATTAACTGTTTAATTAATATACCTGCATGCAAACTAAAATCACCGCAACGAGTTCATCAGCAAACCGGCCCCGAGGGCGGCCCGTTGACAGCAAACAAGACCGCAAAACGCTTATCCTTGACGCCGCGGAGCAACTTTTTACAGAGTACGGCTACAGCGCAACTTCGATCAGAAATATTGCTGACCACGCGGACGTCAACCCGGCACTGGTGCACTACTATTTTGACAACAAGCATATTTTGTTGAAAACCGTGTTGGAAAGAGCGCTCAAACCCATGATTGTTGCACTGGCAACGCTGAAAAGAAGCACACAGTCATCACTGGCGGACATCGTCCACCTGCTGGTATCAATGGCGGCACAGCAACCCAATATACCTCGCCTGCTGGCCAGGGAGGTCTTGCTGCCAGGTGGTGAGATGCAGGCACACTTTATGCACAACCTGGCACCTCAACTCGGTGGTGCCCTGCCCGCTCTGCTCGCTCGTGAGCAGAAGGCTGGCAATTTAAGAGATGCTATCGACCCCGCATATTCTGCCCTGATGATCCTGGCAGTATGCTTTTTCCCATTCATCGCCCAGACACTGGCTGAACCCGTACTGGGCATTGATTTTGGAGATACTGGAGCCCCTCTCCTGATAGACAACATATTGGAACTCTTCAATCGGGGATTAGTAACATGAAGTACAGGATAGGCGTATTACTACTCCTTGCAATGCTGCTGAGTGCATGCAATGAAGCCGAAACAACCTACATGGTGGGCACACTGGAGCGCGATCGGGTAGAGGTAAGCGTCGAGAGCAATGAGCCCATCACCGCCATTCACGTTCAGGATGGCCAGATGTTGCGCCAAGGCGACCTAATACTGGAACAGGATCCAGGCCGACTGGAGAATATCCTCGCACAACGGGTCGCCCAGCAAGACCAGGCGGCTGCGCGCCTTGCTGAACTGCAACGTGGCCCACGGGTTGAAGCGATACGCGAAGCCCGCGCCCGCCTTGATTCAGCACAGTCCACCGAAAAAAATGCCGGGGCCAATCTGCAACGGGCAGAGGTGATATTTTCACGTGACCTGTCAGATCAGGCCACGCTGGATGCCGCCACAACCAGTTGGGAGACGGCCGTTGCCGCAGAACAGGCTGCCCGCGAATCACTGGACGCACTTTTGAATGGCACCACTATCGAAGAACTGCAACAGGCTACCGCTGCACTGGAAGCGACCCGGGCGCTGGTCAGCCAGATTCAGCTGGATCTTAAGCGGCTGAAGATATATGCACCCGTTGACGGTATGCTCGACAAGCGCCTGTACCAACTGGGTGAACGGCCACCACCCGGCGCAACCATCGCGGTGGTGCTGGACGCGAGCAGAACGTATGCCCGCATCTACGTACCTGAGCCGCTCCGGGCCAGAGTCCAGCCAGGTGAGAAACTGCAAGTAAGCGTTGATGGCAGCAAGCAAGCTCTGACCGGAACAGTTCGCTGGGTATCCAGCGATGCCGTTTTTACCCCCTACTTCGCCCTGACCGAACATGACCGGTCACGCCTGAGCTACCTCGCTGAGGTGGATTTACCGCAAGCATCAGCACTGCCATCCGGCCTGCCCTTGCAAGTGGATTTCCCGGCCATTGTCTCCAGCAATGACTGAACTGGCGATACAGGCCCACAACCTGGGCAAGGATTTCAGACATGTGAAGGCCGTACAGTCACTGAACCTGGAAATCCCGCGCTCACAAATATATGGCTTTCTTGGCCCCAACGGCTCAGGTAAAACAACCGCCATTCGGATGTTGTGCGGCCTGCTCACACCCACAACGGGGGACATCAATGTTTTAGGCTTTTCAATTCCTGAAGAAGCCGAAGCACTGCGTTTCAATGTGGGGTATATGACCCAGAAGTTTTCCTTGTTTGAGGACCTGACCGTTGGCGAGAACCTCCAGTTTATGGCCGATATTTACACCCTCGAACGTAAATTCAAGCAGCAGAGAATCGGGCATGTAACTGAACGCTATGAACTCGAGGGGTTCATGAAACAGCGAGCCGGCACGCTCAGCGGTGGCCAGAAGCAGCGCCTCGCTCTGGCTGCGGCTACACTTCACGAGCCAGAGCTTCTGTTTCTCGATGAGCCCACCAGCGCTGTCGACCCGGAAAACCGCAGGGCCTTCTGGGAGGCCCTTTTTGACCTCGTCGATGAGGGCACGACCATTCTGGTATCGACCCACTACATGGACGAAGCAGAACGCTGCCATGCCCTTGCCATATTGGATAAAGGTTCGCTGGTGGCGGAGGGCAGCCCCGCCGAGCTTCAGGCCGGAATTGATGCCAGCATTGTGCTTGTTGAATCCGATCAGCCACGCCAGGCTGGCAAGTTGCTGGAACAACAGGCGTTCGTACATAGCTCTGCACAGGTCGGCAACATCCTTCGCGTGATGGTAGCAAAAGACGAAGACAAGCCAGCCACAGCGGTGGCAGATGTTATCAACCGCGCTGGCCTTGATTTGAAACACTGCGACATCACCAAGCCCGGACTGGAAGACGTCTTTGTTGCTGCAACCCGCAAAAGAAAAATTACCGCATGAAATCCCTGCAACGAATATTCGCAATCGTAAGAAAAGAGGTCCGCCAACTGCGTCGGGACCGGCTTACTTTCGGCATGATTGTCGGCATCCCGGTTATCCAGCTACTGATGTTTGGCTACGCCATCAACATGGACGTACGCAACCTTGACGCGGCCGTCGCAGACCTTGCGGGCAGTTCCGCCTCCCGGCAACTGGTCCTGGACCTGGAACATTCCCAAATTATCAAGATCGTGCAGCAGGTCAGTGGTGCAGATGAACTGGAACATCTCCTGAGGCAAGGAAGCATCAGTGTCGGTATATTGATACCGCCGGATTTCGAGCGACGTCTACAACAGCAACAAAGATCTGCCATGCAATTATTGGTTGATGGTTCGGACACCGTGGTGCAAAGTGCTGCTGCGCAACTGGCTCAGGTTGTGCAACAAGCGAGGACCTCGCCCTACAATGACCGGCCACCAGTAATGGAATTGCGTACTTTCTACAACCCGGAGCGGCGCTCACCAGTGAACACGGTGCCAGGCTTGATTGGCGTCATACTGACCATGACCATGATCCTTTTCACTGCCGTGGCCATCGTGCGTGAACGCGAGCGTGGCAATCTGGAAATGCTCATCACCACCCCGATGAAGACGCCTGAACTGATGCTGGCTAAAATCACACCTTACGTGATGATCGGCCTGGTACAAGTCAGTCTTGTACTGCTGCTCGGGCACTTTCTCTTTGATGTTCCAATGGTCGGCAGCCTGTTGGATACGTACCTGGTAACGCTGTTGTTTATTATCACCAACCTGGCGCTTGGTCTGGTGATATCGACACTGGTCAGCACCCAGTTTCAGGCCATGCAACTCGCTTTTTTCGTCTTGCTGCCATCAATTTTACTATCCGGTTTCATGTTCCCGTTCGCGGGAATGCCAAGGCCTGCACAAATTATTGCTGAAGTTTTGCCACTGACGCATTTCGTGAGGCTGATTCGCGGTGTAATGTTACGCGGTGCGAGCTTGCAGGAACTGACCATTGAACTGGCCATTCTCGGCGTGTTCATCGTGGTCTTCATGTCGCTCGCGGTTATGCGGTTCAGTAAGCGACTGGACTGAACCCCAACACAAGACATAACGCAGATAACCTTAACGGGTCCAAAAAAAAGGCGCGATCAAATGATCGCGCCTTTTCCGGTATAGCTTAAAGCCAGAACTTACCAGCTATAAATACCCTTCAGATACCATGCTCCACCTTCATAGTTGGCGGCGCTACGGCGTGGGTACTGCAGGCCAACGCTCAGACGGTTTGCATTAGGCGGGCCAACTTCATCAATGTAGCTATTGAAGATGTTAACTGCACCACCGGCAATCCGGAACTGCTCTGTGACCTGGAAACCAAGTTCCATATCAAAATAGATGGTCTGACCAATCTTGGCGCTTGGGTTTACGTCAGCACCAATGCGGCCACGTTCATCCCAATGCGAACCATAGTAATTGGCCCGTACCAGCAGATTCCACTGGTCTCCGAAGAAGGAGTTGGCAGTCAACACGAAACGATGGTTCGGGTAGTTATTTTCAATATCTTCTACCAGGCCGTCATTCACCGGGTTAACGCCGTTAATCTGCTTCTGGCCGGTTACGTCAATAACGTTGTAGCTGTAAGCAAACGTCCAGACGGTGTTGGCATTGCCAGACCAGTCAGAGTTTGAATTCATAACCACATCAATACCTCTGTGTCTTACATCCAAAGCGTTGGTGTAAAACGAGATAGACGCTGCGGGACCGAGTCCAGTGCTGGGCACAGGAATGTCACCGGTGCGATAGATGCGATCACTGACAGCTATCTGGTAGATGTCCATGGTCAAGGTGGTGCTTTCAAACAGATCAGCCGTGAAACCGATGCTGTAGTTAACCGAAGTTTCTTCGGTCAGCGCGGTACCGCCAACGGCTGCAACACGTGGATCGGTTGAAGGCACGAGACCCTCTTCTACCTGCAGACCCGTGACGCCGTCAAACGTTGTGATGGTGGTACGAACATTGGCCTGGCCCGGTGTCGGGGCGTGGAATCCGGTAGATGCCGCACCGCGGAACGCGAAGCCGTCGTTGATCCGATAACGGCCAGCGAGTTTGTAATTCATCGTCGCACCGAAATCAGAGAAATCTTCGTAACGTAACGCGTATTGAATCAACAGTGCGTCGCTGACGTCATGCTCGATATCAGCATACAGGGCAAAGTTATCGCGTGCGAACTTACCAGAATCCGCAGGTGTAATACCTTTGAAACCGCTGGAACCAGGACCGAGGTATGCATTGGGCTCACCCTCATTAACTGTATAGGTTTCTTCACGCCATTCCGTACCAAACGCAAGGCTGACTGCGTCGGTTACCGGGTAGGAGAAATCAGCATTCAGGTTCAGCTCAGATTGCTTGTAGCCACCTACATCGAAATCCATTTGCGGGATATTGAGGTTGGCGTCCAAACCAACAGCCGGGTTAACGGTGTTGTTCAGGAAGTAATCAAGTTTGTTCTTGCCATAACCGACGCTGAAGTCATAGGTCATGCCGCTGTTCCATTCGCCTTCAAAACCAGCAACGATAGAAGCATCATCCTGGGCACCATCAAGGAACGGGGTAAAGCCAGCGGGCAGCCCGGTAAAGCCCATATCACGCAGCGGTGCCAGGCTTGAGTGGTTCGGGTTGCGGTAGAAGAAACGGTAGCGACCATCGGTATTCGCATAGCTCACCCGCAAGTAGGCGTGAGAGTCACCAATATCGAAACCGGAGTTCATAAAGAAGCGAACACCGCTGGTTTCGGGGCGACCCCAGGTCTGTAACAGCGGAGCGTCACCAAATGGGGCGTCTGCACCGATTAAAGAAGGATCAACACCTGCCGCAAGCAATTTTGCAACATCACCCGTTCTCTGAATACCCCGTGACAGGGCTTCATTGTCGATGTACTCGAGGCTCAGGTTGATAAACCCGCTGTCACCAAGACCAAACCCGGCATTGGCTGCAAATTTACCACTCGCTTCACCTTCATAGTACTGTCCGTACTGAACCATGAACTCGCCGCCTTCGGCGTCGTCTTTCATGATGAAGTTGATAACGCCGGCAATGGCGTCAGAACCATACTGTGAAGCAGCACCATCACGCAGCACTTCTACGCGCTTGACAGCAATACCAGGCAGCATACCGATGTCAACACCATGCGCACCGTTACCGGCAGCAGGAGCAAAGAACTGAACCAGAGCAGAACGATGTCTACGCTTACCGTTTACCAAGACCAGAACCTGATCCGGTGCTGTACCACGCAATGAAGTTGGCCGCACAAAAGCACTACCGTCACCGGTAGCTGGCGTTGCATTATAAGAAGGTACGAGGTTTTTCAGGTTATCTGTGAGATCAGCCGTGCCCCCATAGGCATTGAAGTCGTCACCAGACAGAACGTCAACCGGTACGGTTGAATCTGCGGCAGAACGTGGCTTGTGGCTACGTGTACCTGTGGTAATAACTTCTTCCAGAGTTCCTTCAGCTTCGCCTGCTTGCGTCAGCTTGGTAACTCTGGCTTGCTCAGTTTCCTGTACATCATTTAGTTTTTGAGCACTCTCGGCTTCCGTCGTATCCGTTGCGAGTATCGGCGTAGAAAACGCCAATGACAAGGCCATCGTATATATGCCTGTCAACAACTTGCTGTTAATCTTCACTTTTTAATCTCCCACCTAGCTTGAACAGCCGATCAATTCACTTAGCTACCATCTGGCAGAGAAATGGTTAATACTGACTGCGTTTGAAAAAACCATATAGAAATGGCTATGTTAAAATTTCGTTACCGGCAAGCATAACACACATAAAACGCATTGTTTATATAAAAATCACTCTCATTTACTGACTCTCACGTGCAGGACGGGAAAACAAAAAGCCTTGGAAAAACAACATGCAACCACTGAAACCTGACCATTGGCCTGATGAGCTGGAAGAAATTCGCTCCTTTCTCGGCCAGCCGTTAAACATCCAGAACATGATGGCGCACCATCCAGCATTGCTGAAAGCATGGATGCCATTCCGCAATCATGTTGTTGCAAACAGTACGTTATCGGCGCGGCAGCGGGAGTTGTTGATCCTGCGCACCGCGCATAATTGCCGCGCCGACTACGAGTGGCAGCACCATGTGGAACGGGGTTTGCTGGCGGGTCTGAGCCAACTGGAAATTGACCGGGTAATAGCAGGCAGCGAAGCGCCGGGTTGGCAGCCCGCTGAAGCCATTTTACTGGCCGCCGCAGATCACTGTCACGGCGATTTGTGTATTGCAGAAAACACCCTGCAGGCAATACGTCAGCACTTCACCGCTGAACAGCAGCTCGACATCGTCGTCACAGTGGGCATGTATATGACACTGGCGATGATTATAAAAACTTACGCTGTGCCCATGGAAACCTGAGCCAGAGTTTTCTCCAGCTTGCCAATCAACGCCTCAACATGTTGAGGCTGATAGATAAAAGGTGGTGCCAGCAGTATGTGGGCGCCATCGACACCGTCGGCCGTACCGCCGCCCGGGTAGCAGATTAAGCCATTGTCCATCGCAGCCGCACGCAGAGCGGCCGGCCAACCCCGCTGCTGGCGAATACCAGTCTTTGATTCGCGATCCTCGACCAGTTCAATGCCGACGAATAATCCACGACCACGAATGTCACCGACGTGGGGGTGCTCAGCGAACACCTCCCGCAAACCGTGCCTCAGCAGCTCACCAGTAGCATTGACATGCTCCAGCAGGCTCTCTGCCTCCAGCACCTGCATGACCGCCAGGCCAGCTGCCGCTACGGTGGCATGGCCGACATAAGAGTGCCCATGCGCAAACACACCAAACGCATCGACGATACCCTGGTGGATAAAACCCTGAGAGATAACCGCACCGATGGGTTGGTAGCCGCCACCCAGGCCCTTGGCAAGGGTGACGATATCGGGCCTGACCCCTTCCTGTTCAAACGCAAAGTAAGTACCGGAACGACCACAGCCAGCCATCACTTCGTCCATAATCAACAACACATCATAGCGGTCGCAGATTTCCCGGATCGCCCGGAAGTATCCTTCTGATGCTGGCACCACCCCCAATGTCGCCCCCACGATAGTTTCAACCATAAACGCAGATACGTTTTCCGCACCGGCGGTAAGTATGGCTTCCTCCAGTGAATGCGCGGATCGCTCCGCATATTCACGTTCAGACTCACCCACCTGCCGGTGGCGATACTCGTAACAGGGATCAATTTTTGGCCAGTCATGCAGCAGCGGACCATAAACCTTACGCCTGGCCAGATTTCCGGAAGCCGACAAGGCCCCAAGCGTGTTGCCGTGGTAGCTTTGTCGCCGACTGATCACCAGATGCTTGTTATCCTGACCCCGGGATAACCAGTACTGACGCGCCAGCTTGATTGCCGTTTCATTGGCCTCTGACCCGCCAGACAAAAAGTACACCCGCGCACCCTCATTGCCAGGAAGGGCCGCAGCAAAACGGGCAGCCAGCTTTTCCGCAAGCGCTTCCTGCGGTTGGTTGGTAAAGAACATGGTATGTGCGAAAGCCAGCTTCTCAACTTGTGCCTTGATCGCGTCAATCACAACCCGGTTGCCATGACCCAGACAGGAAATAGCCGCGCCACCACTGCCATCAAGATACTGCTTACCATCTGCAGCATACAGATAAACACCTTCCCCGCGCTCGACCATTGGATAGTCGTGTCGCGGGTTCCGGTAAAATACGCTTCCCATATTTCCTCCGCCGGGGGTTGGCTAGGCGGTGCTGGCAGCTTTCGCTGCCGCCTTCTGTTCAGCTGCATCCACCAACACAGTGACGGCTGCATCGCCGGTGACGTTGGTTGCAGTACGTACCATATCCAGAATCCGGTCGACACCCAGAATAAGGGCGATGCCGGAAGATGGCACACCCACTGACTCAAGCACGATGACCAGCATGACGATACCCGCTGCCGGAACCGGTGCCGTGCCAATGGAAGCCAGCAACGCAGTAAGCACGATCGTCAGTTGGGCGGTCAGGTTCAGATCCATTCCCAGCGCCTGGGCAATAAACACGGTAGCCACGCCTTGGTAGAGCGCGGTGCCATCCAGGTTTATGGTGGCGCCCAAAGGCAGGACAAATGCCGCAACTTCATTTTTGACCCCCAGATTTTCCTCAACACATTCCATGGTTACCGGCAGCGTGGCCGCGCTGGAACTGGTCGAGAATGCCAGCAGTTGTGCCGGCGCAATGCCCTTGAAGAACTCCTTGAGGCTGAAACGGGTGAAAAAATGCACGATGGAGCCATACACCAGCACCACATGCAGAAACAAACCAAAAATAACTACCAGGGTATAAAAACCCAAAGAACTCAGCAGGCTCAAGACCGACTCGATGTTATCCCCCGCAACCGCAGTAATCGTGCCGGCAATCAGCGCGAATACGCCAATGGGGGCGGTCACCATAATCAGGTCCACCATCTTGATAATGATATCGTTGAGCCCCTGGACCAGAGATTTTACGTGCCGGGTGTGTTCATTTGGAATCAGCACCAGGCTCACACCAAAAAACAAGGCAAAGAACACCACCTGCAACATCCGGGTATTCTCGCTGAAAGCAGCGATAATATTCTGCGGCACAATTTCAACCAGGGGCTGTAACGGCCCCCTGCCCTTGACCTTTTCGATCGTCGCGGCACGCCCTTCAATTTCTTCTACATAGGATGACTGCAAGTCTGCGCTGACCTCGGGCGGAATAGACTTACCAGGCTGCAAGGCGTTGACCACCACCAGACCAATCGTGATGGCAAATACGGTCGTCAGAAGGTAGATGCCAATTGTTCTGCCACCCATGCGGGACAGCTTGCTGACATCCGCCAGGGAGGCCACACCCGTCACCAGTGAAGCAAATACCAACGGCATGGCGATCAGCTTTAACAGGTTGACAAACAAGGTACCAAAAGGTGCTATCCAGTCGTGTGTAAAGCCACTCAATTGATTGACTGCTGCGAAAATACCAAACAGCGCCCCTGTCACAAGACCAATAATTATTTGCCAATGGAGTTTCATTTTCATTTTTATACCTTATCGAATGCTGACCGCCCAACTGCGTTTGCGAATAATGCCATAATTTGACCGATGACACGCTATCTAAGCCCACTTGACCTTGCGGTGGTCGCCGCCTACCTGCTGCTGATACTTGTGGCAGGCGTGTGGCTTACCCGCAGGGCAGGTAATTCGGTCGATGATTTTTTTGTCGGTGGAAGGCATATGCCGTGGTGGTTGATCGGTATTTCCATGGCAGCCACCAACTTTTCTATTGATACGCCTGTCTCACTGACCCACTTCGTACGCACCGAAGGGATTGCCGGTGTCTGGTTCTTTTGGGCAAGTGCGATCTCCGCCTTGCTGGTTGCTTTCCTGTTCAGCCGCTTCTGGCGGCGTTCAGGTGTCATGACCGATGCAGAAATCATTGAATTACGCTATGGCGGAAAACCGGCTGCGGCCTTGCGCCTGTTCAAGGGCTTGTATTTCGGTGTGCTGTTCAATGCATTTATTATGGGCTGGGTGTTCCTGGCCGTCATCAAAGTGCTGGGCGGGCTGACTGACATTCCCGTAGAGTGGATCCTGATCGGCACCACTGCACTGGTTCTGGTATACAGCCTGGCTTCAGGCTTTTATGGTGTTGTTATCACCGATTTCATCCAGTATTTCATCGCCCTGGCAGGATCCATCACGCTGGCAGCATTTGCCGTTCACGAAGTGGGTGGGCTGAGCGCGCTGGTAACGGGACTGGAGCAACAGGGCATGGCACAAAAACTGGATTTTGTCCCCGCCATGCAGCGCGATAACCTTGGACCTGTATCGGTGTTCCTGACCTACATACTGGTGCAGTGGTGGGCACATAAATATGCGGACGGCGGCGGCAAACACATTCAACGCATGCTGTCGGCAGAAAATGAACAACACGCTTTTGCGGCCACCCTGTTCTATGCGTTTATCAACTATGCCGTACAGGTGTGGCCCTGGATCCTGACTGCCCTCGCATCCCTGCTTCTGTTTGACCAACTGGCAGATCCGGAACAGGCCTACTCAATGACCATGGCGCGGGTGCTGCCGGCGGGCTTGCTGGGCCTGGTGCTGGCCAGCCTGATTGGTGCTTTCATGTCGACCATCGATACCCACCTGAACCTTGGTGCATCCTACATGATCAATGACATTTACCGGCGCTTCATACATCAGCACGCCAGTGAGAAACACTACGTCTGGATGTCGCGCCTGGCCATGCTGGTACTGCTTGGCATCAGCATACTGCTGGCACTGAATATGGATTCGGTTGCAGGCGCCTGGAAATTCCTGCTGACCTTTGCCGCCGGGGCCGGTCCGGTCTGGATTATCCGCTGGTATTGGTGGCGGATTAATGCCTGGTCAGAATTTTCAGCCATGATCGCCTCGGGGGTTTTTGCAACCTGGATCAATATCGCACATGGCGACTGGCTGTACAGCCAGAAGCTGCTCACCACCGTCGCCCTGACCGCAATGATCTGGATTCCGGTCACGTTGCTGACGGCACAGGTGGCACGCCAGCGCTTACAGGACTTCGTCAACAGAATTCGCCCCGACGGTCGGGGTTGGCGTGGATTGACATCGCAGGCAGGTGACGGACTCGGTACTGCGCTGCGCAACTGGCTGATTGCACTGTTCTTGCTGTTCAGCTTTAATTTTGGCCTTGGTTGGTTATTGTTACGGTGATCATACCTGTGCCGTGTACAATCCACGCCAGCCACATTTGTAATCAAACGGAAGAAAATGACCAAGCAAGCAACCTTGTGGATCCTTCTCAGTATCTCCCTGATATCCTGCGGAGACCAGGCCAGCGAAACAAAGCCAGCGCTTGCACACCATGACCTGATGGTGGTCAACGGCATGCTGTATGACGGCCTGGGTGGCGAACCTTACCGCGCTGACATCGCGGTAGATGGTGATCGAATTGCCGCTATCGGTACCGGGCTTGGCACGGCTGACCAAACCATTGACGCAGGCGGTCTTGCGGTTGCCCCGGGTTTCATCAACATGCTCAGCTGGGCCACCGAATCGCTGCTTGAGGACGGCAGGTCACAAGGCGACATACGGCAGGGTGTCACGCTTGAGGTCATGGGTGAGGGCTGGTCCATGGGCCCGCTAAACGACCGTATGAAAACCGAGTACGTGAAGCAACAGGGTGACATCAGGTTTGATATCGACTGGACGACACTGGGTGAGTACCTGCAGTTTCTCCAGGACAAGGGAGTTGCAACCAATATTGCCTCGTTTGTCGGTGCCACCACAGTACGCATTCATGAGTTGGGTTATGCAGACCGGGCGCCCGATGCCGCCGAGTTGCAACGCATGCAGGCGCTGGTCCGACAGGCCATGGAAGAGGGTGCACTGGGCGTGGCATCGTCGTTGATTTACGCACCCGCTTTCTACGCCGGCACGGCAGAATTAATTGCATTGAACAAAGTGTCCGCAGGTTTCGGCGGGCGCTATATTTCCCACCTTCGCAGTGAAGGCGATCGTGTACTTGAAGCAGTGGACGAACTGATTGCTATCGCCCGTGAAGCGGAAACCGGGGCCGAAATATACCACCTGAAATCTGCGGGAAAAGCCAATTGGGACAAACTCGACCGGGTATTTGAAAAAGTAGAAGCCGCCCGTTCGGCCGGACTTGATATTACTGCTGATATGTATAACTACACCGCTGGTGCCACCGGCCTCGATGCGGCCATGCCGCCGTGGGTACAGGAAGGCGGCCTGGAAGAGTGGATAAAGCGCCTGCATGACCCGGCCATCAGGGCGCAGTTGGTGAAGGACATAACCACACCCGGCGACGACTGGGAGAATTGGTATCTGGGCGCGGGTGATGCCAGTAATATCCTGCTTATCGGCTTCAAGAATCCTGAGCTGAAATACCTGACCGGCAAAACGCTGGCCGAAGTGGCTGCCATGCGTGGCACCGATCCCGTTACTACCATGATGGACCTGGTAATCGAGGACAACAGCCGGATCAGTACAGCTTACTTTGTGATGTCAGAAGACAACATCAAAAAGAAGATTGCACAGCTCTGGATGGCGTTTGACTCTGATGCAGGCTCCATGGCGCCCGAAGGGGTTTTCCTGTTATCCAATCCACACCCGCGCGCCTATGGCAATTTTGCCCGCCTGCTGGGAAAATATGTACGTGATGAACAGGTGATTTCACTGCCCGAAGCGATTCGGCGCCTGACATCCTTTCCGGCTGAGAACCTCAAACTCAAGCACCGCGGCCGCCTGCAACAGGGTTATTATGCCGATATCACCATATTCGACGCCGGTACTATTAACGATCACTCTACTTATGCGGAACCACACCAATATGCCACCGGTGTTACCCATGTGCTGGTCAACGGCACGCCGGTTCTGCTCGATGGCGAACACACCGGCGCAACCCCAGGCCGGTTTGTGAAAGGGCCGGGGTTTGTAGAGCAAGCGAAGTGAACAGCTGAGGGTATCGCTTTTATGCAGATTTTGTTGGTCGAAGACAACGAGGCACTGGCCACAGCATTGCTGAAATCCCTGCAAAAGGAAGGATATGCCGCCAATAACGTAGCAACGGGAGAGGCAGCCCTGTATGTCATCAAAACCGATACACCGGATATTGTCATCCTTGACCTGGGCCTCCCGGACCTGGATGGGATTAATGTGCTTAAACGGGTAAGAAAAACGCATGTCGATCTGCCTGTCCTGCTGCTGACCGCACGCTCGGGTCTGGATGACAGAATTATCGGCCTGGATAGCGGCGCAGACGACTACCTGGCCAAACCCTTCGAAATGCAGGAGCTGTTTGCCAGGATACGGGTGCTGGGGCGAAGGCTGAACACTTCCGGTTCTGCACAGATCAAGGTTGGAAACGTCGCTCTGGACATCAATAACAACTTGGTTAGCGTCAATGGCAATGAGCTGGATTTGTCCCGCAAAGAATTCATGCTACTGAAGACCCTGCTGGAAAATGCGGGCAGGGTTTTAACCCGTGACACGCTGGAAAGCCGTCTCTACAACTGGGACGAAGAAGTTGCCAGTAATGCGCTGGAGGTACATATCCACCATCTGCGCAAAAAACTTGGCGTTGATTTTATCCATACTGTCAGGGGAATTGGATACAAGGTCAATAAACCATGAAGTCTATTCGTGTTTTCCTGGTCGCGGTAATTCTCTCAATCATCACCTTGTTCATTTTTGTCGCCGCATTGAAAGGCTACCAATCGAGCATGCAGGAAGCGGACCGCCTGTTTGACAAGCAACTGCTCGACACCGCAACGCTTATCGCCAACCTTCCTGCCGGCCAGTCGGTCACCAAACTGTCGAATAACAGCACCATCGCATTCCAGGTGTGGCAACATGGCACACTGGTCGCCGCCTCTGCCAATGTACCCGAAACTGCAATAATCTCATTTTCCCCCGGGTTCGCTTACAGTAACTTCGGCGGCTACCGATGGAGAACCCTGGCGTACTTTGACAACGATAACGATCATTGGGTTCTGGCGGCAGAACGAACTGACCTGCGTTACGCGCTCGCTGAAAACGTCATACTGGAGTCAATATTTCCAATCTTCATCAGCATCCCTCTGCTGGGCATACTGATCTGGCTCATTGTCAGTCGCGGCTTGAGGCCGCTGCAAAAATTTGCCAATGAACTTGAGAGCAAGCAGGCAGATGACCTGAGCCCGCTGACCTACCCGTTCACCTACCAGGAACTGAAACAAATCGGGCAGTCTTCCAATCGACTGCTGGAGCGTCTCGAGACCTCGCTGTTACGTGAAAAACAATTTGCCTCCGATGCTGCGCACGAGTTGCGCACACCAATCTGCGCACTCAAGATCCAGCTTCACAACCTGGCCGACGACAGACCGGAAGAAACTGCCGGCACCCGTGAACTGACCGATACCATCGATCGCCTGGGTCATGTCGTGGAGCAGATACTGGATCTGTATCGCAGCTCCCCCGACCAGTTCAACGCCTCTTTCACCAATATCAACCTGACCACGCTGGCGCGGGAAGTAGTGGCGCGGGAGTATGAAAGGTTCGATAGCAAAAACCAGTTGCTGGAATTTGAAGGTGAAGACTGTTTTCTGCTGGGAGACCAGTTCGCCCTCGCCACCCTAATGCAGAACCTGCTGAGCAATGCCAGCAAATACACACCCGAAGGAGGTCAGATCAACGTGTCTGTGCACTATTCAGATTCCGGTATTGACCTGGTCGTCGAAGATAGCGGGCCGGGAATTCCAGAGGACGAGCGGGAAACGGTGTTTGAACGGTTCTACCGGGTGGGCCGTGACCGCCATGCATCAGGTGAAGCCGGTTGCGGGCTGGGCCTGGCCATTGTCAAGCGTATTGTCGAACTGCATGCCGCTTCAATCAGTATCCGACCATCCGGGTTCACTACTGGGACAGCATTTCAGGTAAGCTTTCCTCTGACCCGCAAGAGCGTATTATAAAATTGTCACTACACAGGAAATTACTTTTGTATCCAGGCCTTTTGCTGGGTATTTTCAGCCATGCGGCCATCGCCGCAACGCCTGTCATTGAGGTCGAAATCAGGGATCATTTGTTTTACCCGTCAGAAGTCAGAGTTCCGGCCAATACCAAGGTCAAGCTATTGATAAAAAACCTTGACCCCACTCCGGAAGAGTTTGAAAGCTATGAACTCAACCGTGAAAAAGTCATCAGCGGTAACAGCAAGGTGGTTATTTTCATTGGCCCGGTGGGGCCCGGCGACTATCCATTTTTTGGTGAGTTCTACCCAAACACTGCGCGCGGAGTAATCCTGGTCAGGTAATTCACATGGATCACACATGCTGTTAAATTCTGTCATCCTGATATTACAGGAAACTCTGGAAGCGGCCCTGCTGATCAGTGTCCTGCTCGCTATCAACCTCCAGTTTGGAGGCGGCGTACGCTGGCTGATCCTCGCAATTGTTGGCGGCCTGGCTACTTCGGCTCTATATGCCAGTCAGATGTCACGGGTCTCTGAGTGGTTCGAATACACTGGCCAGGAAGTAACCAACGCGTTGCTACAAACATCCATCACATTATTAATACTGCTCTGCAGTTGGACATTTTTACGCTGCTGGTCCGCCGGGCACGACAAGGTGGCCGCACATTACTCATTCCGCTTTCATTTATTTGCTACCGCCACAGTGCTGTTGGCGATAACCCGGGAAGGCTCTGAAATACTGGTTTACCTGATGGGTTTCTATCATCAGGCTTCATTCTTCCACACCATGGCAAGCGGTTCGATAATAGGGTTTGGCATCGGTATCAGTGTTGGCGTACTGATCCTTTACGGCCTGTTTAGCCTGCAAGGTAAATGGCGCGTTGCTGCAATCATATCTATTCTGGCACTGTTTGCCGGCAACATGCTCTCTCAGGCAACCCTGCAACTCATCCAGGCAGACTGGATTGAGTCGGCCGGGGCCATTTGGAATTCATCAAGCTTGTTGTCAGAGGAATCCCTGGCTGGCAAGCTCATGTATGCGCTGCTCGGATACGAAGCAACGCCTTCCGGAGCGCAGGTAATTGCTTACTGCACAGGTATAATACTGGTTCTTCTCACCAGCATGCTGGCCCTGAAAATGAACCCGACAAACGGTAAAGCAGCAGCGTGAGAATCAGGCCACACTATTTCCCCCTGTGCATGGGTCTGCTATTGGCCTGCACCACCCAGGCACTGGCCGGGGGCGTTGTCATTGACAAAATCTACCACCCCTATGTCCATCCCCTGGAGCAGGAAGTGGAATGGCGTGCTGTGCTTCAGGACCGCCAGCCAGGCATGGCAGATAACACCCAGCTTTACCGTTTTGCCTATGGGCGCGCAATCAGTGAACGCTGGTCCGTAGAAGCATACCTGGTAACCGAAAAATCCAACGATCAGAATTTCCGCGTTGAAGGGTATGAACTGGAGTTACAGTGGCAACTGAGCGAACAAGGTGAGTACTGGGCAGACTGGGGGATGTTATTTGAAGTTGAAAAATCGGCGACCAGGGACCTGTGGGAATTCACCACCGGTATTCTGGTTGAGAAAGAATGGGGCAAATGGAGCGGTACGGCTAACCTGTACATGCTCAACGAAGTGGGTTCTGGTGCCACCCACGAGTTGAGAGGCCAGCTGGGTTTGCAGGCCCGTTATCGCTATTCCCGTGCATTCGAACCCGCGATTGAATTCTACCAGGGTCAGGACACGCTGGGTGCAGGCCCCGCCATACTGGGTCAGATCAAGCTGGCCAACCGAAGAAAACTCAACTGGGAGGCCGGTGTAATCCTGGGCCTGGACAGTGCCAGCCCGAACCGTACGCTACGGCTGTTACTGGATTACGAATTCTGAAGGTTCGCCATACCGGCACCCCTCTTATCGATACAAACCTGGCAAGCGGCACCAACGCGCCGCTTGCCAGCTTGAACCTCTGACAATGCAGACTAGTTGCAGCTAAGCCCTGCGGGTGTGACCAGACGGCGGGCATTCAATTGCCCCGCACCATATGCCGGATCAACTGACGCGTAATCCACTGTTATTTCCTTGCAGTTGAGCAATGTGAAGCTGACGTCACCCCAACGTGGCAGTTGTACTGCAGCAGGATCAAAGTTTGCACCAAAGCGCGTACCTGAAGAAATTCGTGCATCATTGAATGTTGCGACATTGCCACTGACTGTACCTACCCCGAGGAACCACGCCTGGTTGCCGGCATTATCATAAGTGAACCAGTAAAAGACGATTCGGTTGTCACCCAGGTATCCCAGCACCCAACCTTCACCGTCATGGCTGGGGTCAAACCAGGAACCGCTGAATGCCGAATTCGGATCTGTATTGACACCCGGACCCGGGCAGCCCAGGCCTGCAAGCGAAGTTAAACGCACCGGGCTGAGTGAACCCTCGCCATAGGTTCCCACCGTGCTGCTGTGGTTCATTCCAGCAGTCTTGCAATCCTCAAACTCAAGGACAAAGCTGCCCCATTTGTTGCGCTGCACCGTATTTGGATCAAAATTTGGTCCGAATATGCCGCCACTGGTTATCTCCACATCGTTGATCACTATCCGATTGTCAATAATATCCCCAACGCCAAGAACCCATGCCTGGTCCGGGGTGTCATCAGCATAGGTAAACCAGTAGACAATGGCCTTGTCAGCATTGATGATTTCAATCACCCAGCCTTCACCATCGTGCGAGCGGTCAAACCAGGATCCGCTGATGCCATCAACAACCTTAAATGTGCTCGCCCCCATGGCAGACGAATACAACTCAAATTCACCTGCAGTCTGTGTCGGCGACTCGTTTTCCTGTTCCCAGGTGACAAAAATCCGGCCATTTGCAGCGTCCTCAACCATCGCCACCTTGCGGGCATCATACAAAGCGCTGTTGTCAGGGCCTGCATGGCTGAGGCGTTGATCTGGTGTGCCGATTGGAGTCCGGGTCGGGGCGTCAAGACGCTGGGAAAATATTTCGTATTCGCCATCCACGGTGTTATCACCACGCCAGCTAACAACAAATTGATGTGCAGCACCATGGTAGGCAACCGATGGTTGGAAGGCATCGAAAATCGATTCTGCTGCACCACCCATGTTACTGATCAGGAAATCATTCTGACCGGTTTCCACCCCCAGCGCGGTCAGCATCTGGCCGTATATTTCAAACTCTTCGTCCAACCGGCCGCCATTGGTGTCATCCGCTGACCAAACCACCAGGTATTCGTTGCGGTCCCGGTTCCAGCTCACGTCAGGCCGCCGGGCCTCGCGCAGCAAATCCCCGTTGTTACCAGCGTCACTTACCCGGATGGGTGAAACACCCATCAGGACACCGGTATCTGCAGCAACGCGCTGCGCAAACACTTCAAATTCGTTATCCACCAGGGGCGCACGGTTATCATCCCCGTACCAGACAACCATGAACTCATCGCTGACCATGTTGTAGGCCAGCGCCGGGCTGAAGGCATCATAGTTCGGGTCATCCAGCGGCCCCATGCTGGAGATCGGAAAATCATTGACGCCGACTTCAGCACCGCTGGCGCCGTCCAGCAACTGGCCATAAATCTCGAACTGGCCATTCGGAGAGGTATTGGTTCCATCTTCACCCCGCCATGCCACCAGATATAGATCATCAGTGGCGTTGTAACTCACCACAGGATCAATCGCATCGTAGTTACGTACACCGTCCGGGCCCATATCACTGATGCGAAAATTCCGGGAACCTACAAGTGCACCGGTAGAGGCATTAATACGCTGACCAAATATCTCAAACTCACCTTCAACCAGCGCTCCACGATCATCATCCCCGTACCAGACCACCAGATATTCATTGTGAGTCGGGTTGTAAGTCACAACCGGGTTTCTTGCATCATATACCGCCATGCCTGAAGGCCCCATAAAACTGACCCTGAAGGCTGTCTTACCCACCAGTGCCCCTGTGTCAGCATTAACCCGCTGTGCGTATATCTCTGCTTCATCAGCTGATATTCCGCTACGCTTGTCCGTGCCCTCCCAGACCAGAAGGTACTCATTGTCTCTGCTATTGAAGGCTATTTCTGCCTCGCGGGCATCGTAGTTAAAGTTGAGGTCGGGGCCCATGTGGGTCATCCGCGCCGGCGCAGTCCACGCACCACTTTGGGCGCTGCTGGTTGCTGGCCAGTAAAATGCAAAAGTGATGATCATCACTGACAAAATATTCCTGATATTCATAAGATCTATTTCCTGATTAAATTAAAATCCGATTTGTAAACGTGCTTGCAAAATGTAAGGTGACTCGTTAATACCATGCCGATTCGGGCTGGCATCTACCTTTATAAAGTTCAGCATCAAGCGATTAACAGGGTTGAAGTAATAATTAGTACCGATGCTGTAATTTGTTTCCCGGCCACCGCTGACCCACTTGTCCTGCAGATCAATCCGGCTGGCGCGAAATGCCAACTCCCAGGTTTTGAAGTTCACCACCTCTGATGACATCCATTCACCACTGCGAAAATTGAATCGTCGGCGACCGTTAAAGATTCGCGAAGCCTCAATATAACCACTGCCAAAGCGCAACCTGCTGCCATCGGCCTGGCGCGCCTCATAGCGCGTCCATTCCCCCTGCAGGCTCCAGGCACCCCGCTTCCAAACGCCTTCAAGGCCAACACGCGCCAGACTATCCAGTCCGGTGAGTTTGCGTGTATCCACCAGACGCTGGTCGGTCACTGATGATTCCGGCCTGACCCTGACGCGTTCAATGTCTCGCGCCTGTTGGTACATCCCGCCCACCGCCAGCCAGAAACGTGAATCTCCCGCACGTAAACGCTTCCCCAGGCGGATCGCCGCCGTATTGCCAAAATTCTTTGCACCGCCGAAATTCAAACGATCCTCGCCAAACAGACCGGCACGGAAGCTCCACTGGTCACCCTTGTGCTGATAAACCATCCCGGTGCCGTAATGTGGTGTCAGCGCAGCGGTCAGGGAGCGCTCCATAAACAGGTTGTACTGGGAGTTGGTCACACGCTGGATACTGAAGGGGGTCTCAATGCGCCCTGCATAAATCTGGTTCTCCCGGTCAATGCTGAAACGTAACCAGGAAGCCTGGGCACGGTAGGTGCCGTCCTTGAAATCAGCCAGCGCGTAATACGAAATGCGTGGGCTGAGCTTGCCGCCTATCTCCAGCCGCAGGCGGCGCAACTTTGCGCCTGAGTCCAGCGGCGTTTGATCTGCATAATAATGGGCGACATCGACATCCAGCCGGCCACCCAGCGTGAAAGTCGGGCCCGCACTGGCCGGCTGACTAATCATGCTAGAAACCAACAACAGCAACCACAGTCCGGGGCCTGTAGCCAATGATGTATGCATCAGTCTGATAGCAGCCATGCCAATGCCTTCTGGTTGAGCTGACCTGACTTCACCGCTTGCGCGTAGTCATGGGAAATACCGGGCAGCTCAAATAGCTCGACCTGGGGTTCCAGGCCCTGTTCACGCCCGGCTGTTGCCATCGCGCGCACCCAGTTTCTGGCTCGCTGCAACCGGTTGGTACCCTGTAAGCTGTCTACTTTTCGGGAGCAATTCAATGACCCGTCCCTGGTGGTGTCCTCCTGTCCTACGAAAACCGCAGTGGGGACACGCAGGAAACGCGCCGGCTCAAAATGAATGCCCGGCAAGCTGGTCGCACTGCCAATTCCAGCGGGGTAGCTTCGGTCAACGGGAAAGGTGTAACAACCGGCTGCGCTCAAGGCAGCCCGGGCAACTCTTTGCGGGTGGGCAAACATATAGCGCTGCACAAACTGTGCACCGGCAGAATGGCCAAAGAAAAACGCTCGGGATTTATGCCAGCCTGTGGTTTCCCTGACTTCAGCGAGGATCGCCTGAATTGCCAGATCAGCACGGGGACCTCTGCCATTGCGGCCAAGCCGTTGAAAATCACGAAAGGTCGACTCCGCAAACAAGGGTGCAACCAGGGCGACCCTGCGATTCCTGGCCAGCGGCCAGAATGACTCTACAAGCCATTGAATATTCCGCGAAATCCCATGCACAAGCACAACGACTTCATCGACCTTGCCACTCTCGGGAACAGCCAGGTAGTAGTGCAGTTTGCTCATTCCGCCCAGCTTCATCTTGCTGATGCCGGCTTTCATTGATGACCCGTTAGTGCGGGAATCAGACGGTTGGAATAATTGCGCCATCATCGTGTCGCCAACCGCGTAACAGTGCCATAACCCGAAGGTCCTGTTTGGGCATCCAGATCCCAGACCTTGTTACATAATTTAACCAGGGAGGGGCTGTGGGTGATCAAAAATACTGTTCCAGACCAGGACTCGAGCAACTCATGCAACATCTGCAGACCGCCAGCATCCAGGTTTGATTCTGGCTCGTCCAGGATCAGTATGCCGGGCTCACCAAGCGTTGCCCGGGCCAGTCCGATGCGAGCGCGTTCGCCCGCTGAAACATTTCTCCCGCCCTGCTGAATACGGTCAGGCTTTCCCCTGCCGATTTTTTCCATGAGACACTGCAATCCAAACTTGTCAGAGATTCTCTGTACATCATCTTCATCCATCTGCGGCCTGCGATAGGCCAGGTTCAGGTCCAGACTTCCCCTCAGCAACCCGAACCCGGGACCGGCAATTCCAATGCGCTCAGCACGGTCGGAAGGTGACATGCGTCGTGGATTTATCCCCCCCAGCCTGACAGCACCTGCATCGGGCTTGAGCAGGCCTATGGCGAGTTGCAGCAAGGTGCTTTTACCGCTGCCGTTCTGCCCGATAATGGCAACACGCTCCCCGGCAGCTACCTTTCCGGAGAAATCAGCAATAGCAGGGGCGCAAAACACGTGCCTGAATTCGATCACTCCCGGCCTGGGCCAGGATTTGGCAAAGCGTGATTCCCCCCTGGTAATACGTCGCATATTGAACAGTGCGCTCAGCTTTTGTAATGAAATAGCGGCACCCCGGTAGTATTCCTGGACCCTGCCAAGCTCGCGAATAGGCCCCATCATGAACATCACCAGGCTGACAATGGCCGCTGCATCACCTGCCGTCACTGCTTCTCCGGAAAACCTGAAGACACTGAACACGGTGATGATCAACAGTATCCCGCCAGCCTCCCCCAGACCTCTCAGGCCACCAAGGAACAATCCCTGGGTTGATGCTTCCCGCTCCAGTTTTGAACCCAGTTTATTTACCTTCCTGATTTCACGCTTTTCCTGCCCCATAGCCCGGATCATGGCCATTTCACCAATCCGTTCTACCAGTAAACTTTGAATCCGTATGCGGGTTGACCTGACCGCCTTCAGTACAGTCCTGAGATGCTTGCCGACGCGTAGTGAGACAACAGCCAGCAACACAATTACCAACGCTGACATCAGACCAGCCAGCATGCTAATCGATGCGATGATGCCAATACTGGCCAGCAGCAGGATCGAATTGACGATCAATCGGGAAACACCCAGGCTGAGCCAACGACGCAAGGCAGACAGATCACCGCCCAGGCGCGCAGCAAGCGCCCCTGTCGGCATGGAATTGACATCGCGTATGGATGCCCGCATCAGGCGCGCAAGTAACCGCCGCCGCAGGCGGTTGATGTAATTCTGGCTCATTTTCTCTGCGGTATAGCGTTCGTGCAGGCGGGCAGCCAGTAAAGCGGCCGCCATCAGCAACAACACCCATAACATGTTACCTGCCGGGGCCTGCCCCGGTTGTAAGCTGGTGACAGCGTGACGGATGGAGTAGAAAACGCCACTCACCGCCAGCGCCCGTCCAAATCCATTGAGAACCAGCAGGACAACGTAACGCCAGCTATGCTGCCAGCATCTCGCAGGCAGCCTGAAAGGCGTGTATTGGATATCGTTGTTCACGCGTTGGCCAGCTGACCACGGGTCTGATTGGCGATACCTTCCATAAGTTCAAGGCCAAAACCCGGTGCACACAATTCATTCTTGGTAAAGATGGGAACCTCGCAGGCACCACTAAACTCCCTGCGGGCCAACGGACTGGAAGAAACCACGCCCGACACTGCAATGAGGTTGTAGCCGAGACCCTGTAAGAACTCCGCACCATAAATTGCAGAATGCGCATCAACAGCAGCGTGGAACACACCGTTGACCTGATCCCTGAACAGCGGGTCATGCAGCAGAGCATGTGTTTCTGCCTGCAGCAGTCCGTCAGCCACCTCCACAACAATGGCATCAACCTGCTGATTCCTGATGTTGTTGCCCAGAAGGTCAACGATCTCGAGGACTGAGTTCTGACCAAGGCCATAGGTTGTAGCGTGACCGGCATCAGTAAAATCCAGAGCGCAAGCGGCCCCGGCGTCAAGAAAATGCCACAGATCCCCACCCGAACCGGTGCCGGTGACCTTCATCGCGCCGACCTTGAAACCGTCCGCCACCATGCCCCTGACCAGCCGTGCTGCCGTGGTGGTCTTACCTGCGTTCATGCTGGAACCGACCACCAGAAAAAGAGGGATACCGGATCGGTTAAGGTTCCCATAACGAACCTTGCAGTTGCTGATGTTCAGCACCGATCCAGCGCTGTTTCCCACCAGACCCAGCGGGGTAATTTGGGTGGGATGTTTGATCCCGGGATGCCGGTGGCGCATCAACGAGGCGATGCCGCCTGCTGCTACGAGGTCACATGGATCAAGGTTTTCCGGTAACTGTGACTCATACTGGTCTGCAGCATAGCGGTTGCCATAGCAGACCAGGATGTGATCACCGGGAAACATCCGTGCACGCCTTCCATCAGTCAGTTCCAGTCGCAACTGTTGACGTAAGCGATCAACCCGGGCGAGAACCAGATCCCCTGACCTGGGCACAACATCACCGCTGATCAGCGTTTGCATGTCCTCAAGCGGGACGTTGCGGGTAGAAAAGGCACGCTTGCAAGTGAGCATACTGTCAAGCGTGAGTGGAGTTACGTGTCGGCGCTGCCCTGCGCTAAGGGTTCTTATCAGTTTCATGGTGCTCAAGGTATTGCACCAAGCTTAAGAGAACCTTAAGGAAGTAAAAAAAGTATTCGCCCGCCTGAACGGGTTAAGTTAAACCGTCTTGATGCGGGGTTGGCCTTTTACCTTGAGCTTAAAAATATCGTTGCGGCTGTAATGCCCGGTCACATCAAAGTCCATGCGACTACGTACCAGTTCATCCAGGTCCACTTCGGCGGTAAGAATGCCTTCCTCACCATAAAGGGGGCCGGCAAGCACCTCGCCCAGTGGCGACACTATGACACTGCCCCCCGCAGACAGTACTTCCGGGCGGTCTTCTGCCAATTCAGGCTGCAGATCCCCGGGAAAGTCACTTTTTGTAAAGTACTGGTTGCAACCAATAACATAACAGCGGCCCTCGAAAGCGATGTGCCGCATGGTAGCGTTCCATGAATCACGTGAATCTGCTGTGGGTGCCAGGTAAATCTCAACACCCTGGTTGTACATTGCCATTCTGGCCAGCGGCATGTAGTTCTCCCAGCAGATCAAGCCACCGATTCTTCCAATCGCGGTGTCAAAAGTACACAGTGTCGAACCATCACCCTCACCCCAAACCAGCCGTTCAGCTGCGGTCGGCTTGATTTTTCTGTGCTTGCCCAACAGGCTTCCATCCAGGCCGAAATACAGCAGGGTGCAATACAGCGTCTTGTTGACCTTGTCTCGCTCAGTCACGCCTACGGTTAGAAAAATTCCGTGCTGTCTGGCACATTCCGCAAGCCTGTCGGTCTGCGCCCCGGGTACTTCAACACTGCATTGCCAATAGGCCCTGAATTGATCGCGGCCGGCTTCTGTTCTGCTGCCAACGACCGTCCCAAAACCCAGTCCAGCCGGGTAACCTGGGATGAATGTCTCGGGGAACACCACGAGCTTACAACCCAGGCTTGCCGCCTCCCCGGTTAACTCAATAACCTTATCTATGGATTTTTCCAGGTCAAAAATAACCGGGGTTGCCTGCACACAGGCCACTTTGAACTTCCTGACCTTACTCATTCCGGCTGTAGCGGAGCAATAAAATTGAGAATTTGCTCAATCAGTTCATCCCGATCATCCGTTTTGAACAAATGCTGAGCATGTGCATTTCCAGGGAATACCCTGATCTGTTTGGGTTCGGCCGAGGCGCTGTAAGTCGCCATAACACGATCAAACAGACCTTCCTTTTCTGAAACCACAAAAAGCTTACCGGTTGTTTCCGAGCTGATCGCCGGCCCACCTGCAGGTGCCAGAAGCACCGCCTTTTGTACTGCAACGGGGCTTTCGCTCAAAGCGGCCAATACTGCCGCGCCACCCATACTGGCCCCGAGCACATTAATATCGGAGTAGCCCTGTTCCTTCACGTAGGTTATTGCAGCCAGAATATCGTACTTTTTTTTAGCTGAACTGCCCGCCACGCTGTTACCGTAGCCTCTGAAATCAATGCTCAGTGCAGACACGCCTTGCCGCTGAAAAGCTTCGGCCAGAAAATACCAGCTCTCCTTATCAAATATGGCACCATGGGCGAAAATGACTACTTTGTCATTTCCCGACCTGAACAAAGAGGCCTCGATCCTGCCACCGTCCTCCGTGTCAAAATTCACCAGCTCAAATGATTCAGCATGGGCTTGCAGACTACCCGACAACATGCAGATTGTGACCAATAAGGCAATTCGGCTGAAGTTCATGTGGATTCCCGTGGCACGATGGTTTTGTACGGCTTATTTTAGCTGATCTGGGCCGCTGTGTGCCTTATAATCGCAGGGGGGGGTAAGAAACATCAAAAAACTTGGAGCTTGCAGGAACCCGGATGAGCGAAACAACGACAGAACGTGAAGTCATGGACTATGACGTTATTATCGTCGGAGCAGGCCCTGCAGGCCTGGCTTGCAGTATTCACCTGAAGCAACTGAAGCCGGATCTGATGGTTGCTGTTATTGAAAAAAGTGCAGAAATAGGTGCCCATATCCTGTCCGGTGCGGTCATTGAACCCGAACCACTGGATGAGTTGCTGCCCGGTTGGCGGGACAACCCACCGCCAATATGTATCCCGGTAGAATCTGATGAAATCTCATTACTGACCCCAACTTCCAGATTCAGACTTCCTACACCGCCCCAGCAAAAAAACCATGGCAATCTGGTGGTATCACTGGGCGCTCTGTGCGCCTGGCTGGCACCGCAGGCGGAGGCGTTGGGTGTGGATATCTTCCCGGGCTATGCCGCCTCAGGCATATACTTTGCAGACGAGGGTTCGGTCGCCGGTGTCATCATCGGTGACATGGGGGTCGATAAGCAGGGAACCCCTAAAGACACCTATATGCAAGGTATAGAGATCCATGCCCCGCTGACTGTTTTAGCCGAGGGCTGTCGCGGCCATCTCAGCAAACAGCTGATCAGTAAATTCAAGCTGGACGCCAATTCTGATCCACAGGCCTATGGCATTGGCATCAAAGAACTGTGGCGCGTTGAAGCCGGCAAATGCAAACCGGGACTGGTGCAACACAGCATCGGCTGGCCACTCGACAAGAACACTTACGGCGGCAGTTTCATTTATCACATGGATAAAGACCGCGTGGCGGTCGGGTTTGTCTGCGCACTGGACTATGCTGACCCCGACTTCTCTCCCTTTGAAGCATTTCAGCAGTTCAAACATCACCCCAGTGTCAAACCGCTGTTCGAAGGGGGCGAAATCCTCTCCAGCGGCGCGCGGACCATCATAGAAGGTGGCGCACAATCACTGCCGACCACGGAAATGCCGGGGGCATTACTGATCGGCGATGCCGCCGGCTTGCTGAATCTGCCCAAAATCAAAGGCACACACCAGGCAATCCGCTCCGGTATGCTGGCCGCCAGCCACATTGCTGAAACGGGTAATGGAGCAGGTTTCGACAAACTGTTGCGGGCGTCGCCCATCATGCAGGAATTGCATAAAGTGCGGAATATCCGCCCCGGGTTCAATAAAGGCCTGTGGCGGGGGCTCATAACAGCAGGTATCGAAACCATTACCGCCGGCAAGCTGCCACGCACCCTGCACAACCATGCAGATTATTCTGCAACCAAAAAACTAAATGACTTTAGTGGGGTTGATCGACACTGGGTAGAACGGGACCTTGCACCACGCGACCGGTTGGCGTCGGTTTATTTTGCCGGTACCGAGCATGACGAAGATCAACCGGTTCACTTGCAGATACTCGAACCTGATGTCTGCACCACACGTTGCAGCAAAGAATACAATAACCCCTGCACAAAATTCTGCCCGGCCAGCGTCTACGAAATGGTTGAGGATGGGAGTGCCCGTCACCTGCAAATCAATGCCGCCAATTGCGTACATTGTAAAACATGCGACATCAAGGACCCCTACCAGATCATAAACTGGGTCACGCCCGAAGGTGGCAGTGGACCCAACTATCAGAATCTCTAAAGACTAAATTGACAATCAAGGAAACCCCATGAAAATAATGGTTGGCATCAAGCGTGTTGTAGATTACAACGTGCGCATCCGCGTCAAATCTGACGGCAGCGGTATCGACACCGATGGTGTCAAGATGAGCATCAATCCCTTCGATGAGATTGCACTCGAACAGGCACTGAGAATCCGTGAGGCGGGCCAGGCTGAGGAAGTCATTGTCATTACGGTGGGCGGCAGCGAGTGCCAGCAGCAATTGCGCACCGGGCTTGCCATGGGGGCGGACAGGGCAATACAGGTTGATGCAGACAACAGCTTGCAACCACTGACTGTGGCGCGCACTTTTCTCAAACTGGTGGAAAAAGAGCAGCCTGGCCTGGTCATTCTGGGTAAACAGGCCATTGATGGCGATAATTCCCAGACCGGTCAGATGCTGGCAGCGCTGTGGGGCCGCCCGCAAGCCACCTTCGCCTCCGGCCTGGAGCTTTCGGGAGACACCGCGACCGTGATACGTGAAGTCGACGCCGGGCTGGAAACAATTGAGATAGATTTGCCCGCTGTAGTAACGGTGGACCTGCGTCTGAATGAGCCACGGTTTGTCAAATTGCCGGACATCATGAAAGCCAAACGCAAACCACTGGAAGTCATTTCACTGGATGATCTGGGTGTTACAGCACAGAATGACCTGCAGGTTTCTCATTACGCACCACCCGCGGTGCGGGAGAAAGGCATCATGGTCGAAGATACGGCGCAACTTGTAGCCGAACTTAAAAACCGCGGACTGGTATAAAGGGAAAGTCATGAGCAAAACATTAATCATTGCAGAACACGATGGACAGAATCTCAACCTGAGTACCGCAAAATGTGTGGCCTGCGCCGCAAAGATTGGCAACGATATTGATGTCATAGTGATGGGTTCAGGCATCGATGGTATCAGCGCCCAGGCAGCCCGCATCGAAGGCGTCAGCACTGTTATCGCAATCGAGGCTGATGACCTGGCACAAATACTGGCGGTCAATCTTGCGGCAGAAGTCGTCGCCATGGCTGACGGCTACAGCCATATCATGGGGCCTTCGACCACTTTTGGACGCGACCTGATGCCAACAATTGCTGCACTTCTGGGTGTCAACCAGGTCAGTGATATCGCTGCCGTCACCGGCTCGCACCAGTTCCAGCGGCCCATCTACGCCGGTAATGCGGTTGTAGACGTAGCTGCACCCGAGGGTGTCACGGTCGTAGCCACCGTGCGCACAGCTTCCTGGAAAGCCGCAGGGGATGGTGCCGGCGCAACCGTGGAGGCACGTGCCGCCAGCTCAGTTGCCAGCGATCACAGCCGCTATGTCAGCCTGCAGTCCGGCGGTGGTGAGCGACCGGACCTGCAAACTGCGACCCGGGTAGTCGCCGGTGGTCGGGCACTTGGCAGTGAGGAAGATTTTGAATTGATTTACAGCCTGGCGGATTTAATCGGCGCCGGGGCCGGGGCATCCCGCGCTGCGGTGGATGCCGGCTATTGCCCGAATGATATGCAGGTGGGCCAGACCGGCAAAATCATTTCACCGGACCTGTACATTGCCTTTGGTATTTCCGGTGCGATCCAGCACATTACCGGCATCAAAGATGCCGGCACCATCGTGGCAGTGAATAAAGACACGGAAGCACCCATTTTCGAGGTTGCCGATATCGGCCTGGCCGCTGATTTATTCACCGTTATTCCGGAAATGAAGGCTTTGCTTGGCTAGCCCTGTGACAAAACCCCTCTGGTCGCCTGGCACGCTCCGCGTTCAACAGGCAAATATCACGCGTTTCATCAGACTCATACAGATGGAGCGCGACCCCGGGGTCACCGATTATGCCAGCCTGTATCGGTTTTCAATCGATTCGCCCAAGGCGTTCTGGCGGGCGATGTGGGAGTTTGGTGGCGTCGTTGGCGCGGCCGGTGAGCGTGAAGTTGAACACTTCACGCAGATGCCGGGCGCTCGCTGGTTTCCGGATGCCAGCCTCAATTTCGCTGAAAATATGCTGCGCTACCGGGATGACCGTGAGGCGCTGGTATTCAGGTCAGAAACTGGCTCCGGCCAGGTCCTCAGCTACCGCCAGCTTTACCAACAGGTTGCTGCCATAGCGGCGTCACTGCGAGCCATTGGCATTGAACCGGGCGATCGTGTAGCCGGCTATATGCCCAACTTGCCGGAAACGATCATTGCCATGCTGGCCGCCACCAGCATCGGTGCCATCTGGTCGTCGTGCTCACCCGATTTTGGCATCAACGGTGTTGTGGACAGGCTCGGGCAGATTGAACCCAGGGTTCTTTTTTGTGCAGCAGCCTATACCTACAATGGCAAGCAACACGACTGCCTGGCAAAAGCCCGGGAAATTCAGCAGCGCATCGACAGCATTCAGAAAATCATTGTTACGCCCTATGTGGACCCGGCCCCTGACCTGCAAGGCCTGAAAAACGCCGAACTGTTCACAGCATTTGGCGACCCTGACACCACTGAAATAGAATTCACCCGCCTGCCCTTCGATCACCCGGCCTATATCCTCTACTCATCAGGTACCACCGGGGTTCCCAAGTGCATTACGCATGGCGCAGGCGGAACGATACTGCAGCATTTGAAAGAACTGCTGCTGCACACAGACCTTAAACGCAGCGACCGGTTCTTTTACTACACCACCTGTGGCTGGATGATGTGGAACTGGATGGTCAGCGGGTTGATGGCCGGTACCACCATAGTCCTGTATGAGGGCTCACCCTTTTACCCTGGTCCTGAAGCCATGTTTGATTTTATCGATGCAATGCAAATCAACATTTTTGGTACCGGCGCCAAAGCCATATCAGCCTGGCAAAAAGCCGGGGTCAAGCCTCGCCAGAGCCATTCACTGGCTTCTTTGAACACCATACTATCGACCGGATCTCCACTCGCACCGGAAAGTTTTGATTACGTATACACAGACATCAAAGCGGATGTTTGCCTGTCTTCTATTGCCGGAGGCACAGATATTGTTTCCTGCTTCGCCCCCGGATGCCCCACTCTGCCGGTCTACCGCGGTGAAATTCAGTGCCTCGGTCTCGGTATGGCCGTAGAGATATTGCGCGATGATGGCAGCATTGCAGATATCAATGAAACCGGTGAGCTGTGTTGCCGGCAAAGCTTCCCTTCAATGCCCGTTTGTTTCTGGGGGGACGAAGACGGCAGCAAGTATCATGCTGCTTATTTTGAGCAGTACCCGGGTGTCTGGGCACACGGGGACTTTGCCAGGATCACCGAACATGGTGGCCTGGTGATCTTTGGACGTTCAGATGCAACATTGAACCCGGGCGGTGTGCGCATCGGTACTGCAGAAATTTACCGGCAGGTTGAAAGCCTCGAAGAGGTCATTGAGAGTATCTGTGTTGGCCAGAACTGGGACGACGATGTACGGGTCGTGTTATTCGTTGTGCTGCGCGCGGGTCTTAAACTTGATGACACCCTGAGAGGCCGTATTCGCAAGGCAGTGCGTGACAACACCACCCCCCGGCACGTACCGGCAGTCATTATTCAGGTCAGCGATATTCCCCGCACCGTTAGCGGCAAGATAGTGGAACTGGCCGTACGCAACGTCATCCACGGCCAGCCGGTCAAGAACGTGGATGCGCTGGCAAATCCCGAGGCACTTGACCTGTTTGCGAACCTGCCAGCACTGCAGTCATAGCAATTACCAGTAGGGCTGACTTGCAAACAATACGATAGCCACTGGTATTGGCACTATCACCTGATGTAGACTGTGCCGCTTATGAAATCACTGATCCGCCAATTGTTGATTATTTCAGTACTCTTTATGGGTACCGAAGGCGCGTGGGATATTGGCAGCGAAGCACATCCTCACGGTGACAGCTATGCGCACCAGTCAGATGTGAGTAATCCGGATACGGGTGTCCAGACAGACGCAGATCCAAACCCGCTTCCGGACGATGATGGCAACCTTTGTGACCACTTATGTCATGGTCATATGTCAAGTATCGCTCTCGATCACAGCAATTTCTCAATGGCCGGCGCCAGTAAGTTTTACGCTTTCCACGCCACCATGATTTCCAATCGTTTCCGGGCGCCTCCCACTCCACCGCCCAACGTATAACCTCTGCTCCGTGACCCGGGTACCTGATTTATCAGGTGCTCATTTTGATTTACTGTACCTGGAAGATAAACAATGCGAATACCAAATAACGGCCTGGCGGTCCTGTTCGGCTGTCTGGCTATTACCCTGCCTGTTATGGCCTGGTCTGACGGGGACGCCGTCCCTGCCGGCGAACCAATGATAGAAACATATACCGATCCGGCACTGATAGCATTCGTGCAATCGGTAGTCGAAACAAACCCGGGGGTGCGGGCATCACGTGCCGCACTCGAGGCCAGCAAAGCGCTGGAGTCTGCAGCCGCACGACCGCTGTATAACCCTGAAATTGAGGCCGACTATGAGAGTGCCGTAGATAAAACCTGGTCGGTTGGTATAGGCCAGACTTTTGACTGGGGCAGCAAGCGTGAAGCACGTGGGCTGGTTGCCAGCTCAGAACGGCAAGCCATTGCGGCACAGTATCTGGCAACGCGACGCACGGTTACAATTGAACTGCTCTCTGGCCTGGCCCGCTATCAAACCGGTACGGAAAGAGACGCACTGGGCACAGAGCGCGTGCAAGTCATGCGTGACTTTACTGACCTCGCCCAGCGGCGTTTTGATGCAGGTGACCTGAACCAGGTTGAAGCCGACCTGGCACTGCTGGCGTACACTGATGCACAGATCAAGAAAGCCACTGCTGCGACCAACCTTGCCGAAGCACGCCAGATTGTGCGCAACCTTACAACCAATGCCTCACCGGACCAGTGGCCATCAATCGAAACCCGCCTGCCCCGGATTCCAACTGTTACTGATCCTCAGGCCCTGGTGCTGGCATTACCGGAGGTGATGGCGGCACAGCGACGCGTCGATGCGGCCAACGCGCTGCTGGAATTGCGTAAACGTGAGCAGCGGCCGGACCCGACAGTAAGCCTGCGGGGAGGACGTGAAGACAGTACCAATCTGATTGGGGTCAACCTGTCGATTCCACTCTACGTTCGCAACCGGTTTCAATTTGAGACCCGTGCTGCAGCCGCTGAGCGTGACCAGGCCCAGCAGGTCATGGATGACCTGATGCGACGCGCCTATGCCCGTTACATCAGTGCGTCCGAGCGCTACGAATATTCACGCGAGGCCTGGCAGGGTTGGGAACAGGCCGGCCAGATCAGCCTGCAACGCCAGGGCAAGCTCTTGCAGCGCCTGTGGGAAGCCGGGGAGTTGAGTACAACAGATTTCCTGGTCCAGTTACGGCAAAACCTGGATACCCGGGAAAGCGCCCTGGAACTCAGGCAAACAATGTGGCGAGCCTGGTTTGAGTGGCTTGCAGCATCAGGACAGGTAGACAAATGGCTGGGATTGGAGAACACCCTGTGACCGGTCAAACAAACAAATTATTTTTGGAGACGTATGTTATGAGTTTTTTCAAGTTTGGAGTGCTGTGCCTGGTGCTGGCGTTGAATTCTCCGCTGGCACTGGCCGAAGAAGGTCACGATGAAGCGGGCCACGATGAGAACGCGGGTGATCACGAAGAAAGTGCGCTGGTGCTGTCCGCAGATGAGCGCAAATCCGCTGGTGTCATTATTGACACAGTCAGGCCTCGCGCATTGTCTGAAACACTCAGGGTACCGGCTGAAATCGTTATCAATGCTTACCAGTCAACCCGCGTAACACCACGCATACAAGCCCAGGTACTGGCCCGGCATGTACAACTGGGCGACCATGTTGAGGCTGGTCAGTTGCTGGTGACGCTTTCCAGTGTCGCCATGGCGGAGGCACAAGGTGGCCTGATCGTCTCTGACCGGGAATGGCAGCGGGTATATAAGCTGGGGCGCAAAGCCGTGGCTGAACGCCGCTACACGGAGGCGCAGGTTGCCAGGCAGCAGGCCTTCGCCAAGGTGCTGGCCTACGGAATGCAGGAGACCCAGGCCAACGCATTATTAAAGTCAGGGGATGCCACCAAGGCCACTGGCGAATTTGATTTGCTGGCCCCGTTTGCTGGCACCGTTTTGCAGGACAACTTTATCGTCGGTGAATTAATTGAACCAGGCCGTGTTCTCTTTGATATCAGTGACGAATCCATTTTGTGGGCAGAAGCGCGGGTAATCCCAAGCACTTTGTCCAGCATTGCGGTCGGTGCCAGTGCGCGGGTCAGCGCCAATGGCATTGACTGGATTGAAGGCACGGTCGTACAACTGCATCACCAACTCAGTGAAACCACGCGAACCCAGGGCGTTCGCATCGCCGTTGAGAACAACGATGACCGGATCCACCCCGGCCAGTTCGCCGAGGCAGAAATCGTCACCGGTGCCCGCTCACCGGTACTGGCGGTACCCAATGAGGCCCTGACATTGATGAAGGGCGCCCAGACCGTATTCAAGTACGAGGATGGCGTTGGCTTCCATGCCGAAGAAGTAGAGACCGGGCCCAGTATCGGCGGTTGGACTGAGATCCGCGCCGGGCTGTATGACGGCGATGAAATCGCAGTCAGCGGTGTGTTCTACCTTAAATCATTGCTGCTCAAGTCTTCGCTCGGCGAAGGCCACGCGCACTAGGAGCCGGAAATGCTTGAAAAATTAGTTGAATCCGCACTGCGGTACAAATTCCTGGTATTGATAATCTTCGGCGTGGTCGCTGCGCTTGGCTGGCGTGCAGTGCAAACTGTGCCGGTTGATGCATTTCCAGACGTAACACCCACGCAGGTTAATATTTACACAGAATCACCCGGTCTTGCGGCTGAGGATGTTGAGCAATTGCTTACCTTCCCGGTCGAGTCCGGTATGGCCGGGCTTCCAGGGGTACAGGAAATCCGTTCTGTCAGCCTATTTGGGCTGTCCTACGTTGCTGTTTACTTTGACGATGGCATGGACATTTATTTTGCCCGGCGGTTGGTGATGGAGCGCCTGCAGGAAGTGGGAGACCGCATTCCGGAAGGCTATGGAACACCTGAAATGGGACCCAACACATCCGGTCTTGGCCAGGTATTCTGGTATACGCTGGAACGTACTGATGAAGTACTCAATGCAGATATTTCCGATCGTGATTTGCGCACCATCCAGGACTGGAGCGTACGACTTATCCTGCGAACCGCACCCGGCGTGGATGACGTCATGTCATGGGGCGGCCAGGAACGACAATTTCAGGTCGTGATTGATCCCTTGCAACTCATCAAATACAAGCTCAGTTTTACCGACATAATGGCCGTCATTGAGGCCAATAACCGCCAGGTAGGTGGCCAGTATATCAACCAGGGTTCTGAACAATACCTGGTGCGTGGGCTGGGCCTGGTCGCCGACGAACATGAAATCGGCGACATGGTAGTTAAGGTTGAAGACGGTACGCCGGTATTTTTACGCGACGTCGCCACCATCGAACAAGGCAACGCCCTGCGTTTTGGTGCGGTTACCCGGGACGGCAAAGAAGTCGTCATGGGCATGGCACTTTCCCGCATCGGTGAAAACGCTGCCAGCGTAGTAGACTCGGTAAAAGAAAAAGTAGAGATCGTTAACCAGTCACTACCCGATGGCGTCACTTTGCGGCCCGTTTATGACCGTACCGAACTGGTTGACAAAGCAGTCTGGACCGCCGTGAAGGCCTTGATTGAAGGGTCGATCCTGGTTGCGATTGTGCTATTCCTGTTCCTGGGCGAAGGCCGTTCCGCGCTGGTGGTTATCTCGGCGCTACCACTGGCGATGTTGATCGCATTCATATTTATGGGCCAGACCAGCATGTCAGCCAACCTGATGTCACTGGCGGGACTGGCTGTTGGCATCGGAATGATGGTCGATGGCGCTGTCGTGATGGTGGAAAATGCTTTCAGAATTATGGCTGAACGCAGAAAAACGGGCGAGGAAGTCGACCGCACCAACGCCGTGCTGACTGCAGCACGGGAAGTTGCCAATCCGATTGCTTTCGCGATCATGATTATCATTGTGGTCTTCATACCTCTGTTCGCGCTGGAGGGACTGGAAGGCAAGCTGTTCAAGCCTATGGCATTCACCATCAGCTTTGCCATGGCCGGCTCACTGGTGCTCACGCTGACCCTCATACCAGTGCTGGCAGCCCTGATCCTCAAGCCAAAAGAAGAGCGCGATACCTGGCTGGTGAAAACCATCAAGGGTCTTTACCTGCCACTGCTGGCCTGGTCGCTCGACAACAAGAAGAAAGTGGTCAGCATTGCAATGGGCTTGTTGCTGTTCAGCCTGGCCCTGTTCCCGTTCCTCGGTAAGGAGTTCATGCCTCAGCTTCAAGAAGGCTCAATAATGTGGCGTGTAACCTCTATTCCATCTGCATCGCTGGATCACTCCATCCAGATTTCCAAGGACATTGAGAATGCCCTCACCGGGTTTCAGGAGGTCAAGACCACTGTAGCGATGATCGGCAGAGCTGAGAAAGGCGAGACCGCTGATGTCAACTACATGGAGATTTACACAGAACTCAAACCACCTGAAGAATGGACGGGGGGCCGCAACATTGGGGAACTGGCTGATGACATGCGTGAAAAGCTTGAAAAAGTAGTTCCAACCGCAGTTATTGCCTTTACCCAGCCCATCCAGATGCGTGTTGAAGAGCTAATTTCAGGTGTTCGTGCCACACTGGCGGCAAAGATCTACGGCCAGGATTTAGCCGAACTGGACCGTATCAGCGAAGAGGTCAAGAACGTCATCGCTGGTGTTGAGGGTGTGGCCGACCTGTCACTGGAAGCGAACATCGGCAAACCACAGATACGCATCCAGGTTGATCGGGAGCAACTGGCCCGCTACGGTCTGAATGCGGATGATGTCCTGTCCGTGGTGCGTACCGGTATCGGCAACGAACCTGTCTCCACATTGATTGATGGCGTGCGACGTTTCGATATCACCGCACGATTGCACGATGATGCCACGAAATCGGTCGAATCCATCAAGCGTATCCCGCTGAAGACCGCTACCGGTGCCATCGTGCCAATGGCATCGGTCGCTGATGTCAGCGTTGCGGAAGGCTACTCATTCGTACGCCGTGAACAACTGCAGCGTTACGCGGTTATCCAGATGGATGTTCGGGGCCGTGACGTTGACAGTTTCGTGAGGGACGCAAACGAACTCATTGAAGCGAACATTAACCTGCCGCCGGGATACTGGATTGAATGGGGTGGCGCTTTTGAGAATCAGCAACGTGCACTGGCGCGCCTGTCTATCATTGTACCGTTGACGATTTTCTTTATCTTCGTGCTGCTGTATACGGCGTTCAATTCAATCAAGTACGCTTCGCTGATTATCGCAAATGTACCCTTCGCAACCATTGGCGGCCTGTTCGCCCTGTTCATCAGCGGCCAATACGTGTCGGTACCGTCTGCCATTGGCTTCATTGCGGTGTTTGGTGTTGCCATGCTCAATGGCATCGTGCTGGTGAGTTTTATTAATGAACTGCGTGAAAAGGGGTTGTCGGTTGCAGAAGCTGTCCGCCGTGGAGCAGAACTGCGGTTACGCCCGGTACTGATGACAGCGAGCGTGGCCATTCTAGGCCTGATCCCGATGTTGATGTCCTCCGGAGTCGGAGCAGAAACCCAGCGTCCACTGGCTTCCGTGGTAATCGGGGGACTGATAACATCAACCCTGCTGACCCTGGTTCTTCTGCCAGTGGTTTATGAATGGATGGAAACACGTAAGGAATCAAAATGAGTATTCGAGAAGTTAAAGCATTTATCCACAGAAACCGCATTGCAGACGTCGTTGACGCCCTGTATCAGGCAAATTTCCAGAACCTCACCGTCATCGATGTCCAGGGCCTGCTCAAGGCCCTGGACAGCAAGGAGCAGAGATACTCCATTGAGATCGGCCAGAAAGTAATCACAGAAGTGAGACTTGAGTTGGTCTGCGAAGGCGAGGACCGTATGAGCCATGCAATTGAGCTGATCAAGGAGCACGCAAGAACCGGCCAGCAGCATGCAGGCTGGATTTACTGTTCGGGAGTGCTGGAACGAATAGAGATTACCTGACAAGCGGCTGGAACGTGGCTCGATTACTTCAAACCCGCGTTAAGGCAACCGCCTTAACCGGGCTTTCCGCCCTGGAAACTATCCAGTATCGGACAACCATCTTCACTGCCCTGACACAGGCTGACGAGCAGTGTCAGCTCATTCTTTAAGCTTGTAAGATCCTGAAGATGGTTTTCTATTTCCTGAAGTTTTGCGTGCGTCAGTTCACGCACATCACTCCGGGCATTTTGTGGGTCTTGCCGCATCTTGAGTAGCCGGGAGATCTCGTCCAGAGAAAAGTTCATAGCCTTCGCACGCTGGATAAAGCGCAGGTCAGATATATCCCTTGGCTGGTAACGACGCATGCCGGAAGCTGTACGTTGCACCGGCGGTAACAGCGCTATTTTCTCGTAATATCGCAGCGTATCTGCTGACATTCCCAATAGCTCGGAAACTTCACTTATCCGGGTGGCTGGCCGAGACTCCGGGACGGTCATTCTCCCAGCTCTGCCTTCAGAGTCTGCATCACAGTCGCCCGTTTCGGCAGCGGTGAATACACCAGCTTGCCATTAACCACCAATGCCGGTGTCGCCAGCACGCCCTTCGCTACTGCCTGATCAAGGTTTTCGACCACATCTATGAATTTGAGCTCAACCCGATCATCACTTAATTCCTCCACTAACCCGCGGAGCA
>JAJRUM010000076.1 GCA_024277815.1 Gammaproteobacteria bacterium
CAACCGGTACTGACGGAACTGATGGCACCAACGGCAGCTATATTACCGGTGACAATATGTGTTTCACTGGCTGCACAACCGGTTCATCGGGTGCAGGTGCGTCGACGCCACCACCGGGTGCCAACCGCTGGATTGAAGTTCGACCACAGGTGCCGGCACCACGACCTTAGCTACAAGCACCGTAAGCAGTACTTAAAAAGAAGCCCCGGCCGCTGGCCGGGGCTTTTCTTTGAGATACAAAAAGTATAAATTTGGTGGGCCCAGTAGGACTTGAACCTACGACCAATCGATTATGAGTCGAGTGCTCTAACCAGCTGAGCTATGGGCCCGTTTTTGTGCGGGTGCAATTATAGCTTTCCCGTCAGGTCTCAGGAAGCAGCTTTTCCGCTTTCCTGCTTTTTACGCTCCTGGATATGTTCCAGGCTGCGGCGGTACATCATGACAACTTTATCAACGCCTGATGGCTCCAGGCCGCCTTCATTGCCAGCGCCAACATAGGTGGCGTAAATTCCGGAGGCTGCCATCAGTGCAGCTGATACCAGTTGCGGGTCGAAGTCCTGGTCTTTCAACTCATTGGCCAGCTCAATAAATTTGTGTGTACAGTGGTTATGGCCTTCCCTGTCGTCCATTGCCTGAATATCCTTGGTTGCAAATGATCGGGCAATTATAAAGGGTTTGTTCGGTTGGGGGCATCCCCGGCATCGTAAAGGGCCGTTACGCTAAGGGCACTGGAAGCCGTCAATCCTTGTGAAGCGGACAATATTCAATACACCTGAGCCAAAACCATCCTCGTTGCTGGTGTAGGTGGCGGTGCCGGTTTTGCATTCAAGTGCCAGTTCCAGTGTGCCCCAGGATTTAATTTGTACGCTTGCGGGGTCGAAGTCAGGGCCAAAAATACCACCGCTGGTGGTCAGCATATCATCGAAGACCAGTTTGCCGCCCCGTTGCGCACCCACGCCGAAAAACCAACGCCGGTTACCCTGCTTGTCATAGCTGAACCAGTAGACTAGCGCGCGACCATCGTGCAGCATTTCCAGGTTGTAGCCTTCTCCGTCGTGTGTCGGGTCATACCATGACCCACTGAGCAGCGCTTCTGCCGGCGGCGGAGGTGCGGGTGCTCCCAGCACCGGTTGTGGGCTATCTACACAGGAAACGCCCAGTAGCTTGACTATCCGGGACAGTTCCATGCGCCCTTGCCGTGCGCCAAGGCGGTAGCTCATGTTGCCGTTGTCGCAGTCTGACCAGACAAAACTTGCCGAACCAACGTTCTTAAGCGTGATCTTGTCAGGGTTGAAACCCGGTCCGAACTCGCCACCGGATGCACGGTACAGTGTCGGAAACTCAAGACGGTTGCCGCGCACCTCGCCCGGGGCGAAAAACCAATCCTGGGCACCCTCCGCATCGTAGGTATACCAGTACATCACTGCCCGCTCATTGGGCAGAACCTGAATCAGGAAACCCTCGCCATCATGCGCAGGGTCGTACCAGGATGAACTGATGCCCGGTTGGATAAGGAAAGGCTCTGCTACTGCCTGATCAGTTATCTGCAAGCTCAGCGTGGTATCAAAGCCTCCAAAATCAGTCTCATCGCCACCCGTGCCCTCGTAGCGGATCCAGTGTCCGTCCTGCCAGTCAGCGATGGTCCCGGGGTTTGCGTCGATACGCATACCTGTCATATCTGCTACACGCAGTCGCAGCGTGCCTTCGACGCCGCCGGCAATCAGGTCACGATTGTGCGTGTCATCCGGGAACCTGAAAGTGATTTTGAGAGCGTCGTCCTGATAGTTCACATAGCCATCCGGCGCGCCGCCGGGTTTGTCCAGCCACGCGGAGCCTTCAATATTGGTGTTCAGCGTGGCGGCGTTAACCAGTACCGAGGCATCAAAAGTCATCTCGCTGGCTGGTTGGCCCGGGAAGGGTACCACCACACCATCTTTGCGCCAGCGCATGGGTTTATTGAAGGACAGCCACAAGTCATAGCTGTGGCTGATCTGGATGGGCCGAAACTGGTTTGTGTACAGCTTGCGGGTTTGCTGGTCGACGATATCCCACGCAGCTTCATAAACCACCGCCCCGGTTTCAGTGTCGATCATACGCAGCGACTGAATAACCGGCGGCCCCGCCTGACGGTAGTAAGCGGCAGCAAATGATTGGGCAAGCTCCTCGCGAACCCTGCGGATTTGCGAGTCGGGCAATATAAACCCATCGTGGCCGTTCTCACTGACGCCACCGTAATCTGCCCCGCCACCGGGCAGCGGGTCATGGAAGCTCTGCCCGCCACTGGGCTCTACCTCCAGCGTCCAGGATGGCACCTGGTAGACCGCCGTAAAGTATTCGTCGGTGGTACCAATACCTTCGTTCTTCGGCACCGCGAAGCGACCAGCAAAGGCATACCATTTGCCTTCTGGAAAGGCCAGATGGTGGTTGGTAAAAGTTTTTAGCACCTCTTCCGTTTGCCGGGCCAACCGGTCGTTGCCGGTGGTTACCCAGAAGTGGACCTGGCTGAACGAGTGGACATCGGTGTAGAGTCGCAGCCTGTCGATGGGCCCCAGTCCGGCGGCCACATCCAGTGCCTGCGTTTCGCTTTCTGACTGGATTCCGATGCCGTGATAGACCAGGGAATCCGGGTCGGCCGAAGACCGGTCCGGGTTGGTGGCCCAGTAGGGCTGGTTGTTGCGGTTCAGGTCTACACCGTTGAGATGATCCAGCGTGGTGAGCAGGTCTTCATCGGTGTCGCGCATATTTTTGCGGCGCATGCGCCCGTCCCGGGGCCAGTCGTTGGGGAAGCGCGGGTCAGTACCCAGGTAATTCAAAGCAGGCGTGCGCTGGGTCTGCATGAAGCCGTCAATATTCAGCGAAGGAATGACGATCATGTTGACGTTGTCACGCAGATAGTCGTAAAAATGGTGGTCGTTGTCGTGCAACGCAAACAGTTCAAGGATGCCCGTGACAACTTCGGGTGTTTGCCATTCACGTGCATGGGTCCCGCCGTTGGTCAGGGTGGCTGGTTCCGGCAAGCCGTCAATTGTTAACCGGTCAGCGTCGCCAAGGCGATAGGCCCAGATGGTCCGGCCGGCAAAGGTGGTGCCGATTGCCTCAGGATGCACATTGTCCGTACTGGCCGCAAGATCCTGATGGCGCATGTGTAATCCAGCGTAGGTGCGGAATCCGTCGAACGGCAAGGGGGTATCGACCGGTATGGGCACGGGGTAGCCGAGCGCAATAACGTTGGTGACGTCAGGCACCCTGGCTTCAACCCACTCGGTTAACACCTGTGCACTTGCTGCAGTGCTGGTGAGCAGGGTGATGGTGACCAACAGGCGTTTCATTTGCGCACTCCGCCATGCAGGCTTTCACGGCTGATGTTCAACGCCAATTGCGCACGTTGTGAGGCCATGGAGTTGCCCGCAGCCGTAAGCTGAAGTTGCCGTATCGTCAGGATATCAGGGTCCTGTGCCAGCGCCAGCGCAGCAGCGGCGCCAAGCGTGGGGTGGCCCAGCCGGGCCAGCAATAACTGGCGTGTTGATTCATCATGCTTCAGCGCTGGCCACCAGGCAGCGATCGCCAGAGCGGCATTGCGGGCCGGTGCCTGGTTAATCGCAAACTGCAGCATGTTGGCCGTATCTGCGGTGCTCATATGGTTAGCAAGTGCCACCAATGCCGGGGCCAGGCTCGCTCCGCGGCCGTCAAGCAGCAAGCGTTTTGTGGCCACTGGTTCAGTCGTTATCACGGCAGTGACGGCGAGTAGCTGCGTTAAGGCGGGCGACCCTTCTGGCCAATCCAGGGCGGTGGATTGAATGGCCTGTACCTGAACCAGATCAGCGTTTTGCAAGGCATCCAGGTAACCGGACTGTTGATTGGGGTTGGTGGCCTGAAAATACCCGGGCACGAATTGATGCGGGTCCGTTGTCAGCAAGAGGCGGGCACTGGCGGCACTTTCATCCCGTATCCAGCCGTTTTCTACACCCGTGGCCGCGGCGCGGATATTAAACAAGGGTAAGGCAGCGCCTGCGTGATCTTCATGCGGCACAAGGACGCGGGATTGGTAGTTGAGTAGATATCGCATGACATCGGGTGCCACGTCATCTCGTGGCCGAACGGCCAGTGACCGGGTAAATTCGTAGATTGAGGCTTCCCGTGCTGGCAATGGCCAGTCATTGCGCTGCTCAACCGCCTTGAGGCTATCCAGATCGCGGATCTTGCCAGCTTCCAGACCAACATTTACCGTTTGGATTGCGGCTTGAGCACCGGCCCGATCCCATTGGGCAACGCTTGCCCGCTGCTGTGCGGTAGCGGCGTTCACAACCCAGACAGCGAGCAGCAGAGTAGTAAAAATGGAGTAACGTTTCATCTGGCCAACCTCAACGGAAGTCTGGCACGGGGCAGTTTGGTGCGCGCTCGTCCTGCCATACAAAATCAGGGTTTGGTCGCTTTCAAAGCTTCGTATCCAGTAGCATTAAAAATGTGGGTATAGCCATTGGCGTCCAGGGCTTTTTTGGATTTCCCAGAGCGGTTGCCGCTGCGGCAATAGACGACCACGGGTCGTTGCTTGTCGGCGCCAATGGCATTCATCAGAGCGTTGGTATCTTCATAGGGAATATTGAGCGCACCCTCAATATGACCGGCATCAAACTCTTCTTTGGTACGCACATCTATCAACAGCACTCCGTTTTCAATCATTGGCCATGCCTGTCTGGCCTGCTCGGGGCTGCCGCTGCCTGCCATGGCGGGGCTGATCAGCCACAGCACCAGGATGAATAGCATGACGTAGGCGATTTGTGTGGGTTCGAGATAGTTGCGCATTGTGGTTCCTTAACAGAGTTAAAATCGATTGAGCTTATATTACACCGATGCCGCTGGCTTTCTAAGGGTGGCTAAAGTCTGTTAAAACCAGTTTTGCACCGGACTCGGAAAGCTGCTTTGCCTGGTCCCCGGTAGCAATACCGATGAACCCCCACTGAAGCTGCTGGCTGGCCAGCAGGTCCCAGGTGCCATCACCGATATAGCTGATGGTTGAATTTTTGACACCATGTAGTGCCTGCAGTTTCCGGGCAGCAATTTTCATTATTTCTGTGCGTGCGATGGCGTTGTCTGAGCTGGTCAGTGGTAAGCCAAACCTGTCCAGGCCGGACAACTGCAGCTTCAGACGGGCGCTGTGTCCCCAACCACCAGTAGCAATTGCGGCAAAAGTTTTGGGATGGTCAGCAACAGCCTGCAACCAGGCTTCAACGCCTGCCAACGGCATGAAATGAGAGGGGTTGCGTTTGGCTGCAGTTTGTAACAATTGCAGGAACCGTTGCTTAACCCAATCTATTTCTTGGGGTGACGCGCAACGGCCGAGTTTGTCAGTGCACCACTCCTGCAAAATGCCGGTGTCGGTTACATGCTGGAAGCCGTGTAAATCCGGCAGGTCGTCCTGCTGGCCAAAACGTTCAAATACCGCTTGCCAGAAGCACTGATTGTCGATTTCAGCGCTCGGCATCAATGTCCCGTCCAGGTCGAGGATAAAGACCTGTGTCGCGTTGTTAGCCCACTGCCATAACATTGTGCTATGTTGCCCGACTCAGACTGAATACGGAACCCCGAGATGACGGCAGACGAGAAAATCAACGTGACTGAATACAGCGGCGGAGTGGTGGCCATCGACGGTGGCTTTGTACGGGAACAAATGGCCGCTTGCTACCTGCTGGAAGCGGCTAGCGAAGTTGCATTCATTGAAGTTGGAACCAATACCAGCACGCCCCGCCTGATGAATGTTCTGCAGGCCCGTGGCTGGCAGCCGGAACAGGTGCGTTACGTCATTGTCACCCATGTACACCTTGATCACGCAGGTGGTGCCGGCAGCCTGATGCAGTTGTTGCCCAATGCCACTTTCCTGGTTCACCCTTACGGCGCGCGCCACATGATTGACCCCTCAAGACTGGAAGCTGGCGCACGTGCTGTGTACGGGGATCAATTGTTTGACCAGATCTACGGCAAGCTGATTGCGGTTCCCGAAGGACGGGTACAGGTGATGGAAGATGGTGCAGTGGCCCGCCTCGGCACGCGAGAACTTTTTTTCATGGATACTCCGGGGCATGCACGCCATCATTTTTGTGTGCACGACAGCCTGACCAATAGCTGGTTCAGTGGTGACACCTTCGGTCTTTCTTACCGCGAGTTCGATACTCAAAATGGCGCCTTCGTGTTTCCGACCACCACGCCGGTTCAGTTTGACCCGGCAGCTTTGAAAGAATCAGTCAATCGCTTGATGGCCAGGAAGCCGGAATATATGTACCTGACACACTATGGTCGCGTTGGTGATTTGCCGGGATTGGCAGCAGAAATGCAGCATGGGGTAGATGTATTCGCTTCGTTTGGCGAGCTGCATAAAGACGATGATCAGCGCACCCAGAAAATCGAGGCGGCCATCCATGACTGGTTAATGACCGGTTTGAGAAAACACGGCGTGAGCCTGTCTGATGAAGAGTGCAGCAGGTTATTGCAGGCTGATGTTGTCTTGAATACTCAGGGTATTGAGTTCTGGCTTGACCACCGGGACCGGTAACTGAAAGTTCAGGCCGGAGGGTGCTGGCCCGCAACGCTGTGGTATTTCAGCTCAAACTGATGGCGGATGGAGTGCGCGATCGGGTATTGATCCCGGTTGCGCTGGGTGAATCACCGCACTAATAGGTGCCGGTTATGTACTGGTTCAACTGTTCAATTTCAGATTCTTTCTCATCCACGAGGCGTTTGACCAGATCGCCAATCGACACAATTCCAAGAATTTTTCCGTTTTCAACAACGGGTAGATGCCGGCAACAGCAAGTTGTCATGGTTTCCATGCATTGCTGAATTGAATCACCCGGTTCCGCCGTGATAACCGGTGATGTCATCACCTCAGCAACTTTCGTTTCCCGCGAGGACAGGGACTTCAGGGCGATTTTCTGCAGATAATCCCGCTCGGTGAAGATACCCGCAATGGTATCGCCCTTCTGCACAAGGACAGCTCCAATATTGACCTCAGCCATTAGGCTGATGGCATCAAAAACGGTTTCATCGACAGCGACGGAAAGTACCATACCACCCTTGCGATCCAGAATATTAGCGATTGAAGACATAAAATTTTACCGTGTGACCAATACTATTAAGTCTAGACCAGATTGGTTTTTTTTCAACTTTCTATTGCGGTTTTATTCTTTGCGCTTGGAAATAACCGTATATTCAGCTTCGATCACCTGGCCCTTGACCGTGTTTGAATCAACTTCCGGGAAGGGGGATTTTGCAGCCGGGGCCGGGCCATTTTTGCGCAGACTGCGTCTGAGCAAGGCAATGCGTATCCAGATGGTGAGAGCTGCTACGAGGCCAACACCAACGACCACAACCAATGCTGCCATGCCAACCATGAAAGCCCCGGCAAGCGTGAGCACAGCGACGATGCTGGCGATGATCCTGACCACGGGATTCTGTGGCGGTGGGCTGATGTAATACGGCATAGAGAGAAATACCCTGCAAGTTTGATGACGTGCCTGTCTATATTGGGCCAAATCGATCAGGAGTCAAATGCAGCCGGTTCACCGCCGGTGTGACAGTGATCTGAATTAAAGGCGGAAGCCTCAGTGGGTGGTGTAAATGTAGTACCCGCCAGATAGGAACCGGTCGATGTACAGCTTAGAAAATCAAGTTGACCATGGTCAGCATCACGGCCAGAAAGATCACCGACATGCCGCTGCCCACACGCACAAAGTCGGCAACACGATACCCGCCGGGGCCAATGATCAAAGCGTTGACCTGATGAGTAGGCAGGATGAAGGCGTTGGAGGTCGACAGGGCGACAATCAATGCATACATGGTCGGATTGGCGCCGGTATTGAGTGCAATACTGATTGCAATGGGTACCAGGATGGTCGTAGCGCCAACATTTGACATCACCAGACTGAATACAGTGGCCAGTATGGCAATAACAAGCTGTACGGCAATGTCAGGCAGCCCTCCCAACAGAACCATGGCTTGCTGGGCAATCCAGGCAGCGGTGCCGGTCAGTTCCATTGCCAGACCAATCGGAATCAGACTGGCGACCAGGAAGACCGTTTTCCAACTGACAGAATGATAAGCCTCATCCATGCTCAACACATTGGTCAGTACCATGCCCAGGGCACCGACCAGCAGAGCAATGGACAGCCTGAAATCAGTAAACATGATCATGCTGATTGACAAGGCAAAAAATGCCAGTGCATAGCCGACCTTCTGAGGCCGTTGTTCTTCCTTGGGGATGTCGGTTGCAACGATAAACTTACGGTCCCTCTGTAACTCGGAAAGGTCCCGCCAGGTGCTGTGGCTGACCAGACAGTCACCGACTTCCAGTTGCTGTTCGCGTACGTCTTCCTTGATGATTTTGCCGCGCCGATTGACAGCCAGCACACTGATACCATAGCGCTTCCGCAAGCGGGCCTCACCGATTGACTGGCCGATCATCTCTGAGCCCGGGGGAATGACGACTTCGGCAATACCGGCCCGGCTGGGGTTGAACAGGCCGCCAAAGGTTTTAACCCGTGGCTGCAGGCGGCAATGGTAATCGAGAGCAAACTGCCCCACGATGTCACGGGTCCCCATGACGCCGAGGATGGTACCGACCCAGATCATCTCATCGGAGGGTGGTGCCATGCGTGGCGCATCGACGTTGCGGATCGCGAGCAGTCTGGGTGCACCGGGAAGCTGCTCTGCGTCACCGACCTGCATGCCGACCAGTTGGCTATCCACCGTTACCAGCAGTTCATAGACATCACCTTCAATGCCATAAGTATCAGCAAAGTAGGTCTTGGTGCGCGCCGGGATTGCAGAGGACTCAATTTTCTTATCCGGCAGCAACCATTTACCAAATGTCAGGAAGTAAATAATGCCGACGGCCAATAACGCCAGGCCAACGGGTGCCACATCGAACAGTTCAAACTGCCCCAGTGTTTCTGCACCTGGTGGCAGCGAGGCGTTGGACGCGATGATCAAATCGTTCAACAGGATTAGCGGCGAGGAACCCACCATGGTGATGGTTCCGCCGAGAATGGCGCAAAAGCCCATCGGCATCAGCAGGCGTGACAGTGGAATCTCGGTGCGTGCTGAAATGCGGGATACCACCGGCAGGAACAATGCGGTGGCACCGACATTCTGCATCAGGCTGGATATGCCACCCACGGTACCGGATATCAGCGGGATAATCCGGCCTGCGGTATTGCCGCCAATACGCAATATAAAGGCAGCGACAACGGTCATCACCCCGGTACGGTCCAAACCCGCCCCAAGTATCATCACAGCAATGATCGAAATGACGGCGTTGGAAGCGAAACCGTTGAATAGCTGGTCTGATGGCACCAGGCCCAGCAGCCCCAGCAGTACCATGACTGACAAGGCTACAACATCAACCCTGACGACCTCAAATACAAACAGGGCAATGGTGATGGCCAGTACGCCCAGCACCAATATCATGTCAGTTGTGAGTGTAAGGCCTGATTCCATTGCTTGTTATCGTAACGTGGTTGACGGTCAGGTCAAGAAAGCTTTTGATACAACAGGTCACGCACTTGATGGCCAAGTCTTTCGCCACGCTGCTCGTACTTGGTATAAGGGCGCCACTCCGGCCGTTCGCAGTAATCACCTGCGGGTGACAGGTTGACGAAATCCGGACAGGCTTGCAGCACTTCGAGCATGTGATCGGCATAAGGCTGCCAATCAGTGGCCAGGTGCAGAATACCGCCTTTCCCCAGGTTGCGAGCCAACAGCATAACGAAGCCGGGCTGGATAATACGTCGCTTATGGTGACGCTTTTTTGGCCACGGGTCGGGGAAATAGATGCGGATGCCGGCGAGGCTGCCAGCAGCGATACGGTGTTGCAAAAATGTCACGGCATCCTCACAGGCGATGCGTACATTTTCTACGCCGTTGGCATCCAGCGCCATGAGCAGGTGGCCAACCCCTGGTTCATGTACCTCAATACCGATAAAGTTCTTGTCAGGCTCTTGCTGAGCCATTCGCCAGGTTGATTCCCCGTTGCCGAAACCGATTTCCACGATGGTGTCCGCAGGGCGGTCAAAATAGTCCTCAGGATCCAGAACGGACTCACGCTGCTCAATGCCGAAATGTGGCCACAATTCGTCGAGTGCGTGCTGTTGCGCCACGGTCAGGCGTCCGCCACGCAGCACGAAACTCCGGATGGGTCGTTTTTTCTTATCAATCATAGTTGTATGTGGCCTCACGCCGGGAGCGTGGGCGGCGCAGGGCGGGCCATGGTGCCCGCCCTTTCAGAGCTGGTTCCTGGTGGACGTAAAAGGCCCACCCCGTAACTCAGTGTGCCGGAGCAGATACAGCTGTGGTTGCAGTTTTGACGACATTTAATGGCGTGTCGTAGAAGTCGAAGAAAAAGTAGAAAATCAGGCTGCACATGACAAGTGTCGCAACCATTGCCGGCGTACCATAACGAAACCACACCCAGGGTGTTATCGCCAGCGATGGATCGTTTTCACGTTTCGCCAGTCGTTCCGAGATGGTCACGATATAAACATTGGCAGTTGAGCCGATATGTGTTCCGTTGCCGCCCATGCCGACGCCTGCGGCCAGCGCCCACCACAGGGGTGCAATATGGATGCCCTGGGCTTCCATACCCAGCAGGATGGGAATCATCGCGGCAGTAAACGGGATATTGTCAATTGCGGCAGAGAGGATAGCAGCCACCCACAACAGAACCAGCGTTGCGGTAAGCAGGTCTTTTTGCACAAACGGTACGATGAACTGGCCGAGATAGCGCAGAAAACCACTGTGTTCTACACCCCCGACAACAATAAATAAGGAGATAAAAAAGATCAGCAATGGGATTTCGACATCTTCCATCGCGTGGTCCATTTCTACATGCCGGGCAATGAAAAGCAGCAAGGTCAGGCCGGCTGCCGAGACCATCCAGGGCTCCCAGCCGATGGCATGGTGGATGGTAAACATGATCACCATCAGGCCAAGGACCATGACTGACTGGTTCCACAATTTGCGATCTTTGTACTCGGCTTTTTCGTGGTATTCACCCTGTGGAACGACGGCCAGTTCCTTGCGGAACAGGAAGCGCAGCATAAACAATACCGTTATCCACGCTGCAAAGGTCATGCCACCCATGTGGAACAGGAAGGTATTGAAGTCGATACCTTTGGCAGAGCCGATCATCAGGTTGGGTGGATCACCGACCAGGGTGGCGACACCACCGGTGTCTGACAACAGGGCAGCTGCAAGCAGAAAAGGAATGGGCGTAACTTTCATGGCACGTGCGATCAGGATGATCAGCGGGCCGAAAATAACGACAGTGGTGACATTATCGAGTAACAGTGACAGTACCGTAACTGCTGTTCCCAGCAGGATCATCAGTACAAACTGGCGGCCCTTACTGATTCGTGCCATGTAATTGGCCATGGCTTCAAAGCCACCGGTGGGAATCATGATTGAAACAATGGCCATCATGCACCCCAGCAGGAATACGACATTCCAGTCAATCGCGTGCACTGCCAGCTGTGAATCATAAAAACCGTAGTACTGCCCCGCTACGATCATCATGATGGCGCCCATCATGGCGAACTTAGCGCGGTGAAAGCCGTGCAGGGATTCCGTGAAGATACCTATAAAGGTGATGGCAAGAATAATTCCTGAAATCATCATTGAGTCGTTCATGACCAGTGTTTCTGTCATTTTTGTTATCTCCTGATGGGTTTGCTCAGCTAAGGTCACCGAACGGAAGCGCCTATTATGCACCGAACCACCCATGCTTCTCAATTCAGAAAGGCAGTAATTTTCTATCTAAATAGATGCATTTCAGGAATACTTGTTTTAGAATATATCTCTTAATTCGAATAGAGAGATATATTTCGCTGGAGTTTATGGATATGAGTAACTACCTGTTTACATCCGAGTCCGTTTCCGAAGGTCATCCGGACAAAGTCGCCGATCAGATTTCTGATGCTGTGCTGGATGCAATTATCAGCAAGGATCCCGCAGCTCGTGTGGCCTGTGAGACCTTCATCAAGACTGGTGTTGCAATCGTGGGTGGCGAGATAACAACCGACGCCTGGGTGGATCTGGAAGAGATTATCCGCAAAGTGATTGTGAATATCGGCTATGACTCCTCAGAAGTTGGTTTCGATGGCCACACCTGTGCAGTGGTCAATATCATCGGTAAGCAATCAAGCGACATCGATCAGGGTGTCAATCGGGCGGACCCGACCCTGCAGGGTGCAGGCGACCAGGGCCTGATGTTCGGTTATGCGACCAATGAGACGGACGTATTGATGCCGGCACCGATTTATTACTCTCATGAACTGGTCAAGAAACAGGCTGAAGTACGCAGGAATTCCAGCGATGGCAAGCTTCACCTGCGGCCTGATGCAAAAAGCCAGGTAACGTTCCGTTACCAGGATGGCAAGCCGGTGGGTATTGATGCTGTCGTGCTGTCCACCCAGCACCACCGGGATTCAACGCAAGCACAGATCAGGGAGCTGGTGATGGAAGAAATCATCAAGCCGGTGCTGCCTGCGAACTGGCTTGATGGCAACACCAAGTACCATATTAACCCGACCGGTCGATTTGAGATCGGCGGACCGGTGGGCGATGCCGGCCTGACCGGGCGCAAGATTATCGTTGATACATACGGTGGGGTGGCCCGCCATGGTGGCGGTGCTTTCTCCGGCAAAGATCCATCGAAGGTGGATCGTTCTGCGGCTTATGCCTCGCGTTACGTGGCCAAGAACCTTGTTGCTGCCGGCCTGGCTGACCGCATCGAGATCCAGGTTTCGTACGCCATTGGCGTGGCGGAGCCAACTTCTATCGGGGTCGACACATTCGGTACGGAAAAGATACCCGCAGAGAAGATTGAACAACTGGTGCGTGAGCATTTTGATTTGACGCCTTACGGCATCATCACGTTGCTGGACCTGATTAAACCCATTTACCTGCCGCTGGCCGCATACGGCCACATGGGCAGGGAAGATTTAAATGTCAGTTGGGAAAAGACTGACAAAGCAGCCGAACTGCGCGCCGCAGCCGGTCTGTAAACGGAAGGAGATTATGACAGTGAATGCAGTGATTGAAGAAACCGCAAAGGCGGAAGTTGGCGAGCAGGATTATTTTGTTGCAGATATAGGCCAGGCTGAGTTTGGTCGCAGGGAAATTGCCATTGCCGAGACCGAAATGCCCGGCCTGATGGCTGTGCGCAAAGAATATGGGGCTGAGCAGCCTCTCAAGGGTGCACGCATTGCAGGCAGCCTGCATATGACCATCCAGACGGCCGTGCTGATTGAGGCGCTGAAAGCGCTGGGCGCGGATGTCCGTTGGGCGTCCTGTAATATCTACTCGACTCAGGATCATGCTGCGGCCGCGATTGCGGCAGGTGGCACACCGGTATTCGCCTTCAAGGGCGAAAACCTTGATGAATACTGGGAGTTTACCCATCGGATCTTTGACTGGGGCAATGGTGATGGCGATGAAAACTTTTCCAACATGATCCTTGATGACGGCGGTGATGCGACTTTGTTGTTGTATCTGGGCGCTCAGGCTGAGCAGGATCCATCAATCCTCGACAATCCGGACAGCGAAGAGCAGGTTTGCTTGTTTAATGCCATCAAGAAACGGTTGGCAACGCGCCCTGGCTGGTATGCAAAAGCACTGGCGCAGATACATGGTGTTACTGAAGAGACCACCACGGGCGTCAAGCGGCTGTATGAAATGGCCAAAGAAGGCACCCTGCCGTTTCCTGCTATCAATGTGAACGATTCAGTAACCAAGTCCAAGTTTGACAACCTCTACGGTTGCCGCGAGTCGCTGGTGGACGGCATCAAACGCGCCACCGATGTCATGATTGCGGGTAAGACGGCAGTGGTTGCCGGTTATGGTGATGTTGGCAAGGGTTGCGCGCAGTCCTTGCGTGGCCTTGGGGCAACGGTGTGGGTGACAGAAATTGACCCCATTTGCGCCCTGCAGGCAGCCATGGAAGGTTATCGGGTAGTGACCATGGAAGATGTGGTCGACAAAGCTGATATTTTCGTTACGGCAACCGGTAACTACCATGTGCTGACCCACGATCATATGCTGGCCATGAGAGACCAGGCCATTGTCTGCAATATCGGCCATTTCGACAATGAAATCGATGTTGCCGGCATCAAGCAATATGAGTGGGAGAACATCAAACCACAGGTAGACCACGTTATCTTTCCCGACGGCAAGCGCATTATCCTGTTGGCTGAAGGCCGCCTGGTTAATCTGGGTTGTGCCACCGGCCACCCCAGCTTTGTCATGTCAAACTCCTTTACCAACCAGGTTTTGGCGCAGATTGAACTGTGGAAGCATCCGCAGAACTATCAGAATGATGTCTACGTGTTGCCCAAACACCTGGATGAAAAAGTGGCCCGCCTGCACTTGCAGCGTATTGGCGCCAACCTGACCCGTCTGACCGATGTGCAGTCCAGGTACATCAGCGTGGATGCTGATGGCCCTTACAAACCGGATCACTATCGCTACTAATCTTTTGAGCCAGCGCCGCCCGGGACTTTCCGGGGCGGTGACAGCCGAAGAGCAGTGAAGATATCGTTATGGTCAAGCCAGTCGTCCCCATCTCGTTTGAGTTTTTCCCACCCCGTTCAGGTGAGCAAAAACTGATACTCGAATCCACCTGGCAGAAGTTGTCCAGGCTCAACCCCCGTTATTTGTCCGTCACGTTCGGCGCGGGTGGTTCGGCGTTGGATGCCACTTTGCAAACGGTGACTGATTTACTGGATAAATCGGGGGTGCCGGTTGCACCACATATTTCCTGCATGGCCAAAGATCGTGACATGTTGCTGCGCTTGCTTGAGTCCTATCAGCAGGCAGGCGTCAAGCGCCTGGTGGTGTTGCGTGGAGACCGTCCCGAAGGGGTCAGCGGCTCAGGGCCATTTCAATATGCCAGTGAGCTGGTGCGGTTTGTTGCCGAGTCTTTCCCGGGCGTGTTTCATATCGAGGTGGCGTGCTACCCCGAGTTCCACCCGGAATCCATTTCGCCTGCGACCGAGTTCAAATACTTCAAGGAAAAGATTGATGCGGGTGCGGATGGTGCCACCACGCAGTATTTCTACAACACCGATTGTTACTTCCAGTTTCTGGACGACTGTGAACGCCACGGTATTGATGTTCCGATTACGCCGGGCATCATGCCGATAACCAACTACACCAGCCTGGTCAGGTTTTCTGCCATGTGCGGCGCCGAGATACCCCGCTGGATGCACAAACGGCTGGCTTCATACGGCGATGATGGTGCGTCTATTCGCGAGTTTGGCCTGGATGTAGTGACCAAGCTGTGTGAGCGATTGCTGACCGGTGGTGCCCCGGGGTTGCACATTTATACGCTGAACCGCGCCAACGCAACCATGCGTTTGTGGCAGCGCTTGAACCACCTGTAATAGATACTGTTTAGAGCCGCACCAGTCTGTACTCCCTCACCCACCGTTCAGCAAGGACCTCTCCGGCGATTGCTTAGTGTTCCACCCCGCCCAATACAGCAGTTTCTGCGGCGCCATCATCACGGTAGATTGAGATGGTCATGTTGCCGTCAGTATCGATACTGGCGCGATACATGCCTTCTGAATTGAACGGTGTGGTGATATTGCCATCGTGATCCATGGCGATCACACCACCTTCGCCACCCGCTTTGACCAGAATGTCATTGATGACCTTGTCGGCAGCTTCGGCCAGTGGCGTGCCGAGTTCAACCCGGTTGCAAATGTTATAAGCCACGACATAGCGGATAAAAAACTCACCATGGCCAGTGGCACTAACAGCACAACTGGCATTGTTAGCATAGGTTCCTGCGCCGATGATCGGCGAGTCGCCGACCCGCCCCCAGCGCTTATTCGAAGTGCCACCGGTAGATGTGCCTGCGGCCAGATTGCCGTGTTGGTCCAGCACAACGGCGCCTACGGTTGAGAACCACTGGTCCTGTTGATCCTGCTGTGCAGCTTTGCGACTGGCTGCTTCTCTGGCTTTGATGCGCTGCAACTGTTGCCAACGAAAGTCGGTGTAAAAATAGCCAGGATCCATCATCTCAAAACCCTGTTGGCGGGCGAATTCCTCGGCACCTTCACCCATCAGCATCACGTGCTCTGAATCTGTCATGACCTTGAGTGCCAGGTCAATCGGGTTTTTAATATGTGAAACTGAAGCCACCGCACCGGCATTGAGGCCCGCTCCTTCCATGATGGAGGCATCCATTTCATTTTTTCCTGCGGCATTGAAAACAGCACCGTGGCCAGCATTAAAAAGTGGTGAGTTTTCCATCACATTGATCGCCGCGGTGACGGCTGCTGTTCCAGCAGCGCCAGCCTGCAGTTGCTGGTAGCCTGCCTGCAACGAGGCCTTCAGTATCGCGCGTATGGACGCCTCTTTTTCAGCGGTCATGCTGGCTCGTGTAATGGTGCCGGCACCGCCATGGATGACGATCGCTACGCGGGTATCTGCTGAGGCATTACTCACACCGAGGACCGCCATAACAACAATGAGGCTGAGGAAGTTTGATAGCTGTTCATGCATGGTGTTTCCAAATTCAAATATGGTCGTCATGGTGGCGACATTGAAGGTTCCGGTCAAGCGTGTATTTGTGCCCAGAACAGCCCCGCATAAATTTTTGGATCAAGCATGATGCCCTCTTCAATGCGTGATTCCAGCCAGTCAACGGCTCTGTCGAGTGGCACATGGTGGACGATAATGTCCTCGCTGCCGTCGCCACCACCGGGGCCGATCCGTTTGAGCCCGCTGGCGAAGTATATCGTGATCATCTCATCTGCCATGCCCGGTGTACTGGGACTGGTTAGCAGCTCCTTCAGGACTGCTGCCTGATAACCTGTCTCTTCGATCAGCTCCCGGTGTGCTGCCGTTTTGAAGTTTTCCCCGCGATCACCGTGATCGCCCACCAGACCGGCAGGCAATTCCAGCACCCGGCCGTTGACTGGAATCCGGTACTGTTCGACCAGCACCAGCTCACCCTTGTCGGTGACCGGCACGATGACCACAACGCCACTGGCATTGGTGCGGTAAGCATACTCCCAGCCATCACGCTCCAAAAGCCCCAGGTATCTGCCGCTATAGTGAATTTTTTCGTTATTTCCCACAGGTATGCCCGCCGCTCTGATAAACTTCTGCGATTGTATCGTGCCAGTATAAAACTGGCTAATGAACCAATTTCTGTTTGGCCGTTCCAATGGGCGGCATATAGAGGAACAGACCCTTGAACACACCCGTTAAAAATCACTTCACCACCATCATTTTGGCTGCTGGACTATTACTGACCAGCATCGGCGTGCAGGCACAGGATGGCGCTCCGGCGACGAAATCAGCGAGCGCATCCGATAATGTGCCAGCGCTGCTGGTCAAGGCCAATGAGGCCTATATAGCCAAGGATTATCCCGCTTTCAGGCAGGCCATGGAGTTGCTTAGTGCCAAACGCCCATACAACAGCGAGTACATGTACCAGCTGGTTGTTGCCCATGCCCTGCTGGATGAAAAAAGTGCTGCCTATTCTGTCATGTTACGCATGCAACAACAGGGCCTGGCCTATGACTTCACCAGTACGGAGAACACACTTAACATCAGGAATACAGAGGTTTTTGATTATGTCAACGACCTGATGCAAATGGCTGGGGATCCTGTGGGTGAGGCGGAAACTGTATTTACGTTGCCCGATGAGATCATCTTGCCGGAGGCTATCAGTTGGGACGAGAGCCGACAAAAGTTTTTGGTGGGCAGCGTTGCTGAGGGCAGCATTTTTGCTGTGGGTGAAGACGGTCAGGCAAGCTTGTTGCTCAAGGCCGGTGTAGACAATGGCATGTGGGCCGTTTTCGATATCCTGGTAGACAGTGCGGGTAATCGCTTGTGGGTCACCAGTGCTGCATCGCCAAAGTTTCTGGGGTTTGAGCCGGCTGACAAAGGCCGCTCCGCGCTGTTTGAGTTCAATCTTGAAACCCTTGAGTTGGTCCGACGCTACCCCGTGCCCGTGGATGGTAATCCCCACAGCCTGGGAAATATGGTGATGGGTCCTGAAGGTGATATTTATATTGTGGACCGGGCCTTGCCGCTGGTTTACAAAAAGCCGGCCAGGGAGCAAAAGCTGAAGGCCTTGCTGGCATCCAGGGAGATGGTCAGTATGCGCGGTATCGCGATGCGGGAAGACGGGCACATGATGTATGTCGCAGACCGGGAGCTCGGTATTCTTGCGATTGACCTCGCAGCGGGGCGTGCCGGTAAACTGGCTGTCCCCGACACGCTCAATGTGGGTGGTATCGAGGGATTGTACATGTGGAAGAATCATCTGGTTTTGATTCAAAATGGGATCAAGCCGCAACGTGTCATGCGTTTACAGCTGGATGATGCCGGCACCAGTGTTACCGCCGTCAGGCCACTGGCCGTCGCCCGTCCGGAATTTGATTTCCCCAGCTATGGTGTGGTCAGGGGTGCGGATCTGTACTATTTCGCCAGTAGCCAATGGACAGGCGACCAGAGCCAGCTGAAACCTGTCACCGTCTTGCGTACCTCAATGAATGCAAGCGGAGATCTTGAGCAACCGGATATGCGGGAGTATCTGAGGCAGCGCGGCGAGGGCCTCAGGGCTAAAGAAGAAGCGCTGAAAAAAGCTAAACAGTAAGCACGCACCGCCGCCTCAGCATCTGGCCAAAATCCATCTCGTCAAACAAGCGGTTGAGACGGGCCTCGTCAAGCTCGCCGCGGGCGATGTCAGGGTTTTGCAAGGCGGAAGGTACCGCCGTCTCGATGATCGTCAGGCGCCGCGCCAATTCGGCGGCACCGCGGTGCTCATGCAGTTTTTTGGACAGGGACTTGGCGCCCCGGATACTCAAATGCTGCACTTCGTCGGCACGCGCCAGAATCGCGTCAAGATCACCAAAGTGACTTAGCAGCGCAGCGGCAGACTTGGGGCCAATGCCGGGTACGCCGGGTATGTTGTCCACGCTATCGCCCGTCAAAGCAAGAAAATCGGCAATCTGTTCCGGGTAAACGCCGAACTTGTCCTTGATTTTGTCGCGGCCGAGCTTGCGGTTGCGAGTGAAATCCCACCAGGTATCATTTTTATCAATCAGTTGCGCGAGATCCTTGTCGCTGGTGATGACGCATACCGGGTGGCCGCGTTTGCGCCAGTGGGCGGCAAGCGTTCCTATCAGGTCGTCAGCTTCATACCGGTCGTCACCAAAGCAACTCAACCCCATGGATTCCGCCACACTTCTGGCCCACTTGAACTGGCGTTTCAACTCTTCCGGGGCAGGATCACGATTTGCCTTGTAGTCGGGATAGATCTCATTGCGGTAACTTTCCGTCAGTGACTCATCAAAGGCGATACCGATGTGCTCGGCCCGGGTTTGTTCCAGCAAACTGCAGAGGAAGCCGGTAAAACCATAGACGGCATTGGTTGGCTCGCCACGGGTGTTGGCAAATTCATCTGAAATGGAGAACCAGGCACGAAATATGTAAATGCTGGCATCGACAAGGTATACAGGTTGCAGGCTCATAGGCCGGCTATCATAGCAGTCTGGTGATGGCGTGTGGTGGGCCGGGTTCCCGGTCCCTGCTGAAAAGCCCGGGTTAGATCAGCAGTGCTGCACCTTTTTCAACCCGCCTGCGCAGGATGCTGTTACGCGGAAAATGTGCCAGCAGGAATTCCATTTGGTCAGCAAGTATCTGGCGGCCCTGTAAATACACGTACTCTGCATGGGTGGGGCAGAATGGAATGGCCAGCAGCTCCATACCAGCCTGTTCGGGTGTGCGGCCAGCTTTGTGGTTGTTGCAACGTTTGCAGGCTGTTACAACATTGACCCAGCGGTCTTTGCCACCCTGGCTTAGAGGGTGGACATGATCCCTGGAAAGCAGATAGCCCGGGAAGCGCTGGCCGCAATACAGGCACAGCCCCTGATCCCGCCGAAACAGGGACTTGTTGCTCAGAGGCGGCACATAATTTTTGCCCAGCAGATGTTTGTGGGGGTGTTGGCCGGTCGTAGCGATGATGGCGTCGACACTGACAATACTTTGGTTGCCGCTGACAGCATTGATGCCGCCATGTACCTGATAGAGGGTCTTTCCAAGAGAGTAGCAAACCTGATCAAGCGTGATTAGCCTGACTGCTTCCTGGTATCCAACCCATTCCAGTGGCATGCCGGATACATCTGTGCGTAGAACCCGTTGTAGTAAATCCATAACCTCTCGTAAAAACCGGTAATAAACACCGCTGGCACAATATGTAGTGTTATTTAGTACCCCAATAACGGTATATCTTGTTTGTGTATATCGTGTTTTGGCGGGAATCGCAAGAAAAAAATCATGCCGGTTTGCCGGCATCGCGACAGGAAAACTAAAATAGGCACCCGTGCCCGCGAACCTGCCCCCACAGCTTGTTGTCACATACGGGTATATTCACTACGGAGCTACATGTGAAATCAGTATCGCAACTTACTCGCAGCCTGTTCATTCTGGCCCTTGGTCTGTTTTCCAGTACCGCATTTGCAGGATTGCCGGCGGCGGTTGATGGCCAGCCACTACCTTCATTGGCACCCGTACTCAAGGAGGTCACCCCGTCTGTTGTCAACGTGTACACGCAGACCCGGGTGCGGGTGCGTAGCCCGTTACTGGATGACCCCATTTTCCGGCGTTTCTTCAATGTGCCGGATGTGCCGCGAGAGCGGGTATCACAAAGCCTGGGTTCGGGTGTCATAGTTGATGCGGCCAGGGGCTATGTGCTGACCAACAACCATGTCATTGCTCGTGCAGACGAAATCCGGGTGGGCCTTAAAGATGGGCGCAGCCTGCAAGCCAAACTGATTGGCACCGATCCGGATACCGACCTTGCGGTGATTCAGATTCCGGCGGAAGACCTCACCGCGTTGCCACTGGCCAAAGCCGGTGAACTGCAAGTCGGGGATTTTGTGGTCGCCGTGGGCAATCCCTTTGGCCTGGGACAAACCGTGACTTCGGGTATTGTCAGCGCCTTGGGGCGTACCGGACTGCGCGGCCTGGAATATCAGAACTTTATTCAGACCGATGCTTCCATCAACCCTGGCAACTCCGGCGGTGCGCTGATTAATTTGCGCGGTGAACTGGTGGGTATCAACAGTGCAATTTTTACGCCCAGTGGCGGGAATGTTGGCATCGGCTTTGCCATTCCATCTTCCATGGCAAGTTATGTGATGGACCAGTTGATACGTTTTGGTGAAGTACGGCGGGGCACGCTGGGTATGTTGGTGCAGGACCTCACCGCTGAACTGGCGGGTGCTTTTTCCATGGAAGCCAGCCACGGCGCATTGGTGGCGGAGCTGACTGCAGGTTCTTCGGCCGAGGATGCGGGGTTGCGGCCCGGTGACGTGATTGTGCGCATGGCGGGCAGGCAAATCAGGGATGCCCAGGATTTCTACAACGCGGAGGGCGGCATTGCGCTCGGTGAGGTATTACAGATCGAGTATTCCAGGGAAGGCAAGATTCGGCGTGCTTCGCTGGTCATTCAGGCCGTGCCGGAGTTGGCGGGTGGCGAGATTGATCGCCGCCTTGATGGTGCGGTGTTTACCGACCTGAATGTACGGCACAAGCAGAACAACCTGTCCGGTGTGCTGGTGGATGAACTGGACCCGCGCAGCCGGCTTGCCCGTGAGGGCTTTGCCGAGGGCGATATTATTACCGGCGCGAATCGTCAGCGGGTGCGTAACCTGGTCGATTTAACCCGTGCACTGGAGCATGTGCGTGGCAGTATTCTTTTACAGGTTCGGCGCGAAGGGCGGGTTTACATCGCCCGCATTGACTAGCTATCCGCCAGCCACAGATTTCACAGTACAATTGCAGTATTCCCAGCTTCAGAGAATTTAAACATGAGCAAACCATTCAACACCAGTGGTGACGGCTTGTCGCTTTATCCGGTGCACACCGGCAACTATGAGCAATGGCTACAGGATGTACCCGGAATTCAGCGAAAATGGCTGCAGGCATCCGGTTTCCGCGCCCAGCCCGGCGAGCTGTGCAGCTTGCCGGGTGTCAACGGTGAGTTACATGGATATGTCTTTGGCATGCAGGACGACGGGTGGCTGTATCAACTGGCAGCACTGCCGGCGAAACTGGCTGCAGGCAGTTACCAACTGGTGGCCGACTAGACGCCGGAGCAGCGTTTGCAAGCCAGCCTTGGCTGGGGCCTGGGCTGCTACAAATTCAGCCTCTACTGCAAACCACCTGCGGAAACACCAAGCCTGGCATTGGGAGAGGATATTGCTGTGCAGGCGGAACAGCTGCGGGCAGCCCAATGCCTGGTACGTGACCTGATTAATACACCGACTGAGGATATGGGTCCGTTGCAACTGGCCGATGCGATGCAGACCCAGGCAGATGCACTTGGCGCCCACATGTCAGTCGTCCACGGTGATGAGCTGCTGAGTGAGAATTTTCCTGCGATACATGCCGTTGGGCGTGCCTCGGAGCGGGAGCCACGGTTGCTGAAAATGGAGTGGGGCGACAAGCATGCCCCGTTGTTGGTGCTGTGTGGCAAGGGCGTATGTTTTGATACCGGGGGGCTGAATCTTAAGCCCGCCGCAGGCATGCGCCTGATGAAAAAGGATATGGGTGGCGCTGCCCATGTAATAGCTCTGGCAAAGCTGGTCATTGAGTATCAATTGCCGGTGAGGTTGCTGGTGTTAATTCCTGCTGTTGAGAATTCAGTATCTGGTAATTCATATCGCCCCGGTGATGTGATTGCCAGCCGCAAAGGCCTCAGCATTGAAATCGGCAACACGGATGCAGAAGGCCGCGTTGTGTTGGCCGACGCATTGGCGTATGCCTGCGAACACGAGCCAGACCTGGTGATGGATTTCGCGACACTGACTGGCGCAGCGAGAATAGCTATGGGACCTGATTTACCACCGATATTCAGCAATGACATCAGCATCGCCAATGAGCTGGTAGCCATTGGTGAGCGGGCAGAAGACCCGTTGTGGGCATTGCCTCTCTACCAGCCTTACAACGACCTGATTAAAAGCCGGATAGCTGACCTCAGTAATGTCGGTAAGACCAGCTATGGTGGTTGTATAACGGCTGCGTTGTTTCTGCAGCATTTCGTTACAGAGGCCACCGACTGGGTCCACATTGACACCTTTGGCTGGAATCAGACCGCAAGGCCGGGCCGGCCGGTGGGTGGGGAAGCGCTGGGGCTCAGGGCTGCGTTTGACTATCTGAAAAAACGCTATGGCTCTGCCTGACGGTGCCTATAACAGTACAAAACCGGCAATGGCCACGCCGGCGGTAACCAGCGACAACAGCAGCATGTAGCTGATGCCGATTGCGAAAAACTTGCCCACAGTCAGCAACCAGTTTTGCTGGTAGACCACGCGCAGGGAAATGAGCAGGTAGACCGGAATCCATATCCAGATAGCCGTTTGCAACCAGTTGCTGGCGGTTGCCGCGGCGGCAAAGTCGGATGCACTTAGCAAGTCGCTGGCCGTGCTGATCAGCAGCAGCAAAATCAGGCAGCAAAAAATGAACGCGTGGTTATGCAGCGAAAAGATCAGGTGTTCGACATAGAAGCGTTTCGCAAACAAATACCAGAACTTGAAAATCAGCGCCACAAACGGCAGCAGGACGAACATGGTGGCGGGCAGAATATCCAGCATCTTGTCTACGATCAGGCCGGGGTTTTCATCAAGCAATTCAGCTTTTTTTGGGGATTCTTCAATTTCATCATTGATCAGCTCATTGATCCGGTCAGGTAGCCACAGAACGTCTACCGGATTGGTTTCACGATCCCAGGGCTTGTCATTGAAGGTGAAATCATGCTTGCTGATAATGGGTTCGTCGGTATCTTCCTCGGCCAGAATCGTGGCTATTTCAATTTGCGTGCTTTCGTCAAGCGGCAGGCTTTGCAGAGCGTCCCCAAGCTTCTTTAACTGTTCTTTTTCGGCCTCTGTCTCCGTTGATATCTGAATAATGGGTCCGCTATCACCTTGACGGCTGGGGTCATTGATGGAAATGGCATCTCCAGATAGTAACGTTGCCAGCAGGAAAAAAGCGATGCTGGCGAATACATACAGGCGCATCGGCGGCGTGTAGCGAAAGCGCCGGCCGTTCATATAGTCCCGGGTCAGTCGGCCCGGCTTGAACAACAAGGGCTTGAGCGTGCGCATGAAGCGTGAATCCAGGTCCAGCAGATCCTCCATCAGATCTCTCAGCAAGGCGGGGAAAAAGCGCATGAAGTTACGGTCTGGCTGGCCACAGTAGTAGCAGAACGGCCCTTTTAGTTCGGTGCCACAATTCAGGCATTGAGTGGATCCGGCCAGTTTTCTGGTTGCCAGCGTCAGCGCCGGATCAGGTGTGTTTCTGGTGGCTGGCTGTGGCTGGCTGGTATCGTCAGAATCAGTCATGTTGGCAGGTCCCTGTTGTACTACAATGCGCTCAAGTCTGATTGTAGCCAATGAATACAACAAGCACACACAAGAATCACCTCGCAGAGATTTACCGGACACTGCAACTGGCCGCGCCGGTCATCATTGGCATGGTTGCCAGTTTTGGTATGAATTTCGTTGATACAGTGATGGCCGGCAGGTTACCACAGAAAGAGATTGCGCTGGCGGCCATCGCTACCGGAGGCGCCATCTGGTCTGCCATGCTGATGTTTGTGTTGGGGGTCATGATGGCAATCCAGCCAGTGGTAGCTCACCTGGATGGTGCTGGAGACCGCCGGCAAGCGGGTGCGATGGTCCGCCAGGGCCTATGGCTGGCGCTGGCTGCCGGGGTGCCATTCCTGGTGGTGTTGCTGCTCGGCGAAGCGATCCTGCAGGCCATGAGTGTAGACCCAAGTATTATCCCGACCGCAGTTGAGTACCTTGATGCGCTGGCATGGGGTGCGCCAGCGATGTGCGCGCTTTTGTTGCTGCGTTTTTTCAGTGAAGGCACCGGCCATACGCGGCCAACGATGTACATCGGCGTGTTGGGAATACTGCTGAATATCCCCCTTAACTATATCCTGATGTTTGGCAAGCTGGGCCTGCCCGCACTGGGTGCGCGCGGCACGGGTTTCGCGACCTCTATCGTTATCTGCCTGCAGTTGCTGGTGATGTTTGGTTATGTGCGGATGCATAGTCACTTCAGGGATTATGCGCCGTTCACGCGGGTAGCTGGTACGCGCTGGGGACCGCAGTGGTCGCCAGTCTCACAGTTGCTTAAGATCGGTTTGCCCATTGGCACCGGTATTTTTGTCGAGGGCAGCCTGTTTGTGGGTGCTGCGTTATTGATCGCACGACTTGGTCCGGTGCCGGCATCGGCACACCTCGTGGCTATCAACTACTCGGCCATGATGTTCATGGTGCCACTCGGCCTGGCCAGTGCGGTCACTACGCGCGTGGGCAACGCCCTCGGGCGGGCCGACCCACAGGCCGCACGGTATGCCGGTATGATTGGCTTTTTTATCATGCTTTTTACTCAGACCCTGAGCGCTTCTTCGATGTTGCTGTTTCCGGAGTTCATCGTCGGAATTTATACGGATGATGTTGAGATCACGTCCATCGCGGTCAGTTTGCTGTTCCTGTCGGCTATTTTTCAATATGCCGATGGCGTCCAGATTTGCGCTGCGGGGGCACTGCGTGGCTTGAAAGACACTCTGGTACCGATGTTTATCAATATTGTCTCTTACCTGTTGATCGGTTTAAGCGTCGGGTATTACCTGACCTTCAACAAGGGCATGGGGCCTGCCGGAATGTGGGTTGGCATGATCGTTGGCCTGTCATTTGGTGCCGTGCTGTTGCTGAGCCGCTTCCTGCACAAAAGCAGGAAGCTGATACAGGCCTGACCCCCTTCTGAGGTCTATTCAGCGTCAGGTTGATTATCTGCTGCGCCATTTGTTGTAGGGGTCGGTTGTGGTGCGATGCGATTCTTCAACTTCGCCAGTTCAGCTTCGATCTCAGGGTCGGAAACCGTATTGTCCGCTGTCCAGGCATTGCCGGCCTCGCCACCGAATTCGTATGAACGAACGCGGGCTTCAAGCCGGTCGACCTGCGACTGCAGATGTTCAAACCGGCCCATGGCCCGGCGGACCTTGCGCTCTGCAGGGGAAAGTGACTGGTGGTTTTCCGGTCTGCGCCGGCCAGCAGGTGAGCCTTGTTGTAATTGGATGTCTTTCAGCCGGGTTTTGGCCTCAAGAAGCTTGTTTTTCAGTGTCGCGACATCGAACTCCAGTTGCACAATGCGGGTATCCAGGCTGGCGGACTCTTCATTGGCAGATACCAGGGTCTGCTCGAGCTCGGCTTTGGTCTTGAGCGCGGTGACTGCGAGGTCATCACGATGGGTTGCCACTGCTTGCTCCGCGCGTTCTGCCCACTGCTGTATTTCACGTTCAAGGCGTTCGCTCATGCCATGCAGGTGAGACTGTTCTGCGAGCAGGTCAGCACTGGCGAGACGGGCATCTTCAGCTGCGTCTTCCATATCGCGGATCAGGGCTCTGAGTAGTTTTTCCGGGTCTTCCGCTTTCTCAATCAATGAATTTACATTTGCAGCGATAACGTAGCGCAGGCGAGAAAATGTTCCCATGGTCAGGATTCCTTCGTGTTAATCATGTGTATTGACTAATGCAGTATTCATGCCATCGGAAAACTCTCATATAAACCATGTGGTTATAGATTTCACGCGGTGCCTTCAGGGCGGCGGAGTGGTCTTTTTGGCAAACTGTTGGTTTTTTCGCCAGCAATGTGACCATCGGCGGATTGTGATCAGTCGCCACTGTCCATACAATGGTCGCCAGTTACTTCAACAGGCGGCAGCATGACCAATCAACGTTCTCTCCCGGCAAAATTTGCATTGGGAGTCTGGCACTTCATTAACGGCAGCAGAAAAGTTTTTCTGAACCTGCTCTTTTTCGGGCTTATCTACGCAGTTTATGCCGGGCTGTCACAAGCACCGGAGCTGGCTCGCCTGAAAACTGATACCAGCCTGGTTATCCGCCCCTACGGTAATGTGGTTGAGCAATATTCGAGCACGCCGATGGACCGGGCACTACAGGAAGCGATGGGGCAGGAGCAGTCCGAAACGCGCTTACGTGACATGCTGGAGGCTATCCACCGGGCGGCAACAGATAACGACATAAGCCGCGTGGTGATTGACCCCAGTTATTTGCAGGGCATCGGCCTTGCCGCACTGAAGGACCTTGGCCATGCTGTAGATGCGTTCAGGACCACGGGCAAGCCGGTGATTGCTGTGGCAGAAAACCTTGGCCAGCACCAGTATTACCTGGCTTCTCTGGCAGATGAAATCTGGTTGAATCCAAATGGGACGGTCTGGATCGATGGCTACTCCAGTTACCGGCATTATTACCGTGAAGGCCTGGAAAAACTGGCGGTTGAAATCAACCTGTTCAGGGTAGGAGAGTACAAGTCCGCAATGGAACCATTTATCCGTGATGACATGTCGCCTGCCGCGGAGGAAGCCGGCAGGTACTGGATGAACGACTTGTGGCAACAGTATCTTGAGGGTGTTTCTGAACACCGGGGCATACCGCTGGAGACCCTGACCAGGGCGATTGACGACATGCCTGCACGGATCGAGGCCGTGGGTGGTAATTTTGCGCAGTATGCGCTGGAGCTTGGTCTTGTTGACCGCCTTATGTCTGCACCCGAGTCCCGCCAGGAATTGGCACGCCTGACAACGCCTGATAAGGCGGGTGACAGCTATCGTGCGGTCGGTATGCTGGATTACCTTGATCTGACCAACAAGCAAAAGGTCTTAACCGAGGACAAGCAGGTTGCAATTGTGATTGCTGAGGGCGAGATCGTCAGTGGCCGTCACCCCGCTGGACGTATTGGCTCTATCTCAACGGCTGAACAGCTGCGGCGCGTGGCGCGTGACGACAAGGTAGCGGCGGTGGTTGTGCGTATCAATAGCCCGGGGGGTGAGGCATTTGCATCCGAGATTCTGCGCCTTGAGTTACAGCAAATACGTGATTCCGGCAAGAAAGTGATCGTATCAATGGGCAATGTTGCGGCATCCGGTGGTTATTGGATGGCCATGGCCGCTGATGAGGTCTGGGCGAGTCCGGCGACTATCACAGGCTCCATTGGCGTATTTGGTATGTTGCCGACGTTTGCAGGCACTCTGGGCAAGATTGGCGTGCATACGGATGGTTTCGGAACGACCGATATTGCCGGCAAGATCAGGCTTGACCGTTCACTGGATCCTGCCATGGCGCGCCTGCTTCAGGCCAGTACGGAAAGGGTCTACCAGCAGTTCCTTAGCCTGGTCAGAGTGGCTCGCGGGATGTCCACGCTGGCTGAAGTCGATGCCGTTGCGCAGGGCCGGGTCTGGAGCGGCCAGCAGGCAGCATTAAAAGGTCTGGTCGATAAAACCGGAACATTTCAGGATGCCATTGATGCCGCTGCCCGCAGCGCCGGCCTGGGTGAGGATTACCAGGTTGAGTGGGTGGAGCCCAAGCAGTCGGCAATGGATAAATTATTTACAGAACTCATGGCGGATGCGGTAGCGTCCTTTGATCTGGCTGTCAGTACACCCTTCAACCTGCCCCAATCGTGGCTGCAGGGTATGCTGGATGATTTACAGTTTATTGCCGAAAAAGAGGGCAAATTCACCGTCGCTGCTTACTGCTTGTGCAGTATTCAATAACTCTTCTGAGTAGGATCAGGAAGCCCTGAATGCAATAACCAGCGCTCACGTTGCTGGTCATATTTCCAGTATTGTTCATCGATAATGGTGCGCTCACGGGCCTGGTTTTTATTGAATATGTGTAGCTCAACCACCTGAATCAGGCCGTCGCCGTTATCGATCGGGGCTGAAGAGCGCAAGATGTATTGTGTCACCCGAAACAATCGCAAACGGTCCATTTCCAATCGCGAAATAGGGTGATCCTTCTGGTACTCAGGTGAAATAAAGTTGGCTGCAGCATCCCACTGGGCCCAGCGAACGATGGTTTCGTATTGCTTCAATGTTTCAGACAGGTCCTTGTCTTCCTTGGTTTGCGGGCAACCCATCAGCAGAACAGCGACGCCGAGCAGGGTGATAGTGCGCAGGATGGTTTTCATTTTGTGGGCTTCCTGGTTGCTGTTAAAGATTGGATTTGGCCGGCGTTGCTGAGCCATTGCCGGATTGGTCGCCGCAAGCCCCGGGAGTGCTGTCAGGTACACCTGCGCCACGGGCACTGCAGGCATTACCGTAGGTTTTCCCATCACAGCCACAAACCGGGTCATACTGCATGGTACACGGGATGGGCCCCGGAGGTGGTGTGACCTGGCACTTCTCCGCTGCGGGCGGTGTTCCCGTAACAACCGGCTGTTCGGCAGCAGTCCCGGACCCGGCGGGTTCAGCTCAGCCGAATAAGAACAAGCTGGTGAAGGCCAGCATCATTGCGATGGTCAAATAGTGCTTAGACATAAAATCTACTCCAGGCGACGCTCAGCCAGACAACGGCAAGAAAAATCAGTGCAAACATCACGGCCGTGGAGGCTATGTCCTTGGCCCGACCGGAAAGAGTGTGCTGTTCCGCACCGATACGGTCAACCGTATTCTCCACAGCACTGTTCAGTAGTTCCACGATGATCAGTACAAACAGTGGGGTGATAAGTAATAGCCACTCAATCATCGAACGGGCCAGCCACACCGAGGCCGGCAACAGGATAACAGTCAGGCCAAGTTCCTGCCTGAAGGCAGCCTCATACCTGAAAGCATCGCGGAAACCGCGAAAAGAATTGCCGGTGGCCTTGATGATCCGGTTGATGCCGGTGAGTCCGGGTTTCACCTGTGCGCTCTCTACTCTGCAGTGTGCCAACTGGTATTATGCGTAAGTGGGCCGGTGGTGACAATCCGGCTGGCGATTATTTTGACCTGGCACAAGCTTGCCGGAACAACTTTGATGGGATACCTGAATGCTTAAAGTCGCTTCCTGGAACGTTAATTCTCTGAATGTCCGCCTGCCGCATGTGCTGGCGTGGTGTGATACTGCGCAGCCGGATATCCTGGCTTTGCAGGAAACCAAAATGACCGATGACCGGTTTCCGACAGAGGCGTTGCAACAGGCGGGTTATCACAGCGTTTATTCAGGCCAGAAAACCTACAATGGCGTGGCCATACTCAGCCGTCAGGTGGCGACTGATGTAGTGACCGACATCGATGGACTGGACGATCCGCAACGCCGTATTCTGGCTGCTACGGTCGGGGATGTGCGGGTCATAGACCTGTATGTCGTAAATGGCAGCGAGGTAGGATCAGAGAAGTTCGCCTACAAGATGCATTGGCTGGAAAAAGTATCCGCCTGGATCGCTGGTGAAATGCAGCGGTATGAGAAAGTTATCGTACTGGGTGATTTCAATATTGCTCCCGATGACCGGGACGTCCATGACCCGCAGTCGTGGCACGGGAAGATTCTTTGCAGCACGCCGGAGCGGGAGGCCCTGCAGCATATTCTGGATCTCGGACTGACGGATACTTTCAGGCAGTTTGAGCAAGCGGAAAAGAGCTGGAGTTGGTGGGACTATCGCATGGCTGCGTTCCGCCGGAATATGGGTCTTCGGATTGACCTGATACTGGTCTCTGCACCGCTGCAAAAGGCCTGCAGCGCAGCGTATATTGACAAGGAACCACGTCGCCAGGAAAGGCCATCAGATCACACACCGGTGGTTGCTGAGTTCAGCCTGTAACTGACTGGAGTTTATCCGGCTGCTTCTATTGTGCATGAACCACTCCGCTGTCGGAGTGGAACAGACTACCCGGTTTTAGTTGTGCCCGCTGTATTGTGGCACTGATGGGTCGATCTGTTTGGACCAGGCATCAATGCCGCCGGCGACATTGCTGACATTGCTGAATCCCTGCTTGCGAAAGTGCTCCGCTGCGACCTGGCTGCGGTTACCAACATGGCAAATAAATGCCAAGGCGGTGTCTTTGGGCATGGCTTCAATTTCCTGCATCATGCCACCTTCCATTGGTTTTGCTGCAGCCAGTGAAGCGAGTTTCCGCTCTTCCTTGCCGCGCACATCAACCAGGATCACGCTATCGTCTTCCAGTGCCTGCTTAAGCGCTTCCACGCTCATCTGGTTCACTGGTTTAGGTGCTTGCGGCAGGTTGATGGTCAGGCCTTCTCCCTGCATGGTTTCTACCCAGTCAATGACCGCACCATTCGCGCGCTGTGCTGAGGCCAGGTCAAACAGAAATGTGATGCCATTGGCTTCGACCTTGATCTCATGTCCTTCAGCGGGTGCTACGTTGAACTGAGATTGCCAGCCGGCATCAACAGCAAAATGCAGACCGACATTGTCATGGCCAGCCATGGCTTCACGAATTTTTTCTGCGGCGGCATCCGTAATGGTCACCTCCGGCGGTGTGCGGTCCGGCGCTTCAATGCCCAGCATGTCATGTAATTCGCAGCTGTTGTACATGGCGCTGACGATGTCGCAGCCACCAACCAGCTCACCATTGATATACAGCTGTGGAATGGTCGGCCAGTTACCATAAGCCTTGATGCCTTCCCGGATCTCCTGGTCTTGCAGGACATCGACAGTGGCGTAGTCGTTGAGGATGGAGTCCAGTAAGCCTGCTGTCTTGGATGAAAAACCACACATCGGTGCCTGCGGGGTTCCTTTCATGAAAAGAACGACCTGGTCCTGTTGGATGATTTTTTCAATTTGTTCGCGGGTGCTTTCAGTTAAGCTCATAGTACTGGATTCCGATATTTTTTCAGATGAAGGATTACATTGGGGGTACTGCTGGTAACATCCAGTCTGTCTTATCGCGAGGCGTTGAATTCCTCGCCGTAGTCGATGGTTATCTCCTGTAAGGCCTTGATATCACACAAGGTATATAATTCCAGCCCGTCCATCTCTCCGTTCGCTGGCCGGGCGTGGTTCAGAAAGCGTAACTCACCGATACCGTCATAGCCAACCCATTCATCTTTCCCGGTGTTGTCAACCCACAAAACATGCATACCGTTTTGCTGTGTTTCAGTGCTTTCATAATGGCCTATCCAGGTGCCAGCCGGGATATCCTGCCGGGCAAACAGGCCCTGGCCATGAACGGCCGAATCGGCAACAAAACACAAGGGGTTGGTATCGTATTCCTGCATTCAGTGCTTCAGCGTATCTGCCATCAGCTGACGGCTGGCCGGGTTGTATACGATGTTGCCCGGGTACGCAGTATCACCACTGAGCCCCTCCTGCCGGATGAACCGGTGCAAATCGTTTAAGCCGTCCGGCTGTATTGGATAGAAATTTATTTGCCGCTTGCCACTGACAACCGAGACAGCCACTATGCCCAGGTCGTCAGCGTGGTGTTCGGTTACCAGCGCGGCACCCTGCTGTGGTTCATGGGTGGATTCTTCCAGGAAAAATGTATCGGTCAGTTCTGCATCCTGCAAGCCAGGCAGGTGCTGTCTGACCGTAATCCCATGGGCGGTGAGCATGGCCAGATATCGTCTGTACTCCCTGGTCCAGTCAGAATATGCGGGCTGGAGCTGTTGGTCCGAAGCAGGAATGTCTGTGCCGCCACCGTAGCTGGACCACCAGTCAAAGGACTCGAAGAAGCAATGCACAGCACCCTCACGCCACTCGAAGTGCGAGCCCTGTGTGGTGGTCACTTTCAGAATCTGCTCTGAGGAGCGCATGGCCGCGTCAAGCAACTCCCACAAGGGCAGAAAGCCGTAGTGTTCCAACTGTAGTCTGAGCATTGCGTTCAAGTCGGTGGTGGTCATGAACCGTGCATGGCTAACCGCAATCCCGAACTGTGATTCAAGGCCCTGGGCAGAATGTGCCGACAATTGCCCCTGTTCAATAAAGCGGTGTTCCATTTGGTCCGCCAGGTCGGGCATGTTGTCGGCGGGGCCGCAAACCAGTATTGGCAATATCTGCAACAGGCCCAGCGGAATATGTGCACGTGGTTGCAGTTCATCCAGGGGCATTCGTCCTTTTTTAGCGCCGATACTCAACAGGTGGGGTCGAAAATCAGCCCCCGGGTTGCTGGTTTGTTGAAGGCTCTCCAGGGCGTTGTAAACCAACATATCGGGGCACAGTATCTGGGTTTGGTCATAGAGGGCGCCGGGCATAACCAGCGTGTACCGGTTGATGTCCGGAACCATGCTGGTCAGGTCGGTAGCCAGGTGTGCCAGTACCTGCTCAGCAGCTGCCCGGTCCAGTAAAGCCGGGCGCGCGGGTTTGTTGCTGATCTGGCGCCGGGGGTCAATCTCGATGCCAACAAGAATGTTCTGCTGCTGAAGTCTGGCCATGGAACTGAGTTTAGCGGAACTGTCCCGGCCTTCCCGGAACGGGGTAGAGGTGCCCATCATGGCTGAAATGCAATTTGTCATCTTCGGCAGAGATAATTGAGCCCTCAAGAGAATAGGGCAGACTCTTGACTTCGCCAGCTTCAAGCTTGTCAAGCAGTTGCTTGCTTTCACCTGACTCTTCAGCGCTGATAGTCCATGTTTCGGTGCCATTGGCAGCGATGCTGGTGGTGGCCGGGCCCGAGTGGGAAAACAGCTCACTACCTTCGACAGACAAACTGAAATCAATGGCCCGGATATCCAGGGTTTCACCATTCAGATTGCGCATACTCAGCTGCAGTTCAATGCCGTTGCCCGTATGACTCAGCTCGTTCAGGCGCACAATGGGTGCGGCCCCGCGAATAATTTTGGTGCCGCAAGCCGCAAGCAGAAAAACCGCTGTGAGCAGCAGCAACAAGATAGAAAATTTGTGTGTGAGTCTAGGCATGGTGTTCATTGGCAAGTACCTCAGCATAAAGATGGCATTTTACGCAAAGCGGGCCATCTTTGTGGTCAATTTTATGGGATTCCGGCTCACGCTGCTCACAAACCGGTATTTTCTCTGTGCATGTTCCCGCGTAGGTGCAGGCTGATGAGCGAGTGGTTAGCTCTTCAGCAGATTGAAGCCAGCCGATGTTGGCCTGGGTTGGTGATTCAGCTTCAAACTGAGCCGAAGCCAGCAATGCTTTACTGCAGGGGTGACCTGGCTGGCTGAAAAACGTGTCAGCAGGTGCGTACTCGAGCAATTGCCCACGGTACATAACAGCAACATCATCTGCAATCTGGCGGATGACCGCCAGGTCGTGCGAAATGAACAGGAACGATATGCCATGCTTCTTTTGCAGAGTTTGTATTAACTGCAATATCTGTGCCTGGATTGAAACATCCAGTGCGGAAACGGCCTCGTCGGCGATCAACAACTCAGGATCGGTTACCAGTGCCCTGGCGATTGCGATGCGCTGTTGTTGTCCGCTGGAAAACTGGTGCGGGTAACGTTGCAGGATACTTTCGTCCAGTCCGACGGTGTGCAGGGTCTGTCTGATTTTTTGCTGCCGGGAGTCGGCGTCATGAATGGCAAAGTGCCGGAGCGGTTCCAGCAATGTCTGGGCTATTGTTCGTCGCGGACTCAATGAAGCAGACGGGTCCTGGAAGATGAGCTGAATACGCTTGCGAGCCTCTTTGAGTTGGGCAGCGCCCATGCTCAGGATATCTTCATTGCGGAATATTATTTGACCCGCATCCGGTTTTATCAACCGCAGAATCGCGCGCGCTACGCTGCTCTTGCCGGCACCTGATGTTCCGACCAGTCCCAGTGTTTTGCCTGCGGCCAGGCTGAAACTCACTTGATCGACAGCGTGTTGATGGTTGCTGAAACTCAATGACAGTTCACGGACCTGGAGCAGGGCAGTTTCAGCTTGTGGGTTCTGTGTGTGCATTACAGCGGCCTGAAGCAGGCAACGATCCCGGCACCGTCGCCGCTGCCCTGATGAACCAGTTGTGGGGTTGAATGTTCGCATTGTGGTTCAGAATAGCTGCACCTGGGCGCAAAGTGACAGCCGTTCGGGAGTGCCGAAGGGCTTGGTAGCTGGCCGGGTATGGCTTTGATTTCCGACGGCCTCGATGGGCCGATTTGCGGGATGCAGGCGACCAGTCCAGCGCTGTAGGGGTGCCTGGCATGCGCGAACAATTTTTTGCAGTTCGTGCTCTCAAGTACGCGGCCACAGTACATGACCATCACTTTCTGGCAGCTTCGCCGGATCACTGAAAGATCATGGCTGACCATCAGAACTGCAGTTTGGTAGTCTGTGCGCAGGCGCTCAATTTGTTGCAGGATCAATGCCCGGGTGCTGCTGTCCAGTGCCGTGGTGGGCTCATCAGCGATCACCACAGCGGGCCTGCAGACCGTTGCCATCGCGATCATTGCCAGTTGCCGCATGCCGCCGGACAGTTGGTGCGGATAAGCGGAAAAGATCTTTTCAGGTTGGTGAAAGCCTACTTGCCGCAGTGAGTCGAGTGTTGCATGCCGGGCGGCACGTCTGTTGCCACTGGTATGCCGCCGGTGCACTGCGGTGACCTGCTGGCCAATGGTGAATACCGGGTCAAGGGCTGTACCGGGTTGCTGAAAGACCATGGCAATGTCGCGGCCAAGAATACGGCGCCGTTGTGCCGCACTCAGGGTTGATATCTCTTTGCCACAAACCTTGATCGCAGCACACTGCACGGTGGCCTGTGCTGCTGGCAACAAACCGAGAATGGCATACGCTGTCATGGTTTTGCCGCAGCCGGACTCACCGACCAGGCCGACGGACTCACCTGCTTTGATGCTGAAACTGATATTGTCCACGACTTTGATCCGGCCCGATTCGGTTTTCAACCAGACGCTGAGCTTGCTCACTTTCAAAGCCTCGGCAGTCAACTGCTATTCCTCCGTGTATCCCACGCATCCTGTAAAGCATCTGCCAACAGGTTGAATCCCAGCAACATAAGGAAAATGGCAGTACTCGCTGCTACAAAATTGCCGAAGTGCCCGGCCAGTACCTCCTGTGAGCTCTCAGCCAGCATCAAGCCCCAACTGACGCCATCCTGTATCCCGAGGCCCAGGAAGCTGAGTATGACCTCTGTCTTGATAGCTGTGACGAATACTATGGTTGCCTGCACCAGCAGAATATGTACGGTATTCGGCAGTACATGACGTGCCAGCACGGTGACTCCAGGCAGGCCGATGGCGCGTGCCGCTTCGACAAATTCGCGCTGCTTTATACGCATGACCTCACCGCGCACAATTCGTGCTGTGGTCGTCCAGAAAGTGATCACCATCGCCACGTGCATTGCCCAGCGATTACCCGCCAACGCAAAGGCGACCGCAGCGGCAAAAAGATAAATGGGTATCGAGTCGAGCACGCCCTCGATCCACAGGATAATTTCATCCAGCCAGCTATGGCTGTGCCAGCCTGACAGAGCACCCAGAACGGTACCCAGAATGACAGCAGAGGTGGCGACAATCAGACCGACTTCAAAGGCAGTTGCCGCACCAAAAAGTGTTCGTTGCAGAATATCCTGACCAAGCAGGTTGGTACCAAACCAATGTGCGGCATTGGCACTTTCCCAGCGCTCGCCACTGGTGTCCAGCCAGCCCTGACCCAGCCAGCCGCTCCAGACCAGAATGGCCACCAGTGAAAACAAAGTGACAATGAGCAGACCGCCCATCCCGTACCGGTCGGTTTTAAGATATTGCCACGTCGACTTCATCATAAAGTACTCACTGGCGCTTGACCCTGGGATCTACCACGTTGTAGAGCATATCGTTGATCATCAGGGCCAGCACAAACAGCACACCGGTGAGGCCGATGACAGCTTTGAGTATGGGTTGGTCACCACTGGTGATGGCGTTGAACGTCACCAGTCCGATGCCGGGAATGCCAAAATAACTCTCCAGCAGCAAGCTGCCGGATACCAGCACGAATGGCACAGAAAACATGATTCGCGTCAGTATGGGTATCAGGCTGTTTTTAAGCACATGTCTGAACAGCAGTTCCGGTGGTGAGGTGCCAAATGCGCGTAAAGTGCGAATATGGTCACGTTCCAGTTCTTCAACCATAACTGCCCGGTAGAAGCGCGTGTTGTACCCCAGCGTCACCATCAGGATGGCCAGCGTGGGGACGGTAACATAGTAGAAATAGGAGGACAGGTCATGTACCTGCCAGCCACGCACCGGGAAGAGGTTGAGGCCATACGGTGTGCACAGCAGGATTTGCAGGCCAATTATGATCACCAGGAAGCTGACGCTCATCCCCACGACTGAAGCAGACATAATTAGCTTGTCCAGCCATCGGCCACGGTACCAGGCAGATAGCATTGCCAGTGCCAGACCGGCCATATTGCCAATAATGAAACCTGGTAACACCAGCGACACCGATACGGGCAAAGTGCGGGTGATTATGGAAGCCACTGCCTCGCCGGTGGAGTCAGAAAGCCCCAGGTCGAGGGTGATAAGTTCTTTCAGGTAGTCGCCGTAGCGCACCAGGAACGGGCGGTCATAGCCCAACGCATGGCGGACTTCACTGATCTGTTCCAGGTCCGGGTTCTTCCCCAGCAACTCGTAGGTTTTATCCGGGCCAAAATAGACCATCAGGACAAAACTGATAAACGTTACCCCCAGCAACAGCGGAATGCCGTGCGCCAGCCTGCGGGCGATAAATGGCAGTTTTGTCATGGCTCGACGGGCGACTCCACCAGGTCAACAAAGCGCATGAAATAACCACCCACAAAAGACCGGTCCGGCTTCATGATGACCTTTCTGTCCCACAGAAACAGCAAAGTGCGGGATATACCGGTAATACTGGTGCAGTCATCCATCAGCAGTTGGTTCATTTGACGGTAAATTCGGGTGCGTTGTGGCGATTCGCCCATGGCCGAGCTGGATTCATAGAGTTGGTTATATTCAGGGTTATTGTAGTTGGATGAGTTTGAGCCGGGTGCCCCGTTCGGGCCGTAATACAATTGCATGACGTTCTCGGCGTCAGGGTAATCCATTGTCCAACTGCTGTTGATCAGTGTCACCTTACCCTGTGAATAAGCGCGGTGATAGTCGCCATAAGTAGCGAAAATCATTGGCCGGATTTTTTTTGCGGGATAGCCCATCTCAACCATAAAGTTCCGAAACTGCTCAAAAATTTGCCTTTCGGTCACACTGTTAGGAAAGCCATAGTCAAGCACCGGCAGGTTCTTCGCATTCCAGCCATTCGCTTGCAGTAACTCAATGGCAGCCTGCAGGTTGCGCTGTATATATGTCTTATCCCCGCGTGGGTCGTACTCCGGTACTGCTGGTGGAATAATGCCCGGAAAGACCTCGCCGATGCCATAGAAAAATATTTCGTTGCGTTTCTTCCAGTTGAAAGCTTTGACCATGGCGCAGCGCAGTGCGCGGTTGCGCCTGTTCCTCTCTGGGTCAGGGTTATAGCCGATGCGGTCGTCAGCCATGTTGAAGTTAGTGTAGATAAAACCGGCTTCGGGAGATGCCTCGAAGTGATAGGCGCCGGCGAACTGTGGACTCAGAGTAAGCGGTCTGCGTTGGCTGAGAACGGTATCGAACTGGCTGACCGGAACTTTCATAAAGTGAAGTTCATTGGCTGAAAAAGCATTCCAGCGAGCGGCATCCTCGGTGATAAATTCCAGTTCCAGACGATCAACAAAAGGCGGAATCTTGTCCTGTAAGGCTTCAAAGCCTGCATCACCCTGGGTAGCCGGGTCGTAGCCTTCATCCTCCAGCCTGAACGGTTCTGCCCGGAAGTGCGGGTTTTTTGTCAGCACCGCGCGAATACTGTTTCGGCTATCGAGTTGGAATGGCCCTGAACCCACCGGGTGGTTAGATAATTCCTGACCGTACTTTTCCACTGCCTCCCTGGCAACTATCGCGGCATAACCCTGGGTCAGGGTGTGTACGAACTGTGGAAAAGGGCGAGTGAGCGTGATCTGTATCGTGTAGTCATCCACTGCCCGCAGGCCCGGTACTTCCCGGTCATACTCAGAGCCCTCTGTCTTCCACTGGTCCAGCCCCTTGATACGCCGTTGCCAGAGCCACGCGCCCTGGGCACGTGTACCGGGGTCAAAATGTCGTTTGATGGAGTACACAAAGTCCTCAGCTTTAAGCTCCCGGCCAAGGCCGTTCTTAAAAGCAGGATCATCATTGAAGTACACGCCCTGCTTGATGCGGATGGTGAGTTGCAAGCCATCGTCAGATACTTCCGGCATCGCCGTTGCAAGGTTGGGCTGCAGCTTGTAAGGGCGCGCCAGATACTTGTAGCGGTACAGGGTGTCGTAAAGGTTAACCACCAGAAAATTGGCGTACAGAGATGCGGCCTGGGCAGGATCGAGGGAGCCCGGTGCGCCATCCAGTGCATGCCTGTAGATTTTGGCTGGCGCTGAGTTGGTGGTGGCTGGAGGTTCTCCGCAGCCACCTGTTGTCAGCAGTACCAGCAGAATTGCAGTTTGGATTATTTTCAGCATTCTGCCCGCCTGTTTGAGAGCAAAGCTTATCTCAGTAAAGCAGCGTACGCCAATTTGACAGCAGCGGGCGATTATTCTCCAGGGCCAGCGTCGGGTTCAGCATAGTCTTCTTCGAGGTAGAGGTCATAATCTGCCAGTGGTGGATCACCATCGTATATCTGGTACTGGCGATTTTGTAGCCATACATCGCGCAGCAATATATAGGGGTCGTAGGCCTGCTCAATTTCAGCATCCTGAATGAGGAATCGTGCCCGTTGATCTATACCACGAAAAATCCAGTAACCATATTCACTGCGGTTATGGATAGCACGACCTACCGGGTGGTAGTAACTATCGGCCAGACGGCCAACACCATCCCTGAAAGTGGATGGGCCGAGTATTGGCAGCATCAGGTAACGGCTGTCCTGATACCCCCATGCGGCGAGCGTTTGCCCAAGGTCCTCATTGTAATATGGAATCCCCATTTTCATGGCAACATCCACAAACCCCAATAAACCAACGGTTGAATTGACCAGAAAACGGCCGAGGGTTTCAGCGCCGTGCGTGAATTTTCCCTGCAGCAGCAGGTTGACAAAAGTTACCGGAGCATCGAGGTTTCTGAAGAAATTGCCAACCCCCCGTTGGAATTCATCGGGCATGACTTTGTCATAGCCGACAGCGATCGGGCGCACGACCTTGTCCATACCGGTATTGAATGCGTAGACCTTACGGTTGAAACCTTCCCATGGGTCTATTTCCGAGTCACTTTGCTGGCTTTGCATACCAGCGCATGCTGACAATAACAGCCCAAGCAGAGCGGCAGTGATAAGTGACAAGCTGTTGCGCATTGTGGGGTCGCGTACGTCTTTAGTCGGTCAGTTCCAGATCGCCAGCGTTCAGGCGGGCTATCACGCTGTCGATTCCATTGGCCTGGACTTCCGGCATGATCTGGTTGCGGAAGGTGGTAACGTAGGATATTCCTTCTACAATGACATCAAAAGCTTGCCAGCCATTTGCGGTCTTATGGAACGCATAGTCAATCGGGGCTTCACCGCCTTTGGGGAGTGAAACGCGTGTGCGAACGCGCGTGAGTTTTTCGTTCAATGCCCCCCTTTGTGGTAACACTGTGACTTTGACCGATTCGGATTCACTGAAATGCAATAATCCTTGCGAATAGCGGTCAATCAGCAGGTTGACCACGGCCTCCGCAAAGGCATCAACTTTCTCTCTGGGTATCCCCCGGCCGGCCCGGCCGAGTATCAAGCGTGCGGAATAGGGTACGTCCAGCAGTGGAATCAGGTCTGTACGCACCAGTGTCTGTAGTGCGGCAGGATCTGATTTGTAGTGCTCATAATTTTCAATGACCTGTGTAAAAATGTTGCTGATGGAGCCTTCGATCAGTGAGGCCGGGTCTTTTGCAGCGGTATCAGCCTGCAGATTAAAACTCAATATGCAGACCGGCACCGACAGCAGGGCTTTGCTGAGTAAGTTCATTCGTTACTGCCTTTGCTGCTGGTGTTGAACAGAAATTTGCTGATCAGATTCTCCAGTACGATGGCGGACTGGGTAATCAGTATCTGGTCGCCATCTGTAAGGGCATCCATTGCACCACCCGGTTCGAGGCCGATATAGCGGTCGCCCAATACACCGCTGGTCAGGATGGAGGCGCTGCTGTCACTCGGTATATCTGCAAATTGCTGGTCAATTTTCAGGGTAACCACGGCTTCGAATGTAACGGCATCCAAAACGATCTGGTCCACCAGGCCAACCGTTACTCCCCCGATTTTTACCGGTGCACGGATTTTCAGATCTGCGACGTTAGAGAATCGGGCGCTGACCAGATAAGTGTCGTCACCGATTTGTAAGCCGTAGTCAGTGGCCTCGGTTGCCAGCCAGAGCAGGGCGGCAACGCCCATTAACAGGAAAATTCCCGAAGTCAGTTCTACTTTGTAATTTGCACGCATGTTAATTCCCGTTACAGCTCTTACAACCGTCGCCGGCTAAATAAGCAAAGAAGTCATAATAAAATCAAATATAAGCACCAGCACTGAACTCAATACAACAGTACGGGTTGTCGCTGTGCCAACGCCTTCACCGGTTGGCTTGGCATAGTAGCCAAAATAGACTGCGATCAGGCTGACAATTCCGCCGAACACCACGCTTTTCCAGACACCACCCATAAAGTCCTTACTAAACAGGATGCCTGACTGCAGCTTGCTCCAGAAAATGCCTGGGTCCAGGCCCATGACACCGATGGAAAACACAACCGCGCCGATGACGGCGAAGGCATTGAACATTGCGGTCAGCAAGGGTAGCGACACCACGCCTGCCAGGAAGCGCGGCAGCGCAATGCGCTGCACCGGGTCTATGGCCATCAGCTCCATGGCTTCAATTTGGCTGGTGGCTTTCATCAGGCCGATTTCGGCAGCCACCGAGGTCCCGGCGCGACCAGCGAACAGCAAAGCTGTCAGTACCGGTCCCAATTCCCTGAACAGAGTTTTTCCGACCAGAAGACTGACCTGGTCTGAGGCCCCGAAAAGTTGTAACGCGTTGATCGCTTGCAAGGACAGAACCATGCCAACAAAAAAACCACAGATCATAATAATGACCAGGGAGCGTGCGCCGATCAGGTAGATTTGCTGCAGTGTGCTGATCAATAGCTCGCGCTCCAGCCTGATGCTGCCAAGCATGCGGATCAGAAAAACACCGCAATGCCCGGTTTCGGCAATCGGGGCAAGAAATGCGTTTCTTTTGCTGCGGTCTTTAGGCATTTCAGGTTTGATAGCTTGCAGCAACGTTGAAAGATATTGGACCTTCAACGCGGCCGTTCATGAACTGATCGACAGCAGGCTCGTCACAGTGCATCAATACTTGTGGGCTGCCCTCGGCTATCAGCTTTGCACCGGCAAGAATGAAACAATAGTCGACCAGTTTATTCATCTGATCCACATTATGGGTAACAATCACGCTGGTTAGTCCCAGTTCATCATTGGTCACCCTTATCAACCGGCTGATGGTGGACATGGCGATTGGATCCAGTCCCGTCATGGGCTCGTCGAAGAGTACGATCCTGGGGTTCATAATGACGGCCCGTGCGAGCGCAACCCGCCGTGCCATGCCTCCGGATAAGCTGTATGGCATCAGTTTGGCGGTATCAGCCAGGCCAACGGATTTCAGCTTATCCATCACCCGGTCGTGTATTTCCTCTTCGCTGAGATCTGTGTGTTCACGCAGTGGTGTGGCGACGTTCTCGAACACCGTCAGGTCGGTAAACAGGGCCCCATCCTGAAGTAATACGCCAATTTCTTTCCTGCATGTATACAGGTCACGTCTTGAGAGGCTGGAGATCAGCTTGCCATTGACCTCTACAGAGCCCTTATTCGGGTGTAACTGACCTGAAATTAAACGCAGAATGGTCGTTTTTCCAACCCCGCTGGGGCCCATAATGGCCACGATGCTGCCGCGCTTGATGTCCATGCTGACATCATTGAGGATGACTTTGCTGCCACGCCTGTAGACCAGGTTGCTGAGTCGGATGATCGGATCTTTCAAACTGTCGCCCCCCGGCGTCCTGCCTTATTGCTTACTGTAGTGACCGCTTGAAGAGTAAGTCTATTTCATCACTTTTTCAAAGGCAAAAAAAACGAGGGAGACTTGCGTCTCCCTCGTCGTAGAAGTGTAGGAACTCCGCTTCTGGTGGACTGCAGATCCTCCTAGGCCTTTCCAACTTCGTCCAGTTCCGATCTGTTCCGCCCTTCGGTTTCTGGTCGCGAGTCTTCTACCCGCTTTTATTTATCGACGTGTTTCGCGTCTATCTCAAGGAATCGCGTTTTCCTATCGAGTCACCCTTATGGTACGACCGCTTCTTTTGGCAGAACCCGGTCCGGGTGACGCGTCCTGTACCACCTGGACGCTGTCCGTTTTCTTCCACCCTCTCCACCTTCAGGCGGGTCGGCCCTCTGGTAGATCCACATTCCGATCGTTTCCGGTCTTTCGACCCTCTCCGTCCGTCTCCAGCCTTGCGGCTTTCTCCGTCCGTTTCCGGCCTCTCGGCCTTCTCCGTTCTTCCTGCGATCCCAACCTTTCGGTTGGTGGGTTTCTTGTAACGGGGGATCTAAGTTACTCCTGGGCAGAGTAATTGTCAAAGACCAAATACTGTCATTTAGGATGACTTTCTCAACGTGTGCATGAGTTAAAAATTACAACCTCATGAATAAAAAAACATCTTAATTTTTCCCCGTTTTATTGTTTGCGATAAAGCGAATAAAATTGATTAAAAATGACACGAAAAATATCTGGAAATAAAAAAACCCGGAGTAAAAACTCCGGGTTTGATTTTTAGATATCTCTAAAATGGATTCAGAGCAACTCGACCAGCAGGTAAAGAACTGCCGTCAAAGCAAAGCCGTTGCCAATGACCCCTTTGACAGAAGTCATCGGTCCAGTCTTGCCCATCACACCATTCAATGTTAACAAGCCAATGAGTCCGAAAACCACGACCAGAGAAGTGGCACCCGCACTGTGTATCGAAGTCTGTAGTTGGCCCAGATGCACGGAGGATGCCATAAAGAACAGCATCGGGATTGAAAACAGGGTATTGGTGCGGGAAGCCAGGCCAGCTTTGCCGAGCGCAGCTGCTGCGCCGGGTAAAGCTTCGCCGCCACCGGCAACCTGCTTGGCTGATGCTATGACAGTTTTTTGATTAGGCCAGATGATCAGCCAGACATTCAGGAACATGATGGTACCCAGGGTTGCTCCGATGATGATACCCATACCACTCAGATGTTTGAGATAAAGCAGGTAAGTTCCGCTCAGGAATGTGAACATAGCCCCCCAGCGGAACCACCAAAGTGCACGCGGCACCATTTTTTGAATAACATCAGATTTAGCCCCGCCATCGGCTTCTTTGAAGTATTCACCCTGAATAAAATTAAAATAATAAAGTAGTCCGATCCAGGTCACGCCGGCAAGTAAATGCACCCAGCGCGCCAGAAAGGCTAAGGAATTTCCGCTAAATAAAGCAAGCTCCACGATATGTTTCCTCCCTCTTAGGGGTTATTGTGTTGGACGAGAGACGGGTATTGCCGTCAACCATAGAATAACCCAGTTTGCCGGTAAGAAAACACTGTTACTGAACTGTTACGCTTTTATGTGGCAGTGCAAGTCTATAAAATCAAAGCGTGGGGAAACAGGCCAACAGCGTATGACGCACTCTGATGTGAATCCGGAAGTGAGTGAGCCCGGACAGGGGAAAGAGGATGCTTATCCGTTTCCGCTGGATGCCGTGGTGCTTGCTGGTACTCATCGAAATCCCAAACGGCTCATTGCCGGACGCAATAAGGCTTTTTTGAAAGTTGGCGAGCAGGCTTTGATTCGGTATGTCATCGATGCATTGCTGGCGGCACGACAAGTTGATCAGATATTTGTGGTTGGTCCGGCTGAAGAGTTACTTGAAGAGCTGGCTGGTTTTCCCACCAGCGTGCGGGTTATTGCCCAGCGCGGAAAAATGCTGACCAATTGCTGGGCTGGTATTGAGGCATCGGAAGACGCGCACCGAAACGATCCCGGCATGCCGGTGAAAGAAAGGCCGATTTTGATAATTTCCTGTGATCTGCCGCTCGTTACCGAGCGTGCTGTGGATGACTTCATCACGCGGTGTGCAAGGCTGGATAGTACGTCAGACGAACCTGGCGCAATGCTGGTGGGCGCGGTCGATGAGCCAGGGGTCAGGCCGTTCTACCCACAGGCAGGTTTGCAGGGTATCAAGCGGCCTTTCGTTGAGTTGGCGGGCGGGCGTTTGCGGTTGGCAAATATTTATGTTGGCCGGCCGCGCAAGCTGTCTCATCAGGAGATATTGCAAACCGGGTTTTCCTACCGCAAGGCCAAGGACTGGCGGAACGTAGTTGCGTTGGCGTATAACTTTTTCCGGCGCCCACATGGCTGGCACTCCGCCTGGTTGACGATGCGGGTTCAGTTGACATTGATGCTTTCAAAAGGCAAAGGGCGCTGGTACCGGCGCTTGCGTGCAGGCAATACCGAGGCCCGGGTTGAAAAATGTCTTTCCGAGGTACTGGGTGGGCCGGTCAGGATTGTAGTGACGCCGTTCGGTGGATTGAGTCTTGACGTAGATGATCAGGAAGACTACCAGATTCTCGATGCACGCTATCAGGACTGGGCAGCCATTACCGCGGCGGTAGATACCGAACACGATTAGTTCAGCAGCACCAGTGACAAAGCCGGCCAGAATGCAATCAGCATGACCGACAACATCAGGAATACAAAAAACGGCAAGGTGGATAAATAAATGTCCACAATCGGACGGTCAAAGCGGTACCCCGCAATAAACAGGTTGAGGCCGACCGGGGGGGTGATATAGCCCAGTTGCATGGTGGCAAGAAAAACAATACCGAGGTGAACCGGGTCTACGCCAAACTGGGTAGCCACCGGCAGTATCAGCGGCACCACCAGAACAATCGCTGAAAATATGTCCAGGATCGCGCCGAGTACCAGCAGGAATACCAGCAGCATTACCATGAAGGCAAAATGTCCGTTTACATAGCCGCTGATCCACTGCAACAGTTGCTGTGGGACACCGGCATCGATCATAAAGTTGGTGGAGGCACGGGAAACACCCAATATCATCATGATACCTCCGACCAGGATCATCGCTTCCCGAATGATCGCAGGCAGTTTGCGCAGCGATACTTCCTTGAGAACAACCACATCGATGATCAGCACATACAGGGCCGTCACGGCAGCCGCCTCGGAAATTGCAAAGTAACCGCTATAGATACCACCGAGCACCACGATGGGCAGAGGGATCTCCCAAATTGATTCCCGCACAGCTGCCCGCACTTCACGCCAGGAAAAGTCACCCAGCGGTGTACGTATCGCACGGTTTTTCCAGATACTGTAACCCGACAGAACCAGCAGCATCAGAAAGCCCGGCAGCAGGCCCGCCAGAAACAGGCGTTCGATCGGTACTTCTGCGATGACGCCATACAGAATCAATGGCAAAGATGGCGCAAACAGTAAACCCAGGCTGCCTGCAGAGGTGACCAGGCCAAGGTTGAATTTCTCCGGGTAGCCAGCTTGCTGCATGGCAGGGAACAGGATCGCCCCAAGCGCAATGATGGTTACACCGGAGGCACCGGTGAAAGCAGTGAAAAAAGCACAGGCAACCAGTGATACCACTGCCAGGCCCGCTGGCATCCAGCCCAGCAAAGCGGTCGTCAGGCGCACCATGCGCTTTGGCGCATTGCTCTCACTTAGCAGGTAACCAGCAAAAGTGAACAATGGAATGGCCAGCAGTATTGGCATTTCGGCAATACCATAGAATTCAATCGCTATTGCCTGCAGGTCAATGTCAGCTTGATAAAAATTCCACAACGCACCCGCTGCGATGACGGCAAACAATGGTGCCCCCAACAAGATCAACAAAACCAGCACAAGTGCGATGATCATTGCTTGCCTCCGACGCCTGTCGGGTTGAATGAATGCCGGATGGCCAAAACCAGGTGACGGTAAGCCATCAGTCCGAAACCCAATGGCAAGATGATCTGTAACAGCCATGCGGGTGTATTCCTCAGCAAGGTGTCACCAAACTCGTAAGAACCGAGCACAAAGCGGGCACTGTGCCAGCTAAGCAATCCACATACAGCCGCTGTGAACAGATCGATCAGGACCCGGGTGACCATCTGCAGTCGTTCGGGAAGGAACCGGTCCAGTACCTGGATGCTGATATGTTTATCCATGCGACTGGCTGCCAGGCCGCCAGCAAGCGTTAGCCATAACACCATCAGGCGGAGCATTTCATCGCCCCAGAACAGGCTGTAGTCAAGAAAGTTGCGCAGAAAGATTTGGGTGCCTGCCAGCAGTATCATGCTGATCAGAATGACCAGCAATAAAGCGTCCTCGGCTAAGGCACCTGTTTTCTCAAGTTTTTTGAGTACCACAAAGCGACCACTCATTGGCTGCAATCTTTCTCCGTATCACCGGCCCGGAAAGCGTCTACGTAGCACTCCAGTTCGGTTAGCAGAGCGGCACTTACAACACCCTCACTGGCCAGCCTGTGATTGGACTCCTCGACGGCCTGGTGCCAGGCCTGGATTTGCCCCTGGTCGGGGTTGACGGACTTCATACCATCATCGAGCAAGGCTTTGTACGCGGCTTTGTTGTCAGCGTCACCCTGTGCGTCGAAACCCTGATAGACCCGCTCCATGACCTCACGCACGATTGCCTGGTCGGCAGGCAAAAGCCGGTTGAAAACCTTTTTATCAACAATCATGATGGCAAAAATATAGGCCAGCGGCAGCTCGGTGATATAGCTGACAGCCGTGTTCCACTGTAAGACAATAGCGCCGGCAGGTGGTCCCATGATGGTGTCAATCAATTCTGTTTGCAGGCCGGTCAAAACATCGGTTAACGGCATTGTGACCGGTGATATACCCAGCGCCGCCACCGCCCCGTATGACATGACATCACCGTCCGGCACCCATACCCTCAGGCCCTGCATGTCATCGAGGTTCGCGATGGGCTGTTGCGACATTATGTGGGCAAAACCGCTACCGGCAAAGCCGAAGTTGACATAGCCGGCCGCCTCGATAAGTGCCCGCAATTTCTGGTCCATGCGGCTACGTACGTACCGAACTTCATCAAGGTTGTGGAATACCATGGGTAAGGCATAGAGTTGGGCGTCTTTTTGAAAAGGGCCCAGAGCATTGGATGTAAAAGCGCCTCCATGCAACTGGCCGATGCGCATTTTACGTTGTACCTGCTTGTCATTGCCCTGTACACCACCACCGTAAAATTTAAATATAACCCGGCCATCGGTGCGCTCTTTGATCTCTGCCGCACCGGCCCGCATGGCATTCATCCAGGGCGTTCCTTCGGGTGCCAGTGTGGCAATCTTGATGGTATGGGCACTGGCAGATGATGCGAATACCATCAGCAACAGGAATACCAAAACATGCCTCGTCGGCAGATTGGACAACAGGCAATTATTGGCTTGAGCTTTCATGAATCCTTTCCCATAGACAAAAAGTCCTTACTGAATGTGGTCTCAAAAATAGTCGTCAGCACTACTGAGAAGTTTCTGGGCATCATTTTGTGCCATGACGTTAAACAATGTGTATCCGTCCTGCTCAGGCTCTGCTGCGATAACATCATTTAACAACTGGTCATGAAGCTTGCGATCATACAAAGTTCGCGCATAGTAGCGCGCATAATCAACATTGACAGAAAGATCCCGGCCGCCAGAAAGGGCCACTGCACGTTCAAAGTGCGCTTTGCCGGCTTCAAAATCACCACCCAGTGCCGGTGGCCTTATGGTCTTTAATACGGCCAGAAAGTGCTCAACCTGTACCGCTTCATAGTGTTCATCCAGAGCCTGCACCCGTGTCAGTACCGCGTCAACCCGTGGCAGCTTGGCCAGTGCACCCCAGTCACTGCTGTGTACTTTGATATATGCAATCCAGCTTAACCCCAGAGTAAAAAGGCTGGCGGTGTCCTTTCTGTTCAATTGCGCCAGTGCGCCCTCAAATGCTTTGAAAGAAAGTTCTTCAATTCCGCAGGCTGCCTGGTTGCTCGCACATAGAGACCGCTGGCCGTAGGTAAGGGCCCGCATCGTCAGTCGGTCTGCCCGTTGCTGATCTTGCACGAACAGAACACCGTAGGCGGCATACAATTCCGCTGCTGCACTCAACATTGCCGCATCGTTCGGTGAGCCTTCGACAAAGCTATCCAGCATCAGCAGGTAAGCGGGTGCGCCGTCGCGAACAATAGCCGGATCACTTTGGTTCATGATTGCAGCACTGAGGTTCGCTGCCATACCAGTTGTTGCCGACTTCATCAGTGAGGAACATGCGGATGCCAACAGCAGAGACAGCAAAAGTATGGTGGTTGTTATTCTATTTGGCTTCAAGGTTACGTGGGTTGGTCAATTACAGAAGGGGAGATTATAAACTTATATACAGGTCAGGGCGCGACCGGGTGCAGAAAAAACACGGAGGGGTTTAAAACCCCCGACTCCCTGGAGTACCAGCCAGTTTAGGGGGGGGTCTAACCGGAAAAAGGGAGCCGGGGGTCACGATTTAAACTGGGATAGCTACAGTTTCATGTAGCTATCCCATCTCTTCTTATTATTATGTAACGCGTATAACCTTAATGAATGTCAGTACAGCGTCTTTGACGCAAAGGCACTATAGGTTATGCAGCCATTTATTAAAAACGTACCACATGGAAGATTGGCGGAAGATTTACGGAACGTTTGCAGATGGGTTAGGATTGGCTGGCAAGGATGAAATTTTAATACGATCAGCGGGGAATAGATTCCAGTGGGCTTTGAGTGCTACCGCATCGGAGATCTGTTGTTAGATGCGGGTACGCAGGAGTTGACACGTAAAGGGTCAGCGGTGCCAGTGCCACGGCTGTCTTTCAAACTGTTGCTTTCCCTGGCACGCAATGCGCCCAATGTTGTTTCAACTGCACAACTCGAAGAAGAGGTCTGGAGTGGCCTGGTCGTTGACAAGGGCACGATCAACAAACGTGTCCTGTTACTACGCAAAGCGCTGGGGGAGGACCAGGGTGAAGGGCCGTACATTGCTGTTATTCGTGGCAGTGGCTACCGCCTTGATGTTCCGGTCGTTCGTATCGATGTTGAGCCGGAAAAGCGGGAGGCCCTGTCACCCGGTTGGTCGGGATTCTATCAGCGGAGCTCGGGTGTCATCCGCACGGTTTCCTACTGGCTGCTGGGCACCGTCGCTGTGCTGGCCCTGTTCAAGGGCTTTCAGAACGAAGCTGAAGAGTCCGCAGCCGTGGGCCAGGCTGAGCGCCTGGCAAGTACCACTGAAGTGCCTGCTATTTATGACCGGCAGTCCATTGCTATTTTGCCGTTTGTTGATTTGAGCGAGGGTCATGGCTATCAGTTTCTTGGCGATGGTATTGCCGAAGAGGTCATTAACCTTCTGGCGGGTATGGAGGGCCTGAAAGTAGCAGCCCGCACATCCTCATTTGCATTTCGGGATACGACCCTGACGGCAACGGAAATTGCTGATGACCTCCGGGTAGGTAACATCCTTGAGGGTAGTATCAGGTATGACGGAGCGCAGATACGCGTCACTGCCCAGCTGATAGATACACAGAATGGATATCATGTCTGGTCACAAAACTATGACCGTACCTTTGACCAGGTATTTGCGGTACAGGATGACATTGCTGTCAATATTGCGCAGGCACTTAAGCTGGCCCTGAGTGAGAGTGAGAAGCCGGATTCAAGTAAAGACAGTACCGCAGATATTGAAGCATTTACGCTTTATCTTAAAGGCCGTGAGTTGCTGAACAATCGCATCCAGCTACGTGCCGCGGGTTTGAAGGAGGCGGTGGGTTATTTCTGGAAGGCAGTAAAGATTGACCCGAAGTTTGCCCGGGCCCACGCCGGAATTGCCGCAGCATACTGGCTGCTTACGACCTATGACCCGTCACTTGACCAGAAAGCTTACTTTGAGCAGGCTGAGGCAAGTGCCCAGTTCGCTATTGAGCTGGACCCTGAGTCAACAGACGCCATGGGCGTGCTGGCGTCTGTTTATGCTGCTCGCGGGGAGATTGAGCAGGCGGTGGCCCAGTTTCAGAAAATCCAATCGATTGGCAGTAACGATTCAAACATAGTGCACTGGCAGGCTGTGCTGCACATGCGGCTGGGGTATTTCAGGCAGCTTATTGATGAGCTGAAAGTGGCCTACAATCGTGACCCGCTGAACCAGCACCTTGGCTGGTCATTGGCGGCAGCCCTTAACTTCTCAGGCCGTCCCGTCGAGGCGGCAACGATTTTGCAAACACTCGAAGATTTTTCTCTGCGCGACTACAACCTTGGCCTGACCGCCGTTTACACCGGGGACTTTGAGCAGGCACGCATCCTGTTACGCGGTGCCCGTATGCGTTCGGGCTTGCTACCAGCGGCCTATGCGGATATGGTCATCGATGCTCTTGAGAGCCCGGAAAAGTCCAGCGCCATTGCAGCGGAGATTGTCACTGCAACCCGGCGGGGGGAACTGGATAAACTGGTGGGTTTCGAGGCGCTGTTAATCCTTGGCTCAGCACGCGCTTTTGATTTGGGTATTGATCCACTGGTTGACTTTGACAGGACACAGATTTTTACCCAGGTGTGGAACAACTGGGCGGTAGAATATCGGCAGGATCCGCGCTTCAAAGAGTGGGTGGAGAAGCTTGGTTATGTCGATTTCTGGCGAAAACACAGCTGGCCTGACCGTTGCAGGCCTACCAGCCTGACAGAATTCGAGTGCAATTGAGTACTCATCGAATCCAATAGAGAGAAAATAACATGGACCTGACCACACACTGGGCCGGTATCGTCGCTATCGCCATATTTATTGGCGCATACATCCTGGTCATTCTCGAAGAGAATATTCACCTGCGAAAATCGAAGCCGGTCATCGTGGCCGCCGGGTTTATCTGGATGCTGGTGGCTTTTGCATACGCTGCTGCTGGCGATACCCACACCGCGCAAGAACTGGTGCGCCACAACTTACTTGAATTTACCGAGCTGTTCCTGTTTTTGCTGGCTGCCATGACCTTCATCAACACGATGGAGGAGCGCGGCATATTCAACGTGCTGAGAGCCTGGCTGGTCAACCAGGGCTTTTCGTTGCGCAAGATATTCTGGATCACGGGTAGCATTGCTTTTCTGATGTCGCCGGTGGCGGATAATCTGGCTACGGCCTTGTTGATGGCTACAGTGGTGATTTCCGTCGGTGGCAGCAACACCCGTTTTGTAGCCCTCGCGTGTATCAATATCGTAGTGGCAGCCAATGCAGGTGGCGCTTTCAGTCCGTTCGGTGATATCACTACGCTGATGGTCTGGCAAAAAGGGCATGTGCAGTTCAGCGAATTCTTTGCCCTGTTTTTGCCTTCGGTGGTGAACTGGCTGGTGACCGCCAGTATTCTGTCTTTTGGCCTGCCGGCAGGAAAGCCGGACCCCATGCACGAAGAAGCCTATCTGAAGCATGGCGCATTGATGGTGGTGGCATTGTTTATTCTGACCATTACGATGGCTGTTTCGATGCACAACTACCTGCATATGCCGCCCGTCATCGGCATGATGACCGGCCTGGGTTTCCTGAAGTTGTTTGGTTACTACCTCAAGCGCCGCAAGCACGAAAAAGTACCTTATGGCCCCCGCGAAGACTCGGCGCTTGGCAGCGAGGCTATACACACCAGCGCCGATGGGCAGGCTGCCGGCCCCTATGACATTTATGCAAGCTTGCAGAAGGCCGAATGGGACACATTGATGTTTTTCTATGGTGTCATTCTGTGCGTTGGTGGTCTGGGTGCATTCGGCTATCTGGCGCTGGGTTCAGAGTTGTTGTATAACGGTTTGGGGCCGACCACCTCTAACATATTGGTCGGTGTTGCCTCGGCACTGGTAGATAATATACCGGTGATGTTCGCAGTGTTGGCCATGGACCCGGACATGAGCCAGGGCCAATGGTTGCTGGTGACGCTGACCGCGGGTGTAGGCGGCTCAATGCTATCTATTGGTTCAGCGGCCGGTGTGGCGGTGATGGGACAGGCGCGCGGCATCTACACTTTCTTCGCCCACCTTAAGTGGACCTGGGCCGTTGTGCTCGGCTATGTTGCGAGCATAGCCGTACATTTCATGGTCAATGGCAGCACCTTCTGACGGCCCGGGCCGCCTGAGGTTAATTTAACGCTTGCTGACGGTGGTTCGCGCTTCGTCCAGAGCCAGTCTTAACAACTCAGCCCATTCTCCAAGCATGGCTCTGGCGGCGACCTCATTGCGTACACTATTGGGGGCTTGTATGCGAGTCCGGGTGAGGTCAACTTTATTGTCAATCGCCTTGACCAGAGTGTCGCCGGTGACCGAATCGATCAGGTCCATATACAAGGTCATGCTACCGGTAGAATCAATCGCACCACGCTGGCCCCGGGTCCGGGGTGTGTTCGGAGAAATCACAAATAAATCAATAATGGCCGGGCGAAGGATCAGCACATCTGCGGCAACACCCTCAACAAGCACATAGCCACCATTGTTTTGCAGTTCTGTTTTGAATACCTCGGTGAATAATGTTGCCAACTCAGACTTAATGCGTTGCATGTCTTCCACGGTTATCGTCTGGTTGGGTATGCTGTTTTGTGTTTTCAGCCAGTTTTTCCTAAAAGCGACCTTTGGCTCCAGAAGGTAGATGCGGTTGTACTGCGAAAGGTCTGCACCCGGCTTCGCATAGACCAATGACATCTGTGTGTTGTGCACCCTGTGTAAGCCATCCGCAGTTATTTCGGGCGGATTGTCTGCGCTGGCGTTGGCCGCCCCCAAGACAAGATATAAGAACAGCAAGGCGATCGGGGTGGTAACAATTTTATTCCAGGGGTGCATATACTTATTGTCCAGTTGGTGGTGGTGTGATTGTACAGGCAAAAAAAACCCGGCGCGGGGGGCCGGGTTAATACTAATCAGCCTGTGGAGAGACTGATGAATAGGTATTCAGTAGTCAGCGGTAAGCTGAATCCAGAACTTGGTGGTATCGGTGTACGCCGGGTTGTCAGTACTGAAGCTGGCTGCCTTCAGCAAAATGCCGAAGTTGCCCTTGAATTTCCGTTTGATGAAGCCATCAAACTCAGTACCAAAATCTGCAATACCGGATTGTGCTGAGAAGTCGTGATACAGCACGTTCCATTTCCATTTACCCCAGTCTCCTTTGAGGCCGACAAACGCATCTGTCAGGCCTGCTTGAGGGGTAGCGAGAAACTTGTCTGCCCAGCCGTTAAAGGCGTGCAAGGTGGCCAGGGGTGTACGAAAAGCCTGACCGGGTATTGTATTGTCACCGCTGAGAGATTCGTAACCGACGTACATGGTTGCCCAGTTAAACGCCAGTGACAGATCAGCGCGCCAGTATTCTGCGCTGTAATCTACCAGGCTGTCAGTGTTCTCCTTTTGGCCGGCGTATTCGAGAATGTATCCAAGTTTGGGGCCGTCATTGCGGGTTTTACCGTTCAGGCGTAAACCCCAGGTTATGTTCGAGAGTGCTGCAACATCCTGATTTTCGATGTTGTAGTAGTAACCCGTCAGTTTAGTCGCGTTTTCGAACTTGTAAGTCAGGTTAAGCAAGTGGGTATTCTGGTCATGGTCACCAGCAGGGACGTCGGCACCAAAGATGCGGTTAACGTTGTCCACATAGGCATATTTAAACTCAAAATCACTGCCTGCTTTCTGGCTGAATGAGAACGCGTCATAGGTCTGCTCATTCAGCCGCCACCCTACATTGCCCACAAACCGGGCATTGTCATAGATGATGCGTTGACGTCCGGCACGGAACGTTCCGAAGCCAGCTTTGTACTGCAGGAATGCCTGGTTCAGGTCTTCACCACCCGGGTCAGCGATGACCGGGTAACCCGGTGGGTTGGGTTTGTTGCCGGCACCTGCGTTGAATGTATCGACGCCAAAGTGAAAAATATAGTCAAACTCGGCTTTAAATGAGAAGCCGTTCAAATCTGCCGAGTGATAGTTGATTCGTGCCCGTAACGGTATGGCCGTGGCATTGTTCGGAAGTGGATCCTGGTCAACGTTCTCCAGTCTCCAGAGGAAGCTGTAGCCAAACTTTCCTTCAGTAATAGATTCTTTAAAGCTGTCTACAGCCAGCACTGGCGAGCTGGCAGCACCGAGTAGCGTTACCAACAGGGCAGCGGGCACAGCGACTGCAAAGTGTCTCTTTTTCATAACGGCACTCCTTTGAAGAGTAGGTGCAAATGGCAGGCTGTGAGATTCCACAGCCTGCCTTCCGTTGCTTAATAGATATCGTGAATCGTGTTATAGATGTTGAACTTGCCTGTTGGGGTTACAAATTCAGGACCCTTGATAACCGTTTTCAGTTTACGGGTCTTGTCATCAACAACCACGATTGCAGATTTCTGCTCCAGCCCATTCCAGACCGAGAACCAGACTTCATCGCCAGCCTTGTTGTACTCAGGCTGTACAACCCGTTTTGGCCCTTCACCGAGGTCTGCCCATTCAGCAATTGGCAGTACCTTGAAGCCAGCATCCAGATCATTGATGTCATAGACAGCAATTGCCTGGGAGAACTTGGTATCAGGGTTCAGCGGTGCATCCACCCACAGGTTTGTGGACTTGGGATGCGACTTGACGAACAGCGATCCACCACCCATTCCAGGCAATGTACGAACAACCTTCCAGGCATTCTCCGGGTGTCCTTTTGGATCAGCACCGAGGAAAGTGACGTTCTCATTACCCAATGCGCTGGTTACCCAGACAGGACCGTATTTCGGATCAACGAGGTTGGCACCACGGCCCGGGTGAGGGATCTTGGTGACGTCGGTCAAGGCTACCAGCTTGCGTTCTTTGGAGTCGATGACTGCAATCTTGTTGGATTGGTTGGCGGCCGTCAGGAAGTAACGGTGAGTTGCATCCCAGCCACCGTCATGCAGGTAGCGGGCAGCGCCAATGGTAGTGACACTGAGATTGTCTATGTCTTCGTAGTTGACCAGCAGAATCTTGCCGGTTTCCTTGACGTTGACAATGAACTCAGGATGTTCGTGTGAAGCGACAATAGCTGCGACACGGGGTTCAGGATGATATTCCTGGGTATCAACTGTCATGCCACGGGTGGATACGACCTTGAGTGGTTCCAGGGTGTCGCCGTCCATGATGGTGTACTGCGGCGGCCAATAGGCGCCTGCAATCGCATATTTGTCCTCAAAGCCCTTGTACTTGGAAGTTTCGACCGAGCGGGCTTCCAGGCCTACCTTGATCTCGGCAACGCGTTGCGGCGGATTCATCCACAAATCAATCATATCGATTTTCGCATCACGGCCGATGGTGAATACATAGCGGCCTGATGCTGACGGCCGGGAAATATGTACGGCGTAACCGGTTTTGATAATGGTTACCACTTTCTTGGTGTCACCATCGATGATGGCTACCTGTCCGGCATCACGCAACGTCACGGCAAAGAAATTGTCGATATTGAGTTTATGCTGTGGCTTGGTGGGACGGTCTTCCGGCTTGACCAGCAGCTTCCAGCTGTTAACCATTTCCGGCATTCCCCATTCTGGCGGGGCAGGCGGTTCGTGCTGCAGGAAGCGCGCCATGATATCGATTTGCTCACTGGTCAGGTCACCGGAAGTCCCCCAGTTGGGCATGCCAGCGGCTGAACCATAAGTGATCAGTGCCTTGAGGTAGTCGGTACCCTTTTCACGGGTAATATCAGTGGTAAGGGGCTTGCCTGTTGCGCCTTTGCGCAATACGCCATGACAGCCGGCACAACGCTGGAAGAAAATCTCGGTTGCTATATTAAATTCATCCTGGGTCATTCCAGGGCCTTCTGAATCAATAAATTTCCGGGTGTCTTCGTGGGAGATGGCAAGCGGTGCGCCGCTGTAAGCCATTTCCGACCCTGATGAGACCGGGTGGTCGGAAGGTCCGGTGACCTTTTCACCACCGCGTGCAGCGGCTACCTGGGCTGCGTTGATCTCACCACCCTTGTTGCCAAATGAATTGACAACGAAGGTCACGATATCGGCCACGTCAGAATCTTTAATGTAGGAGAGGTTCGGCATGACGGCGTTGTATTCTGTGCCATTGACTGTAATTGGGCCAGAAAGTCCGTTCAGTATTGCGTGTACGGCTCTCATTGGGTCTTCGGCTAAATAGTCAGAGTTCGCAAGTGGCGGAAAGGCGCCGGGAAGACCCTTGCCTGTAGCCTGGTGACAGGCAGAACAATTGGCCATAAACAGTTTTTCACCATTGCTGATGCGCTGGTCCAGGGTGGCTGCGGTTGCCGAAGCGACTTCAGCAGTATGGACTGCGTCATCCTTCGTTTTTGCCCCAACGAGGGTGGTTGCAAAAACAAGGCATAACGAGATAACAGATATAACTATCCTATTCATTGTTCATCTCCACATGAGTGATTTAAGAAAACTCTGGTCTAGTTGTTTAGTAACCCACAGTGCAACTTACCTGTGTTGGTTGCAGGCGTCCTTGACCTGCGTCAAGTAACGGAAAGTTTGTTGCGCCGGCTGCTGTCAGGATGACTGCACACACAGGTTGTGACGGCATGGAACTACCATTGGAAACGCATGGAAAGCGAGTAATTCCGGCCTGGGCGGGTAAGCAGTTCCAGCATGGGGTTATCCGGCTTGAACAGGCTTACATCTGCCCAGCGCCAGTAGCGTTTATCGGTAAGGTTGTAGATACCTGCGCGCAGATCCAGGTGTGAATTGATGCTCCAGCCCACGGTCAGGTCGGCAGTTGCCCAACCGGGTGTCTGAAAACGCGGCCCCGACGTCTGGTCAATTTGATCCTGGGATGCAGTGAAAGTGCCTGTGAGGCTGGCATCCCATGCACCGTTCGTTGACACCCATGTTGTGCCGAGGATCATCTGTGGTGGAGAAACACTGTTCAGGGCTTCACCGTTCTCCTGGTTTTCACCTCTCGACCAGTAGGCGGCGCCGTTCAAAGACCAGCCTTCAAGCGATGGGCTCCATGCAGCCATGTTCTGCTCGAGCCGGATGTCCAGCCCGTAGATACGTGCCTGGTCAATGTTGCGTGACTGGAATAGCAGTACACCGCTTTCAGGGTCGATTCCGATACGTGCTTTGGTTTCGATAAAGTCATTGTAGTCGGTATCAAAGATGGCCATTGTCAGGCGGGTATTGTCAGATATGTACCTGAACCCTGCCTCGAATCCCCGGGATGTTTCCGACTTGAGATCCGGGTTCGGAACTGCGCGGATGTTGAACAGTGGAATGTCGAGGCCAATGTTTGCATCTTCGAACGGGGGTGCGCGGAAGCCGTTGACAAACTGTGCGTAAACACCCCATTCATCGTTGATGTGGTACAAGGCACCAATTCGCGGGCTGAATTCATCTTCATTGACCGTAACGATAGTCGTTTCGGGGTTGTCTTCAATGTATATTTGGTCCGGGCGGGGCTCGAGGTCATAGCGGTCATAGCGAATGGCCGGAACGATTTCCCAGCGCCCATCAGCCAGGCTGATCTCATCCTGCAGGAAGATACCGAGTTCATCGGTGCGGGAAATCGGGAAGTCGCGTACCGGTAGTGTCTCCCCAAGGATGGTTTTACTGATTGAACCGTCGACCAGGCTTTGTTGGAAGCCATCACGAAACTCGCTGGAATCGGTGCGCTGCAGTTCAATGCCGGCGCCGAAACGATGGTCGCTGTTGCGGGTGGAAACTTCGCGAAACAGGTTCACCTCCACACCGCTGAAGTCCTGGTCGTACTGGAAGTAGCGCTGCATGCGGACTGGCCGGGTTGAAGCTGCTCTTTCTTCGTGCGTCAGTTGGCGCGTGGTTGAGTCTACATTGAAAGCACGAATTACACCGCTGGCCCATGAACTGTCGAATTCATAGGCAATATTTATCTGCTGGTTTCTATCACTGTCGTCGCCGCGCAGGGATGTGGTGCGGCGAAATCGCCCATTCCCCGGCAGCGACTCAATTTCTGTTTTCGCGTCCCGCTGGAAGTCGTTCAGGGTAACCCTGAGCAGGTTATCTCCCGGCGTGTTGTAGGTGTAACGCAGAAAGTAGTCCTGGCTGTTCCAGTTCTGCTTGTCACGCGGTGTGCCCGCGACGGCCATGTTTTCAGCCTCCTGGCCATCACGCAGGGTGGCGGCAAACAACAAGCCGTGGTTGCCGCTGCCCCAGGCTGCGACGCCGGACCCGACTACACTGGCATTCACACTCTGATAGCCTCCGCGTAAGGCGTACCAGCTTTTGCCGTCGCCATTGGCCAGTAAATCATCCGGGTCCCAGGTCGTGATCGCCATCACGCCACCGATCGCATCTGAGCCATAGAGCGTCGAAGCAGGCCCATACAGTACTTCCAGGCGTTTGATGCGATCGGTTTCCGTGAGGATGCGTCCGCCATCTGAAAAACTGCCGATGGCAAACCGGTCGCGGGTCGGAACGCCATCGATTTCTATGGCCACACGGTTGCCGCCAATGCCGCGTATGTTAATGGCGTTGGAGCCGAACCGGGTGCCGGAGCTTTCAATATTCAGGCCGGGCTCATAACGCAGCAGGTCATCCATATTTTCGATGCCATAACGCTCTATAAAACCGGCACCAATAACGCTGACTTGCCCCAGCACATTGGAAAGTGGCCGTGGCGATTTGCTGGCGACCACAATGATGGGATCCATCACCATTGGTTCCGGGGCGGTGTCATCCCCGGCTTCGTTTGCGGCTGCTGACGCTGCCATGAGCGTTGGGATCAATAGCATTGACCAGCATAATTTTTGCATGGGTTATTCCAGTGGTAAAAAGATGTACAGCATAGCGAAGCGGTCTTGGTATACTGTTGATGCAGGTCAAATGAGACGCATTATCAGAAAAATCAGTGTTCCTAACCAGTTATTGACCTGTGTCAATGGTCCTTAGCTTCTGTGGTGTTACTGTGCGCTGCGCAAGATTAAAAAAATGCAGGTGGATTTTACATGATAATGGTCGTACAGACTCAACAATTTAAGCAGGTTACGGCCATAGAGGAAACATCCCTGTCCGCCTGATGTGGAAAGGGATATACGCCAATGAGTAGTAGTGAATCTTTTCCGAGTGAACTGATTACAAAGTATGGTCTTGCGGGGCCGCGCTATACATCCTACCCGACTGCTTTGCAGTTTCACGAGGGTTTTGACGCGGAAGCCTATCGCCGCCATGTGCAGCGCAGCAATGATGATTTGATTCCACTGCCACTGTCACTGTACGTGCACCTGCCTTTCTGCGAAACGCTCTGTTACTACTGCGCCTGCAACAAAAAGGTAACCCGCAACAACACACTGACGGATTCTTATCTGCAATCGCTCAATCGTGAGATTGAGATGCAGGGCGAGTTATTTGATCGGGACCGGCAGGTCATTCAGTTACATTTTGGCGGTGGAACACCCACTTATTACGATGATCTGCAACTTAAGCACATCATTGAGAAATTATCGGAGCACTTCTTTCTCAGTCGCTCATCCACCCGTGAATTTTCTATCGAGATTGATCCACGCACCGTCAGTGAAGAGAGAATTGGCTACCTCGCAGATATCGGCCTGAACCGGGTCAGCATGGGCATCCAGGATTTTGATCCGGCGGTACAGAAAGCGGTCAACAGAATTCAGGATGAAGGCAAGACGCTCGGCTTGATTCATGCAGCGCGTAGAGCTGGTTTTAATTCGGTGTCAGTAGATCTGATTTATGGTTTGCCGTTACAAACAGCAAAGTCCTTTGAAACGACAATTGATTCAGTGTTAACCGCACGCCCCGATCGTATTTCTGTCTACAACTATGCCCATTTGCCCCATCTGTTCCGGGCTCAGCGCATGATCAATACAGATGAAGTGCCGTCGCCTGAGGTGCGTCTGGAGCTGCTGTCGTCCACGACCACGAAACTGGTTGATGCAGGCTATGTTTATATCGGCATGGATCACTTCGCATTACCCGATGATGAATTGTCCGTGGCCATGCGCGAAGGCACGTTGCAGCGTAATTTTCAGGGTTATTCGACCTGTCGCGCAACTGACCTGGTGGGCCTTGGCGTCAGTGCGATAGGTAAGGTCGGGAACAGTTTTGTACAGAACCAGAAGGATATCCGGGATTGGCAGGCATTCATCGATGCCGGCAAACTTCCGGTCTGGCGCGGCATTGGCCTCAGCGGGGAAGATCGCCTGAGGCGGGAAATCATCTCGGCCATTATGTGCCAGGGAGAGCTGAAATTCAGCGAGATTGAGGCTGCGTTTGGAATTGATTTCAGCGATCATTTTGCTCTGGAACTGGATTCGTTGAAACCGCTTCAGGATGATGGCCTTATCAAAATTAGCGAGGGAGATCTGGAGGTTACGCCAGTTGGCCTGCTATTGCTGCGTGTTATTGCAATGAAATTCGATGAATACCTGATTAAGGATCAGACCGCAAAAGCCTATTCAAAAGTCATTTAGCCCTAAGGTTGGGCTATAATCTGCCGTTGACCCAAAAACTATACTTGGATTTAACGGTCTATGAGCTCAGATAGCCATCAAAAGCCCTATTTCCCGGAACGTTCTCAGGTTGCATGCAGCCAATGTACGTTGGGTAACCTGTGTCTGCCCCGCAGTCTCGATGCTGATGGCAAAGAGCAGTTCGAAAACATCGTCAATAAATCACGTGCTATCCAGCCTGGAGAGCATATATTTCGTGCAGGTGACAAGCTGAATTGTATAGCCGCAGTACGGGCAGGGTGCTTTAAAAGCTATGTTATCGACCAAAACGGTGAGGAGCAGGTGCTGGGGTTTTATCTCCCCGGTGAGATTATAGGTTTTGACGCCATTCACGAAAAAACCCACCACGCCAATGTTGTTGCCCTTGATACCAGTTCTGTTTGCGGACTCAGTTTTGACTCCGTTGCCGAGATGGCGCGGCAGTTACCTGATTTGCAGGATGAGTTATTTCGCGTCATGAGTTCACAGATATCCGAACTCGAGGCCAATGCAGCTGACCTGAGTGCCGAGGAGAGAATAGCCCGTTTATTGTGTTCGCTGTCCTCCCGCTTCGCCAACCGGGGTTATTCCCATACCGAGTTTAACCTCAGCATGTCCCGCCGCGATATCGCCAGCCACCTGCGTCTTGCCACCGAAACAATCAGCCGTGTACTTGCCCGCTTTCAGAGTGCGGGCATCATTAATGTTAACCGTAAAAAAGTGTCAATCCTTGATGTCGAAAAACTGTGCAAACTGGCCCGCAGGGACACCTGCTAAGCTCACTTCAGCATGATTATTGGCAGTTTTCCGGTCATGCTTGAAGCCGTGACCACACCCATAGCCTGCCTCGGCCTGTCAAAATGAACAGGCTGCTGGTGCTGGCAGAGGATGCCGACAGGTATGCCCCCCTGGTAAAAGCAGCGGACTTGCCAAAATTGGAAATTGTCACAGCAGCCAGTGCGGAAGAAGCGCTTCCACTGGTATCAGGCTGCAATATTTTTCTCGGTGAACCGCCTTTGATTGCAGAAGTCATTGCCTCAGCCAGTGGTTTGCAGTGGGTTCAATCGAGCTGGGCAGGCGTTGACCGGCTGTGCAGGCCGGGATTGCGTCACGATTACCTTCTTACGGGTGTTAAGGATATATTCGGGCCACTGATTTCAGAGTATGTCATTACCTACCTGTTTGCGCTCGAACGACAAATTTTTGCATTACTGGACAGCCAGTCACAAAAGCAATGGTGCCCCAGGCCCTATCGGCTTGCCGGGGACATTACCCTTGGGATTATCGGTCTGGGCTCCATCGGCAGGTATCTGGCCCGCACAGCAGGTTGTTTCGGCCTGCGCGTGACCGGCCTGAGTCGTAGCGGTAAGTCGTGTGACGGGGTCGAGAAGGTCTTTACCAGGGATGACTTTGCCGGTTTTCTCGCCGAGCCTGACTACCTGGTGCTTACACTGCCGGATACGCCGGCAACCCGGCACTTTGTCAATGCCGAATTTCTTGGTTTAATGAAACCATCGGCCGTTCTGATCAATGTTGGACGGGGCAGTATTGTTAACGAGACAGATCTTATCCAGGCCTTACGGCAGGGTGAAATTGGCGCGGCTGTGCTGGATGTTTTCGAGACTGAGCCCCTGCCAGGTGACAGTCCCTTATGGGAACTTCCAAACGTATTTGTCACGCCGCATTTTGCGGCTGCCAGTTTCCCCCAGGATGTCGTGTCGATATTCGTCGATAACTATGCGCGTTTTATCCAGGGCCGGACTATGTTGCACCTTATTGATTTTGAGCGTGGCTATTAGTCTTTCTGTTAATCTGTACCAAATAGTCAGCGAGGTTCTGAGGAGACGCACTTGAGTATTAATCGCTATAAATTCATCCCCGTGGTTTTTGTTGGCCTACTGCAGTTGCTTTACGCTGGCCAGAATAGTGCGCTGGCCGATGGCCGGCAGCTTGAAGCAGAGTCCGCTGTCGTAACCCAGCATTCCACCACGGTCCGGGGCAAGAAGTTTTCCTACACCGCGACGGCAGGAACGCAACCGGTGTGGGATAAAAAAGGCAAGGTTATCGCCTCGCTGTTTTATACCTATTACCAGCGTGACAACATCAAGAGCGGGGAGCACCGGCCTCTGGTCATCTCGTTTAATGGTGGGCCGGGTTCAGCTTCGGTGTGGATGCACATTGCCTACACCGGGCCACGGATACTGAATGTGGATGACGAGGGCTATCCGGTACAGCCTTACGGCGTCAGGGAAAACCCATATTCCATCCTTGATGTAGCCGATATTGTTTACGTCAATCCGGTTAACACGGGTTATTCGCGCATGCTTGATGCGCCGGATGAAGGCGGCGACAAGAAAGACAAGATGTCGGAAAAAGACAAACGCGCCCTGTTTTTTGGTGTCAATGCTGATATCGAATACCTGGCCGAGTGGCTGAATACATTTGTAACACGTCATAACCGCTGGCTGTCGCCGAAATACCTGATCGGCGAAAGTTATGGCACCACCCGGGTTGCCGGGCTCGCTTTGAAATTGCAGAACGCCCAGTGGATGTATTTGAACGGCGTTATCCTTGTCTCCCCGACGGGACTCGGCATCGGCCGGGAAGGGCCAGTGCAGGCAGCCAACCGCTTGCCATACTTTACCGCTGCTGCGTGGTACCAAAATTCACTGGATGCATCTTTACAGGCACAATACCTGGAAGAAATCCTTCCGGGGGCAGAAGATTTTGCTGTACATGAATTGATGCCGGCACTGGTAAAGGGCGGCTTTATAGATACTGTTGAAAAACAACAGGTTGCCGAAAAGATGGCCCACTACTCAGGCTTGTCGGTTCAGGCAATTCTGCAGAATAACCTTGATGTTCCCAGCAGGTATTTCTGGAAAGAATTGCTGCGGGACAAGAGCCTGACTGTCGGGCGCCTGGATTCACGCTATCTCGGTATTGATAAAAAGGATGCCGGCGACAGCCCGGATTACAGTGCCGAACTGACGTCATGGCTGCACTCCTTCACACCCGCCATTAACTATTATTTGCGTGAGGAACTGGAGTATCGGACGGACATCAAATACAACATGTTCGGTGATGTGCATCCGTGGGATCGCGAGCATAACCGGACCGGTGAGAATCTGCGTCTTGCCATGGCCGCGAACCCGTACCTTAAAATCATGATCCAGTCTGGCTACTACGATGGGGCCACCAATTATTTCGATGCCAAATACACGATGTGGCAGCTCGATCCCAGTGGAAGGATGAAGGACCGTTTGCATTTTGAAGGCTATCGCAGCGGCCATATGATGTATCTGCGCCGCGAAGACCTTGAAAGTGCCAATAATCATATCCGGCAGTTTATAAAGTCAGCGACGCCGGCAAAAGGCAAACCGGCAAAGTATTGAAAACACTTAAGCACTTTTTTGACCGTAACAGCCGCTGGGCAAGCAGCATTCTGGCAAAGGACCCGGAGTTCTTTGCGACTTTATCGAAGCAACAGCGCCCTGAATATCTGTGGATCGGCTGCTCAGACAGTCGTGTTCCGGCCAACCAGATAATAGATCTGCCACCGGGAGAAGTATTTGTTCACCGCAACATCGCGAACAACGTTGTGCACACGGACCTGAACTGCCTTTCGGTGATTCAATATGCCGTTGAGGTGCTTATGGTGAAGCACATTATCGTGTGCGGTCACTACGGTTGCGGTGGCATCAGGGCTGCTATGGAGAATACCGAGCACGGCCTCATCGACAACTGGTTGCGCAATATCCGGGATGTTGGGCGACTGAATTCGGACCTTCTGCAAGGCCTGCAGGAAGATGAGAAGCTTGATCTGCTCTGTGAGCTGAATGTCAAAGAACAGGTTCGCAATGTGTGCGATACGACTGTCGTTCAAAATGCACGCAACAACGGCGCTGAACTTTATGTTCATGGCTGGATTTACAACATTAAAAATGGCCTGTTGAAAGATTTGGGCGGCAGTACCGGCACAGATAGCTGATGCTGTGACCGGCTACGGTGGTAGCCGGCCTCCAGACAGTTGCTCTGGATAGAGAAGTAGCAGTGCTCTGCGATTAAAAATCAAAGCGTCCGCGCAGACCGGCATAAATGGCCCGGCCTGGCCGCACAAAACCCAGAATTTCTTCGTATTCCTCATCCAGCAAATTGCTGACGCGTGCGGTCAGGTCCAGCGATGGCGTCAGGCGCCAACTGCCAGCCAGGTCCACCACCGTGTAGGCCGGGATTTCTACCCGGTCCAGTGAAAATGTGGCGGGGTTGAAGAAATTGTCCAACTGCTTGCCACTGTAGTTCAGGTTAAGGTTCAGGTTACCGCGCTCATCGGCGAAGTAGTGATTGGCTGTCAGGCTTGCCATATGTTTTGGTCGCCGGACCTCGCGCACGGACTGACCGCTTGCATCTGTCTCGGTCGCATCCGTGTAGGTGTAGGAGGCCCCGACAGACCAGGCGGTACCCAGGCGGGTATCAAACACGATCTCGACACCTTGCCGCTTGCTATCGGTACTTTTATTTTTGGCAGTGAACAGGAAGGTCTCAGGATCGAATACAAAGCCGTCGATTTCATCCTGCAGGTCCTGGTTGAAGTAAGTTACAGACAGGTTGTGGCGATTGTTCTGCCAGTTGGTATCGATACCCATTTCCCAGCCTTGTGATGACTCAGGTTTCAGATCCGGGTTGCCAATAAAAAAGTCTTCAAAATACCCATAACGCTCGGTGAAGGTCGGCGCCTTGGAACCGGTGCCGATGGAGCCACGCAGACGCAGCGCCTGAGATACGCGGTAGGCACCCGCCAGTTGCCAGGTTGTCGCGTCGTCAAAATCGCTGTAGTCGTCCAGCCTGCCACTAAGTGTCCAGGTGAATTGCGTCGACGGCTTGCCAATGTACTCCAGTGCATAGCCGTTGACATCGTAGGACTGATCCTGGTTGGGGTCGCCCCACGGTGATGCCAGTCCCCGTTGCGAGAAGTCTATATTTTCACGTTCAAGGGCAAAATTGATGCGGTGGTATTCAACGTCGCCGGTGCTGAAGCCCCAGCCACCCCGTAAGCGCACTTCCATGGTCTCGGCCGCTGAGGAGTTACTCCACAGCCCATCGGCATAGTTGTTATTATCCGAGTCAAGCCGGTTAACCATCAAGCTGCCGGAAAAAGGCTGCTGGACAGGTGCATAGCGGGCTTCTGCGGTCAGGTAGGTCTGTTGGGATTCTGTAACCCGGTCAGCATCGACCGGCAGACCGGTAACAAAGTAATCAATGCTGTCATATTCGCTGGTTGCATCCACAGCCTGGCCGGAAAAGCGCAGGATCAGTGCATCGCTGGCATCGAACTCGACATCAAGATTGGCCGTTGTGTTTTTCGCACCGTCCTTTTCGGTTCCCTGCCGGGAAACATTCGTACCATCGGTATCAAAGTAAGCAAGCCCACCTGTTATCCGGAAAGACTCACCTGAGTAACCACCATCAACTCCGGCACTGATGGTGCTGAATGAACCGGCTTCGAGGTTTGCTGAGATATAGTGGCTGTCCACATTCTTCTTACGGATGATGTTGATGACGCCGGCCATTGCATCACTGCCCCAGGTTGCGCTTTGTGGGCCACGGATAATTTCGATCCGTTCAATATTGGCGGTTAATGCATAGTTGAAGGCGAATTCATCGCTCAATGCAGGATCATTCGCGCGTACACCGTCAATCAGCACCAGTAGCTGGTTGGCCTCCGAGCCACGCACGCGTATCTGGGTTTGTGTTCCGGGCCCACCCGCCTGGCTGACTGCAAACCCGGGTACATCACGCAGCAGATCAGACAGGTACTTGACCTGGCGCTGCTCGATTTCTTCCCGCGTAATGATCGTGACTGAACTGGCGACGTCGTTGATGGATATCGGCTGCAGCCCGGCTGTAACCAGCATGTCATCAAGTTCATAAGTATCTTCAGCTAAGAGTTGGCTGCTGAAAACTGTAAGTAACGCGGAGCCGGCCACCACGGCTATGGCTTTGAGGTTTGGATTGACCATTGTCTTTTCCTTGCGATCTCACCCGAACGCGCAGGGTTGTGCTTTTGACAGTGGTCGAAGCCTGGAGGCTGTTCCTGATGGCGTTGAGGCCGGAGGAGGCAGTTCTCACACGCCTCCGCCCGCCGCGAATGCACAAGTGAATAAAACTGCGGGCCGGTCTCCGGGCTTGCGAAGAGCGATTCAGCATCGCCAATGACGGGTCGCCTTCCCATGCTGATGCACAGTGGCTGCAATGACCCGTACCTTCGCCTACCGTTGCGGGGGCAGCGACGGAATTACCATCTTAATGGTGCACCGTCTTCCCGTTTAATCCTCTGACTGGGCAGTCAGAAGGACACCTGCAGACTCGCGAGTGAGGTTGATGGATCGGAGGTAAATTGTCAAGCAGCGATGCTCCAATCCGGGATGATAATACCTGCGCTTAATCAGGCGCCTTAAAAGCATACCCGCCAAACTGCTCCCGCAGGGTCATCTTCTGGATCTTGCCAGTGGCTGTGTGCGGAATTTCATCCACGAACTCAACCCCATCCGGCATCCACCAGGTGGCAATTTTCCCATCAAGATAAGCCAGAACATCGGCAGCGCTGACCTCGGAATCCTCTTTGCGCAGAATGATCAGCAGTGGTCGCTCGGTCCACTTGGGATGGGCTATGCCAATCACGGCAGCTTCCGCAACACCCTCGCAGCCAACCGCAGTGTTTTCAATTTCTATGGATGAAATCCACTCGCCACCTGATTTGATCACGTCTTTGTCGCGATCGGTAATCTGCATATAGCCCAGCTCATCAATGTTGGCGATATCACCGGTATCGAACCAGTCATCCTGGTCCAGAATTTCCTCGTCATGTTTGAAGTAGGCCTTCGAAATAGCCGGCCCGCGCACCAGCAGGTGCCCGGATGTCGCACCATCACGTGGCAGGTCATTGCCTTCATCATCGATGATCTTCATCTCCACCATGTACGGTGTGCGGCCCTGTCTGAGCTTCAGCTTGACGCGCTCATCCCCTCGCAGATGCTCGGTAGCGTGTTTCAGTTTTCCAGTGGTGCCGACCGGCGACATTTCAGTCATGCCCCAACCATGAATAACTTCGACATCGTACTTGTTCTCCAGTGTTTCGATCATCATTCGCGGACAGGCAGCCCCACCGATCAACACGCGGTCGAGATAGGGCAGCGCCAAATCGTTTTCCTCCAGATACTGCAGTAAGCCGAGCCAGACGGTGGGTACCGCAGCAGAAGCAGATACCTTCTCGCTGTCCAGTAACTCATAAATGCTTTTACCATCCATGCCGGCACCGGGCATGATCAAGCTGGCGCCCGCAGCAGGTACGGCATAGGTGATAGCCCAGGCGTTGGCGTGAAACATGGGAACGATCGGCAAAATATTGTCGTTGGAGTTGATCCCCAGAACATCCGGCTGGTTACACATCAGGCCATGCAGAACATTCGAACGATGAGAGTAAAGTACACCCTTGGGATTGCCTGTTGTACCTGAGGTATAGCACAGTGAAGATGCGGTATTTTCATCAAACACACCCCAGGTAAAATCTGCATCTGATGCCGCCAGCCAGGTCTCATAAGTGATTACATTCGGCAGGCTGGTCTCCGGCATATGTGCATCGTCGGTCATGATGATGTACTTCTGAATGGTGGGAAGCTTGTCCGCGATCGCCTCAACAATGGGTACGAATGTCAGGTCGACGAATAGCATTTTATCCTCGGCGTGGTTGACTATGTAAACCAGTTGTTCGGCGAACAGTCGGGGGTTTACCGTATGACAGATGGCTCCCAACCCCATGATTCCATACCATATCTCTACATGACGGTCGGTGTTCCAGGCCATTGTGGCAATTCTGTCCCCAATGCCGATGCCTTCTTTTTGCAGGGCTTTGGCAACGCACAATGCACGTTCTCTGATATCCTGGTAGGTGGTGCGTCGAATAGGGCCTTCGATGGAACGGGTAACCATTTCCCTTTCGCCATGATTCAACGCCGCGTGATCAAGAATGGTTTGTACAGTCAGTTGGTAATCCTGCATCAGGCCCAGCATGTATCTCTCCTTTTGGGTGATTGGCTCAGCACCGGAGTGCAGAGCCTCATAAATTGTTTTTACTTAGTTTCGATAATATACCAAGTGCGACGTCCGAAAACTCAGATTGAACAAAAATATAGTCGCGAAAGTATGCCGCCATGACGTTGGCACCTATACCGTTCGCGGCGAGTTCGGCCGTTACCGCTGCAGTCAGGCCTACCGCCTGCAGGCTGGAATTCACCCCCAGGGAAATACAACTGAATGTGCCATCAAAGGGCAGGCCTTGATCCATTGCTGTCTGCTTCTGCAGGACCAGCGTAAGCCCCTCCGCCTCAAGAAAAGATGCTATCGGTGCAGCTTCAGCCAATGCCCCGTAGCCGGCATTTTCGACGGTGCAGAAGACGTAATCACCCGCGACCAGGGCAGGCGTGATTGACCCAAGCAGCGTTTTCAGGTTTGTTTCACCGGTCAAGATTTTTCCCCTGGTTGTCGCTGCTCGAGCCGAGAATCATCGTCATCGTGGCAGCATCGATATTGCCGCCGCTAAGAATAACGCCGACCTTGCCTTTTGCATCCACGGCGCCACTCAACAGCGCAGCAAGCCCCAGGGCACCGGACGGTTCAACGACCAGTTTCATACGGTAAAACAGGAACCTGACTGCCTCGATGATGGCCTCTTCCGAAACAGTTTGCATAGCGGCGACATACTCCAACACCAGCGGAAAGGTAATTTTCCCGAGTGAAGGGGTCCGGGTTCCATCGGCTATGGTCGGCGGGTTATGCACCGTGTGAAGCTTTTTGGTGTGAAATGATCTGGTCGCATCATCGGCAAGCTCAGGTTCAATGCCAATAACGCGGCAGGCCGGTGACGCACCGCTGGCAGCAACGGCTGAGCCACTTAACAGTCCGCCGCCCCCGCAAGGTGCCAGCAGCATGTGCAGATCGCCCACCTGCTGAAAAAGCTCCAGTGCCGCAGTACCTTGCCCGGCAACCACCTCGGCATGGTCATAGGGTGGAATCAAGGTGTATCCATGTAGCTCAACCAGCTGTCGTGCAATTTCTTCACGGCTTTGGTCGGCGGGCGCATACTCGACAACGGTGGCGCCATACCCCTCTGTCGCTGTGCGTTTGGTGGCCGGGGCATTGTCCGGCATGATGATGGTTGTGCGGACATCCAGTAGCTGGCCGACAAGTGCCACTGCCTGGCCATGATTACCGGAAGAATAGGTCAGTATCCCACATTCTTTTTCAGTATCGGTAAGTTGGGAAATGCTATTGAACGCACCACGAAACTTGAAAGCACCAACACGCTGGAAGTTCTCACATTTAAAGTACACTTCGGCATCAAGCATCCGGTTCAGCGTGCGTGAGGTATGTACTGGTGTCACGTTGGCGAAGCCCTGGAGTCTGCTTTCTGCGGCACGGATTTTTTCAAACATTATGTGTTCCGGTTAGTAAGGTACATCTCCCTAAGGAGAAGCCAGCCAACTTTGTATTGGCTAAAACTGATAGCGTGATAATATCAGTCCGGTCAAATTCTGGCACCTTTGCTGCCACTCAATTACAAGGCCCCATTCATGAACAAATTTTTCCGCCTGTCCATCCTGCTGCTCCTGGCACACGCTACAGCCTGGGCAGAGACGCCAGCCGTTTTTGAAGCCTCTGTCGATAAACCAATTGGGGAGGTCTATATCAACATGGTAGCCAGCATGGATGAGTCTCCTTTCTTCCTTATCAAGGAGCTGAATATTGGCCGGAATTTGTCAAGCTTCGCTGACAAGTGGGGTGATGACTATAACCAGAACAAGCTGTCAGCTATACGCAGCCTGGTTTTTTGCAATGGCAAGTATGCCAATGCCGTGAGTAACCTGGATCCAGCGATGCTGGCGATGTGCCCCTTGCATCTGTCACTGATCGAAAAGGATGGCAGGACTACGGCGTTGTTTGTGCGGCCTACCGTCATTGCCCAGGGTAGTCCGGCTTATGATTTGTTTGTTGAAATCGAACAAGAGGTTATTGCAATTATTGAGCGTGGCCTGCAGTAGCCTTTTTCTAATAGATATGGCCTGACCACATTGGTGGAGGTTGGTTAGCGGAACTGTCAGTTACTGACAGTTCCGCAGAGTGTTGAGAGTCGAAGATTTTTCCAGAGCCGCTTAATTTTTGTCACTTTGTGAAAATTATCTTTCCCATTTTCTGCCCCGTACTTCTTGTGTCCCTGCTAACTGTTTGATTATTGGTCCCCAGCCGTTCTGGCACTAAAATTGCATATCAGTTAGGTGTCAATAAATTGTGCAAGCTGATCATGCCGTCGCTCGACTTCAGGGCTGATCAACTTGCCAGAGGTAAAAGGGGATAGTAATGAAGCAAAAAGCACGCGAGGGCTTCACACTGATCGAATTGATGATCGTTGTGGCCATCGTAGTAATCCTGCTTGTGCTGGCCGTACCTGCGTATAACAAACATGCCATTCGCAGCAAGGTTGATGGGTGTATCACCAATGCCACTGTACCCAAGGCGTCTCTGTCAGAGTACGGAGAGGCTGTTGGTATATGGCCGCCTGACTTACAGAGTGTGGGCATCAGTGCGGCTCTGGGGGACACACAGTACTGCAACGCGTTTACCTATATCGGCAAAGGTGTGTTTGTGGTTAAAGTCGATCTCGATGCGATTGACCCTGGTATTTACGGCACGTTGGAAGCTGTTATGCGGCCACGATTTATCGATGGCGGGACAGTGGAATGGCGCTGCACACCCGGCAAATCCAGTTTGGAAAATATCAAGTATCTGACACCGGATTGTCGCGGCTTTTCTGATGAGTACGGCGGTTAAGGTGAGCTGACTAAAATCCCCCGGTCGCTGCCTAATAAATAATTATTACGTGCTGAGCTTGATGCCTCGCTTCAGAGGGGGTATTTTACCCTTGGTCGACAGAGTCATTCTTCAGGAGGAATCAATGAATAACAAGACCTTAAATAGCATGCTGGTCACGGGCTTTTCTTTGGCATTCTCCATGGGAGTAAATGCGCAAATGCACATTGCCCCATCCGGTGATGTTGGCGTTGGAACGGTGCTCCCTGCCAGCAGTGTGCATGTGCTTCGCAGTGATGGCACAGCCCGAATTCTTGTTGAAGAGACTAACGGTGTTAAAGGCCCCCGGGATCTTTTTGAGATCAAGAACAACGGCAACCCCGAATTCAGAATGACCAATAGCGGCAATGGCAACTCCTGGGTTTTCAGCGCTGGCTTAAGGTTTGTGGTCAAGAACAACGCAGGTGCCTGGGTATCCAGGATCACCAAGACCGGCGATATGGAGATCACAGGGTCCCTGACCACGGCGGGTGGTATTTGTGGCACAGGCGGCTGCGATCTGGTTTTTCATCCCGATACACCGGTTGAATCCATCGAAGAACACGCGACCGCCATGTGGGCAAACAGTTATTTGCCAGCAGTCGGTCCCACGCCTGAAAACGCGCCGATCAACCTCAGTGAGAAGACCGGTGGCATACTGAACGAGCTTGAAAAGGCCCATATCTACATTGAGCAACTGAATAACCGGCTGAGTGAGCAGGAGCAACAGTACGCGGCCTCCGTAGCGCATTTTGAAGGTGAGCTGCAACAGCTGAAACTGGAAAACCAGACCTTGTTGCTGCAACAGCAGGAACAGTTTGCTGAGCTCAAAGCGATGATTAAGATGCAGATGCCGGCACAGAACCTGGTGACCAGTCTGGATTAGTTGTCAACCCCAGGGACCGTGTCGGGGATGCTTCCAAAAATCCGTTGTTCCGCTTTTTTTATGGCACTAAACATAGGCGAGGGAATCCATTTCTATACGCTGCTTTATAAATGTTTCTGGCATCGCGGCATATTAACCCACAAAGTTACAGCTGCCCATTAGGGGCACCTACATTATTTTACCGTACGGGACATTTATGATGCCTGGGAAGTGTTAATTCATGAAATATTCCTGCTCGGTACAATATTGTTGATTTGAAAACCTGGCTTTCCGCGTGGGTGGTGAGCTTTGTTAGTGGATGAAGTACAAGACCAAAGCCCAGCTGAGAAACGGGTTTCAATGACCTGGGCAAAGCGCTTAAAACGAGTGTTTAATATTGACATTGAAACCTGTAGTGAATGCGGCGGCGAGATCAGGATAATTGCCGGCATCGAAGACCCGGAGGTCATCTGCAAGATGCTCGCTCATCTGGATAAAAAAGTGACTCAAATTTTGTGAGATTTCACGGCAATCTAACTGGATAGCGTGACCAAAAGTAGGTGCTCGAGACGAAAGTTGACACATCAAACTGCTTCGGTACTTGTCAGTTTTATGGAAAAGGGCTTTAATCCTTCCTAAACTCATTCTTGCCAGAGAATCGCGATACTAAACCGAAATCGGCATGACAGAATGTTCAATCTCAGAAATTTATGACAGCCCGAATAAAGATTTTGCCCAGCGGTCACGAGTTTAACTCTGAAGGTAATCACACATTACTTGAGGCGGGGCTGAGTGCGGGTTTGCGCCTCGGTTATGGCTGTAGCAATGGCAATTGCGGGGAGTGTCTTGCCCGGGTAGTTTCAGGTCAAGTCGAAAAAACCCGTCACCATGATTTCAGGATTAGTGCCGCCGACAAGACTGACGGCCATGTGTTGATGTGTCGCAATACTGCTGTAGGTGATGTTGTTCTGGAAGCCCAGGAGGCCAGTAGTTCACAGCAGGTGCCGGAACAACAATTGACGGCCAAAGTTAAGGCGATCAATTTTGTCACTGAAGAAATGGCATTGCTACATCTGAAGACACCACGCACTCGACGCCTGCGTTTTTTGGCAGGTCAGGCGGCACGATTGGGTGGCAATGGTAAAGCCAGTGCAACACACTCGATTGCCAGTTGTCCCTGTGATGACATGCAATTACATTTTCAAATCCCCCGTCAGCCGACAAGTGATTTTTCCAGGTATGTTTTTGATCAATTAAAGCGTGGTGATTCGCTGGAGCTGGTTGGGCCATACGGAGATTTTATTCTGGATGAAGATTCACCAAATTCACTGGTATTTATCGCCTGGAAGAGTGGATTTTCTTCAATCAGAAGCCTGGTAGAGCACGCGATGTCGCTGGAAGTGGCCGAGCAGATGGTTTTGGTGTGGGTAGCTGATGGTGATGAGGGGCGTTATCTGGATAACCTGTGCAGATCGTGGGCGGATGCCCTGGACGATTTTACCTATCTGCCAGTGAATGCTGATGGTGAAGACCCGCAGGGTTGTATGGCTGAAATCGGTAGGGTGCTCAATTTGCCAGAACAGCAACAGTATGATTATTACGTCGCTGGCAATAAGGCTATACTGGACGCAACGTCAGCGATACTGCTGCAACAAGGTGTCAGTCCTTCCCGTTTGAGATTCGACCAGATTTTGCACGATTAGCCAGCCATCAGGTATTGGCGGACCAATCAACCCTAATAGCTGTGACTGCGCTGACAATGATGACCGCAGTTGGCGATATCAGTGATGCACCGTCGTTTCTGCTAGAAATTTATAACTTTGTCTGGCTTGTTGGTGCATTTAATTCAGGCTTTAGACAGCACCTGGTCCGGGCGCGGAAAATGCCAAGTATAGCTGTCGTATTTTTACACAATTAAACTTGATTACACTAATTATGAAAAATTTAATCTGCTTTTTGTTTATTTCTACAAGCCTTATTAGTTGTGGGAAATCACCTCAATATAATGACTCAATCCCAGAACATGACAGCTTTACGATTGAATCGGCTCAAGTAAGTGAAACCAGGGTTGTAAATGTTTGGACACCTCCAGATTATGTTGAGAATTCAGATCCACTGCCGGTTATTTACATGCTGGATGGTGGTATAAAAGAGGACTTTCCCCATATAGCGAATACCATTGCTGAACTGGTAAAAATGGAGAAAATTGCGCCAATTACTGACGGGGCTAAAGAGTTTAGACTTTTTATAAGTGATGAATTATTTTCCGAAATAGGTCAGCGATACAGAACCACCAACCACATAGGAATAATTGGAGAGTCGGTTGCAGGGCTATTTATTATGGAAACGCTCATGAAACGGCCTGATATGTTTGATTTCTATATTGCTATGGACCCTTCGTTGTGGTGGAACGACAATCATTTGGTAAAAACATCTAAAGGATATTTGGCTAAGTTTCCATCTAAAGAAATCAGGTTATGGTATGCGGGCTCAGGTGTTGAAGATATTTCTCCTTATACAAATCAATTAGCAGGCGTATTGAAATCTGAAGCCCCAGAATCGCCTATCTGGAATTATTCTGATGAACCAAATGAAAAACATAACACTGTATTTCGTGCTACAAAAGAAAAAGCCTTGATTTGGGCATTACCGATCGCCAGGCTGGATGGCCTGGAGTCTGGGTGGAATGTCATTGAAGCCGGGGGGAGACAGTTTGCACCGATGGTTCGCCTTACAAATTTTTCGTTCGTCCAGGTGACAGCGAAAAACTGATGGTCTATTTTCAGGGTGGTGGCGCATGCGTTTACCGTACATCACAAAGGATTCGTGAATGCGCAGGCAATGCTGGATTGGACCTATGGGCACTTTTTAAGTCCGACTAAAATATTTGTTGCCGGCTCCAGTGCCGGAACGATACCGCAGAGGACAAGACGCAAAAGTATTTTCTTCACTATGGTGCTGTCCGATTTTCTGGGGCTACCTCTGACTAAGCTAGCCCCCGAAAAACCCACATAAGGCCAGTGAGTGAAACATCATTAGTGTGAATTTCGTCATATCCTTCGGATGTATAGTCATTTTAATTCAACTGGTCGAATTAAAATAATTGGTATATAATTTTAATTCACAGCATTTAATTAAGATTATCTATGGATATCTCCAAATTCACAAATACAAGCCCAGGACGACTCGTAGCGATTCCAATTCCTAAGGGTGAGCATGCTTTCATTCCAAACTCTCTAGACGCCAATTGGCGCTTGCCAGAAAGCTTGATTGAACCATTGTTAGCAGCACAACAAGCGCTTGGAACTCTTGACGGCGCTGGCAGGCATATGCCGAATGTGGAATTGTTAATGCGCCCACTTCGACACCGCGAGGCCATCAAGTCTTCCAGCTTGGAGGGCACTTATGCCTCCCCTGAAGAGCTCGCCCTCTATGAGATGGACCCCAGGGATCCGAAATCAGAGAGGGATCCCGCGAATGCATGGCGGGAAGTTTTTAATTACTCTGAAGCGCTAGTATTGGGTCAGACTCTACTCGAAGAGATCCCGCTGTCTATAAGATGGGTTCGCGAACTACATATGCGGTTGTTGCGTGGTGTTCGGGGGGCAGATAAGCGGCCCGGAGAAATACGCAACACTCAAGTTCAAATCGGGTCAGATGCCCGGTTTGTTCCGCCTCCGCCTCAGGAGCTAAGTGCCTGCCTGGGGGATTTCGAGATCTATTTAAACACCAGTTCTAAAGTGCCGGGCCTGGTGCGCTGTTTCCTGGCCCATTATCAGTTTGAAGCAATTCACCCCTTTCATGATGGCAATGGTCGGGTAGGTAGGCTGTTGCTAGCCCTAATGTTTTGGAATGTAATGGGTCTTGAGAGACCTTGGTTATATATCAGTTCTTATTTTGATCAATATCGGGATGAATACATTGATAATTTATTCAATGTAAGCACTAAAGGTGATTACGAGTCCTGGTTGAGATTCTGCCTTCGTGGTGTTTCTGTTGTTTGTGAGGACTCTCTTAGCCGAATGGATAGCTTGATTGAGTTGAGGACTGAATTTTGTGAGCGCATCACAGCGGCCTCTGGTAATGCACGACAGATAGCGTTGGTTGACTACCTTTTTGAAACTCCAGTGATCACCGTTCCACAGGTTGCTGAAATCTATGAAGTCACTTACCCAACAGCCCGCACTGATATTGACCGTTTCATAGAATTGGGAATTCTCAAAAAATCACCGCGAGAACGGAGGCCAACAATTTATTTGGCAAGAGAGATACTAAACGCCGCTCATGGCTAAGCATAAGCTAGCTCCCGCAAAACTCCCGCACAGCCGCTGAGCGAATCTTCTGGATTGACGTAACTATTTGAAATAATGGTGGCCAGAGGTGGAATCGAACCACCGACACGCGGATTTTCAGAAGCAGCAATCATATTTTATATTTAAGTAAATCAGTCGCTTGCGGTGTTTGTCCATTAACAATGTGCCGGTAAACGCTAGTAAAATCCGGTCAATAACGGATGGTGTGGCACAAATTGGGCACAATGGTACAAATTAGAAACCCATACTTGGAAATATTAGGGCTCTCTAATAACAAAAGAATTATTAGGCGTTCGGGCGTTCATTTTGGACCTTGGACAATGCATCCTTAAAAGCTGACTTAACAGCAGATGATGCCGCACTAGCAATATTTTCCCTCGCTTTTTGATTATGACAAGGCTCGATTATTTTCTTATAGTGCTCGTAAGACTCGTATTTAATTGTTTGTGTCTTGTTCACAGATTGCTCCCCACTGGGTATTTATTTGCAAAATATTGATAATTTAAATTTGGTTGAAAGTAGTGTTTCCGTTTTACCCAAACTAGCCCATCGCCTTTGGAGATGACGGCAACATCAACTGGCCCCCCAACTGTCTCAGCTTGGAATGAAACTTGTTTCTTAAATGATTCTAAATTCACCAATGCCTCTGCCATCTCCGCCATTTGATTTAAAGGTAATGAACTGACCGTGTTCATAATATTTGTCACATTCTCGTTTTGAATATGGGTGTTAATCAGGCTGACAAATTCAGTATAAGCATTTTTCCCAAAGTTTTTGTAAATTGAATCAAGTTTTTTAATCTCTTTTTCACTGAATTTTTTGAATTTTTTGCTAATATTTTGTTTTATTCTCTCAGGCAATTCGTTAGTGATTGTTTTATCAATAGTTTCATAAATCAGATTACGAAGTGGGTTACTTATCCCATTTAGGAAGGCTGCTACCTCAGCGTTCTGCGCAAAAGCTTTCACTAATGCGGGAGCAGAAGGTGTAATTACGTTCGCAGTCTCAACCAAGTCCATTTTCCCATTAAACCTAGTAGTTGTTTGAAGCTCAACAACACTTGGAAAAACCTCTTTGTCTCCGAATCCAGCTAGCGCTATAGTCGTTCGAGGTTGACCTGGCAAAAGCGCAAACACACACGCGCTATCTAAAATACTGTCTTTAACAGCTTTACTAATTGGGCGTTTTTGAAATAGCGTTATATACCGTTCATTTAGTAATTTTGATTTTCCTTTTCGCAGTTTTGAGATGTCTGATTTCGAAAAAACTGATGAACTCAATCTCTGGATAGCGACACTTTTAAGACTATTCGCACAATTTCGAATGCATGCCCGTATTTGTGTTTCTGTTACTGGATTGTGGATCGAAAAAAGTTCTTTCTCCTTTTCTGATATTTTGCCAAAAATTCTGCTAATGGTCATTGAGACCAAGCTGTCCATATCATGATCTTCTGATGCATCAAAAAGAGCACTCGTGGCAATAAACTTTTTAAACGATGAGACATATGAATTGAAGAAATCATACGTCTTTCCAGCTAGGCTTTCCCGAAACTCCTTAATGACCGTTTCCCAAGGAACATACCCAAAATCAGCTTGGTTGCTTATCATTATTCCGATAGGTGCTTTCTTAGAAAGGGCGAAAAGTTTGTTAGCAGAATTGTAAATTTTTTGATTGTTGTCATTATTGCCTTTTACAATTTGAACTGTAACCGCGCTGTCTGCCGCTAGCGCAACCCCATGACGGTTTAATATTGCCACTTCAGATGTCATCACGATCCCCCTTTTGAATTCCAATTCTCACTACTATAACCAAGCACAAATAAAAGCTTCTTGATTTATATCAGTATTATCAATGATATGTAACCCCCCCCCGTTTTTAAGGGCTTGGATTCAACCCGTCACCGAGACATTTCATCTAACCTCTCAGCTGGTGTGTGGAAGCCAAAAGTTTTTCTGGGACGATTTTTTAGCTTTATTCTTCCACGACTTCCTCGCTCAGGTCTGTTACTGGGGGGCTAATTACTTTTGGTGCGGGGGCCACCCAGTTTTTCAGGTACTGACAAATTTCTTCATAAAATCTTAAGACTTCTGTTTCAGTAATTTCAACAAACTTACGTCTCTGTTGAAATCTTGCCGCAAGGTCAATTACTCGAACCACTTCCAAGTTGGTTGGTAAAGATTTAGAGCCATTCGGAACAATAAGATTTGGGTCTTCACGTAATTGTTCGACTTTTACCATTGTCGCTGGTGTGCGGCCAGGCCAGTTTGCACGAATAAATAATTCGGGATCGTCAGATTTGATTTGTCTGAGAAACCAATTAATACAGGCTGAGGCATACGTTTTGTTTTTTGGGCTTGCAACAGTCATCGAAAAATCCAAAGCACGCCTGGAAAAATCAGCTGTCACTCGGAGTTTTCCTGCTGCGTTGGGGATATCAAAATAGTCCGTAAGTGAATGAGAGCCCACTAACTCATCTATGTGGGTTTTCACGCGTTTCTCTGGGTCTTTGATCTGAGGCCTCGTGAGATGGATGGAGATGGGCTTGGAAACTGCCAGTGTTAACTGCAAAGCAAGATACCTGGTCAGTTGCTCCCAGCTTGTGACTGCTTGCTCAACTTCTTCTGAAGATTTTAGTAAACGAACACCTTTGAGTATTTGCTCACACGATCTCTTCCATCCTGGACCAATTTGAGTCATTAACAAGACACCTGATTTAGCATTCTGAAAATAGCGAACTAATTCAGCAAGAATAAATGCTTGCTCGGGGTCGTCTACTTTTTTATTTGCGGCCAGGAGGACTGCTTTTGATACCAGGGATAGCCAGCTAAAGTGGTAAAGACCTATCTTACCCAGCTTATTTTTAGGAACTGTTACCGGGTGGTGTGTAGGTATTGCTGAGAACTGGTTGGATATTGTAATAACTGCATCACATTGCAAATTTCGTGCAATACCTACATAGGACTCTATCTGTCCAGGATCAAGGTCATTGAGGCTAACTTTTGATTCTACAATTGCCGACCAAGTTGAGCGCCCAGTTTCAATGTATATGAGACCATCCGGCCTTAGCTTGGGTCCTTTTTGGTCTTTTGGTACGACTTCGGTCAGGCAATGTATCTTTACTCTTTTTCCTGCCGGTGCACCTGCTTCCTTCAACATATCAAGCGCGAATATAGGAACAACCCTGAAGGCCGCGAGTAAAATCGAGGTAGCTTTTTCTTCCTTTTTTGAGTCTGGCAGCGTGGGGATTAATCGAGCAACGTCCCAGGATTTGAGCTGATCTAAAATTTTTTGTTCATTCGGCATGGAGACTCCCTCTTCTTTATAGCCAGTCACTTAGCCCAAAACGCTAACACATTAGATTGTGCGGCGCGTTGACATACGTCATTCGTAGCTTAGCACATCCAAATTACAATCAATGACTTGCCGGTGAGACCGTATTCAGTGGTAAGGCGCACTAGAGGAAAAGAGAGGTCGTTGCATGAAAAAGAAAATTCCATTGACAGAAGATGAGCGACAAATAATTCGTCAATTTTGTGAGCTCTTAAAAATGATTAAGACCTTTTTTTATGATGATATAAAAGGGTTTCTATCGCCAAACAACAAAAAGGCAAAAGAGATAATACGGTTATTGCCGCCGTGGGGCGGCTTCTATGAGCTTCCTGAGGAACAATTTTTTCAAATGTTCGGCCAGATGCAAGTACAAATTGGCCTTGCTATCACGCCGATTGATCTTGATGCCCCCCCTCTACAGGTTATTTCAGAAGCCAAGCGCAGGCTTAAAGACGGTCTGGATGAAGAGAGTAGAGCTAGGATAAGAGAGATAGAAGAGGAAAAGCGCCCTCAGACTCTACCCTTCTTTTTCGCGATGTTGGGTCAGCTAAAGTGCTTGAGCATGTTTGGGATGAGTATGCACCATTTGCTGGAGCTTGCTAAAGACAGTGACGAGGCTTTGTTTAGGGCTGTTCTAGTAGACTCAGCAGTGATCGAAACCAGTGTGACTGCACAAAGGATCAAACTGGCTGAAGCAATGCGGGAATCCAATTTTTTGGAAGAGCTTGCCCTGTCATTGTCAAAATCGAAAGCACACCGCCATAAAAGGCTTGATGATATGCGGGCAATAATGGCCTTTGTCGAGAATAACATTGGACTGGATACGCTGACCGACGATGACCTGGTTATTGTATTCCAAAGGGATTTAGGACTTATCGGTGAGAAAAATGGGGATTCACTTGATGCCATTAAGTGGCAGATAAGGAAGTGGAAACGAAGTCAAGAAGGAAAATTTTAAATTTAGTTCATTCCTTCTTCCTTTTTTTGGGTATAAAACATTTGACCATCTTTCACTTATTGGAGACGGTCAATGAACGATTCACCACGGAATCAAGATTCCACGAAAGCGCGGGCCAGGACAGCCCCAGAGCCGCGCTGCGACTCTGTGACTGCCCTGGCCGCGTCGAGCCTTGGGAGCAGTCCTTCAGGTGCGCCGCCTAGTAACACAGCACCTGCTAACTGCATGGATGGTCAAAATTTTGTTCTCAGATCCGCTGTGGATAGTCTTTACTTGTCATTCAAGGGCTGTCTTTTTGAGGAAGTTGAACAGAAGCTCATCGAGTTGAAGACACTAGCCCAATCCGATAACCCATTTGAAATTGCCCAGGCTGTCATTGAACTTGGAGGTGACAGATTTGCTGTCTTGGGTCGAGGAACAAGAAATTTCTTCTATATCATCAAAGGCAATGATTTCAATATTCAACTTTCTAAAGTCTCGGCAGAGAAGATGCCTATGGCTTATGTGCAAATTTCTAGTGAGTCTCTGATCTTATACGGACTGTTGTCCACGGTTCAAAGACTCAAAAGCATCCTTCGTCTGTTGGGTTCCTTTACAACTGTAAACGTCAGTAGGGTAGACATCTGTTGTGATTTCACCACTTCTGTAAATCTGGATGAGTTGTCTCACGATAGTTGGATTAGTCGATCCAATAAACGGCACAGCTACCGTGAAAGTGGTGTGTTTAGCGGTTTGGTATTTGGGCAAGGTAGTCCAATGTCAGCCAGGCTGTATGACAAAACCCTCGAAATCAAGAAATCTAAAAAAGACTACATGAAGGATATTTGGTGGGGCGAAGGCTGGGATTATCAGAGTAAGGTCTGGCGACTGGAGTTTCAGATTAATCGCTCTGTATTAGTTGACCAGGGGATATCATCCTTTGACGACTTGCTGGCAACCTCAAATACTTTATGGGAATACGCCACACAAAATTGGTTACGGTTGGTTTTACCTGGTGAGGACAAAACCAAGTCGCGGTGGCCTAACCACCCGCTATGGACGTTATTGCACACTGTGGAGCTGGGGTCTGGCAACCAGGAGCTTTTAAAGCGTGGTCGTTCTACTGGTATTCCAGGAGAGAGGCAGCGTTTTATCAACGGTTTGGCTGGCATTACATCGCATATGGCTATCGAGAATATTGAAACGTTTAAGGACGCCTATCCATCATACTTTCAGGCAGCCAAAGATTTTCATTTGGGGAATTCAGTATTCACTGGTGAGGATATTGAAGCGTTTTGTCGAAGGCATGCAGCTCTTAAAGCCCGCAAATATCATACAAAGTTTGGCTCTGATCCTGTCGATACTGCTGAAGACTACCGCAAGGCCAAGGGGCGGTTATGAATCATGAAGTCGCTCTCCCTCAATCAGGCGGCCTCATTCCTGCAAATGTCACCCTCGACACTGCGAGGCAAGGTCAAAGCAGGAGTGGTTCCAGCGGCAAAACCAGCCAAAAAGTGGGTCTTTCTGGAAGACGATCTTGTGACCTATATCCGTTCGCTTTATGCTGGTCACCGGCAAACATCGTTAAGTGGCTCAAGTGAGGAGAAATCACTATGTCACTATACAAACGCGGTGAAACCTGGTGGGTCTTTGTCACGACTCCCAGTGGCGAGAGAATACGCCGATCTACTGGGGTTAAGGACAAAGTTACTGCCCAGGAGTACCACGACCACTTAAAGGTCGAATTGTGGCGAGTCCACAAGCTCGGAGAGAAACCGAGACGCACCTGGCAGGAGGCTACGGTGCAGTGGGTCAGGGAAAAAGACCACAAGGCGAAGTTGAACGAGGACAAAGCCAAGCTGAAATGGATAGACCAGTTTTTAGGGGATAAGTACCTGGATGAAATTGATCGGGAACTTGTTTCAAAGATTGGTGAAACCAAAAAAGCAGAAGCCTCACCCTCGACTTCAAATCGCTATCTCGCACTGATCCGGGCAATTTTACGGATGGCGCGGGATGAATGGGAATGGCTTGATCATATTCCCAAGGTCAAAATGTACCCTGAACCCAAAAAACGTGTGAGATGGATCAAACGTGAGGAAGCGGCACGGCTCTTGGCGGAGCTGCCAAAGCACCTTGCTGACCTTGCAGCATTTAGTTTGGCGACAGGGCTTCGGCAAAGGAACGCAACTTTCCTCAGGTGGGATCAACTGGATATGGAGCGTGGAGTGGCCTGGATTCATGCGGATGAGTCCAAGTCTGGCCGGGCGATTGTGGTGCCTTTGAATAACGATGCACTCATCGTCTTGCAAAGGGTTCAAGGAACCCACCCTGATTATGTGTTTACCTATAACGGTAAACCCGTGGCACGCACCACCACCAAGGCCTGGTATGCGGCTTGTAAGCGGGCGGGAATATACAACTTCCGCTGGCACGATCTGAGGCATACGTGGGCATCGTGGCATGTCCAGGCTGGCACCGGTTTGCAAGAGTTAATGGAGCTGGGTGGCTGGTCTTGCATGGAGATGGTTTTGCGTTACGCGCATCTGGGTGGAGAGCATTTAAAGCGTGCTTCCAGACGGATTGAGCAGGCAAAAGGCCATCAAAAGTACACAAAAAGTACACAATCAGTAAGTGCTGGAAAGTTGAGATTGGTTGTAAGTAACTGAAGATAATGGTGGCCAGAGGTGGAATCGAACCACCGACACGCGGATTTTCAGTCCGCTGCTCTACCAACTGAGCTATCCGGGCAGGTTATAATCTGCGCTGATTGATGCGCAAAGACAGCGGTTTATAAGCCGATGGGTGGGTGTGTGTCCAGTGCAGATATTGGTGGGAGGGAACAAATTTGCTAATTTTCAGGATCATGCTCGGCATATTCGTCC